>CAVQMY010000047.1:0-36720 GCA_963713705.1 uncultured Verrucomicrobiae bacterium
TTGCCGACGCGAAGGCGAAGTCGGAAAATGCCTCTCCGGTGGAATTGTTGCAGAAAACACTCGCGCGGCTGAGCTAATTTCGCACTAGCACGAGTGGCTTTCATGCAGATCAACGATTACCGCGAATGACTCTCTGGCAGGCCATCGTTTACGGCATCGTCCAGGGCATTACGGAGTTCCTGCCCATCAGCAGCGCTGCCCACCTTCGCATCGTGGCGGCGGTGATGGGCTGGACCGACCCCGGTGCGGCATTCACCGCAGTCATCCAACTGGCCATCGTCGTCACCCTGCTACTGTATTTCTGGCATGACCTTTCCCAAATTGCGACCGCCATGCTCAAAGGGTTGCGGACGGGTCGTCCGTTCGAAACTCATGACGCGCGTCTCGGTTGGATGATTATTGTCGGAACGGTGCCCATCGTTGTGCTGGGGCTGGCCTTCAAGAAGCACATCGAGACAAGCTTGCGCTCGCTTTACGTTATTGCCGCGGCGGAAGTCGGGCTGGCGGTGGCGCTGGTGCTGGCCGAGTACGTCGAACGGGCCCGGACTCGGGCGGGGATGACGCTAAAGGACATGAGCCGTGTCACGTGGCCGGATTCGATTGTCGTGGGTTTGGTGCAATGCCTGGCCCTGATTCCCGGCGCTTCGCGGTCGGGCTCCACCATCACCGGCGGATTGTTTGTCGGGCTGACTCGCGAGACCGCCGCGCGATTTTCGTTCCTGTTGTCGTTGCCGTCGTTTTTGGGCGCGGGCATCCTGGAGTTTCACCACCACCGTCACGAACTGCTCGCGAAACAGGGGGATGGACTGAACCTCATCGTCGCGACAATCGTCGCGATCATCGTCGGCTACGCGGCGGTTGCGTTTTTGATGAACTATCTGAAACGCCACACAACCTGGATCTTCATTATCTATCGGTTTGCCCTGGGAGCTGCCTTGTTCGGACTGCTCGCCGCGGGCAAGCTCGCACCCTGAACGCGGTTGCCTCAACCGAGAGGCGACGCGATTGGTACACCTTTCGTTTCCGGTTTCAGTCGCATCAGAAACAGCATCGGCCAGCCGAGGTATTTCCGTGCGCGCTCCAAGCGACAGGCCAGCGCTTCGTCGACTGATTGTTCACTCAAATGGTCGAAAGCAAACCCCGCCTGCGCGGCTGCCATGATGTAGTCGCTCAACTGGTGGGTACAACTCGCCGGGCGGATTTCGCGGCCACTGGCCGGGTCACGAAACCGGGCCTGAACCCCCCGTAGCATCATCGCCGGGTGCATCACCGAGACCACGACGAAGCCGGAGGGCCGACAAACACGGCGCATTTCACCAAACAGGCTGCCGAGACCGGCGATGTGGTCAATCACCAAGCCGCAGACCACACGGTCAAACGATCCGTCGGCGAACGGCAGTGGCGTTGCCAAATCGTGTGTGTGAAAAACTATCGCCAACGTTCCAGCCTTCGCCCGCGCTTGCGCCAGCATTCCTTCCGAAAAGTCTACCGCCTGAACAATGGCTCCTGCTGCCGCCAGTCGTAGCGCATGCCGTCCCGTGCCGCACCCGATGTCCGCGACCTTCAAACCACTCACGTCTCCGAGCAGCTTGTCCATCCACGGCTCTTCCAGGGCCACGAGCGGATTGTCATCTCCGTCATAGATCTCCGCCGACCGATCATAGCCTTCCTTCGTGGACAGCAGATCGATGGGATCGGTCGATGAGCTTACAGGATCTTGTGTCATGCCGTGCTGATGCTCTTGCTAAATGGCAGGACGGAATCTACGACATCAGGATTTTGGGATTCAATCACGAAACGCGGCGCATTCCTATGACGGTGCGAGTGATCGGTATAATGCGCCGCATGTCGGTTATCAAATTTGGCACATCGGGCTGGGGCGGCATCATGAGCGACACTTTTACATTCGCCAATGTCGAGATTGCGGCGCATGCCATCGGGCGGTACCTCAGCGAGAATCCGCCGCCCCGCGCCAAGAAACTGCTTATCGTGGGCCATGACACGCGGTTTTTGTCACGAGAGTTTGCGACGCGCTGTGCGGCTATTATTGCCGGTACGGGTTCAAAGCCTGGTTGACGGACCGTGACACTCCCACACCAGTCATCTCCCACTCGATTCGCATCCACCAGGCTTGTGGCGGCATTAATATCACCGCCAGCCACAATCCGCCGGAGTGGAACGGGCTGAAGTTTAACGAGTCCAACGGCGCGCCCTGTTTGCCCGAAACAGCCAAGGGGATCGAGAAAATCGCGGGTGAGTTGGAAGCACAAGGGGTCTCGCGCCCTGCAGGACGTTCGCGGGATATCGAAGTGTTCAACCCGATGCCACAGTACGTTGCGCAGCTCCGCAAGATTGTGGATTTCGCCGCACTCAAGAAGCATCCCAAGAAAGTGGTCGTGGATTTGATGTTCGGCACGGGACGCGGCTATCTCGACGAATTGCTCACGCGTAGCGGGTGGCGGGTCGATGCGTTGCACCGTGAGCCAAACCCGTTGTTTGGCAAGGGTCATCCCGAGCCGATCCGTGAAAACATGGGCGAGCTGTTGGCGCGGCTGAAAAAATCCAGGGCGGCGCTCGGTTTGGGTCTCGATCCCGACGCCGACCGTTTTGCCATTGTGGACAGCGATGGCACGTTTATTAGTCCCAACGAAGTGCTCGCGCTTGCGCTGTATCATCTCGCCAAGAACCGACGGTGGACAGGCGCGGTGGTGCGCACGGTCGCGACCAGTCATCTCGTGGACGCGGTAGCGCACGAGTTCGGCGTGGAAGTGCGCGAGACGCCCGTTGGGTTCAAGTACATCGGTGCATTGATGGAAAGCGAGCCGATCATTGTGGGGGGCGAAGAGAGCGGGGGACTGAGCGTGAAGGGCCACGTGCCCGAGAAGGACGGAATTCTCGCCTGCCTGCTGATGGCGGAACTGGTGGCGTACGAAGGCCAATCGCTGGGCGAAGTGTTGAAGGGAATCCAAAAGCGAGCGGGCGGAATCATGAGCGACCGCATCAACCTTCGGGTCACACCCGAACGCAAGGAACAATTGCAGGCGAAATTTGCCAAAGGCCTGGCGGAATTCGGCGGGCAGAAGGTCACCGGGGTCGTCACGACGGACGGCTATAAGTTCTTGCTGAACGACGGTTGCTGGGTGATGTTTCGGGCCTCGGGGACGGAACCCGTGTTCCGCTGTTATCTGGAGGCACGGACGGCCCGCCAGATGGCCGGTTTTCGGCGGGCGGCGTTGGAATTGGTTGAGTAAAGCACGGTGTTTCTGCGTCCAATCTCGCAAGGATGGACTTGATTCAACTGCCAAGCAGCCGTATGGTAACCGAGTCGCTGGCCCCCACATCGGCTCCTCGTGACATTGCGTCGGGACTGAGGGAGAGCGTAGAATTTTGAGAGAAACGTTATGACCATAAAGCGTATTACCGTGGCGTTTGTTGTGGTGTTGTTGGGAATCAATCTCGCGATCGCCGCGAAGATTTATTCCGATTCGTCCACGAAACCGGACAAGGACAATCCGTATTCCGAGATGGATCTCTACACGCAGGTGATGGAGTTGATCCGCAAAGAATACGTCGACACCAACTCGGTTTCGTACCGCGACCTTACCTACGGTGCCCTCAAGGGGATGCTCAACTCGCTGGATCCACACAGCCAGTTCATGGAGCCGCAGATGTACGAGGACATGAAGCAGGACACCGAAGGCAAATTTGGCGGCATCGGCATTGTCATCAGTATGTCCAAGGAAGGGTTCCTGACTGTCGTTGCCCCGATGGAGGACACCCCCGGCGCGAAGGCGGGGCTGCTGCCCGGCGACCGCATTATCAAGATCGATGGGAAAATCACCGAGAAAATGGGGTTGCAGGATGCCGTGCGCCAGTTGCGGGGCGATCCGGGAACGAAAGTGACCATTACCATTTTCCGCGCCAAAGCCAAGGACCCGGGCGATAAGATCAAGGACCACACCATCGAGCGCGCTGAGATCAACGTGGACAGCGTGAAGGACGCAAAAATCCTCCAGGACGGCATCGGCTACGTGCGCATCACGCAGTTCAACGAACCTACCGCGGACGAGTTTGAAAAAGCGTTGGCCAAGCTGAATAGCGAAGGCATGACCGCCTTGATTATCGATCTGCGCAACAATCCGGGCGGGCTGCTGGAATCCGCCCGCAAGATCGCCAGCGAGTTCATACCCTCAGGCCAGTTGATCGTGTCTACGGAAGGACGCGATCTGGCGCAAAAGAGCGTCTACCGCTCCGATGGCGGAAAAAAGCAGGCCCATTATCCTCTGGTCCTCCTCGTTAACGCGGGGAGCGCGAGCGGCAGCGAGATTGTTGCGGGTGCGCTCCAGGACCTTCACCGGGCGGTGCTGGTTGGAGAAACCACGTTTGGCAAGGGTTCCGTGCAGAGCATTATCCAACTGCGCGACGGGTCGGCACTGCGCCTGACCACGGCCAAGTATTACACGCCCAGCCATAAGGTCATCCACGAGCACGGTGTTACGCCGGACATTATCGTGCCCATTTCCGAAGAGGACGAGCGCAAGCTCCTGGAGCAACGCGTGCGCGCCAGCCTCCCCCCGGATGACACCGCGGAAAAGGTCACGCCCATTGCGGATGCCCAACTGGATCGCGCCATCGACGTGATCAAGGGAGTCAAACTCTTCGAGAAGCAGATGAAGGTCGCCAAACAGAACGCGGCCGAATCGACCGCCACGACCGCCGCAACCCAGTCAGCGCAATAGAACAACGACCCGAGCGTCGTCGATAGACCAGCCCGTGAAAATCATCGGCGTCGAGACCTCCTGTGACGAGACAGCCGCGGCGATCGTCTCCAATGGCACGGAGATCCTCTCCACCGTGGTCAGCTCGCAAGTCGCTTTGCATCGCCCGTACGGTGGCGTGGTCCCCGAACTGGCGTCGCGCAACCACCTGCACTTGATCGATTCCGTGGTCGAGCAGGCGCTGGCCGACGCCCACACGTCCATTGACGAAATCGACGGTGTCGCGGCCACCTATGGGCCCGGTCTGGCCTCGTCGCTGCTTATTGGTCTGAACGCGGCCAAAGGGATCGCGTTCGCCGCCGGCAAACTTTTCGTTGCCATCAATCACGTCGAAGCCCACTTGTACTCTCCGCTGTTTGCCAACTCCTCGCTGGGCGCACTGCCGATGGTTTCGTTGGTCGTATCCGGCGGACACACCATTCTGGCGCATGCGACAGCCGTTGGGACACATGAGATTCTGGGGCAGACCGTCGACGATGCCGCCGGGGAGGCGTTCGACAAAGTCGCCAAACTCCTGGACCTCGGGTATCCCGGCGGCCCGGAAATTCAGAAGCGCGCGGAGAGTGGAAACCCCAAGGCGATTGATTTTCCACGTAGCATGCTGAATGACGGCAGCTACGATTTCAGCTTTAGCGGCCTGAAAACCTCCGTTCTTTATTTCCTGCGGAAGAACCCGCACCCTTGTATCGACGACGTCTGTGCCAGTTTTCAGGAAGCGGTGGTGGACGTGCTGGTGGGGAAGACGGTCCGCGCTGCCGTGGATCTACGCGTGAAGACGGTGAGCGCGTCGGGCGGGGTTTCGATTAACCGCCGGTTGCGCGAGAAGCTGGGAGCGGAATGTGCGCAACGGGGACTGCAATTGCTTCTGGCACCGGCTGCGTTATGCACGGATAACGCGGCGATGATTGCGGGGTTGGCGTACTATCAATTGTCGCGTAATGGCCCGAGCGACTTTTCGCTGGAAATCGCACCGTCCATGGGACTCGGTGCAGGAGGTTTTACATGTCAACGCGGTTGATTATCGCCGATAGCGAACACGACGCGAACATGCTGTACGCGACACGGATGTTCGTGCCCGACCCCTTTATCTGGTTCGAGACGCGTGGCAGAACCTTCGCGGCGATGAGCGATCTGGAGATTGACCGCGCGCGCCGCGAAGCCGATGTCGACCGTGTGCTCTCACTTTCCCGTTATCAAAAGCAACTCAGCCGTGACGGGGTCAAACGGCCAGGGTTCAGCGACGTGCTGAACCGGGTATTGCGTGAGTTTCGCGTCCGTCAGGTGGAAGTCCCCATGAATTTTCCCATCGGCTTGGCGAAGCAACTGCGCGGTATTCGCATCGTCGTCAAACCTGATCCGTTCTTTCCGGAACGTGAAATCAAGACGTCAGCGGAAATCAGGGCGCTTCAGGACGCCTTGCATCTGGCTGAAGAGGGGATGCAGGCGGCGGTGACCGTCCTGCGGGCGAGCCGTATCGGACGCGACGGATTTCTCTACCGACTGGGACGAAAGTTAACGTCGGAGCAGGTTCAAGGTGTGATCAACGCAACGATCGCTGGTTTGGGCGGCGTGGCCGCGCGCACCATCGTCGCTGGCGGGAACCAAGGGTGCGATCCACATGAGATTGGTCACGGTCCACTCCGCGCGCATACGACGATCATTCTCGATATTTTCCCCCGGGATATGCGGACGGGGTACTGGGGCGACATCACGCGCACGGTGGTGCGCGGCCGCGCCAGTGATGCGGTCAAGAAGCTCTACGCCATTGTCGGAGATGCACAGAAATTCGCGTTTCAGAAACTGCGCGAAGGCGTGAATGGCCAGGATGTGCATGCTGGAATTCAAGAGCTATTCGTCAGCAGAGGTTACCGGACCGGCGTGATTCGCGGACGGATGCAGGGATTCTTCCATGGGACTGGGCACGGGCTTGGCTTGGAGATTCACGAGCGCCCGCGCGTCAGCACCGCCTCCGAAATCCTGCGCGCCGGCCAAGTCGTTACCGTCGAGCCGGGCTTGTATTATGCGGGTGTGGGCGGCGTCCGCTTGGAGGACGTTGCCGTCATCCAACCGAATGGCGCACGCAATCTGGCGCGGTTTCCGAAGGCGCTTGAAATCTGATTTGGCTGCGCTACTGTAGCGCCAGTTGGAGGTCTGACAGTAAGATGACAATTAATGAAATATACGTGCTGCTCCTTGTCCTGATCTTCGTGCCAGCAATCCTGGCCCAGGTTCTCGTGCGGGGGGCATTGAAAAAATACTCACAAGTACGGGCGCGCTCGGGACGCACGGGTGCGGAAGCCGCGGCGGAAATCATGTCGGATGCCGGGATTCACGACGTGCAAATCGAGCGGACGAACGGTTTCCTCGGCGACCATTACGATCCGCGAACGAAGACGCTCGCGCTGTCACCCGACGTGTACGACGGCGAGTCTGTTGCCGCCTTGGGCATTGCGGCGCACGAAACCGGACACGCCATTCAGCACCAGCACGCGTATGCACCGTTGCAGGTGCGCATGGCGATTGTGCCCGTGACCATGTTCACGTCACAACTGCTGCCGCTGGTGGTCATTGGTGGATTCTTCTTCCGCATCCCCATGTTTCTCACGCTCGGGATCGGAATTTACGCCGTGCTGGTGGTGTTTCAGCTCATTACGCTTCCCGTCGAGTTTGACGCCAGTTCCCGGGCCAAGGTGATTCTGCAAAAGAGTGGCCTGATCGCGCGGGATGAAATGCAAGGCGTCAATCGTGTCCTGAACGCGGCGGCGTTGACCTATGTGGCGGCGCTGATTGCTGCCGTGGCGCAGTTGCTGCAACTGATGATCCTGAACCGACAGCGACGCTAAAAAAGGTCCATTAACCAAGAGCGAGGGCGGCCAACAGAGTCGTTCTCGCTTTTTCTTTGCAGAGAGTTGGTCGAAATTGGTCGAACATTTTCTTTGACTTTTCTGCACGAGTGCCATTACGGTTTGCCCCGAAATTGCTTCAGGTGTTCGCGAAAGAAAATTCATGGAACAGACAGTCACTGCGCCCCAGCCTGGCGCCCGCAATAAATATCCCTCCGGATTTCGACCTCGCCGCGGCCTAAATTGGGTCAGCCTCGGGCTCATGTATGCGGCATATTACATGTGCCGCTATAATTTCCGGTGGGCGGCACCCTCTCTGCAGAAGGAATACAATTTCAATTACACCGAGATCACGCAGATATTAAGCTGCTGGTTTTGGGCGTACGGAATCGGCCAACTCGTCAACGGTTTGCTGACTGATCGCATTGGCGGCCGACGGGCGATGCTCATCGGCGCGGCAGGCACGATCGTGATGAACTTCGCCTTCGGCGCAGCTTCCTACAGCGGCACGTTCACCACGTTTTCGATGATTTGGTTGATCGCCGGTTATTTTCAGGCGTTCGGCGCGCCCGGTATGATCAAGATCAACGCGGCGTGGTTCAGTCGCACCGAGCGCGGTACGTTCGCCGGCATTTTCGGGTTCATGATTCAGTTGGGACAATTCTCGATCAATCAGTTGGCGCCAATGCTATTGGCGGGCTTCACTTTGTTCATCTGGACGGTGCCAGCGTTGCACTGGCGCTGGCTGTTCTGGGTGCCACCGTTGATAGCCGTGATCCCGGCGGTCATGATTGCGTTGTTCGTCAAGGAGACACCCGAGCAGGCCGGCTTTGTCAACGTCCACCCCGATGAGGTTGACCACTCGCACGCCGACGTGCGCGTCCCGCTCAAAGAATCACTTCTGACGATCGGACGCCACCCGCTGGTGTGGCTGTATGCGTTGGCCTACGCTTGCACGGGCGCGGTGCGACATGGCTCAGACCAGTTGGCAGTGTTGTACTTCGTGAATAAATTGGGGCTGACTCTCCAGATGCCGGGCGGTCCAATGGACGATGCAACTCATGCCGCTGGTGGCCGTCGGTGGTTCGCTCGGATCGGGTCTGATTTCGGACAAGATCTTCAAAGGACACCGCTCGCCCGTCGCGATGGTGCTCTACTTCATGATCACGGTTGTCATTATCATTGCCGTCATCCTGATTGAGGGGTTTGGGATGCGGGGGGTGTTTTTAAGCTGCTTTTTCCTCATCATGATCTCGCTGGCGGTGAATGCCACTCACTCGATTGTCGGCGCGGCCGCGCCGATGGATATCGGCGGGCGCAAAATGGCCGGCTTCGCATCCGGTGTAATCGACTCTTTTCAGTACTTCGGAGCGGGCATTGCCGTGCCACTAATGGGCAGACTGCTGGACAAGTATGGCTGGGTATCGTGGTTTCCCACGATGGCGGTCTTCGGATTCCTCGGTGGTTGCGCCATGCTCCTGGTCATGCGCAAACAGCGCTTCCTCAAGGCGCAAGGGCATGCGCACGCGAATGACTGAGAAGTTACTTCCCGAACCTGATCGTCGCGCCGAAATAATCGCGATTCATCTTGGCGATGAAGTTCAGGCTGATTCCTTTCGGGCAGACGGCTTCGCAAGAGCCCGTCACGGTGCAGGCGCCGAATCCTTCCTCGTCCATCTGCTGAACCATCGCCAGCACGCGCTTCTCTTTTTCCGGCTGGCCCTGGGGTAGGAGATTGAGGTGCGAGACCTTCGCGGCCACGAAAAGCATGGCGCTGGCATTCTTGCATGCCGCGACGCATGCGCCGCAACCGATGCACGCGGCCGCGTCCATGGCCAGGTCGGCGCTCTGCTTCGGCACAAGGATCGCGTTGCCGTCGGGTGCCGAGCCGGTCGAAACGGAAACGAACCCGCCCGCCTGAATGACCCGGTCAAACGCGCTGCGATTGACGATCAGGTCCTTGATCAGGGGAAACGCCCGGGCGCGGAACGGTTCGACGGTGATCGTCTCGCCGTCGCGAAAACTGCGCATGTACGTCTGACAGGTGGCGACCTTGTTCTCTGGGCCGTGCGGTTCGCCGTTGATGACACACGAACACATGCCGCAGATGCCTTCGCGACAGTCGTGATCGAACGCGATGGGCTCCTGCCCGCGCCGGGTCAGGTCTTCGTTGACGACGTCGAGCATTTCCAGGAACGACATGTTCGGATTGATGTCCCTGGCCTCGTAGGTCTCGAATCGTCCCGGCGTCTCGGGATTGCGTTGCCGCCACACTCGCAGTTTGACGTTCATCACTTGTAACTCCTCTGCGCCAAGTGGACTTCTTCGTAAACGAGGGGCTCTTTGTTCAAGAGGGGCGTCTTGCCGACGCCGGTGAATTCCCACGCGGCGACATAGGCATACTGCTCGTCGTTGCGCTGGCATTCACCGTCTGGCGTTTGATGTTCCTCGCGGAAATGGCAGCCGCACGATTCATCACGCATCAGCGCGTCGTACACGATCAGCTCCGCCAATTCGAGGTAATCGGCCACGCGTCCCGCCCGTTCGAGAGACTGGTTAAGTTCCTCGCCTTCGCCCGGCACGTTGACGTTCTTCCAAAACTCCTCGCGCAACGGCGGAATCAGCGCCAGCGCTTCTTTGAGGCTTTTTTCGGTCCGCGCCATGCCGCAATGGGTCCACAAAATCCTGCCAAGCTCCTTGTGAAATTCCGTTACCGTTTTCTTGCCACGCGTGGAAAGCAGTTTCTTGATGCGGTCGGTTGTCTCCTGTTCGGCTTGCTTGAATTCGCTGGCGTCGGGCTTCGGTCGGGAACCGGGCTTCTGGCTGGCCAGATAATCGCCAATGGTGTAGGGGAGAACGAAATAACCGTCGGCCAAGCCCTGCATCAGCGCGCTGGCGCCCAGCCGGTTCGCGCCGTGGTCGGAGAAATTCGCTTCGCCGATGACGTACAACCCCGGCAGATTGCTCATCAAATTGTAATCGACCCACAACCCGCCCATCATGTAGTGGATTGCGGGAAAGATGCGCATGGGGGTTTGGTACGCGTTCTCGTGCGTGATTTCATGGTACATGTCGAAGAGATTGCCGTACCGCTCTTCGATAGTCGCCCGTCCGAGGCGCTTAATCGCATCGGAAAAGTCCAAATAAACTCCCAAACCGCTTTCGCCGACGCCCCGGCCCTCATCACACACCTGCTTGGCCGCGCGCGAGGAAATGTCGCGGGGCGCCAGGTTGCCGTAGCTCGGATACTTGCGCTCAAGATAGTAATCGCGTTCGTCCTCGGGAATCTCGGCGGGAGCGCGCTTATCGCCCTTCTTCTTCGGGACCCACACACGGCCATCGTTACGCAATGATTCGCTCATCAGTGTGAGCTTGGACTGATAATCGCCCGACACCGGGATACACGTCGGATGAATTTGCGTGAAACACGGGTTGGCGAACAGCGCGCCCTTCTTATGCGCGCGCCAGATGGCCGTGGCGTTTGAGCCGCGCCCATACGTCGACAGGTAATAGGTGTTTCCGTAACCGCCGGTCGCGAGCACGACTGCGTCAGCCGAATGCGACGAAATCGCGCCCGTGACCATGTCACGCACGACGATCCCTTTGGCGTGTCCGTTGACCACTACAAGTTCCAACATCTCCGTACGCGGGAACAAGGTGACCTGCCCAAGCCCGACCTGTCGCATCAGCGCCTGGTAGGCGCCCAGCAACAGTTGCTGGCCGGTTTGGCCGCGGGCGTAGAACGTTCGTGAGACCTGCGCGCCCCCGAAGGAACGATTTGTCAGATAGCCGCTGTACTCACGCGCAAACGGCACGCCTTGGGCGACGCATTGGTCGATGATGTTGACGCTGACTTCTGCAAGGCGGTGAACGTTGGCTTCGCGCGACCGAAAATCGCCGCCTTTGATCGTGTCATAAAACAGCCGATACACGCTATCGCCGTCATTCTGGTAATTCTTCGCAGCGTTGATACCACCCTGCGCGGCGACGCTATGGGCCCGCCGCGGACTATCCTGAATGCAGAACGTCTTGACGTTGTACCCCAGCTCGGCAAGAGACGCCGCGGCTGACGCGCCGGCGAGCCCGGTGCCGACGACGATGATCTCGTATTTGCGTTTGTTGGACGGATTGACCAGCTTGATCGCGGTCTTGTGCTTGTCCCATTTTTGGGGGAGTGGTCCAAGAGGGATTTTGGCATCGAGTTTCATGTTATTTCACCACCCCCGCCAACACCGCGAGCGGAATGGAAATGTAGCCGAGGAAAATTATCACCGCCGCGACCTTCGCCAAACCGTCAATCGCGCACGTGTAGGCCTCGTTCTTGAGACCCAGCGATTGGAACATCGCGCTGGCGCCATGACTCAGATGCAGGCACAGGAGTCCGATGCTGAGAACGTAGAAGGCGGACACCCAATAGTTCGAGAAGCCCAGGATCATCATCCGATAAATGTCGTGCCAGCCGTTGGCGTCGTGCAGGTCACGAAATTCCGGGTGGACGATCAGCAAGGTGTAATGGGCCAGGTGGAACGCGACAAACGCGAGAATGATGAGACCGCTCCAGATCATCGTGCGGGAGGCGAGAGTGGCGGCCACGACTTCCTTCACCTTGTATTGGGCGGCCCGCGCGGCCCGGTTTTCCAACGTCAGCGCAATGGATGTCCAAATATGAATGATCACGAATGCCAGCAGGCCAATGCGGGCGGGCCACAGAATCTCGGGCGTCGTCTGCAAAAAGTGGCCGTAGCGATTGATGGCCTCTGGTCCCAGAAAAATCTGCAGGTTTCCCAACAGGTGACCGATGACGAACAGAAAAAGTCCCGCGCCGGTAATGGCCATGAGGAACTTTTTCCCCAATGAGGACGTAAAAAGCCGCAGCAGCATGTTCATGGGTCGCTACGGTGTTAATGGAAGCGGCCAAAGAATTCCAGAAGTATTTTCTGAAACTCGGCCGGCGGCCGATGGGGCAGGCGCTAACGGGCGGCGGCGACAGCGATGCGATCGCGCTTTTGGCTATAGGTCAGTTTTCGGAAGCGGCGGATTTCCGTGGTGCGTCGGGTCCGTGGTAGGACGTCGAGATGACGAACATAACGGCGGGCCAGACGATTGGTTTCGTGGTAGCGCTCGGCCAGCAGGGGTTCTTCAAAGCTGGCATTGTCGCGGTCGAACACGCACGCTTTCAGCCAGCGGCGATCGGCCTCGGTCAGCTTTGGCGGACTGTTGAAAAACGCGCAGTATTTCTGGAGGACCAGATACGTGTCGACTTTGGCTTGCAGTTCGAGGTCGCGCACGAACGCCTCGCTGTGGATGTCGCGAATCCCTTCACGAAACTTCAGGGCCGCGTGAACCGCGTGGTCGAGTTCTTCCAGGAACACCATGAACGAAACGATGTTTTGGTCGTTCAATCCGCAAGCGGGATTGTTTCCCTCCAACGTCTCGATGACGCTCGGGTCATAGTGAATTCCCAGGCGCAGCTTGCCGTCCACGATTCGCAAGAACACGCGTCCCAAATCTGAGATTTGCGCAGCGCTGGCGCCGGCCATCTCCGACAGGATACGGCTGCGCTGACGACTGAGGATGAAATCCTCGAAGTTTACGCCCGTGGTTCCGTAGGTGCGCTCCAGCAGCAATTGAATCTCGCCCAGCAAGGTCATCCTCCACGTAATGAGCAACTTAGGTGCCATTCGCTGAAATGACGGAAGGCAGCAAACACAAGGCGTGCAAGTCGCCCACTTGCTTTTTGGTGGCTCTTCGTGCTATAGAGAGGGGTGGAGGCGTGAGAACCTTATGAGTCAACCGAAAATTATTGCCTGGCTGAAACCGAGTTGTGGATGGAGCAACGGCGTGCGCGCGGTGCTGCGGAAGTATGACCTTCCGTTCGACGATCGCGACGTCATTAACACCCCTGCCAACTATGAGGAAATGGTCGCCAGAAGCGGCCAACCGCTCCAGCCGACCTTGGAGATCGACGGCCAGATTCTGGCCGATGTCAGCGGTGAAGAAGTCGAGGCGTGGCTGCTCCAGAAGGGCTACGTCAAGCCCAACGCCGCGTCAACCGACGTTCCCACCAACCAAGCTTGTCAGGACCACCCCGCGCCCACGGTGAAGTTCGGATTTGGACGGGGATAGCCGCCTCTCGACGTTCACTCAAACAATTTTGGCGACGCGCAGGGCCTTTACGGCGGCGCCAGTCTCAGCAACGTGTATGATGACCATGGCCTGTTGATCGTACGCCACGGCGGTGGCGTAGATATAGTCGATGTTCACGCGGGATTTCGAAAGGGCGGCGGCGATGTGGGCCAACTGGCCGGGCTTGTCGGAGACGGTGATGCCCAGGACGGCGGATTCGGTCACGTTGTAGCCCAACTTTTCCAAAACCTTGCGCGCCTTGAGCGAGTTGTTCGTCACCAGCCGCACCATGTTGAGGTCGTAACCGGAGGACGAGTCGATCGCGATCAGGTTGACCTTGGAATTGGCCAGGTTCCGCAACACCTCAGCGAGTTTGCCGGGCGCGTTGGGCGTCACAATCGTCAATTCCGTAAACTCTTTCATCTTGCCTCCTGGGGACGTTTGACCATCCGTCCACGCAAATGATACAAGTGAGTGTGACACGGAACAAGTCGTCTCGCAACTGATCGATGTCCATGACCTCGCCGAAAGAAATGCATTTGGGGCAACACTTGTTCATCGGATTGCCCGGCACCAAGCTGGACGACAATACGCGCCGAATGCTCGAAACCGTGCGGCCGGGCGGTATTGTGCTGTTTGCGCGCAACATCGACAATGCCACGGAACTTCGGGCGCTGACTCGTGCCTTGCGCACGGAGCTTGCCTATCGTCCGCTCATTGCAGTTGACCAGGAGCACGGTCGCGTCAACCGCTTGCGCAACATCATTGGCGAAGCGCCCACCATTGTTGAGATCAAGAAATCAGGCCATGTGGAGCAGGCGGAGGATTTCGGTCGGACAACGGGCCGTTGGCTGCATCAGTTTGCCATCGACCTTGATCTCGGCCCCGTGCTGGACCTGGAGTTGTTTGACGAGAAGACCGACAATGCGCTGCGGGAACGTTGCTGGGGCCGAACCGCCGATGACGTGAGCCGCTGGGCGGGCGCGTTCCTGGAAGGACTCGAACGAGAGGGCGTCGCGGCGTGTCCGAAACATTTTCCGGGGCTGGGCGGCGCCGAGATTGATTCCCACGAGAAACTCCCGACGATCCAACGTACGCGCGAGCAGCTGCTGGCCGAAGACGTTGTGCCATACATGAAGTTGATGCGGCGACTCACCGCCATCATGATCGGACACGGGCACTATCCCGCATTTGACGGAAGGAAACCGCGACCGGCGTCGTTGTCCAAGGCGATCGTGACCGAACTCTTGCGAAACCAACTCGGATTCGACGGACTCGTGCTTACCGACGACATGGAGATGGGGGCGATTTTGCAGATTCGTCCGTTTGAAGAAGCGGTGGTCGACGCGTTCGATGCCGGGTCGGACATGATCCTTGTCTGCCACACCGCGGAAAAGGCTGTGGCCGCGCATGGAGCGCTTACGAAGGCCGCCGAATCGGGCCGCATACGCCCGGAGCGTCTGGCACAGTCTCGAAGGCGTATTCAACAATTCCGCGACGAATGGATCGCCCACAAGGCCTGAGCGCAATGGACTGGCACGACAAGTTCAATCAGCGAATCGTTCGGTGCCGGCTTTGTCCGCGCCTGACAACCTATCGGGAGCGAATTGGCCGCGACAAGAAGCGGGAGTTTCGTGACTGGGATTATTGGGCGAAACCATTACCGAGTTTTGGCCATTCGAGCGCACGGCTGCTTATTATCGGCCTGGCCCCGGCGGCGCACGGGGGGAACCGCACAGGGCGGTTCTTTACGGGCGATTCTTCGGGCCGCTGGTTATTCCGCGCGCTGCACAAGGCCGGCTTCGCCAACCAACCGACGTGGCAACGGCGCGATGACGGGATGAAACTGCTCGACTGCTATATCACCGCCGTGCTCCACTGCGCGCCGCCCGACAACAAGCCGCTACCGCAGGAGATCGAACATTGCAGTGTTTACTTCGATGAAGAACTGAGGCGACTGAAACATCTGCGAGTCGTGGTTGCGCTCGGCAAGATCGCGTTTGATAATTATCTGAAGGGTTTGCGCCGACTCGGCGTCACTTTGTCAAAACCGCTGCCCCGGTTTGCGCACAATACGATCTATGAACCAGGCGGCGGGTTGCCAGCGCTGATCGCTTCCTATCATCCCAGCCGGCAGAACACCAACACGGGCAAGTTGACGGAACCGATGTTCGATGCCGTGTTCGCGCGCGCACGACGGCTGCTCGACGCGGCGGACTAGCGCAACGCCTTGATCGCCCGTCGCGCATCCGAAACGTGGGCGACGATAATTGACTCCGATTGCGAGCTAGCGGTGGTGGCGTACAGGTAATCGATGTTCACCTTCGCGGTTCCGAGAGCATCCGCGACGCGAGCGATTGCGCCGGGTCCTTCGGTCGCGGGAATGCACAATACTTTCGTCTCGCCGACGTCCAATCCACGACGACGCAACACGGCGCGGGCCTTGGCAACCTTGTCTGGTACGATCCGGACGATGTTATATTCGAATCCCCCCGAGGCGTCGACGGCGAGCAGGTTCACCTTCGCTTTCGCGAGGGCGCTGGCGACTTCGCTGAGTGTGCCGGGGCGGTTGGGTAGGACGATGGAAAGTTCGGTTCGTGTTGTCATGGTCATGATCCTCGCGGGTTACGCACTGTGGGCCAACGCGTCGGTGAACGAGCACGCGATAATGGTGTTCAAGCCGAGTGTCTGGGCTTTCTGAATGAGTTCGGAGTTTTCGGCGCCGGGATTGATCCAAAGCTCCTGGCAACCCTTTTTGGCGATGTCGTCGAGGACGTTGACGCCGACCGGCGGCGGAAGATAGAGGCTCACGCGGTCGAGGGCCACGGGAATGTCGAGAACCGACTTGTAACATTTCAGACCTTCGATTGTTTCTTCCCTGGGATTGACGGGATACACGTCGTACCCCGCGCGCAGATGCGCGTGAATGGACTTGTTGCTGAACTTGGCTCGGTCGGCGGATGCACCGATGATCGCCACCGTTTGTTTACTCATGTCACCATCAACCTCCCAAGTAAGACCTTTTCACCTGCTCATTGCTTATGAGATTTGCGGCGGTATCTTCCAAGACAATTCTACCCGTTTCCAGCACATACCCCCGATGCGCGACATGGAGCGCCATGTTCGCGTTCTGTTCCACGAGCAGGATCGTGGTGCCCTGACGGTTGATCTCACGAATGATGTCGAAGATCCTCGTCACGACCATCGGCGCGAGACCGAGCGACGGTTCATCGAGCAGGAGTAACTTTGGCCGCGCCATCAGGGCGCGCGAGATCGCCAGCATTTGTTGCTCGCCACCGCTCAGCGTGCCGCCCAGCTGCGACTGCCGCTCCTTCAGAATCGGAAATGCGGTGAACACGCGTTCCACGTCGTCGCCCAGTCCGTTGTTGTGGCCGCGTTGAAACGCTCCCATCTCCAGATTCTCTCGCACGCTCAGACGCGGGAAAATGCGGCGTCCTTCTGGAGACTGCGAAATGCCGCGCCGCACAATGTCATGGGGCGGCCGGTTCTGGATGGCTTCTCCATCGAACAGGATTCGCCCCCGACGACAGCGGTTGATCCCGCTAATGGTCATCAACGTCGTGGACTTGCCCGCACCATTGGCCCCGAGCACGGCGACAATCTCGCCTTTCTCAACACTGATGCTGACGCCCTTCAGCACCTCGATCGCACCATAGCCGGCGTGCACACCCTCAAGTTGCAGTAACATCGTCGTGGTCCTTCCCAAGGTAGGCTTCGATGACGCGCGCGTTACTTTGCACTTCGGCGGGAGTGCCCTCCGCGATTTTCTCGCCGTGATCGAGGACGGCGATGTGGTCGGAGATTCCCATCACGACGAGCATGTGGTGTTCGATAAGCAGCACCGTGACACCCCGCTGGCGAATTTCGTGGATTAGCTTCATCAATTCCTGCGCTTCCGCGGGATTCATCCCGGCGGCGGGTTCGTCAAGGAGCAGGAGACGGGGCTGGATGGCCAGGGCGCGGGCGATTTCGAGACGGCGTTGATGGCCATAGGAGAGGTTCTCGGCGAGCTGATGGGCTTCCTGATCGAGGCGGACGAACCGCAGGATTTCCATGGCCCGCTGTTCGGCTTCCTGTCGCTCCCGCCAATAGAGGGGCAGCCGCAACGCCGCGTGCCAGAATCGCGTGTGCAACCGGCTATCCATTCCCAACAGCACGTTGTCGATGACGGTCATCTGATTGAAGAGGCGGATGTTCTGGAAGGTGCGGGCGATACCAGCCCGCGCGGCCACCTCGGGTGCGTAGCGGCTGCGGGACCAAATCGCGTACGCGCCCGCAAGCCCGATAGACCCGCCGATGAGAAAGGGAACCAAGAAGCGTCGTCCAGGTTCCTCGGCAAAATAACTCGCCGCCGCACCGGGCGTTTTCTGCCACGGGAACTCTTGCTGATAGGTGTAATTCGTCGTGATGACCGCGTCCCAAAGTGGCTCGATGTTGGCGATCAGGACGAGGCTGAGCGCGGCGATAAAACCGACAAACGCCAGCGTTAGGGCCGTTGTCCCCCGGAACGGCAGGCGCGTTTCCCGACCGTCGAAACGGATGCGACCGGCCGTCGGTTCGTGCACGCCGGTAACGGCGTTGAAGAGCGTGGTTTTGCCGGCGCCATTGGGTCCGATGACCGAGACGATTTCCTCGGCCGGGATGTCGAGGGATACGGCGTTCACCGCAGTAAGTCCGCCGAACCGCACCGTCAGATCGGAAATCTCGAGGATACTCATGATGGCGGGGGAAGGTGTGGTTCTTGCGGGTGAAGTTCGGCCTTCAACTGCTTCGATGGGAGCAGCCCTTCTGGACGAAATCGCATCATGAGGACGAGCGCGAGTCCATAGAGCATGTATTTCCAATTGCCGGGAGCGGTGAACACGTTCGAGCTGTTGATGATCTGATGCGCCTTGAGGAAACTCGTGAGCGTTTCGAGAACGATGGAGTTAAAACCCGTGATGACCAGCGCGCCGAGCAATACGCCGCCGATGTTGCCCATGCCGCCGACGATGACCATGCACAACGCGATGATGGAAACCTGGAAATCGTAATTGCCGGGCTCGCCGCTGGACCCGAGATAGCTCGCCCAGAGCGCACCCGCGAGACTGCATTGCGCGGCACCCAGGGCAAACGCGAGAAGCTTCATCTTCACCGGGTTGATGCCCATACAGGAGGAGGCAAGTTCGTCTTCGCGGATGGAGATCCACGCGCGGCCGACGCGGGAGCGATGCAGATTACGGTTTACCAAAACGAGGAGCGCCAGAAAGCCGAGGAAGAGGTAATACCATGGTTGATATGTTTCGGGCCGGAACTGGTAGCCGAAGAGCGACGGCGAGGGCAGGGGATTGATGCCCTGAGTGCCTTTCGTAATTGAATCGAGGTTCTTGAGCACGTCTTCGACGATCTCGCCGAACCCGAGTGTCACGATGGCCAGGTAATCGCCGCGAAGGCGAATTGTCGGCAGGCCGAGGAAGAGGCCGACCGTCAACCCAACGAGCACGGTGATGATTGTTGCCGACCAGAAGCCGAGGCGAAATGGATAGATGTCGCATGTCAGGATGGCGTAACTGTATGCGCCAACGGCCATGAACGCCGCGACGCCGAGATTCAAGAGCCCGGTAAACCCGGTGAGTATGTTCAGGCCCAAACCGAGCATCGCCATGATGAAAATCGGGCGTAGGAGATCCCCGATATGATGGTTGCCGGGAAGTATCAGTTCGATCAACGGAATCAGCGCCGCAACGATGAGGAACGACCAGTGAAACGGGATTGTGCGGCGCGCGGTCATTACACTTTCTCCTTCGCGCGGGAACCAAGCAACCCGGACGGACGAAATACAAGCACGAGAATCAACACGGCGAACACGAGCACGTTCGTCCAGCGCGTTTCGAGATATTGGTCACAAAATGCGCGAGCCAGACCGATGACCACCCCACCGAGCACGGCGCCGGGCAAACTTCCAATGCCGCCCAGCACGGCCGCCGTGAAGGCGTCGATGCCCGCGCGGTAACCCATTTGGAAATAGATCGTGTTGTTGTAAACGGAAAACACCACGCTGGCGACGCCCGCCAATCCGCCGCCGATCAGGAACGTCTGGCCGATGACCCGGTCCACAGGAATGCCCATCAACTGGGCCGCCAGCCGGTCCTGCGCCACCGCGCGCATGGCTTTGCCCTCGCGCGTGCGTTTCACAAACCACGTGAGAAAGCCCATCAACGGGAGCGTCACCACGAAGACCATCACGTCCTTGCCCGTAAACTCGACCGCGCTTTGGCCGAGAAGGTTGGCGTTGGAGACCAGTTCGGGGAACGCTTTCGGCGCGGCGGCGGCGCGTCCCAAGCCGAAGACCTTCATCGGCACACCGCCCCACAACAGGCCAATGTTCATGAAGATGAACGACACGCCGATCGCCGAGACGAGCGGCGCAAGCTTGGTGGATTCGCGCAGGTGACGATAGGCGAGGCGATCAACGAGCCAGTTCAACCCGCCGCAGAAGACTGGCACTACGAGAAGCATAAGCAACAGGCCGAACCACGCGCCCCCGGACCCGGCCGCTGCCTGGTCAAGCCCGAGAAGACCCGTGAGCGTCAGGCCGGCAAAGCAACCGAGCATGAACAGGTCGCCGTGGGCGAAGTTGATGAGTTCGATGATGCCGTAGACCATCGTGTAGCCCAGGGCGATGAGGGCGATGATCATGCCGTTGGACAGCCCGATAATCAGTTGTTGCAGAAAGATCTCACTGCCCGACATGCGGCCCACTGTAGCGGCGCTGCAGGAGCGTCGCAATCGCAAATACGCCGTCCTACGGGTCGGTGTTGTGCAACTTTCCGGTCTGGAGATCGAGACGGCGATAGTAGCAGTTGCGGGGTTTGCCAGCGGAATTGCGGGTGTGGCAAATGGCTTCGCCCTTGGGACGAACCAAATAGACCAGGGAATTCTGCTCGCAGTTCACGCGAATCTCGACCAGTTCGAAATAGTGCCCGGAAGTTTTACCCTTGATCCACAACTCATTTCGGGATGTGCTCCAGAACGTGGCGATGCGGGTCTCGACGCTGAGCTTGAGCGCTTCCTCGTTCGTGTAGGCCACGAGGATGACCTCTTCGGTGTCGGCATTTTGCACGGCGACGGGAATCACGGTGGGACACCGCGCGGCCACTTTCGCGAGCTTGCCGAAGTCGAGCCGCAGTTCGCTGCCTTCTTCCAACACATTGATCGTGGGTTTCTGGTCTGTCATAACATTCCTTACGAAACTGAGTTGGCGAGAATGTAGCGACGACGGGGCGTGCGGTCAATCAATGTGCGCGGTCAGGAGACCTGCGCAAGGTGATTTCACAAGATGTCCGAATCAGTAAACTGTGATTGTACTCTGCCTTGAACCTGTTGGAAAAGCCATCGCAGGGGCTCACGGTTCTTACCCTCTGTGCATCCGTCAACGATGTTAAAGGCAAGAAAAAGGTTCCAGTCACAAATGGCCGCCATGAGCGCCGTCAGCCGCTCGTGATTACATTTACCCTTCGACTCGAATTGTCGCCACAGCGCGAACGGCTCGTCGTGATACTGAACCATCGCTAGCATGTCGGTGTCATCGCTAAAAGTAGCGAGGAAGGCGCGCGCCAGCGAGGCGTGACTGTTGGGCGAGGTGATGGGAACGCTCGGTTGCGCCTCGCTTTTGAATGTGTCGTGAGTGTGAACAAGGACTCTCAGCTTCCAGTAATCAGTCTCGGAAAGCTTGTGGCGCAGTGCCTCCAGATTTCGGTCAACCTCGGCGATATGTGCCCGGACTGTGCCCTCTGGATGCCCCGGACGAGTCCCGCCCCAATCTAGGTTGCGCTGATAACGCGGATCATTCGTAATGATGTCAAAAATCTTTTTGTAATCGATCATGGTGTGAGGCGTGCGGTGTCAGGCCGACCACTGAAGTAGTCTTTCCATCTCCGGTAGCAGCGCCTTCATTGTGCTCTTGTAAACGCTGACCGAGAACTCCTTTGCAATGCACTCAAACGTGGAATCGTGGAATGCGAAGATGAAATGCCGGTAGTCCTTAAAAAGTTCCGGCATGTGTCGTGGGTGGACCGCATTCATGCGCTCCAACCTTCGAATCCATGATGAGTGCAAAACCTCAACCGCTGAATACGGCTTCAGGCCACGAGAGGCGAGAGGATGACCATGGAATGCTTCGTCGTTTGGTGGGCCGAACATGAATGCGTCGTGGCGAACAAATCGGACTAGTGCAATTTGTTCGCCTGGGGTGTTGGGACCAACCATGCGGACGTACGTGCCGTCCCAGTTGGTGTCAACGTGCTCGACAATGTAGGCTAGGAGCAGCGTTCGCTCGTCGCTCATCACGAAAGGACACGGTGCGCCTACGGATGACTGAGGCACGCCCTTCAGTTTGAGCACCGAGTCTTTGTCATCGACCGAATACATGAGTGCACCTGTCTTCGAATCACTGTCCCACAATCTTCACCGGTGTAAATTTACCGTTCTTGATTTCTTCGACGGCCATGACTTTGAGGGAGGTGTCGCCGTTCTGGTCGAAGGACCATTTGCCGAGGACGCCGTCGAAATCGCGCAGATTGGCGATGGCGTCGGTGATCGCGGCGCGGTCTTTCTTCCCCCGCTCGGAGCTGGGCAGGCCAGCGCGCTTGATGCCTTCGAGTACGACGCGCGCCGCCTCGTAGCCGTAGACCGCGTAGGCTTCCGGCTCGGCGTTGTACTTCTTCTTGTAGTTCTCGTAGAACTCCTTGCCGCGACCTTGAAGCTGGCTGGGTGGGAGCCCGCCAAATGTCACGTAGGTACGGTCGTCGAGGTTATCCTTGCCCGCCGACTCGATGAGCGCCTGTTCGCGGCAACCGTCGGGCACCATGAGTTTTACTTTTGCGCCGCCGGCGACGAGGTCTTTGGCGATTTGACCCGCATTCGTCTGGGTCGTGCCGCCGAAATAAACCATGTCGGCATCGGTGCTCTTGATCTTCGTCACGAGCGAACGATAATTTGCCGCCTTGGGATCGATTCCCTCATAACCAACGACCTGGATACCGAGCCTGGCGCAAGCACGCTTGAACACATCCGCCACGCCTTTGCCGTACAACTCGCGATCGTGGAGGACAAAGACCTTTTTCACGCCGAGTTCCTTCGCCCACGCTGCCGCAACTTCGCCCTGAATGTCGTCGGCGGGAACGACGCGGAAATAATTAATTTTACCGGACGGGCGGTACACTTGCGGCTCGTTGGCTTCGCCGGTGCCGGGTTTGGTGAGGCCGGGATAGGTATTGGCGGGGCTGACCATCACGAGGGAGGCTTTGTTCAGAATCGGCATCGCGATTTTTGCGGCACCGGAGTTGTAGGTGCCGATGTAGGCCATGATGTCGGGGTCCTGGACGGCCTTCTGCGCGTTGGCGGCTTCGACGGCGGGGTCCCACTGGCCGCGCTCGGGCGAAGCGTCGTCCCAGTCTTCATAGGCAATGGTGAAATCGCCGA
The DNA here is from genome assembly GCA_963713705.1 of uncultured Verrucomicrobiae bacterium. Lineage (GTDB taxonomy): Bacteria > Verrucomicrobiota > Verrucomicrobiia > Palsa-1439 > Palsa-1439 > Palsa-1439. The sequence continues at coordinate 23,231 of CAVQMY010000047.1, forward strand.
CTTTGCCCCCGGCTTCTTCGATGGCCATGCGGATGCCGTTGACCATCGTTTGCGCCTGGGCGGTCGCGCTGCCCGTGCGCGGCAGGCTGGAGACGATCTTGATGGTGGTCGAATCCGCCGCCTGCGCGACGGAACAGGCCATTGCCACGGTGCCGAGGGAAAGAGAAAGGAACAATCGTTTCATGCGGGTTTTGTGTCACAAACGACGCGCGCCTGCAATGCCAAACGCCGATTCGCGGCATACGTCTATGTCTTGGATTTGCTTCGCGCCTCGGGCCGGAGAACGTTCACGACCGAATGGCCCGACTCCCACAGTTTGTCGATGAGCCTGTCGATTTTCGCGCCCTGCACGCGGGCGACCGCCATGCGGCGATTGTTCTCGTGAAACGTCAGAAAGCTCAACAGCTCGAGATCGAGGGCGTGCACGGTCTTCTCGAGAAACGTCAGGACTTGCTCGCGCTCGGTTAAATCAAACGTGATGCGGACGGCGCCCTCAAAGTCCGCGAGCATTTTACTGAACGCCCGAAAAATATCCGATTCGGTAATGATCCCGACGAGCATTTCCCGTTGCGTGACGGGCAGGCAGCCAACGTGGTGACGCGTCATCAAGTCGGCGGCGTACTCGACCGGGTCCCGCGCGTCGATGGTGATGACAGCCCGTTTCATGATGGTGTCGATCGTGCCGGTCACGGTCGCTTGCTCGACGCCAATGACCGAGAACGGATTGACGTGCGGCGGAAACGCTTCCACGAGGTCACGATATGTGACGATTCCGAGAATGGATGTATCCTGCGTGACGACAAGGCGACGGATTCGGCGCCTCGACATCTTCTGGATTCCTTCGACAAGAGAGGCGGCCGGAGAGATGACTTCGACGTTACGCGTCATGTACATTCCGACGATCATCGTGACGAATCTTTCGTGGCCCGGTCGATGATCGGGCGCGACGAGCCGGTGATTGTGACGGGATCGGCGGCAATTAGCGGGCGTAGTTTCATTTGGCGACGTCGAATGCCAACCGGATTCGTCCCACAAACGGCGCACACGTGCAATGTCAAAGGCGGGCGCGCCAACGGCCTTGCGGACGCAGGCTTGCTTACTGAATCGGGGGCGTGCTACAAACCGCACATGCTGAAACAACAGCAGACGATCAAGCGGCCGGTGTCGTTCTCGGGCATTGGCATTCACACGGGGTCCAAGGTCACCATGACGTGGAAACCCGCGCCGGTGGACCATGGGATCAAGTTTGTGCGGGTCGATCTCGACGGGAAACCTGAAATCGAGCCGAACATCCGCAACATCGGCGATACGACGCGGTGGACGACCATCGGCGCCAACGACACGGTCATTCACACGGTCGAGCACGTGTTGGCGACGCTGAACGGCTACGGAATTGACAACCTTATCATTGAACTCGACGCGACCGAGCCGCCCGTCGGCGACGGCAGCGCGCGCCCGTATGTGAATCTGGTCAAGGAGGCCGGCATCCAGCCGCAGGAAGGCAAGCGGGAGATCTTCCGTCCGCAGGAAATGGTGCACGTCGAGGTGGGCGACTCGCTGGCGGTGGTGGTGCCGAGCGACCAGTTGCGGATCAGTTGCACGATTCATTACGGCAAACCGGGGCTGGACGCTCAGTTCTTGAGCCTGGCGATCGAGCCGGAGACATTCGAGACGCAGATTTCGCCGGCCAGAACCTTCGCGATGTATGAAGAGATTCAGTATCTCGTCGACCACGGATTGATCAAGGGCGGCAGCCTTGAGAACGCGGTGCTGATCCGCAACGAGACAATTTTGGCGACCGAGCCGCTGCGGTTCCGAGATGAATTCGTGCGGCACAAGATTCTCGATATCCTTGGGGACATCGTGTTGCTGGGGCGACCGTTGGCGGCGCATATTATTACGATTCGGCCGGGACATTCCTGCAACGCGGCGTTGACGAAGGCGCTGGCCACGGTCATGGAGAAGGAGCAGCCCGCGCCGGTGGCGTTTGCGCCGCCGATTCCGGCGGACACGTCGACCGAGCCCGCGATGGACATCATGCGGTTGCTGAATGTGCTGCCGCATCGGTATCCGTTTTTGCTGGTGGACCGCATTTTGAAGATCGAGGGCGAAGAGAAGATCATCGGGTTGAAAAACGTCACGATAAACGAGCCGTTTTTCCAGGGACATTTTCCGGGGCATCCGATCATGCCCGGCGTGCTTGCAACTGGAAGCGATGGCGCAGGTGGCGGGGGTGTTGATGCTGCGGTCGGGCGAGAACGCGGGGAAGGTGGCGTATTTCATGAGCGCCAACAATGTGAAGTGGCGCAAGCCGGTCCGTCCCGGCGACCAGCTCATCATTGAGATCGAAATGGGCCGCGCGCGCGCCAAGATCGCCAAGGCCAAGGGTGTGTGCAAGGTGGCGGGCGAAGTCGTCAGCGAAGCGGAAGTGATGTTCAGCGTGGTGTAGGGGTTCTGGGGGTGGGCTTGGTCAGGACCAGGACGAATCCAGCCCAGAGGACCAAGGCCAGGGTGAGCAGGGGAACCACCCACACGGGCAGGAGGCGGTGGATTTCGGCAAGACTGCATTCACGCCGGGACGCCATCCACGCATCCAAACGCAGGTTTAATATCACCAAGACTGTTCCCGAACACAAAGCGAAATGTCCGATGCTGGCGCGGACAGCGGCCATTCCGGTCTTCCCACGCACATGGAAGAAATGCCAAAGGCCCAGCGCCAGCATGGTTCCGCCGATGATTACGGCTGATATTCGGTCATTTTCTTGCCAAGCCAGATAAATCAGCCAGGAAAAAAACGCCAGATAAACGCCCGTCAACATACCAATACGTGTGCCCGTCGTCATGGGCATCATAGCCGGTCGGGGGATTCCGGTGGTTTGCTCAGTCTGTTGATAGAAGGCGAGTCTGTGCCGAAACAGCACGGTGATGCATGTGGCGGCGACGGCGGCATAAAACCACCAGAAGCCTGCCATCGCAGCAAAAAACGTCCGGTCACTCCACTCAAAGTGTTGGCTTAGGGACTTCATGGCAGACTTCGCAGGCACGCACCACACCAGCACGAAAGTCCAAAAAACGGTAAAGAAAATCTTTTGGAACCGCCGTTCGCGCGCGTCTGTGGTGGCGCGGATGACCAACCATTGAGACGCGATACCGCCAAAAATCCCGATAAAGGGGGCCAACGTCGCCAGCCACGCGGCCAGAAACCCGGATTTGGCGACCGCCGTGCCTTTTGCTGTGGCACCGGCGGTTGCCGTGGCCGCCGAGGCGGCGGCCATTGGCAGCGCAGCCAGCACGCCGCCGGAAAACTCCTGACCCGGCGCTGTCCGCGTCAACGTTCCCTCGACGAACGCGATGACTTCTTCGTGGAGAAGCTTGCGTCCGCGCGAGAGGCGTTGTTTGACGGCGTCCTCGCTCAGCTCCAACTCGATGGCGACGCGCTCGACGGATTGTTGTTCACGGTAAAACAGGATAAGCGGCTGACGGTAGGCGTCAGGAATCCGTTCGAGCGCGCGCCAGAGGATCGCCTCTTCTTCACGGGTGACCGCCTGGGCTGATGGCGACGGGTCGGTGGATGGCGGATCATGAATCGCTTCGAGTGACTCGGCGGCGTGAACCGGCTCGCGGCCCTGTCGGCGGAGTTCCTTGCCGACCAGGAAACGGGTGATGCCGCACAACCAGGCGCGGAGGTGGGCGGGCTCGCGGAGTTCGGAAAGATGTTTCCACGCGGCGACAAACGTATCCTGGGCAAGGTCTTCGCTGAGGGTCAGGCTGCCCGTGGCATTGTAGGTGATCGAGCAGACGAGCGATTGATACCGCTCGACGATCTGACGGAAGGCATTGCGGTCGCCCGTCAGGCTCCATTCCACCAAGTTTCCGTCGCTGTTCATGGCCGTCGGCGTTGTCCGGGTTGTCATCATATCACCGTATAAGTACCGGGAAAGGCGGAAGAGGTGACAGGGAATGGGTCGGTGGGCTCCGTCAGCCGCGATGGGCGAAGTTAAAACACCACCGGGGTGTTACAGATTGCATATGCGCGGGGCTTGTGATTGTCTTCCTGAGTTTTCTAAACTACCGGGTTTTGCATGACTGTCAGCCGGACAAAGTTGGTTGCGGTGGCACTGGTGATTTTTGCCGCCACGGTCTGGCTGTATTGGCCGAGCGTCCACGGCGAGTTCCTGGGTGGGGATGACAACGAGTACCTGCGGCAGTCGGAACGGTGGAACGGCCTGACGTGGAACGCGGTGAAATGGGCATTTACGTCCACCGACATCTACTATCACCCGTTGCCTCGCTTGTCGCACCTTTTGGACTACCAGATGTGGAAGAAGAATGTGGTGGGCCACCACGCGACCAGTGTCGTCTTGCACGCACTCAATGCGGCGCTCGTGTTCGGATTCCTGTGGACGATGTTGGGGTCGGTGCCACTGAGCGCTGGCGAGCGGCTGATGGTGGCGCTGTGGGTTGCGGTGGTGTTTGCGATTCATCCGTTGCAAGTGGAGTCCGTGGCGTGGATTTCGTGTCGGGTGGGGATCATGTGTGCAACATTTGGGATCGGCTGCGTGTGGGCCTACGTGTCTGGCGCGCGTCGGTGGGTGGTGTGGGGGCTTTTTCTGGCTGCCTTGTTGTCTAAACCAATAGCCGTGTCGCTGCCGTTCGTGCTGCTGGTGGTGGATTATTTCCCGTTGCAACGATACAAACAATTGGGTTGGGGTCGGTTGGTGTGGGAGAAGGCGGTTGTGATTCTCCTTGCGGCAGCGGCGGGGTTGGCAGGGACAATCACAAAATTACAGTCCGGTGCGATAACGGCAGGAATCCCGTTGTCGCAACGCCCCTTGTTCCTGTGCCAGAGCCTGGTGTTTTATCCGTGGAAACTAATCTGGCCATCTCATTTAGCGGTCATGTACCCGATGCGTTTCTTATCGCTCAGCCAGGGATGGGTGTTGGCATTGGTGATTACGGTGGTGTTGGTTGCGGTGGTCGTTGTTTATGAACGACGGAGGAATCCCGTGCTGCTGGCAACCTGTGGAGCCTACGTGGTGCTGCTACTTCCTACCTCTGGCCTACAGCCGACCGACTCTCAAGTGGTGGAGCAACGGTATGCCTACATGACGATGCTGCCGCTGCTGGTGTTGGCCGGTGCGGCCGGAGTATGGATGTGGAGACGCTCGAGGACGGTCGCGCGTGTGGGGCTGGTCGGTTTGGCGATTGGCCAACTGTGTGCGTTAGGAATCCGAGCTCGTGATGTGATCCCGGATTGGCACGATCAGGAAACGCTCGGACGTGTGGCCATAAGGGAATCACCAGATTCAGAAATGTTAAACCGAGGGGTGGCCATGTTCTTGCTGGATCACGGCAGGGCCAGTGAAGCGCTCCCCTACGCGCAACGAGATGTCGAAATCGCGCCGCAACTGTGGCTGTCGCATATGACACTGGGGCGTGTGCTGGGTCGGCTGGACCGCCGACAGGAGGCCATGGCACAGGACGAGCAAGCGTTGCGAATGAATCCCGATTCCGCCGAAGCGCACTACAATTTTGGAGTGGCCCTGATGCAGTTGGGCAAGGCACCCGAGGCGGTGGAACATTTCCAGCAAGCGTTACGGATCAAATCCGATTACGCCGAGGCGCACCACAGTTTTGGATTGGCCCTGATGGAGTTGGGCAAGGCGCCCGAGGCGGTGAAACACTTCCAGCAAGCGCTACGGATCAAGCCCGATTACGCGGATGCGCACAACGATCTCGGGACCGCTTTGGCGCAAACGGGTAAGATTGAGGAAGCCATCGCCCAATACGAGCAGACCTTGCGGATCGACCCGGATTACGCCGAGGCGCACTCGAATCTGGGAAATGTCTTCTTGCTGGAGGGGAAGGTCAGCGATGCCATTGGGCATTATGAAGAGGCGTTGCGGATCAAGCCCGATTACGCGGATGCGCATTTCAATCTGGGAAACGCGCTGGCGCAGGTGGGCCGGGTGCCGGAGGCGATTGCCCAGTACGAGCAGACGCTGAAGCTCCAGCCGGATTTCACCGCCGCAAGGAACGCCCTCGGGCGCCTTCGGGCGGGTCAGTGAGTCGCGTGCTGGCGGCGCGAGCGGAAGCGCAAGTCGGAATGATTCACACAATGCCTTGCCACGAAGGCGGTTTGGGTGATACGGCAGGGATGTTTTCGGCGGCGGACCACGTTTCCGAGCGATCGGGCGTTGACGTTTTCCCCGATTTGTTCTCCTTATCCATAGGGCATTTTTTTACATGTCTTTTACATGCCATGCGAGGGGTATGGGGATAGTATTACGCGTGCACGGGAACACAATCCCGTGCGAAACATATGGAGAATCGAACAATGAAACAGAGCAAGAGAGACAGGACGGGCTTCACCCTTATTGAGTTGCTGGTGGTGATTGCGATTATCGGGATACTGGCGGCGATGCTGCTGCCGGCGCTGAATCAAGCCCGCGAAAAAGCGCGTCGGGCCAACTGCTTGAGCAACCTCAAACAGATCGGCTTGGGCATTGCGATGTACGCGGATAGTTACAACGGCCGGATGCCGCTGACGACGGTGACGCCCAATCCGCTGTGCTCGTCTTTCAACCTGTTGAGCAATGTTGTCACGTCGGCGAAGATTTTCGCGTGTCCCAGCGACAGTGCGGCGAAGCCGCAAGTTAGTTACGGGCTGACCAATAATACGGGTCCGTATTGCGTGAGCTACACCTACTGCGCCGGTCTGTTCTGGCAGGATCAACCCGATTCGATCATTGCCCTGGATCGCATGGGCAATAATGTGGGATCCACCGCGTACACCATCGGGCAGCGTTGGCAGGGCAGCGGCAATAGTACACCGATTGCCCCGCACAAGGATCAGGGAGGAAATGTGCTGTTCAATGACGGGCACGTGGCGTGGCAGAACACGTTGCCGGCCACGTGTGGCACCAACGACGCGCCGAATACGTTCAACGTACTGCGCGCGGAATACACCCCGTCGTATTAGCGGATCAACATCCGGACACTCGCGAACGAGCCTCGGCGCCCTGGCGCCGGGGCTCGTTCCCTGTGTTGACGCAAGGCGTCGGCTCTGTCGGGAACCCGGAGCAACTTGCGGACGGGTTGGCGGGAGGGTACTGTCCTGTAAACAGCGGTCGCGAGGTTTACACAAGCAACGGAGGGTACCATGCAACTGAATGCCTATTTATCATTCAAGGGCCAATGTGAGGCGGCGTTCAAGTTTTATGAACGGTGTCTGGGCGGCAAGATCGCGGTGATGATGACCTATGCGGAAACGCCCATGGCGAACGAGTTGTCGGCGGACTGGCAGAAAAAGATCGTCCATAGCCGGCTGGTGGTGGGCGATCAGGTGCTGATGGGGGGCGATCCGCCGCCGGAGCATTATGAGAAGCCGCAAGGGTTCTCCGTGTCAATCAACGTCGACGATCCGGCGGAGGCCGAGCGAATTTTTCGGGCGCTGTCGGAGAAGGGTACGGTCTACATGCCGATCCAAGAGACGTTTTGGGCGCTACGGTTTGGGATATTGACCGATCAATTCGGCACGCCGTGGATGATTAACTGCGAGAAACCGGACTAGGCAAGTGATCACATGCCGACTTGTCGGCAATCCGCCCAGGCTAAAGCCAGGGTGGACGAGCAGGCATCGATGAGGTAATATCTGTGGAGCGAGCGTGGTGGCCAGTGGTAGCCACGTTGAACAGGTTCCAAATGCGAGAGCGAAGCGGTCAAAATGCCATCGGGACTGTGAACCTCAAGAAATTACTACTCGGTGTTGGATTGTCACTGCTGTTGGTTGAGCAGACAGTCCACGGCCAGCAAGGGGAAGTTGTCGACCGCAACCGGCTCGCCGCACTTCGCGCCAACGCGGAACGTGGCGGCGCCAAGGTCCAGAATGAATTGGGTCTCCGCCTCGCCAAGGGCCAGGGCTTGACGACGGATGTGGTGGAGGCGGTGAAGTGGTTTCGCAGGGCTGCCCGGGAGAATTTCGCCGCGGCAGAATTTAATCTGGGCGTCTCTTACGCCACTGGCCAGGGCGTGACGAAAAATGAGACGGAAGCGGTCAAATGGTTTCGCAAGGCCGCCGGGCAGAATTTCGCCAAGGCTCAATTCAATTTGGGCCTGTGCTACGAGGGGGGCCACGGCGTGACGAAGGACGTGGTGGAGGCGGCGAAGTGGTTTCGCCAAGCCGCCGATCAGAATCTCGACGTGGCACAATACATCCTGGGCGACTGTTACGCCAAGGGCCAGGGCGTGGCCAAGGATGAGGCGGAAGCGGTGAAATGGATCGCCCTGGCGGCGGCGCAAGGCATGGAGGAGGCAACGGCCGACATTCCCTGGATTAAGAACAACGTGCCGGAGACGCAAATTGCGGAAGGGAAACGGCGGGCGATTGATTGGCTCGAACAGCGGAAGCGGGCGATTAATGCGAGTGATTCGTACCCTTGACGCATTCCCGCTGCCGCTGGTCCGCGACAATCGGGGGAGAGGGTGGAGTTCGCATTCTTAAGGTCACATTTCTGTTTCCTGTGAAGCCACCACGTACTTCCGTCCCGCTATCCTCTGCGGCTTGCCATCTTTGCGAGTTGTTTCGCCACCTCTGGCAATTTGGAGGGGTCGACATACGGCTTAATGATTGCCGTTATTTCCTGGACCAAGGCCGCTGGCAGCTTGTGCCGCTTCGCGATGGACATCCGTACCGGTAGTCGTTGCTCGATCCGATGGCTCTTGACGTGGGCGGTCGACGGCGCGTATCCCGCCTTCAGTGCCGCCGCGTGAGGGTTGAGGCCGCGGGCTCGCCATTCGACGTAGGCGCGCTCCTTTTCTGTTAATTCTCTGCTGCGTCCCATGGGATGCTAACCGAATGCTAACCCACCACGGCAGCTCCGCGTGTGACAGGGGTGCGGTACTGGGACCTCTTTCAATTGTCCGCCCTTTTGAATCGATGGATCCGGGTTACTTGTGATATGGCACTGTCTCCGGAACATTTGGCAGGCTCTTGACGTAATTGGAAAACTTAGCCGAAAGGTTTTTCGGGCAATACCTCACTGTGCCGAGCCTCATTCGACGGAGCAACGACCGGTGTAATTCGGCGCCTTCTTCAACGTACCGGTGCCGGAACAGGTTGATCCGCACATGTCGGACTCCCGCTGGGTCGGGTCGTCCAAACTTTGGAACAAATTCGGCGATCCACCACTTCCAGGTCAAGGACTCATGCTGGCGATTGGCCCAACACGGAATCTGGATCGGTGTCCGCTTCAGGATTTTGCGGACTTTCTGACGTTCGGACGATCAGTCCGGCCTTCATGGACTCCCGGAGCATCCACAGGAACGGTGTTCGCCACAAACCGCCTTCCTGCTCGGGATACCCGCCCCCGACATCAGAATGCACACCGGCGAACCACACTTCCCAGACGTTCTGTACATCCTCCTCGCGCTTCAGCCAGCGGTTTTGGCGGAAGAACGCGCGATGTTCGTCCAACGAAACGGCGTGGCGGACGATGTCAATGCTGGGATTCCGCGTGGTGTAGGGAAAGTGAACCGGTTCCCAGATCCACCCGACGGATGACACCGTGTCCCACACTCCAAGAAAGTGAATCCTGACCGTACGTGAGGGGGGTCGCGGCGAAGTGTTGATCCGCGCGAATGTTGCCCGAAACTCGGCAGAGATTTTCCAGTAGTCGCTTGTTTTCTGCACCGTCGCGCCGTCCAAGGCATTGATCGCTTTTGCGTAGCGCAACACGTAAGGGATCAGGTTGTAGCCGCCGGCCGGCAACAGGCCAAACTGGTACAAGACTCCGGCGAGGGCGCGCACCGTGTACGAGCCGCGGCTGAATCCATAGAGGTAGATTTGGTCGCCGGGCTCGTAATTATCCATCAGGAACGTGTAGGCTTCTCCAATCTTTCGGGACAGGCCGGCGCCGAACCCCAGCCCGAATACCTTGGAAATCCACTTCCCGGCGGGGGTAACATATCCGGGTTCGGGCATCGTCCCGACACCGGGATCGTAATACACGAGTTGTCGTTGCGGATCACGGTCGAGAGCCTGAACCAGCCGGACCACGTTTGTGTTCTCCGGGCCAAACTGATTGTTCGTGCCGTCACAACAGATTACGAGATTCTTGGGCATGGGCATCTCCTTCCTCATTACCACTTCGTTAGAAGAATCGATTGCCGACGACGAGGCGGCGGGACCGGTCTTGTTTTGCGAATCTGGCGCGTTTATACGCGCTTTCGACATGCCGCACAAGCTTCCGGAGAGAGGCGCGGCGGACAGGGTGGCGTGGCTGCATTAAGGAGGGTGGGCGTGAGAGCCCACCCCTGCGGAAACGGCGGGTGGGCGAGGACGGGAGGCGAACGCAGAACGGATGGACCTGAGGCAAGAGGCATATGCTAACCGAATGCTAACCCACCACGGCACCTCCGCGTGTGACAGAGTTGCAGTGAGGATGTCGAGGAGGTTTCCGGGGGGAGGGGAGGGGCGAGGCGTTGGGCTTGATTCGGCGACTAGACGTAACCGCAATTTCAGACTACTCACTCTTGAAGCTTCGCCTCGAGTAACAGGGGGATGCGGTCGGGAAACAGCAACGAAGCGATTGTACAAAGCGCTACGCCTTCGTCGTAAACTCCTACAGCCGCAGGTTTGAGGCTCTCTGTGATTGCTAGTCTGATGTCCCATAATTAACGTGACAATGGTGCGTTCCGTGGTATTCTCTGGGTATGTTCAAACCCGCTCGGCCGCTCCACCTCGATTCGACCCAACAGAAACGGCTCCAGTCACTCGTGCGCTCAGGCAAGACATCACAGAAGATTGTCCTGCGGGCGAGCATCATCTTAGCCGCGGCGGCTGGGACACCCAACCATGCCATCGCCCAAGAACTCCACACCAGTCGTCCAACCGTGTTACGCTGGCGCGCTCGGTTTCGCCGCTTCGGTGTGCCGGGTTTGATGAAAGATGCCACGCGCGCCGGACGCAAACCGTCGCTTTCCGCCGAGCGCATCCAAGAGATCGTCGAGGCCACCTTGCACACGACTCCGGCCCAGGCTACACAGTGGAGCGTCCGCACGATGGCCAAGGCGCAAGGGCTTTCCCGCATGACGGTCCAGCGGATCTGGCACGCGCACCGGTTGCAGCCCCACCGGGTGGAGACGTTCAAGCTGTCGCGGGATCCGCACTTTGTCGAGAAGCTGCGGGATATCGTGGGGCTGTATTTGAATCCGCCGGACAAGGCGTTGGTCTTGGCGGTGGACGAGAAGAGCCAGATCCAAGCGTTGGATCGGACGGCACCCTTACTGCCGTTGCGACCGGGGATTCCTGCCCGCCAGACCCATGATTACAAGCGCCACGGCACCACCACGTTGTTCGCCGCGCTGAGCCTGTTGGACGGCAGCGTCATCGGCGAATGTTTACCGCGACATCGGGGGCGCGAGTTCATTCGCTTTCTGGAGCGCATCGACCGCGAGACCCGGGAGGATCTCGACCTGCATCTGATCGTGGACAACTACAGCACGCACAAGACTCCGCAGGTGCAGCGCTGGCTCAAGCGTCACCGGCGCTTTCATCTGCATTTCACCCCGACGAGCAGTTCCTGGCTGAACTTGGTCGAACGATGGTTTGGCGAGATTACGCGGCGACGGATTCGGCGCGGCAGCTTTCGCAGCGTCAACGAACTGATTGCGGCGATCAACGCGTACTTGGAAGAACACAATCGGGAACCCAAGCGGTTCACTGGACCAAGGATGCAAAAACGATCCTGCGCAAAATCCAGCATTGTAACGAAGCGTTAGGGACAGCACACTAGTGTGCTGTCCCTAACGCTTCGTTACAATGAATCGCTTCATTTTGACCAGATGGACATTGGAAAGGCATTTCAGTGACACCACACTAGATCAAACTCCTTCTTAAAGTCCGAGACTGTCCATACACCGAATCCAATGCGGTGCGAAGAAGTTCATACCTTCTTCGATCACGGTACGACCAAATTGTCGGTAATCAGATGGGATGAAGAACGTCGAGAATTTCCGGTCAAGCGTCCGCAGGTCCCACATGCTGCCTAACAGCCCATTAAAGAACTCACTGATTTCGCGAGTGGCGTGAACCGCGGATTGCAGCCGCCACTCGGCGTGGAGGGCAGCCCAAGGACAAGCGGTTGAGTCAAGCAGCCGCCCAGTTGCTCCCACAACCAATGGAGCAAGGCCCAAAGCGCCCGCAGCCTATCGGCCAAGCTGCGCGGTTTGCTCAGGCCCCACACTTTGCGCAGCAGCAACCCCAAGTTATAAGCCGCGCATTTCAGAGTATATGCTTTACTCACGTTGATCTGACCTCGCACCCACTCCGTCGACCTCCTCCAGTCTCGCAGACATGGGCAAAAGTTCGTTCGCCGCGTTCACTGCGCCACCGATTCAACCGACGACCTTTCGCGCTGCGGACCCGCCGTCGATTGGCCCGAAAGGCCACTTCATGTTCCACCGGCTTGTCCGTCCAGCGCCGAGTCTTCTGACGGCGCTCAGGGATATACGTCCGCACCCCTCTCGCGCGCACCCGCGAGCAATCTATTATCGTGATAGCCTTTGTCCATCACCGCCTCCCGCAAATGGGGGTCCACTGCGGCGGCCAACACCAAATTGGCTTGCGCCAGCCTCAAGGTCAGCGGCGCGCTGTCGGCATCGGCTCGTCGGCAAAGGTCACCGTCGTGGCCACGATAGCTTCGCTCTCCAAGTCCACCGCATGCTCGGCTTTGTAGGCCAGATGGGTGCGCCCGTCCTTCATCTTGGCAATCCGACTGTCCGGGTCCGTCGGGCTTTCCCACTGGTGGTTGGAGACTTTCTTGTCCTTCCGCCCCCGATCCAGCCGCCGCAAATCCTCTTCGGTCGGGTCCTCGATCCCCTCGGCTTTGGCCAGCCCCCGCAAATACTGTTTCCAGTCTTCCCCCGTGTCCTTGCGCACGATGCTCTTCATCGCCGCGTTGGCTTCCAGCGTCGTGGCATCAATGGCCACCGCCTTGCCGCGCAAGAGCCCTTTCTTTTCCAGCAGCCTCAGCACGAAGCGAAAAACTTGTCGAAGACCGGTTCGGCCAGCCGCTGGCGGATCATCGTCATCGACGCATGTACCGGGTCTCCCGGTGGGATCCAGTCCCAGAAAGGCCCGCAACGCCAGGCTGTCGGCACAACGCCAGGCAATGCCCCGTTGACTGTCCAATCCCTCGAAGTAGCCGACCAACACCATGCGAAAGTAAACGCCCGGCGGGATGCTGGGCCGTCCTCCTTCCTTATAATAAGGAGCGCAGAGCTTCTCGACAAACGGGTCAAAAGCCGCCTCGGCCAGCACGGCATTGAGTTTGGCGTAAAACGGATGGCCGGTCTTTGCACGAGTTGATTGGACGGGATGAACAACTCCGATTGCTGAATCTTGCGTTTGCCGAGTGCCATGTCTCCGTGCAGCGGACTGGCCTCACGGTTCAATAATCAAAGAGACTTTCTCGGACTTTTTTACGGGC
>CAVQMY010000048.1:0-26709 GCA_963713705.1 uncultured Verrucomicrobiae bacterium
AGCGCAGGCGGCGGCGTGGGTCGAACCGCGCCGACATCAGTTGCGCCACGGCAAGGAGCGCGCGCTGCTGCGGGAACTGGCCGCGTTGCGCCCGCCCCGTGGCGCGGCTGGCGAGATTGTGCGGCGCCAACAGCGTTACTTTGCCAGCCACGCGCAGCGGATGAACTACGACGCGTTGGCGCAACGGGGCTGGCCGATTGGCAGCGGGGCGGTCGAGTCGGCCTGTCGGCAACGCCAATGCCGCTTCAAGCGTTCGGGCCAGTTCTGGTCAGCCCGCGGGCTGCGGCACTTGGACGCGCTGGTCGAAGCCCGGTCCAATGGCCACTGGGATGAACTCTGGCAACCCAACTGACGGTGACAGTGTCAAGATGCACCCCCGCACACCAGCCTTGCAGAAAGCTGCTTGACGGTGGGGGCGCGGAGCTGTAAAAGTAGCGCGACTCGAATGACTTCGGGCTCCGACTGCGGTCGGGTACAGTTGCTGCGAAGCTCAGGACGGATTTTATGGAGGGCGTTGGGAGGATGCGTGGGGAGACAAGCGACCACGTGAACCGTGGTGAATTTGGATGTTTGGCAATTTTCTAAATTATTTCTCGACCGATATTGGCATCGATTTGGGAACCGCGAACACGCTGGTGTACGTGCGTGATCGGGGCATTGTTTTGCGAGAGCCGAGCGTGGTGGCCATCCAAACGGGGACCAGTCATGTCTTGGCGGTAGGAGAAGAGGCGAAACGGATGTTGGGTCGCACACCAGGCAACATCCAGGCCATTCGCCCCATGAAGGACGGCGTCATCGCGGATTTCGAAGTCACCGAGGCGATGTTGCGCTATTTCATAAGCAAGGTGCACAACCGCCGCTACGGCATCAAACCGCGCGTCATTGTTGCGGTTCCGAGCGGCATCACCGAAGTGGAAAAGCGCGCCGTTAAAGACAGCGCCACCCATGCAGGGGCGCGGGACGTTTACCTGATTGAAGAGCCGATGGCGGCCGCCATCGGCGTTGGGCTGCCGGTGCAAGAGCCGGCGGGCAACATGATTGTGGATATTGGCGGCGGCACGACCGAGGTGGCCCTCATCAGCCTGGCCGGTATCGTGCTCAGCCGGAGCGTGCGTGTGGCAGGAGATGAATTGGATGAGGCCATCATCCAGTATATGAAGCGCGCTTACAATTTGATGATTGGCGAACGCATGGCGGAGGACATCAAGATCAAGATCGGTTCGGCCTACCCACTCGAACAAGAGCTGACCATGGAAGTCAAAGGACGCGACCTGGTGGCCGGCCTGCCGAAGACCTTGACGATCACCTCCGAGGAAGTGCGCGAAGCGTTACAGGAACCGATCTCAACCATCGTCGAGAACGTCCGCGTCACGCTCGAGCGCTGCCCTCCCGAACTCGCAGCCGATCTCGTCGACCGCGGCATTGTGCTGGCGGGCGGCGGGGCGCTGATTCGGGGCATCGACAAGCTGCTCGCCGAGGAAACGGGGCTGCCCGTTCACATCGCCGACGATCCGCTCAGCGCGGTGGCGATGGGCACGGGCGTCGTGCTCCAGGAACTCGGCTACCTTGAAAAACTCGCCAAGAACTCATCGTAAGTGCCCTCCCCTGCTCCACCCACATGAACTTGTAGCGGCGCTCCGTGAGCGTCATTCGTTGACGACGGTCGTGGATCGCTTCGACAGCACGGAAGTTTTGTTTGAACCGTAGAAATTGGGTCATTATTGGACTGCTGGTGGCGGGCTGGATTGTATTCCTCGGCCAACCGACCGGCTTCTCGACCAAGCTGCGTATGATTTTCGTACAACTTTGCACGCCGTTTGTGGAACTGGGCGACTATTTGCCGTTCGTCCAGTCGCGCCGTCTCCTGGCCCGGCAAAACGAGCAGTTGCGCCACGACAACGATCTTCTGCGCCAGGAGGTCCGCGCCCTTAGCGAAACGGGCCGCGAAAACCTCCGTTTGCGGCAGCTTCTGGATTTGAAACAACATACCGCCTTCCGCACCGTCACCGCGCGCGCAATCGGCCGCGACGCGTCCAACTGGTGGAGGAGCCTCCAGATTGATCGCGGGAGCAATGACGGTCTCGCCGACAACATGGCCGTCCTCAACGCCGACGGCCTTATCGGCAAAACCATCTCCGTCACCCGCGGCCAGGCGCGGGTTCTGTTGCTCATCGACCCGAATTGCAAAGCGGCAGCGTTCTTGCAAGACACGCGCGAGCCGGGGGTCGTGTCCGGGGTTGATACAGCCTTCAACATTTCGCCGCACCTGACCATGACCTATGTGAACCGCGATGCGAAAGTCACCCAGGGCGAAAGCGTGATTACCTCCGGTCTCGGGGGCGTCTTCCCCAAGGGCATCCTCATCGGCACGACCAACCGCGCCAGGATGAATCGACAAACCGGCATGTATCAGGACGTGGACATCACTCCCGCGGTGGATTTTCGCCGCCTGGAAGAAGTGATCGTGATCGTGGGACAGGAATGAATACGCTCATCGCCATCGCTGGGATTCTGATCGCCGTGGCGCTTCAGGCGCGGATGCCAACGCTCTGGTGGCTCGGTGGCGTGCACGTGGAACTCCTGCCCGGCGCTCGTTGTCTACGCTACGTTGACCATGGATCGCCGTCGCGCGCTGGTGCTCGCACTCGTCGCGGGGTTGACCCAGGACGCATTGTCCGCCGCCCCCTTCGGCATCACCGCGCTCGCTTACGGCATCTCCGCCATCGTGATAACCAGCTTGCGCGAAGCTCTCGATCGTGATCTGCCGTGGATGCAGTGGAGTGCCGGCGCGTTGACCTCCATCACCGCGTCGATCATCGCCTTCTTCGCCGTCGGCATCTCGATTGGCAACGTGCTCAAAATGCTCATGGCCGCGTCCATCGCCGGAATGGCGACAGTCGTGCTCTTCTTCGTCCTCGATTACGCCCGGATGGCATGGGGGTTCGAATGATTATCAGCGCGCCGGCCCGTGAGAACAACCCGCGTTTGCGAGCTGTCGGGACGATCATTGCGTCCGGCCTGTTCGTGCTTCTTCTCGCCCTGTGGCGCGTCCAGGTGGTGCGTGGTGGGGTTTACGGGACCAAGCAAGAGAACCAGTCGTTGCGCCGCATCCGCGTCCCCGCTGCGCGCGGTGAGATTGTCGATCGCAACGGCGTCATCCTCGCGAACAACCGTCCGAGCTACGATGTGGCCATCTACCTCGACCAACTCGGCTACGTTTCCAAAAAGACCAATATCGTACGCGTGGCGCAAGCCAGTCTCGGCACCATGAGTGCCGCGCTCGGGATGCCAGTGACGATCACCGATAACGACGTGCTTACCCACTATGAGACGCGTGGACCACTCCCCCTCCCGGTATGGCGGGATCTTCGTCCCGAACAGGTTGCTGCTTTCGCCGAACGCGCCAGCAATCTTCCCGGCGCGGACTTGATCGTGATGCCCGGTGCGGCGATACCCCCAAGGCTCGCTCGCGGCCCATTTGCTCGGGTATGTCGGTAGAGCCGACGAAAACGACGAGGATGAGATTGAGAAGTTCTACTATTACCAGCCGGACCGCATCGGCCGTCAAGGCGTCGAGAAGGCGTGCGATGAATACCTGCGCGGCTCGCCTGGTGGCCGGACCATCCGCGTGAATCCGGCCGGCTTGCTTGCCGAGGACCTCGGCGAGAAAGAGGCCGAACAAGGAGGCCGCGTAACACTCACGATTGATGTGCGGCTGCAACGAATCGTCGAGAAAGAACTGGCGGCGGCCCGGCCGTCTGACGGGAAGGAACTCTCCGGGGCGGTGGTCTTGCTTGATGTCCGCACGGGCGAGGTCCTCGCCATGGCCTCACTACCCAGTTTTGACCCCAACATTTTCAACCCCGGCACGCTCGCGCAAACAGTCAACGCGGTCCTCACTGATCCCGAGCATCCGATGCTCAATCGCGCCACCGGCGCGCGGTATCCACCCGGCTCGACCTTCAAACCCATCACGCTGCTGGCCGGATTGGCGTCGGGCGCGATCTCGCCGCAAGACACTGTCACATGTTCCGGATCGCTGGTGATCGGTAACTGGCAGAAACACCCCTTCCATTGTTGGGAGCATAGCGGGCATGGCCGCCTGGATGCCTATACGGCAATCACGGAATCGTGCGACGTCTGGTTTTATGAAGAAGGGATGAAGACCGGCGTGGATGCAATTACCAAAATGGCCACTGAATTTGGTCTCGGTCAACCGACTGGATTTGATATTGGCAGCGAGATCCGGGGTCTCGTGCCGACCCCCGCTTGGAAGCGCGAGCAGCAGGGGGCGAAATGGTGGGAGGGAGACACCGCCCAGTTGTCGATCGGGCAAAGCTACCTCCTGGTCACGCCGCTGCAGATGGCCTGCGTGGCGGCCACCTTCGCGAATCGGGGCACAGCTCTCCACCCGTACGTCGTCAAGCGGATCGAAACGGCGGACGGTCAGGTGGTTCATGAGGGCCAGCCCGATGTTCGCGCCCGCCTCGATGCCACGCCTCAGCAGATCGAAGTGGTGCGTCATGCCATGCTCGGCGCCGTTCAGGATGCCGGTGGCACAGCGCGTCCAGCAGCCGTGAAGGGTCTAAGCGTAGCGGGCAAAACGGGTACCGCCCAGTACAAGGTGGCTGGCCGGGAGTTACCGGCGGATCGCGCGTGGTTTATCGGGTTCGCACCCTATGATCAACCGCAGGTCGCGATCTCCGTGTTGATTGAGGCCGCCCATGACGGCAGTCACACAGCGGCAGGGGTTGCCAGATCGGTTTTCGCGCAGGTTTTTGGGAAAGAAGGTGAGGGACCGGTCCGGTCGAGCACGGGGTGTATGAAGATTAAGTATTACATCGAGTTGGTCAGGCGCATGGACTGGCTGTTGTTCAGCGCCATGGTTGTGTTGGCAGTGGCCAGTGTCCTGTTTATCTATAGCGCGTCGTATCACGGCCCCGGCCAGCCGATCAAGGATTTTTATCGGATGCAAATGGTATGGTTCGTCGTCGGCTTGCTGATCTATCTGGCGGTGTCGTTCGTGGACTATCGACTCATCTGCCAATGGGCGACGGTTTGGTACGTCGTCGCCATCGGATTACTGGTCCTGGTTCTCGTGACCGGCCAGATGCGTTCCGGAGCGCGACGGTGGCTGGGATGGCATGGTTTCGGGATTCAGCCTGCAGAAACGGCGAAGCTCGCGACAATCCTGACGGTTTCGTATTATTTGTTCCACCATACGCTCCAAACACGGCGGGAATTGAAAACCGTGTGGGTCATCATCGTGATGATGGCCGTGCCATTTATGCTGATCATGCTGGAACCGGACCTGGGTTCGGCTCTGGTCTTGATTCCCATGTGTTTTGGGTTGATGTTCGTAGCGGGTGTGAGAGTGAAACATTTGGCGCTGGCCGCGGCATTGGGGACCGTCCTGGCCGGCATCGGTCTGCCCATCATGTGGAAGTTGAAGGAAAACAGGACCGGTCATCGAAGCTACCAAAGGAACCGATTGACCGTCTTCTTTGATCGAGACTACGACCCCACAGGCGCCGGCTGGAACCTCAATCAATCACTGATCGCGGTCGGGTCCGGCGGCATGACGGGCAAAGGGTATCTCCAGGGCACGCAGAACCTGCTCGGCTATCTGCCCCGCTCGGTGACCCCCAACGATTTTCTGTTCAGCGTCATCGCCGAAGAGGAAGGATTTATCGGCAGCGTCGTGATCATCTTGTTGTATGCCGTGCTGTTGTTTTCCGGGCTACGGATCGCCGCGAACGCGCGCGACCGGTTGGGAATGCTTCTGGCCACGGGAGTCGTGGTCATGCTGTTTTTCCATATTTTCATTAACGTGGGCATGACGATCGGCCTGATGCCGGTCACCGGTCTGCCCCTGCCATTGCTCAGCTACGGAGGCTCGTTCGTGCTGGCCAGCATGACCGCCCTCGGGCTGTTACAAAACGTGTGGATTCATAGGAGGATCTATTAACCGTGGACGCGATTAAACAAATACTGAAAAAGGGCGAAGAATTCCTCAGCGGACGCCGCAAAAAACGAATCTTCAAGGAAATCATCGTCAACGCCGAGGCGCTGGAGAACCGGGTCGCCGTGCTCGAAGACGGCCAACTCGAAGAGTTCAGCATCGAGCGGACGACCGAGACACGAATCGTCGCCAGCGTGTTCAAGGGCCGAATCAAAAACCTGGAGCCCGGGCTCAAGGCCGCATTCGTCGATATCGGGTTCGAGAAGAACGCGTTCCTGCACTACTGGGACATCATTCCCGAGCAACTCGACCAGCGAGTTGATCTCCTCGAAACGCCGGAAGGCGAGCGCGCCCCGCAGAAGCCCAAGATTTCCCAAAAGGACATCCCCCAGCTTTATCCGCCCGGCTCGGAGGTCATCGTGCAGGTCGTCAAAGGCCCCATTGGAACGAAGGGCCCGCGCATTACGACCAACATCAGCATCCCGGGCCGCTACCTGGTCCTGATGCCGTTCAATGCGCAACGCGGTATCTCGCGCAAGATCGACGACGAGAAGGAACGCCAGCGCCTGAAAAAAGTCCTGCAACGCCTGCACATTCCCGAAGGCATGGGCGTGATCATCCGCACCGTCGGCGAGAACCAGAAGAAGCGTTACTTCATCCGGGACCTCGAACTCCTGCTGCAAACCTGGAAACAGGTCGAGGAAAAGATCAAGACACTGCCGCGCCCAGTTGCGTGTTTCAGGAACCCGATCTGGTCGAACGCACCGTGCGCGACTTTCTCACCGAAGAAGTCGATCGCATCGTGGTGGACAACGAGCAGGCCAACGAACGTATTCGCAACATGATCGGCCAGATCAGCCGCCGCTCTCGCGGCAAAGTGCGGCTCTACAATGAGCCCGCGCCCATTTTCAGCCGGTTCAACGTCGAGAAGCAAATCGAGAACGCCTTCCGCCGCCAGGTCTGGCTGAAATCGGGCGGCTATATTTGCATTGATGAAACCGAAGCGTTGGTCGCCATCGACGTCAATACGGGTCGTCACAAATCCCAAAAGGACCTGGATACGACGATCCTGCAGACCAATCTCGAAGCCGCCGAGGAAATCTGCCGTCAACTCCGTCTCCGCAATATTGGCGGGTTGATCGTGATTGACTTCATCGACATGCGTCACCGTAACGACCAGCAAAAGGTCACCCAAAAAGTACGCGAAGGCGTCCGCCGCGACAAAGCCAAGACCCGCATCCTGAACATCTCGCAGTTGGGTCTGATGGAGATGACCCGGCAACGCCATAGCGAGAGCATGGCCAGCGCGGTCTACGAGGACTGCCCGTACTGCAAGGGCAAAGGCATGGTGAAAAGCGCCCTGTCCATGTCCGTGGAAATTCAGCGGAAGGTCGCCGAGCTTCTTCGCAAGCTGCGCGAGCAGGGCCGGCACGAGCAGCCGCAACTGCGCGTGTATGTCCATCCGGAGGTATTGAATCGCTTGCGCACCGAAGACGAGACCGTGTTGATCGAGTTGGAGAAGAAACTGAACGGCAAACTCAGCTTCCGCGCCGATCCGACGTTCCACTTCGAGCAGTTCAAGATCGCCGATGCGATCAGCGGCCAAGAACTCGCATGATGGGCCGTCGGAGGCCGACACAATGAGGATTGCGTCGAACGATTTCCTGTCGTTCTGCCAGTCGCTCGAGGGCCAGCAGATTCCGAGCCGGGCCGTGTCGCACCAGGTTCATGGTGCGACTGGCTGACAACGGATTGGTGTTCATCCTCCCGAGCGGAGCATCAAGGCTGGAATCATTGCCTAAGGTTGATGTCGTTCTGGACAGGTTTGACCAGACCGAGTCCTTCACGACAACCGACTACCTCGACTACACCGTCAACGTGTCCTACATGCTCACCCTGATCGACCTTTACCTCAAAAACCGCCAATCGAAATAGCCCCGTTAGCAGGTGCCAACCAATCCCGATGCGGGCTTGGCGTCTGCCGTGTTGTCATATACTTCTCAAACCAGGCCTCACCCGTCGTCTTCATCTAAACCCTTGTCAACAGTTCCCACTCCCTCCCCGCCAAACGGTAGTGTCCTAATTTGGGGACTTATATACAAAGTTACCCTAGTCGCCCTTAATGCGGGACAACTGCGGGAACAAGGAACATCCGTTCTACTTCACCGGCACGGTGCATTTCAACCAGCACACGGAGCGAATGATCGGCCTCAAAGTCTTCACTGGCGCATTTGAAGTGAATGTTTTGTCCGGCAACTGTGATTTCATAGTCGCCAAGAGCTTCCTTCAAATATGTAATCAATTCTTGGATTTCTTTGGGGGGAATGGTTGTGGTTTGTGCGACTTGCTTGCCATCCTCAAAGCCCTGCTCGTAGGCACAGGCGGGGCAAATATGACGGCCCCGCACTACGGCTTGAGATTCGGGAAGCTCATACAACGCATCCACAATGGCAGCAGAATGATGTTTTTGGCAGATGTTCTTTGGCATGAGCCGACAATCAGTCAAAAACCCCTGTAAAAGCAAGAGAAAAGAAAATCTTAAATAGTAGTTGACAACCCCAAAGTGATCGTATAGAGTAGCAGCATGAAAGAGAGATACACCATGAAACAGATTGGATACGAGGTTGTTTGGACTACGAAGCGCGGCCCGCAAAGCAAGGTCGTGTCGAGCCTGCAAGCCGCAATCGAATTGTTCTCACAGAAGAAAGCCAGCGGCTACCGCTCCGCGTCCTATCACGTTGCGCTCGGTCGGTGACGCCATGCAATTCGCCACACTCACCGAGTTCGTTGACCACTTCAAAGACGAGGCGACGTGCGTGGAATACTACGCCAAGAATCGCTTCCGTGACGGTGATTACTGCCCGCATTGCGGACACACGGAAATCTACCGATTCAAGAACGGCAAGCGATACCGTTGCGCCAAGTGCCGTGAGGATTTCACCATCAAAACCGGCACCATCTTTGGCGAGAGCAAGTTGCCGCTCCGCAAGTGGTTTATCGCAATTTACTTGCTTTCGACCAGCAACAAGGGCATTTCATCGGTGCAGTTGGCAAAGCAGGTTGGGGTGACGCAAAAGACGGCGTGGTTCATGGACCACCGGATCCGGGAAGCGATGAAACAGGGCAAAGGCCAGTTGTTCGGCAAGGTGGAAATGGACGAAACCTACGTCGGCGGTCTGGAGAAAAATAAGCATCGGTCGAAGCGCAAACACGCTGGCACTGGTGGCGTAGGCAAATCGCCAGTTTTGGGGCTGGTACAGCGCGGCGGCGAAGTGCGGGCAACGGTTTCCGATGATGTGAGAATGCGGACGGTCGAGAAGCATATCGTGAGCAACGTAAAAATCGGCACCGAGTTGAACTCCGACGAATGGGTTGCCTACGCCAACATCGGCAGACTTTTCCCGCACCAGATTATTTGCCACTCACGCGGCGAGTACGTCCGGGGCGATGCCCACACCAACACCATCGAAAGTTTTTGGGCGATATTCAAGCGCGGCTTCCACGGCGTTTACCACCAAATGAGCCGGAAGCATTTGCAGCGGTACGTTGACGAATACGCCTACCGTTGGAACATCCGACCCGCTGGCCTCGCCGGTGTGTTCGCTGACTTGGTGGTGCGGGTCGCTGATAGCAGCCAGCTTCCCTACAATCGCCTGACCGGAAAGACAGCATGACGAGGCCCCAAAAGATGCACGAGCCGCTACAGGTCGGCTTTGATGATGCGCTCTCACGGATTAGCGACCAGAACAAGCCCGAAGTCCAGAGCATCGGCACAAAGCCGTTTCTCAAATGGGTCGGGGGCAAGCGGTCGATTCTCCCGGAACTGATCAAGCGTTTGCCAGAGTCCTACGGCACTTACCGGGAGCCGTTCGTTGGCGGGGGTGCGCTCTTCTTTGCCGTGCAACCAGCCAAGGCGTATCTGTCGGACATCAATTTCCATCTGGTCGTGACATACAAAGCCGTCGAGAAAGATGTTGATCGCCTGATTCTCAATCTCAATATGCACCAGAAGAATCACAGCAAGGAGTATTACCAGAAGGCCCGCGAGCGGTTGTGCAACGAGGACGACACGACGAAGATTGCCGCGCTGGTCATCTATCTCAACAAGACGTGTTTCAACGGCCTTTACCGTGTCAACAAGGCGGGGCAATTCAATGTGCCGATGGGTTCCTACACCGATCCGTCGCTATTCGATGAGGATGCGCTTCGCAACGACTCCAAGGTGTTGCAGGGTGTCACCATCACACAGCATCCGTTCTGGCAGACCCCGGTTGTGCGTGAGGACTTCTACTACCTTGACCCGCCCTACCACCAAGTCTATGCCCAGTATGACAGCAGCGGTTTCGGCGAGGAAGAACACAAACGGCTGGCGAAGTTCTGTCAGGAGATTCACGACGCCAAAGCCTACTTCATGCTCTCCAATTCCGATACGTCTTTCGTGCGCGGGTTGTTCGCCAAGTTCAAAATCGAGCGCGTCGAGGCGGGGCGCTCGGTGTCGTGCAAGGTGAAGTCACGCGGCAAAGAGAATGAGCTTATTATCCGAAACTACTAGCGGGTACAAGGCCAACAAGACGGGCAACCAGCTAGAGCGATTTATCCAGCAGGCGCTCGCGGCCAAGGGGTACGCGGAGTTTTGGAATCACAAGAAGCAGGTGTTTGCCAATCGCGCTTTGCTTGGCGGGAAGCAGTTCATAAAACAAGTCCCGGTTGGGGACACCATCTATGAAACAACGCGCAAGTGCGACTTCCTAGTGATCAACCGCGACAAGTTTCCCGATGCCCTGATAATCGAGTGCAAATGGCAGCAGTCCAAAGGCTCGGTCGATGAGAAGTACCCGTTTCTCATCTACAACATCATCCGCACAGGCATTCCGACTGTGGTGTTGCTTGACGGCGGTGGATACAAGCCAGCAGCGATGCGCTGGCTCAAAGACAACGTGAACAAAAACGGGGCGCTGATCGGCGTGTGGACAATGGCGGAGTTTCAGAAGGAAGTGAACAACGGGTTTTTAGGGTAACTTTGTATATAAGTCCCCTAATTTGGGGATTTATATACAATGTTACACTGCCTTCAAGGCCAGTAAACCGCTGGCTTCCAAGCATCCGAAGTCGCCGCCAACTGCGAGCTTGATTTATTAGGACAAATCAGCGCAACTTCTGCTCAGCCGGGAGACCAATCTTAACTCACCGACGTTCTGGTTTCCCCAGCCCTAGGAGTTCCCAGTTGCCCAGATATTTAGCTGCCTCTTCATCGTCGTATATCTCATACAGACGCATGTCCGAATCTTTACGAGGCTTTCCCGTCTTTGAAGGAGCACTCAACCATTTGCGATATGTCACCCTGACGTAATCAGCGACCGCACTGCTCGGAACAACATAGAAGTCAGGCTTTTTGCTTTCCACATTCAGATCAACAAAGACGTAAAACAGATTTGCCGAGCGGATTTCCTCATGCTTCTTAGCGAGCATCCAACTCCTAGAGAAGCGTATCCTTTGTTCTGCGGAGCTGGTCTTGACTTGTATGCTCACAACTCTTGACACATCGAGGCTGGAGGCCAAAACATCGATGCCTTCTGTATTTCTGGACGTCACGGTCGCGATATATCCTCGCTGTGACAATTCAGCGGCAACGAAATAGGCCCCTGCAATTCCGGTTAGTGCTCTGCTCTTCATCATCCCGAAAGAATATGAAATGAAAACACAAAAAAACTCAAGCAGAAACCGGCCAAAGCTGGCGATTTGTAGACGTGGTTATCCGTCTGAAGGCGGGGCCGAGAGAATCGACAAATCGTGCTCTGGTCGCTACACTCCAAGGCCATGCCGTCGCCACGCAAGTTCGCCTTGTCCGAAATCGCTTTTGACACGATTAGCACCTTGGATTTTATCCGCAGGGATTTGGGGGCGCGCATGAGCGGGCCGCTGGCGGTCATTTTTGGTTTCTTAGCGATAATCAACGCTTGGTCAGCCCGGCGAGCATTCTTCATCTTGGCTTTCGTGGCACTCGCGGTCACGACATTTCGATTGGCGCACAGGTGCGTACAATTGGAGCGGAAGGCAAATAGGGTCAATGATTCGTTAGCCGATTGGCTTGCACGGTTGGAACTTCGACTTCAGGGAGTAAAAGGGTCCGGGCCCGGCACGTATAGGCAACAAAGCGGCGACACCGAAGACGCGGTATCATTGACCTTGATGAAGGATATTCAGGAGTATTTGGAGCACAACGTCGGGCACGCACTAGCCCTGTCTTTCACCAGCACAGCGGCGCTGCAATATGGTCAGATTGTCGGGAACCGATTCTGTCCGCCACTGCATTTTCAGAGCAAGAAATCTGATTCAGTGGCAATGCAGGCATCCGATTGGCAGGCCGCGATTGACGTTCTGAGTCTCCATGCGGCCCAGTTGAAGAATCTGAGGGGTCAAGGCTTTACAATATACGGAAACTCTTCGTTCTCAACTTCCGCCCTCTTTCCCCTCCGCTCAGCGGATCGCCGGCGCCGACGGCCCAAACACGGATTGCGGCAACAGGGTTCTCTTGTGCGGCGCTTTTGGGGTCAGGTCTCAAGGGCCTGTTGCCCAAAGGCGTATTTTGGTATGGGGATTGTGGGCGCAGAGAGTTCAGTCTTCGGCGGGTAAAGCGGGCGGTGGCCCGAACGACTTCAACAGGATCTTGATGTTCTGGATGGCAGCGATCAGCCAGTCCTGAATTTGGACCCGCCACAGCCGCCGCCACCGCGCGCGTTTGAAGCCGTGATGATTGGTGGCATCCGCGAAACTAACTTCTGCCAAGTGCTGCCGTCGTTTCCGATCCCGTCGCGCGGCGGCACTGTGGGCTTGCTGGCGCGCTCGATCCAACAAGGCTTGGTGTTCATGCCGATGAATCGTGCGACCGTAGACGGTGGCGCGGGTGCATTGGGAGCGGAGCGCGCAGGCGGCGCAGACGGCTTTGGGTAGCGAGTATTCCCAGGTCCGCTTGAGCGGGTGGAGTCGTCGCGGTCGCATGGTCTGACCGGCCGGACAACGCACCGTGTTGGTGCCGGCCTGGTAGTGGAAGGCGCTCTCCGGGAAGATTCCTTCGCTACGGACGTGATGATGTTTGGCGCGGGCATCACCGAGATGCGTGCGAATACCCAACTGCTGACAGGCCACGAAGTTCTCGGCTGTGCCGTACTTGCTGTCGGCCACAGCGGTGCGCACGGTCTGCCCGGTCTGGGTTTGATGCTGCTGGACCAATGGTAGCAGCCGCTTGTTCTCCGCGATGCTGCCGGTGGTCGTTTCGACTGCGGTGATCACTCCCTGGGCGTCGTCGACGGCGCGGTGATGATGATAGCGCGGGCGTGGCGGTTGTGAACCATGGCGCACCACCGTCGCGTCCGGATCGGTCGTGCAAACGACCCGGTCATTGACCGCCTCGTACGCGGCGGGGGTGGTGGCGTCGTCGAGTTTGCTCTCGGTCGCTTGGTACGCGGCCTTCAACGCCGCGATCAAGCTCGGGGCCCCCGTCCGCACGGAGTCACAGGCCGCGTGCGCTTCATTCAGACTGCTGTCGACGTGCAGCTTGGTTCCATCCACCAAACCGGCGCTGACGCATTGCCCAACCGTGCGCACGAAGAACTTCTCAAACACGTCGCGGCCCCACCGCGTCCGCGCCTTGGACAACACACTGTGATCCGGAATCACCTCGTCGAGTCCGTAGCCCAGAAACCACAGATAATCCAGCCGTTCCGGAATCACCCGCATCAATTCCCGTTCGCTGGCCACGTTCTCGTAGAACAACAGGAACATCATCTTCAGGATGACGGCTGGATCGACCGACTCGTTGCCGTTGGCGCCGTAGAGCGCAGCCACTTCCGCGCGCACGAAGCCAAAGTCGACCGCTTCGTGCACACGACGTAAGGGATGATCGGAGCGCACCCGCTTGTCCAGATTGACCCGATAGGTAAACAACGCCCCCTGCCCGTTCTGTGTGCCCATCATGCGCCCACGCCCTCCTTCGCACTTCTTCTACACGATCTTACTTGCCACCGGAAGAAAAATCATCGATTTGGGCAACAGGCCCTCAAGGGCCTGTTGCCCAAATGCCGTTTTGCATTCCAGCCGTGCCCCTGCGAAGCGCGGAGCGCAGATTTTCCCAATGAATTTGGTGGTTCGTGTAAGCACCTTCACACCAAAATCGCCAAAATTTGATTTGGGCAACAGGCCCTCAACATTGCAACATTTGATCGAAGGAGTCGTAGCGAGAAAAGAATTAGGGTCAGGTCACTTGACAAACCCTCAGTCTTCTTACGGCTTCTCTAAACCCTCGTCAACAGTTCCCACCCCCTCCCCGCCAAACCGGCCGCTTGCCACCGCCCGGCATCTCGGATATGACTCTCCTTCGTAATGCGACACATGTTGACCATTTTGGGTTGTTTCGCCGCGATCGCTGCTCCGGTACTCGCTGCCGACGAGCCGCGCATCATCACCCCCACGCCATCGTCGTTCGAAACCCTGTCGCGGTTTACGGAATTGCTGGAGGCGTTCCAGAAGGATTACGTTCAACCTTCGCGCGTCAATACGGAATGGTACACCACGGCAGCCCTGCGCGCCTTCGTCCATTCCATTGATCCGGAAGCGGACCTGCTCACACCCGAGGAAGCGACGTCGACCCGTGGATCCAATGCCGCCCCGGCTGACATTGGCCTCACGTTTGTCATCCGCGGAGGCATCCCCACGGTTGTTTCCCCGAGCGATGGCAGCCCCGCACAACGCGCCGGCTTGCTGGCCGGGGACCAGATCATTGCCGTCGACAATTCGTCTACGCTCCTCGCGCGACGCTCCGAAGTGGAACGTCTCCTTGGCGGTCCCGTCAATTCCGAAGTGAGTTTGCGCGTGCTCGATCCAATCTCCGGAAGCGTACGCGACCTCCGCCTGCATCGGGCTATGCACGGTTCATCCCCCGTAACCACGCTGAGAATACTCGACAAAGGCGTCGCCTACTATCGTCTGGCTGAATTCTCGAAGGAGACTGCCGAGAACCTGCGCACGGCGATGATCCTTGCCAGAGGCGAACATGTCACCGGCATCATCCTCGACCTCCGAAACAATCCTGGCGGCGCGTTCCTTACCGTTCAGCCTGCCGCATCCATCTTCCTGCCCAAAGATACTGAGATCGCCTCGCTGGAGTATGCGGTCCCGGCCTTGCACACCGAATTCGTCAGCGACGAGGGCGCGAAAGTGACGACCCCCATCGTGGTGCTCGCCAACGGCGGCACGGCTGCGGAGGCCGAGGCTTTTGCGGCCGCCCTGCAAGACAACCATCGCGCCCAGATTGTCGGCAGCAAGACCTTCGGCTGTGGGTTTCTGGCCACGTCGACCCGACTGGCGAATGGCTCGGTGCTGGTGATGCCCACCGCCTACTATATGCGACCGTCGAAGCAGATCCTTCAGGATAAGGGGCTGACACCAGACGTGATCGTCGACTTGCCGCGTGAAACGGAACGTTCGCTGGCCCTGGCTGGTTTCGGTGTTTTTGATTGGAGGAACGCCAAAGCGGAGGCGCTGGCGACCGACCTGCCGCTGGCGAAGGCGTTCTCGTTGCTGGCGAAGTGAACGCAGTTGCGGTGTGCGGGCCCGGCTGCTAGCATATGGTGCATGTTCGCCATGAACCCGAAAGCCTGTCTCATCACGGCGCTGGTTTTTCTTCTGGCCGCCTTTCCGTCAACGGCCCAGGAAGCCACCCTGAAGAAACTGACTGCCGAAGCCAACGATCTCTATCGCCAGGCGAAATATGCCCAGGCCGTTCGCGTCGGGCAGGACGCGCTCAAGGTCGCTGAAAAAACGTTTGGTCCTTCCCATCGCGAAGTCGCCACCGCGCTGGGCAACCTCGCGGAATACCAGCGTGCCGCGGGGAACTACACGGAGGCGGAGACGTTGCAGAAACGGGCGCTGCTCCTCGATCAGAAACTGCTCGGGCCTGAACACCCCGATGTTGCCGTTGACCTCAACAATCTCGCCATGCTCTACGACAGTCTCGGCCGCTACGCGGACGCGGAACCCTTCTACAATCAGGCGCTCGAAATTGACCAACACACACTCGGCCCTGACCACCCGGATGTCGCCACCGATCTGAACAACCTCGCCGAAGCGTACCGCGCCCAAGGGAAGCTGTCTCAAGCGGAACCGTTCTATCGACGAGCGCTCGCCATCTGGGAAAAGCAATCCACTCAGAATCCTCGCGCCATTGCTACCGTACTCAGTAACCTGGGCGCACTGACGGCAGCCCAGGACAAATACGCCGACGCCGAACAGTTGTTAACGCAGGCCTTGGAGAAATGGCATCAGGCCGTGCTGGCCGACCACCCCGCGATTGCCGCCACCTTGCGCGCCCTGGGCACTGTGCAGGTGTCCTTGCATGAGTACAAGAAAGCCGAATCCTCCTTTACCCAGGCCTTGTCCATCGACGAGAAATCCCACGCCAGGAACAGCAACCAACAAATAGCCAAAGACCTGACCAATCTGGGCCTTGTCTTCTTCCAGCAGCGGAAATATGACGCTGCCGAGGCCCGGTTCCAACGGGCGCTGAATCTTGACGAGGCGAATTACGGCAAGGAACACCTCACGGTCGCCTCCGATGTCAACAATCTCGCCGAGGTGTACCGCGCGCAAGGCAAGTACAAGATCGCCGAGCCGTTGTACCGGCGCGCGGCGCTGATCGACGAGAAACTTCTCGGGCCTGAGCACCCCGATCTCGCCAACGATCTGAACAATCTCGGCGCCCTCTACTTTTCGGAGGGTCGTTACACGGACGCCGAGCCCGTTTTGAAACGCGCACTGGCCATCAAACAGGATGCCTTCGGCGCCGACGACCCCAGGTTGTTGCAGGTCCTCGACAATTACGCCATTGTCCTGCGTGCCCTCAATCGAAACAGCGAAGCCGCGCCCCTCGAGGCCCGCGTAAAGGAAATTCGCGCGAAGTCGGCCACGCCATGAACGAGTCGAAGCTGAGACAGTTGCTGCATGGCGTGCACACCGGCCATCTGTCGGCCGATCACGCGGTCAAACAACTGAAATCGTTGGCGATTCACGACCTCGATTTCGCTCGCGTGGACGGGCATCGGTCGTTGCGCAAAGGTTTCCCCGAGGTGATCTACTGCGAAGGCAAAACGCCCACGCAAGTCGTCAAGATCGCGCAGGCTATCCTCCGTCACAACGACAACCTGCTGGCCACGCGCTCCTCGAAAGAGACGTTTCGTGCCGTGAAACGTGCGTTCCCGAAGGCGAAGTATCACGAAGCGGCGCGGGCGGTGACGGTCGTGCGTAAACCGTTGCCCAAACGCGGCGGCACGGTTGCCGTACTATGCGCAGGGACAACGGATATTCCCGTGGCGGAAGAGGCTGTCGTCACCGCCGATATTATGGGCAATCGCGTGAAGAAATATTACGACGTGGGCGTGGCCGGTATTCATCGATTGCTCGCGCTGAACGACGAACTGCTCGACGCGAGCGTGTTGATCGTCGTCGCCGGCATGGAAGGCGCCCTGCCCAGCGTCGTGGCCGGTCTCGTGGACAAACCCGTCATCGCCGTGCCCACCTCCGTCGGCTACGGCGCATCGTTCGGCGGCGTCGCCGCGCTGCTGGCCATGCTCAACTCCTGCGCCAGCGGTGTCACCGTCGTCAACATCGACAACGGGTTCGGCGCCGGCTACGCCGCGAGTTTGATCAATCAATTGGGCCGCACGCCATGAATCAAACTCAGCACCGAGACCGGATACTTGACCGGCTATCCGATTATTCGGACGAGTCCCTGCTAAATGAACTGCGGCGGGTGGCGAAAGACATCGGCAAGACTTCATTGACACTCGAGGACTTCGAGAAATACGGTCGTTGCAGTTACGCAATCCTGAAGCAGCGGTTTGGTGGGTTGCGTGCAGCCCAAAAGGCTGCGGGTCTAAGTGCCGAGGATTTTCACCGCAACGTCCCAGACGACGAATTGCTCGGAGAACTCGCTCGCATCTGGGACTTAGTTCTTACGCACGAGGGACGCCGACCTTACAAAGACGACCTCGTGAAGTACAAATCGAAGTTTTCGCAGGGGCCGTATTACCGACGTTGGAAATCATGGATTAAAGCATGTGAAGCAATGCTCGATTGGGAGGCCACGAATGCTCCCAAGGCAATATCAGCCAAGGTCGAGTCGGAAAGGCCGCATCGCTCGACACCCAAACGCAAACGTCCAATACCGCTGCGGATTCGTTACGCCATTCTGCTTCGCGACCATTGGACGTGTAAGATCTGCGGACGCAGTAGCCCCAGCGTAGAGGTTGACGTTGATCACATCATCTCAGAGTTCGATGGCGGCACGCTTGAACCCGCTAATCTTCGATGCCTTTGCCGCGACTGCAATCTTGGCAAGGGCCACTACTCGGAAAGCGGAGAAGGGGAAACGGGACGCGATGCTTGACCACTGCAGATCGCTTGGCTTTGCGCATTGCCAGCCGTCTATTTCCAACTCGCGATGTCGTCACCTTCCCCGAGTTCGTCGATGCGGTTCGGACCGCACGAATACACACGGGCTCCGCGATTGACCGACATCCGGTACGGCTCGCTCCCACGGATCAACGAACTCCCCCAACCCGTTCAATTCGCCCGGCTGAGCTTCCACGTAATCGAGCTTCTTCGGGTTCTGGCCGTTGACGGTTTCGCCGCGCAACATTCGGCAGATTTCGCCCGGTGTGCCCTTCGGATAATCGCCATTCTCCCGCGCAAAACCGTCCAATGCCAGGGCGATGAACTGCACGTCGTGCCGGGCCTGGGACACTTTGTTGGCGTGAAAGACTGCCAGCCCGCCCACGATCACTGCCGCAAACAGCAAAACGCCCATCGCGGCCCACAAGATTGCAGCTTTCCGTCTTATGGCTTGTCCAATTGCGCGCGAAGTTTGAGCGCCTGCGCCTTCCATTGCTCGTTCTCGAACTGCTGCTCCGGCCACGGTTTCGCCTCCAAGACTTTGCGGAGGGCCTCCTTCGCCTCGTCTGCCCGGCCATTATCCCGAAGCGCCTCGGCCAGATACAGGTGGTTTTCGGGATAGTCGGGAAACAACTCGACCGCGCGCCGCAGCAACTGCAATCCCTTGCGCGGACTGCCGATACTCGCCGGCGGCTGGGGTGTGCGCAGATACAGGATCCCCAAGACGCGCAGTGGCCCGGCAAAATCGTAGCGCTCATCCAGTTCGATCGCCCGTTTCAAGGCCGTCTGCATCTCGCCCACCGCATCGACGCCATACGTGCGATCCATATCGGCCAGCCACCCGACGTTGAGCGCATACCAGTAGTACCCCTCCACGCCATCGGGCTTCAGCTCGCGCGCCCGACGCGCGAAGACAATCCCGCTCCGAGCGGATTCGCGTCGCTGGTCGGGGCGCGTCCCGTTGGCGGCCAGGAACTCCAACACCTGCGCCGCCTGCCATTGAGCAGCGTAATCGTCCTGCAACGTCTGGGCCGCTTGTTCGAGCAGGCTCGCCGCGTGCGTTACGGACGCCAATGCGCGCGGCTGTTGGGCGTACAGGGCCATGCCTTCCTCGCGCAGCTTCTGCGCCTCGTCCGTCGTCAAGGTTTGGGGCTGGTTCGGCCTGACCCGCACGTTGTCAATGGATCGGCAGCCGCAAACCACAACGACCCAGGCACCCACCAGCAGCAACGCCCGCCTACTTGCCATGGAACAGTTTCTCCGCGCTTGACAGCCTGGCCTGATCAATGTCCGTGAACGATTCAACCTTAATGCTCCGCAAAATCTTCTGTCCGGCTTCGTTGCTGTTCATGTCCTTCAAGACTTGCTTCACTTTGTCGGTGTTCTGTACTTCCGCTTTGTCCAGGAAGAGAACCACCAAATCACGCGGCAGTTCGTCCGACTGATACATGACCTTCAGTTTTCCGCCGGAATCCGGGTCGTCCTTGAATAAACCCCACGCCCCTGTTTCCAACAGGACGGCATCCGCGGCGTTCTTGGCTCCCTCGGCCAGATCGAAGACCGCGCCTTCCACGTCCATCGTCGGCTTGAGCCGGACCTCCTCGCCGAGCTTGTTCTGCAAGATCACCGAGATGACGTACCATTGCTCGTTGGCCAACGGCGTGGCGATCGTTTTGCCCTCCAGTTTGGTGAGATCATCACTGGCGTCCTTTCGCGTAACCAGAGCGAAGCGCTCTTCCTTCAGCCCCATGCGCTTCACTTCCAGCAATGGCTGCATCCCCAGCGCCTTGGTGTACGTCAAATAGAAGCCCGCCGTGACGATGCCCAACTCGGGCCCACTCTTGCCGCAAAACTCCGCGGCTTTCACGGGATCGTTCATCACCCGCGGCTCGAAGGCGTTGGTCGTTCCGGCCACTTTTTCGCCGACATACGCCGTCAAACCGATGACCGTCGGTCCCGCGATCTCCTGAGTAGCGAATTTTTCTCCCGTCTTAAGAAACAGGAATGGCCGCGGCCCGTCAGCTTGTGCACCCGATGTGACCCACAGCGCGGCCGTGAGCGCAAGAGCCAGTGTTTTCATAATCGGTATCCCACCCAGTTCTTGCCAACAATCCACAATTTTTCCGCGGCTGAGAGCCGAATTCGTTCTCGGAACACCGCAAAGTTATTGTCCTCAATCTTGCGCAGGATGCCCCCGTAAATCGCGATCATCACCGCGAGCGTGCCACGGCTGTCGGCGTCGATCATGTCCACCAGTGGACGGGCCTTGCTGTAGAATTCCCGTGCCCGTGTTGCTTCGAACTTCATCATTTCCAAAAACTGCGGGGTGGCGCGGGCGTTCAGAATGTCGTCTTCCGGAACCCCGAACCGCCGCAGGTCCTCCTGCGGCAAATAGATCCGGCCCATCTGCGCGTCCTCTTTCACGTCACGAAGGATGTTGGTCAACTGGAACGCAATCCCGCACGCCTCGGCGGGCACCAGCGCGGCCTCATCCTTGTATCCGAAAACGGGCAGCACCACCAAGCCAACTGCTGACGCAACCCGATAGCAGTAGTTGTACAGTTCGTCAAACGTCGCGTACCGGGTGGTCGTCTGGTCCATCTCCGTCCCGTCGAGCAGTTCGTGAAAATGACGTTGGGGGATGCGATAACGGCGAACCGTGTCCACCAACGCAGGGAGGATCGGCTCACTGGCATCACCGTTGTTCAGTGCCGCATCGACTTCTTCCCGCCAACGGCGCAGACCGTCGAGCGCGACGGCAGGATTGGCGGCGCTGTCGGCGATGTCGTCGCTGCGCCGCATGAACGCGTAAATCGCGCACATGGCCGCGCGTTTTTCACGCGGCATGACCAGGAACGAATAGTAAAAGTTCTTTCCCGTCTGTCGGGCAATCCGCCCGCACAGCGCGTAGGATTCTTCCAAGCCAACGCTCATCGTGGAGCATTATGCCGGGCGACCGAATCAGAGGCAAGTTTGCTGTGGCACCAGAATGTTTTTCCCGTCAGATCGGCCACACCAAATGCCCTTGACTCAATATCGCCGATCTGCGAGAAGTCCAGCGGTGACGAATCGGGTACGCAACGTTTTATTGATCGTCGTGCTGCTGGCGGGAACCGGCGCGCACTGGGGTGCGTTGCAATCCGTGGCTTGGACGCGGATGCTCGCCGAGAATCTCCGCACCACCTCTTTCGTTGATGCCGTCTCGCGAACGTTTGACGGCCAACATCCGTGCTCCCTTTGCAAAGTCATCGCGAGCGCCAAGAAATCCGAGAAGCGTATGGAATTTCCCCAGCCATTGACGAAGCTCGAATTTCCCCTCACGACGCAATCATTGTTGTTGGTTGCGCCCACCTGTTTTCAACTCGTGCCAATCGGTAGCGAGTTGGTTGAGTCTCTCTTTCATCAACCACCGACGCCCCCGCCGCGCGCGATCTGCGCCTAAAACCGTTGCCATGTCGTTGCCTGTGGTGTGTTGTGGCACAGGCATGGTTTCCACGCTGTAAACTGAGGGTCGCGTAGCGCGGCATCTCGCAATTTTGAATTCGCAGATGAAAATTACAAACACAGACGTATTGATGTCGGTTGTCATACAGAGGAACAAACGGAAGACAAGCTTGCTAGCCGTGAATCAGGTGGTCGGCCTGGCGTTGTTGTTGGGCGTGGTTCTGGCCCCCAGAGTTGGCTGGGCTTGCGCGTGTGGATGCGGCGTATTTGACGTGGGCACAGGCTTGATGCTTCCCGAAGGGGCGGGCGGAATGGTCTATGTTGATTACGACTATCAGGATCAGGATCAGAATTGGCACGGCACGTCACCGGCGGCCGGTGGGAATAACGGTGACAAGGAGATCCGGACGCACTTCGTTACCGCCGGCTTCCAGTACATGTTCGATCGCAGTTGGGGATTTCAGGTCGAGGTGCCGTATGACGATCGATACTTCAAGACGACCGGCGGCGCCTCTGGCAGTGACATCGTCGCGCTCAACTGGGCGAGTCTTGGTGACATTCGAGTCGAAGGCATCTACACGGGGTTTTCACCGGATATGTCGACCGGCATAAACTTCGGTTTCAAACTGCCGACCGGTGACTACACGCGTAATGATGCGTTTGGGGACATCGATCGTGACTCGGAACTCGGGACGGGGAGTACCGACGTTCTCCTCGGCGGTTTCCATCGGGGGAATCTGACGAGGGACAATAGCCTGACGTGGTTCGCGCAGGCATTGTTGGACCTGCCCGTGGTTTCGCGAAACGAGTACCGTCCGGGCCTAGAAGTCGATGCGGCTGCGGGCATCTACTACAAGGGCTGGTTGGTTCACCGCGTGAGTATTACGCCCCTGGCACAGGTCATCGCTTCCGAACGGACCAGTGACGAAGGGGCCTACGCGTCAGGCCATAAATTAGACCCACCGCTTAACGCCTTCGATTCCGGCTACCAGCGGGTTATGGTTTCTCCCGGGATCGAGTTGGACATGCACCCTGTAAGCTTCTACGCAGACGCCGAAGTGCCCGTGTTCCTGGATTTCCGTGGCAACCAGTTGGTGGCGCGGTGGCTCTTGAAGGCTTACGTGGCCTACCACTTCTAGGCAGGCAACTGGCTGTTATCCGAACTGGGCGAAAAGGGTTCGACGTGGATCGCCACGTCGAGGTTCCCGTTTTTGAGGACTTCCGAGGCAACCAGTTGGTGGCACCGGAGCTTTTCAAACTGGTCGTGAGCTACTCGTTCTGAAAGCCATCTCATCAATGGCGCGATGGCGTTTGGCAACACTGATTTGTCGGTGGAGACGGGAGACTTTCAGTCGGACTCCGAGCAGGTCGGGAGACCCGCAGGCAACGTAGCTCCCACATTTGCTTCACTCAGGGGATGGCGTATGTTGCGGTGGGAGGGTGGATGAGCGGCGCAGTGGTTGAATCGGGCGTGCTGGCAGGTTGCCTCCCGTTTGCTCGGTTTGGGAGCGGACGACGCAGTCTGGTGATTTTTCCCGGGCTGGCGGATGCGGCGTGGGATGTCACGAGCCGCAAGTGGGATTTGTTGTCGCACTACCGCCGGCTCGCGGACGAATTCACCGTTACCGTCATCAGCCGCAAACGCGGTCTGCCCCATGGCTACACGACGCGGGACATGGCGGCGGATTACGCGAGGGCGTTTGAGGCTGACATCGGACCATCGGTCGTGCTGGGGATATCGCTGGGAGGATACATTGCGCAGGATTTTGCGGTCGATTTCCCGCAATACGTCCAACAACTGGTGATCGCCTGTTCGGGGTACCGGGTCAGTGATGAAGGGCGCAAAATCCCGGAGCGCTGGCTGGAACTGGCGCGGCAGCACCGGTGGCGGGAATTCTACTTCGACGTTGCGAAGGTCACGATGCAGGAGTTCCACCAAACGTTTTACCAATTTGTCCTGCCGGTGTTGCGCACGCGGCCAACCAGCCCGGCGGATTTTCTCGTTTCGCTGGAAGCCTGCCTGGCGCATGATGCCTCGGAGTTGTTGGGCCGAATCCAGGCGCCGACGTTGGTCATCGGCGGCTCGGACGACGTCTTCTTCCCGCCAGTACTTG
Source organism: uncultured Verrucomicrobiae bacterium (assembly GCA_963713705.1). GTDB lineage: Bacteria > Verrucomicrobiota > Verrucomicrobiia > Palsa-1439 > Palsa-1439 > Palsa-1439. The sequence continues at coordinate 23,965 of CAVQMY010000048.1, forward strand.
TTCGCGAAACGGCGCGGCTCATTTCCCACGCGGCATTTCGGCTGCTCGACGGCGGCAGACACGGCGCGTATGAACTCAAGCGAGACGAGTTTGAAGACGTGGTGCTGGAGTTCCTGCACGAGCACGACCCGGCCCTCCCCGCGCGGGCGGCGTAGCCAGGCGGGGCCAGCCCGTTACACCGATCCGCCGGCGGTGTAGCTTTTTGTGTTGTCTTCGCGAGCGAACCTCCTAGCATAGCGGCAGACCCCGTTTGGATCGGGCTGGATGACGCGCCCCAGCCCAAGAACAGGCAACGTATCGGGAGGAATGGTCCATGGCAAACGAGATGGCGGAATTGCTCGCAGCACTGAAGGCGCGGTATCCCGCCGAGACCGAATTTCATCAGGCCGTGACCGAGGTAGCGAAGTCGGTCTGGCCGTTCATCGAAGAGAACCCCAAGTACCGCAAGGCGAAAATCATGGAGCGCATCGTCGAGCCCGAGCGCGTGATCATGTTTCGCGTCACGTGGGTGGACCATAATGGCGAGGTGCAGGTCAACCGCGGTTTTCGCGTGCAGATGAACAGCGCCATCGGCCCGTACAAGGGCGGGCTGCGCTTTCATCCGTCGGTCACGCTGGGGACGCTGAAGTTTCTCGCGTTCGAGCAGGTGTTCAAGAACGCGCTGACGACGCTGCCGATGGGCGGCGGCAAGGGCGGCTCGGATTTCGATCCTAAGGGCAAGACCGACGAGGAAGTGATGCGGTTTTGCCAGGATTTCATGAGCGAGTTGTACCGGCACATCGGCCCGGACACCGACGTGCCCGCCGGCGACATCGGCGTCGGCGGCCGGGAGATCGGCTTCCTGTTTGGCCAGTACAAGAAATTGCGCAACGAGTTCAGCGGCGTGCTGACCGGCAAGGGCATCAACTGGAGCGGCAGCCGCGTCCGCGAGGAAGCGACCGGCTACGGGCTGCTGTATTTCGTCGAGGAAATGATGCACACGCGCGGCAACTCGCATCACGCGGAAAAGGTCGTGATCTCCGGCTCGGGCAACGTCGCGCAATTCGCCGCGGAGAAGGCGATGGTGATGGGCGCCAAGGTCGTCACGATGTCCGATTCCGACGGATTTCATCTATGACTACGCGCGGGCTTCGACCATGAGAAGCTGGCCTGCTGAAGGAGTTCAAGAACGTGCGGCGCGGACGCATCCGGGAATTCGCCAAGCAATTCAAATGCGAGTACTTCGACAAGCCAGCGGCCCTGGGGCATGGAGTGCGACGTGGCGCTGCCCTGCGCGACGCAAAACGAAATCAGCGGCCGCGACGCCGAGAAACTGGTGCGCAACGGATGCCTGTGCGTGGCCGAAGGCGCGAACATGCCGAGCACGATGGAGGCCATCGATACGTTTCTCAAAGCCAAGGTCCTGTTTGGCCCCGGCAAGGCCGCCAACGCCGGTGGCGTCTCGGTCAGCGGCCTGGAAATGTCGCAGAACAGCATGCGGCTGCAATGGACCAGCGACGAGGTCGACAAGCGGCTCCGGCGAAATCATGAAGGCGATCCACAACCAGTGCGTTCGCTACGGCGAGCAAGGACGGCTGGATTCATCAATTACGTGGACGGCGCCAACATCGCCGGCTTCCGCAAAGTCGCCGAGGCCATGCTGGACCAGGGGGTCGTTTGACGCGGTGACCGAATCGCCGCCGGCAATCGACCGAACCCCGTCGAAGAAGTCTGGCAGGAGACGTTGACGACGGGGCCGGCGACGGATAGACTGATTACATGAAGGTTGTTGGTAACAGAATCGCGGAAACTCCCCGTGAGTATCTCGCGCAGCTTCATCGGCTGCGGCAGCGTCTGGATCGGTGGAATCCCTACCCTCGTCCACGCGGCCAAGTCTTCAAGTTCCGCACATGGGAAGACCTCGAAAAATGGCGACAGAGCCAGACCAATCCACGCCTTCGTTAAGAGACGACGATTTATTTCTCGTCTGTCGGCTCCTGCAACAACACCGCGCGAAATACGTGCTCGTCGGCGCCTGCGCCTGCGGACTTCATGGCTTGGTTCGTTCCACGCAGGACGTGGACTTGCTCATTGAGCCGTCGACTGAAAACTGTCAGCGAGTGATTGATGCCCTGAGTGAACTTCCCGACGGCGCGGCGCGGGAACTGACAGTCAAGGATTTGGAGGAGAACGTTGTCGTCAAGGTCGCGGACGCGGTTGAAGTTGATATCGCCAAGCACGGCGGCATACCAGCTTCGTCTTCAACCAGGGCGAAGTCTTCGGCTGGCAGATGAACATTCAAGGCCCGCTCGACCGGGTGCTCGATTCGGTGCTGCCTCACGAAGTGACGCACACCATCTTCGCCAGCCATTTCCGCCGCCCGCTACCGCGCTGGGCCGATGAAGGGGGCTGCACCACCGTGGAACACGACAGTGAACGCGTCAAGCAGCAGAAGATGCTGATCGCGTTTTTGCGCACCGGCCGCGGCATCGCCTTCAGCCAGATGTTCGCCATGAAGGAATATCCGCGCGACATCCTGCCGCTCTACGCCCAAGGACATTCGCTGGCCAGCTTCCTGATGAGCCAAGGCGGGAAGCAGAAGTTTCTGAACTACCTGGCCGAGGGCATGGAAGACGAGAACTGGGTGGACGTGACGGCCCGGCATTATGGCTTTGCCAACCTGGGCGTTTTGCAAAACACCTGGCTGGATTGGGTGACAATCCGCTGCTGGTGGTGGGTCCCTGTCGCTGCTCGGCTCGTTACGTG
>CAVQMY010000049.1:0-37295 GCA_963713705.1 uncultured Verrucomicrobiae bacterium
GTATCATGGACGAATACTGGCGCGAAACGGTCAATTCCCTCAAGGCGTGTCTCGGGGAACTTCGGTGGACGAGAGCAGGCCGTATTTCTTGAGTTTGTATTGCAGGGTGCGGCGGCTGATGCCCAGGGCACGGGCGGCGAGTTCGCGATTGGCGGAGACGTGGAGAAGCGTCTGGCGGATGAACTCCTTTTCCACGGCGTCGATCGTCATGCCAGGGCGTACGGTGAACTCGGCTTGCGTGACCGCAACCTGACGGATCGGTTCCGGTAGGTCGGCGGGTTGAACCACCTTGTGATGGACGGTGATGATCATGCGTTCGATGACGTTGCGGAGTTCGCGGACGTTGCCGGGCCAGCGATAGCGCTGGCAGATGAAGGGCGTCCGGCGACATCACTTTCGCGGGCCGTTTGTGCCTGGCGGTGAAGTGAGTGAGGAACGCGTCGATGAGCAACGGGATATCCTCGACGCGCTCGCACAGCGGCGGCAACTGAATCGGCACAACGTGCAGGCGATAGAACAGGTCTTCGCGGAAGCGACCGTCTTTGACGTGTTCTTCCAGGTGCTTGTTGGTGGCGGCGATGATGCGGACATTGCAGCGGGTCAGGTCGCTGCTGCCGACTCGGCGGAACATGCCTTCCTCGATGACACGCAACAGGTCGCCCTGGCCCTTGGGCGGCATGTCTCCGATTTCATCCAGGAACAACGTGCCGCCCTCCGCCATCTGGAATCGACCGGGGCGGTCGGTGTACGCGCCGGTGAACGCGCCCTTGACGTGGCCAAACAGTTCCGCCTCCACCAATTGCTCGGGCAACGCAGCGCAGTTGACGGAGATGAACGGTTTGTCGCGGCGCAGGCTTTTCTGGTGGATGGCGCGGGCGACCAGTTCCTTGCCGGTGCCGCTCTCGCCCTGGATAAGCACGGTCACATCGCTGGCCGCCACTTCTTCGACGAGCTGGCCGATGGCGCGCATGGTCTCCGTTGAGCCAAGGAGCGGGCTGGGCTCGGAACGCTTTTGCAAGCGCAGCCTCAGTTCTTTGTTCTCGGCAACCACCGCCTGATATTCCAGCGCCTTGCTAACGAGGGCGCGCAGTCGCCGCATGTCCAGTGGCTTGGGCAGGTAATCGTACGCGCCCTGTTTCATGGCCTCGACGGCCGTGTTGACGGTGCCGTAGGCTGTCATCAAAATCACGATGGTGTCGGGACTTCTCGCTTTGACGTGGGCCAGCAGATCTGCGCCGTTGGGGCCCGGGAGGCGGACATCGGAGATCACGAGATTGTAGAGACGTTGCTCCAATCGTTCGATAGCCTTCTGGCCGTCGCCAGCGGTGCCAACCTGATAGCCTTCGCGCTGCAACGCTTCCTGGATGCCCGTGCACAGGCCCGGTTCGTCTTCGACGACGAGAATGTGAATTCTGGATTTATCCATGCGGCAACCGAACCGGTAGTGTGAGGATGAACGTCGCTCCCTTGCTTGATGCGCTTTCGACGCCCAGCGTACCGCCGTGCGCGTGTACGATCTGCTGCGTGATCCACAGCCCCAGACCGCTGCCATCAGCCTTGGTGGTAAAGTACGGCTCGAAAATCCTGTCCTGGTTCTCGGGCGCGACGCCTTTGCCATCGTCAATGAACTCGACGGTCACGTCGGACTCGCGCGCCGCCGTACGCACAACCACATGCCCTCCTTTGGAAGCGGCCTGCAGGGCATTGATGACCAGATTGATGAACGCCTGGGTCAATTGATCGGCGTCGGCCTCAACCTCTGGTAGCGGGTCACCAAACTCCACGACCAGATCGATGCCCCGTTCTTCCGCCTGTGGTCGCAACAGTTCACAGGTATGGCTGATCAATTTGTTCACGGAGAGGGGCACCAGGCTCAAAGACGGCGGGCCGGCGAGCTGTAGAAACCGCGTGACCACGTTTTCCAGTCGATGCAATTCGCCATGGATGATCTGGAACCGGTCGACGGTTCGCTGCGCGAGGTCCGCGCCGCCAACCTCCACGTCTTCTTCGAGCAACTGCACATGGATGTCGAGCGAACTGAGTGGATTGCGAAGTTCGTGAGCCACATGCGCGAGCAGTCGGGTCAACAACTCGCGCTTCTGCTCCTGCGTCAACCGCTGTAGTTCCTGTGACGGAAGGGGCTGTCCGATCGCGTTGGCAAGGATTCGTTCCACGAACTCAATGGTAACACGATTAGCAGGTTGGGCAAGGATGGGGATGGGACTGCACAACGCATCCGTGATGACGTGCAAAACTTGCACGGGGACAGCGCCGCACTCATCGCGTGCGCGGACGGGGAACCAACAGATGAACGCTAACGTGCTGCCGCCTAATGGATTCGCATTCGGGCCATCAGAGTGGCATTGCCGTTGCTAAAGACATGGCGATCAACGCGAGGTATGGATTCTATGGCGAGTTTGACTATCGAGAAGCCGTTCGAGCTTCAGGAGCAGTGGCGAGATGATTTGACCATCCTGTTTGCCGGAGGCCCGATGGAGAAGATGGAGCTTGGCGTGCTTGAGACAGCGCTCAAGCGATTGACGCGAGAGGGTCGGCGTCGCGTCATCGTGGATTTTTCGGAAGTAACGACGCTAAGTACCCTGGTGGTGGCCGGCTTCGTCATCTGCGCCGAGTCATTTCGGTTCAGCGGCGGAGAAATGACCGTTACAGGGGTTTCGCGCTCGCTACGCGATGCCTTTCGCATGATCGACTCCGACGGCAAGATCGATCAGCAAACCGACGTTGTGGCTGCCATCAAAGCCATGTCCCCGCGATCCGCTGAAAAGGTAGGGTAAACCAGTGGCATCGCGACGAAATTCGTCTCCTTCTTGTCAACAATCTTGTGGCGGCCCTGCGAAAGCAGCGCGCCCAACAGAATTCCGGACGCTCCTGAAGCTCGTGACCGCGCTGCAACGGCTGGAGCGACTCGCGCAACACGACTGCCGAAGACACCTGAGTCCACAAGAGAGGCTTGTACTGCATGCGCAGATCACCGGACTGCGCAAGCAGATCTCATCCGACGTTCTCAATTCCTATGACACCGTAAAACAGTCCACCCCGAAAGCCTTCCTCGACCCGCAGTTGTTTCCTCTGATGGTACTACTGGCAGTGATTACCGTCTGGGCCGGACAGAGACCGCGTTATTCGGACTTCCAAGACCACGCAGATCGCATGACCTTTCGCATCCGACGCGTCAAGTGGCCGAGTCTTCGGCGCTATGCCCGGCACGCACTTGTGCAACCGAGAAGAAGTATATGAGTGGCCAACCACAATCGGGTCCACGACGTTATCATCCCGTTTCCCCGGCTCCTCAGAGTACACAGCAACTTCATCGCGCAAGGTTCACGTACACGGATCCAAAAGCCCAGAAAGTGTGCTTGGCGGGCGAGTTCAACAACTGGTCACCAGATGCCAATCCGCTGGTGCGCCACGCAGACGGAGTCTGGACGCTACAGATCGAATTGCCCACCGGCACACACCAGTACCTGTTCACCGTGGATGGCAAGTGGGTTCTCGACCCCAAAGCCATGTTGTCTCACCACAATTCCCACGGCGGCACCAACTCCGTGATTCTCGTTTAGCGGGATTCCTCCGCCTGCAGACAGGTGGGAAACACCCCCCCGTGTTTCTCGGTGCAAACACGATGCGTGTTCAGGAGGGAGGCGTTTGGCCTCTTTCCCGAACATCGACACGCACTCGCAACGAATTGCTGTTGATCGTGGTCAGGGCTTCGCGGCGGGATTCTGGTGCGGACGCGTAACGGGAATCGTCAACATATCGCCTGTCTGGAGCGACCGTGTCCACAGATCGTTGGCTTGTCGAAGTTCAAGTGTGAACAAGCCATACCGATCCGCAATGCCTTCAAGCGTTTCCCCTGGTAACACGCGGTGTTTCGTCGGACGAATGGGCTCCCCATGGTGGCAAGCCCCGGCCGAAACCTGATTACTTTGTCCCACCGGGCGTCGTTCCTGCCGGCGACGGTGCAGTGGATGCCGGCATTGTCTTTGCCGAGGTGACCGGGCGCGGCGCTGACGCTGCAGCTGCTCGCGCCATGGGAATCCTGAGTCTCTGGTGGGGTTGGACCGGGCCGCTCAATTTGTTGAGCTGCCGCAAATACTTCGCGGGTACGTCGTAGTTCTTGGCGATTTGTTCGACAGTCTCTCCCGCCACGACAACGTGTTCTTTTGGCGTCGGAGCGCTGGACTGTTGACCCGGTTCAGTGATCGATTGAGTTGGTTGAGTCATAATGATTTTCTCCTCTAGTTGATAATACGAATCACACTTGGCGTTGTTCATGGCATTAGTGATGCCATGCAAGGCATGATCTGCCTAAGCGGCTTGACTGCTAATGGTTACATGGTCAGGAGGCGTGTTCTGTTGAGCCTTGTGGCATCGGACCGGAGCTTTTGGACAATTGTTGCACAAGGAAGCACACCCCATGTGCAAGACCCATTACTCACGCTATCAGCGACGGGGTCGGTCGGTATGTCCGTGCACGCGTTGGCCCGCGCGAGTGCAAAACTTGCGCGACATAATGCCGCAATCGGCCTGGTCGGCGGGGGCGCTCTTGTCCGTTGTTAGACAGCACATTCGGCCACAAGTAGTTAGGGAACGGCGTTGTGGACTGGCACACAGATTGTTTAAGGTAGCACCATGACGATGACCGTAGGGGATTTCACAGAGTTGAGCTTGCTGGTTCCGCAACTGCTCGGTGCGGACCAAGTGAGCGCGATTCACGCGCTTAGCAACCGACTGCAAGGCGCGGGGCGAATAGAGGACTCGCTGACATTTTTCCAATCGGCTTTGCAACGCGATTACCTTTCGTCCTCAGCGATTGAGGGCGGTGTGGCCTTTCCCCACGCGCGCGGGCACGGCATCCATCGTTTCTCTCTTGCGCTGGGGCTTTCCAAAGAGGGAATTCATTGGCGAGACGGCTCGCAGGTGCACGCGGTGTTTCTGATTGGCGTCCCGTCAGTCGAAGCGCAGTTGTATCTGGCCGTCGGGTCGGCGCTGGCCCGGCAATCACGGTTGGGTGGATGGTTGACCGCACTGATGGCCTGCACCCGACCAGAAGAACTGCTGGCCATGCTAACCAAAGTGAACGTGGGCGGCGCGGGAAACATCAGGATTGGTCAAGGAGCAGGCGAAAACCGTCAGAGCGGGTCGCCCCTTCCATCAGGAGAAAACATTCGGTACGATACCCGACCGAAAGGGCAGGCGTCGGGTCAGGTCGCGTAATACTCCGCACAAGTGCGTGATTTTTGAGCAGGGGAACCTTTTTGTTTGAAAGGACAGGATTAACCAACCATGGAATTGCGTGTTCGTGAAGTGGCCAAGCTGTTCGCCGTCCCAGAAAAGAGAATCTACGGGTGGATCAAGGACAAAGGCTTGCCCGCTCGCCAGATCAGCGGCCAGTACCGGTTCAACCGTGCCGAGTTGCTGGAGTGGGCCACGGCGCGCCAGGTCCACCTCTCCAGCGAGATTTTCGGCGGACAGGAAAACGGTTCTGGATCGCCGCCGAGTTTGGCCGCCGCCCTGCAGGTCGGGGGAATTTTCCATGGGGTTGGAGTCTCCAATCGCGAATCGGCGTTGCGGGAGATTGTCAAGAACATGCCTCTTCCCGACGATGTAGATCGGGAGCTTCTCTTCGACGTGCTACTGGCGCGCGAAGCACTGCAATCCACAGGCGTTGGCGACGGCATCGCGATCCCGCACGTGCGCAACCCGGTCGTGCTTCATATTCCGAAAGCAATGGTCAGCCTTTGTCTGCTCGCCACTCCCATTGAGTTCGGCGCGATGGACGGCAAACCGGTGCACGCATTGTTTTCACTGATCAGTCCAACGGTGCGGACGCACCTGCACCTGTTGTCGCGATTGGCGTTTGCGCTGCGCGATGCCGGATTCAAGGCAGCGGTGGCGCATCGCGCACCCGCGGACGAAATCCTGAAGGAAGCGCATCGCGTTGAAGCTGGCCTTGCCCGGCCCGTCATCGCAGCCACCAAGGAGGGGCAACGATGACGGTGTTGCTGGTCACCATCGCAGTTCTCGTCTGCAGTGGCCTGGCCGCACTGTTGGCCGGTGGGTCGCCGCGGGCGGCAACGACGCTCGGCGCGGGCGGCGCAGTGGTGGCGTGCGTCATCGGATTGATCGCTGCCGTGCCCTTTCTGTTTGGCGCACCGGCCGAGTCGTTGCGGCTCGCGTGGAACGTGCCCTACGGCACTTTCTTCGTTGAGGTGGACGCGCTCTCGGCATTCTTTCTCCTGCCGATCTTCGGCCTGTCCGCACTGGCGGCCGTGTACGGCGCGGAGTATCTACAGGCCTGGCGCGGGCGCAAATCGCTCGGTGCGCCGTGGTTCTTCTATAATTTGCTGGTCGCGAGCATGGTGCTGGTGGTGCTGGCCCGCAACGGCGTGCTGTTTCTGGTCGCGTGGGAGACGATGGCGCTAACCTCGTACTTCCTGATAACGCTCGACCACGAACAGGACAGTGTGCGCGAGGCGGGTTGGACCTACCTCGTGGCGTCACATCTGGGCACGGCGTTTCTACTGGCGATGTTCGTGTTGCTGGGCCGCAGCAGCGGTTCGCTCGATTTTGACCGGTACTCTTCCGCCAATGCCAGCGCGCTGTTCCTGTTGGCGCTGGGGGGGTTCGGAACGAAGGCGGGGTTCATGCCGTTGCATGTGTGGCTGCCGGAAGCGCACCCGGCCGCGCCGAGTCATGTGTCCGCCCTGATGTCGGGCGTAATGATCAAGATGGGGATCTACGGACTGCTGCGCACGTTGACCTTTCTCGGTCCGCCGCCGGCGTGGTGGGGTTGGGTGCTCATCGGTGTCGGGCTGACATCGGGCGTGCTCGGCGTGCTGTTTGCACTGGCGCAGCATGATCTGAAGCGCCTACTCGCCTACTCCAGCGTGGAGAACATTGGAATCATCGCGTTGGGACTGGGCGTTGGACTGGTCGGCGTGAGCAACGGGTCGCCCGTGCTGGCGGTACTCGGCTTCGGTGGCGGGTTGTTGCACGTGCTGAACCACGCGTTGTTCAAGGGGCTGCTGTTCCTCGGCGCCGGGTCGGTGCTGCATGGTGCCGGTACGGGGGAGATCGATCATCTTGGCGGACTGGCTAAACGGATGCCGTGGACGGCGGCAACATTTCTGGTGGGCGCAGTGGCGATTTCAGGTCTGCCGCCGCTGAACGGTTTTGTCAGCGAGTTCCTGATTTACCTCGGCGCATTTAATGGCGTCACGCAACGCGCTGGTGTGGCCGTGCCGCTGCTGGCAGCGATTGCCGGCCTGGCGCTGATCGGCGGACTGGCGGCCGCCTGTTTCACGAAAGCATTTGGAGTTGTTTTTCTCGGCGAACCCCGCAGCGAGCACGCGGCGCACGCGCACGAAGCCGGCGCGGCGATGCGCTGGCCAATGGCGCTGCTGGCCGCCGCCTGTGCGCTGATCGGTTTTTGCGCGCCATTCGTGATGCGACCGTTGGCGAGTGTGCTCCCGTTGGTGAGTGGGCTGGCGCCGGAGACAGTCAGTGAGAAGTTGGCCGCCGCTGCTGACCCGTTGCGGTTCGTAATCGCCGGGCAGCATCGCGTTTCTGGTGTTCGTGGCCGGGTTGGCGTGGTTACGCCGCCGATTACTGAGAGGGCGGACGGTGGCGGAAACCGTCACCTGGGACTGCGGCTACGCGCAGCCGTCGGCACGAATGCAATATACCGCCTCGTCGTTTGCGCAACCACTGACGACGTTGTTCGCGCCGCTGCTGCGCACGCGGCGCAAGCTGGCTGCGCCCGAAGGATATTTCCCGCGTGCAGCGTCGCTGTCCACCGCGACCCCCGACGCGGCACGGGTTGCGTTGTACGAGCCGGCATTTTCCGGTGTGGGCTGGGTGCTCGCGTGGATGCGCTGGTTACAACAAGGCCGCATCCAACTCTACGTACTGTACATCGCGCTGACGTTGGTGGTTTTGCTGGTGTGGAAGCTGGGTTAACGATGCGAGCAACCTCCTTCATCCAACCCTTCCTCGCTCTGGTGTTGTCGCCACTGATGCTGGGCGTGATCAACCGCACCAAGGCATGGTTTGCGGGCCGGCGGGCCGCCGGTGCTGCAGGCGTATTACGATCTCTCGAAGTTGCTGCGAAAGGGCGCGGTGTATCAGCCGGACGACGACCTGGGTGTTTCGCGCTGGGCCGATTGTCGGCTTGGCGGCAGTGCTGGTGGCGACGGCGCTGGTGCCGCTGGGCGGCGAGCCGTCGCCGCTGGCGTTTACAGGGGATTTGATACTACTGGCGTACATGCTGGGGTTGATGAGGTTCTTTACAGTGGCGGCAGCGCTGGATACCGGATCGAGCTTCGAGGGAATGGGGGCGAGCCGCGAGGTGACGTTCTCGGCGTTGGCGGAGCCGGCGTTATTGCTCGGGTTGGCGGCGGTGGCGCGGCTGACCGGGAGTCTGTCACTGTCCGGCATGTCCGCTGCGATGTCGGTGGAAACCTGGCGGCAAGCCGGCCCGGTGTTGGCGCTGGTGACCGCAGCGTTGATGGTGGTGCTGTTGGCCGAGAACGCGCGCCTTCCCGTGGACGATCCGAACACGCATCTCGAACTGACGATGATCCACGAAGTGATGGCGCTGGACCACAGTGGGCCGGACCTTGCGTTCATCCTGTATGGCGCGGCGTTGAAATTGTGGGTGTTGGCGGCGTTGTTGGTGGGGCTGGTGTTGCCCGTGCGCACGGGCAACGCGTGGCTGGACATCGGCGCGGGGTTGGGCGCGATGTTCGCCGTGGAGGTGGCCGTGGGTGTGGTGGAATCTTCAATGGCGCGGCTGCGGTTGCTGCGCGTGCCGCAATTGCTGGTGGGCGCCGGCGCACTGGCGGCGCTCGCGCTGATTCTGACGCTGAGGTGACGCAATGACTCCGGATATCATCTTGATTCTCGTCGTGCTGACCAACCTGCGACTGCTGGGAGCGAGCCGGATCGGGGCGAGCGTGCACACGGTGGCGGTGCAGGGAGTTCTGCTTGGACTGCTGGCGCTGCTGGCGCATCACGGCGAATTATCGTTGAGCGTGTGGCTGGTGGCGGTCGGCGGCGCGGTGCTGAAGGGGGTAGTGTTCCCGTGGCTGCTGTTGCGGGCGCTGCGGTCGGCGGACGTGGAACGCGAGGTCGAACCGTTCGTCGGGCCGATTGCCTCGCTGCTGGCCGGTGTGGCGGCGCTGGGGGTGTCGTTGTGGCTGGCGCAGCGGCTGCCGTTGCCGGGCGGGGCGCATTCGTCGGTGCTGGTGGCGGTGGCCTTGTTCTCCATCCTGGTCGGTTTGTTTCTGATCGTGGCGCGCAAGAAAGCGATCAGCCAGGTGCTCGGGTTTCTGGTGATGGAGAACGGAATCTACACGTTCGGTGTGGGTTTGGTGCGGGAGTCGCCGTTGCTGGTGGAACTCGGCGTGATGCTGGACGTGTTCGTGGCGGTGTTCGTAATGGGCATTGCCATCTTCCACATCAGCCGCGAGTTCGATCACATCGACACCCATGAACTGACGATCCTAAAGGACTGATGACCATGGTGCTTGCTCTGGTTTTGATTCCCGCGGTGGCCGGTGGGGCTGCATTCTTTGTGCGGAACGATCTGTTGCGCCGCATGCTGTTGGTGGCGACCGCCGTGACGCACGCCGGGCTGACGGTGGCGTGCTGGGTGTGGCGGCCGGCCGCGACGGCAGGCGGGTGGTTGGAGCTGGACGCGGCCGGGCTGTTGTTTCTGAGCATCACGAGCGCGCTGTTCCTGGTGGCGACGGTGTATGCGGTCCCGTACCTGCGGCGCGAGCATGATCGTGTGACACGCGATGCGGTGGAAGGTTTCCTGTTCTCCAACGCGCCCGAAGCCACATTCACTGGTTGTCTGCTATTGTTTTTGGCGGCGATGACGCTGGTGACGGTGAGCCAGCACGTCGGTCTGCTCTGGGTGGCGGTGGAGGCAACTACTCTGGCCAGCGCGCCGCTGATTTATTTTCACCGGCATCACCGGTCGCTCGAAGCTGCCTGGAAATATCTCCTGATCTGCTCAGTTGGGATCGCGCTGGCGCTGCTGGGCAATTTCTTTCTGGCGGTGGCGGCAGGCTCGACGCCGTTGGTGTTCAGCGAACTGGCCGCACGGGCTGGTCAACTCAACGTGCCCTGGCTGAAGGCGGCATTTCTGTTGGTGCTGGTCGGTTACGGGACCAAGATGGGGCTCGCGCCGCTGCACACGTGGCTACCGGATGCGCACAGTGAAGCACCGTCAGTCATCTCGGCGCTGTTGTCCGGCGCGCTATTGAACTGCGCGTTTCTGGGAATCATTCGTACGCAGCAGGTGTGCGCCGCGGCGGGGCTGGGCGACTTTTCCCGGTCGCTGCTGGTCGGCTTCGGACTGATTTCGATGGCGGTAGCGGCGGTGTTCATCGTCGGGCAGACGGATTTCAAGCGGATGCTGGCCTACTCCAGCGTCGAGCATATGGGCATCCTCGCTCTCGGCGTGGGGCTGGGCGGCGCCGGTGTGTTCGGCGCGATGCTGCACGCTGTGAATCACTCGCTGGCGAAGGCGATGCTGTTCCTCGTGGCCGGCAACATCCTCGGCGCCTACGGCACGAAATCCACAGCGGATGTGCGGGGCGTGTTGCGGGTGCTGCCGGTGTCGGGCGTGCTCTGGGTGGCGGGCTTGCTGGCGATCACCGGCTCGCCGCCGTTCGGGCTGTTCTTGAGCGAGTTCACGATCTTGAAGACGGCGCTGGATGCCGGGCGCACCGGCGTGGCGGTGACGTACCTGGCACTGCTGGCGGTGATTTTCATCGGCATGTCGATGATCGCACTGCGGATGGCCCAAGGCGTATCGGTGCGCGTCGAGCCGCGACGTGAATCCTGGACGGCAGTTGTGCCGCCCGCAGCACTGGCGACGGTCGTGCTGATGCTGGGTGTTTATTTGCCGGGCCGGTTGACGCAACTGCTCCAGGAGACAGCCCGGTTATTGGGAGGCCCGCAATGACTCTCCCGCTCCACAACGGCGAACTGCTGGATCGCGCAAAGATTCCGCAGCAGAACGTCGCGGAGTTTCGCCGACAGGTGATTGCGCGTGTGCGCGAGGGGGCGCGTGTCGCAGCGTTGCTCGGCCTGCCGGGCAGCGGCAGCGTGCCGGTGCTGGCCGTACTGGCCAACGGTGTGTCGGGGACGCTGGAGTTGGTCGGCACGGAAATCAGCGGTGAGTATCCGTCGCTGACCCCCGACGTTCCGCAGGTGCACTGGTTCGAGCGCGAGATCGCCGAGCAATACGGCGTGATCCCGCAAGGCCATCCGTGGCTGAAGCCGGTGCGCTTCGTCCAATCGCAACGCCCCGGCCACGACGCCTGGGGCCGGGCCGCCAACGAACAGCCGCTCATCGGCGTGACCAGTTTCTACCGTGTCGAAGGCGAGGAGATTCACGAGGTGGCGGTCGGGCCGGTGCATGCCGGAGTCATCGAGCCGGGTCACTTCCGCTTCCAGTGTCATGGCGAGGATGTGTTGCACCTGGAGATTTCCCTCGGCTACCAGCATCGCGGCGTCGAGCGGGCGCTGGTGGGTGGGCCGGGCAAACGCACGATCCATTACATGGAAACGCTGGCGGGCGACACGACGGTCGGGCACGCGACGGCGTATTGCCAGGCAATCGAAGCGCTGGCTGGCTGCCGCGTGCCGGCAAGGGCGCGGGCGTTGCGCGGCGTGGCGCTGGAGCTGGAGCGGCTCGCCAATCATACCGGTGACCTCGGCGCGTTGGCGGGTGACGTGGGCTATCTGCCGACGCAGTCATTTTGCGGGCGCTTGCGCGGCGATTTTCTGAACATGACCGCACTGGTGTGCGGCAGTCGGTTTGGCCGTGGACTGGTGCGGCCGGGCGGCGTGGGCTTCGACGTGGATGAGACGCGCATCGGGCAGTTGCGTGAGCGGCTGGAGCAGGCGCTGCGCGATGTGACGAGCGCGGCCAACCTGCTGTGGAACACCTCGTCGGTGCGCGGGCGTTTCGAGAAAACCGGCGCGCTCACGACGGAGACCGCTCGGGAGACCGGTTTGGTCGGCGTGGCGGCGCGGGCGTGCGGACTGGAGCGGGATGTGCGGCATGAATTCCCGTCGGGGATTTACCAGTTTGTGCAGATTCCTGTCTCGACCTATCACACGGGTGATGTATTCGCGCGGGCGTATGTGCGCTGGCTGGAAATCCAGCGGTCGGTGGCGTTCGTGCGCGAGCAACTGAACGCGCTGCCTGCCGGGCCAGTGCGCGCGAAAGTCGGCCCGCTGGCGAACGACGCGGCCGTCGTCGCCCTGGTGGAGGGCTGGCGCGGGGAGATTTGCCACGTGGCATTGACGGACACGACCGGGCGCTTCGCCCGGTACAAGGTGATTGATCCGTCGTTCCATAACTGGTTCGGCTTGGCGCTGGCGTTACGCAACCAGCAAATCTCCGACTTCCCGCTGTGCAACAAAAGTTTCAATTTGTCTTACTGCGGACACGATTTGTGAGGTAACCAATGTTTCGAAACGTCGTCATTCGCCTGCAGCAAGGTCATCGCACCATCGAGTTTCCGAAGGCCGAGCCGACAATGCCGGACCGGTTTCGTGGTCGACCAGTAGTGGACCAGTCGAAATGCCCGGTCGGTTGCCGCGATTGTGCCGAGGCATGCCCGACCGACGCGATCACAATTGATGGCTTGGGACTGCGACTGGATCTGGGCCGGTGTCTGTTTTGCACCGACTGTGTCGAGGCGTGTCCGGAACAGGCGATTCGTTACACCCAGGACTTCCGTTTGGCGGCCCGCAAGCGCGAAGACCTCGTATTGAGCGGCGAAAGTCTCAAGCTGGCGGAAGCGCTCGACAAAAAGACGCAGCGACTGTTCGGTCGGTCGCTGAGGCTGCGACAGGTCAGCGCCGGTGGGTGCAACGGATGCGAGGCGGATGTGAACGTGCTGAGCACGGTCGTCTTCGACCTCGGACGATTTGGCATCCAGATGGTCGCCTCGCCGCGTCATGCGGACGGCCTGCTCATTACCGGACCCGTGACCGAGAACATGCGCCTGGCATTGAAAAAGACGTACGATGCGGTGCCGACACCGAAGATTGTCATCGCGGTTGGGGCCTGCGCCATAGCCGGCGGCCCGTACATCAACCATCCCGAACAGCACAACGGCGCGGACGGCATCGTGCCGGTTGACCTCTACATCCCTGGCTGCCCGCCGCATCCGCTGACAATCCTGGATGGTTTGCTGCGGCTTCTCGGACGGCTTGAAGGTGGGCGGCTTGGAGCATGAACCGCAGCGAATGATTCGCTGTGCGACTGGCGGTTGATGCGAACCGGTGGGCCTTAATCATCACCGAGGGAACACTTCCGTCGGGATTCTCTTAAGCTGAGGCAACATGTCCCTCTGGTTCGTTGCCTGTTTGTTATTGGCAGCCACGTTCGGAAGGTAAGCGGTCAAATGCCCGGATCGTAACCAAACCAGTCGATGATGGGCAATTTGTCATGACAGACTCCGGCACCTGCTCGTCGGAGACAGCCGACGAGTCCCCATCGCTCAGCGCCATGTGGAGACGTAGGTTGAGCTACAAATCACACATTCGGAAACGCGTAATTTGAGGTCAAAGCGCCGCTTCTTGATGTGCTCTCCCATGTGGCGCGGGTCTGCTGGATAGTGCTCGGATTTCCATAAATTGCTGATGTTTTTCGGCTTTGTGCAGATGAAACACAGGTGACAACAAGGCACCGCGGCCAACGGCGCCAGCCGACAAGCGCCAAGTTGTAAAACCGTGACGAAAGAGCCCAGCAACACGGGTTGCGAGGTTGTATTTTTCGGCCGCACATGGTATTGTAAGTAGAGGTATTTAGTCGTCACCAAAGTACCACACACGGAATGGACACTACTCTCGCGAGCCAGCCAGTCCAAGCGCCGGCGTGCACCTTGCGCCGTTCGTTGGTAATCGTCATTGGCGCAATGCTGATTTTCTGCGTCGCTTGCGAGCGCTCTGGGACTGTCTCGGACGCCGACGCGGAACAAGAGGTCAACTATCAGCGCGCCAGGCGCCTGTGCGAGCAGCAGGACTTTCCAGGCGCAGCGGAGTTTTACAATAAGGCGCTGTTGGTGAACCCGGAGTTCGCCAACGCACACTTGGAGTTGGGGCTGTTATACGAGAACCGATTGGCTGACCCGATATCCGCCATTTATCATTACCGGCGGTTTCTGGAGCTGCGGCCAGAATCGGACAAGAAGCAGTTGGCTGAGGATTTTATCGAACGGGCGAAGCTGTCGTTGGCGGCGAAATTGCCGCAATCACCCATCGTCGATCCGAGCGAGTTGACACGGTTGGAAAATGAAAAGACGGCGTTGCTGCAGGAGAACGCTACGCTGCGAACGCGAGTGGCGGAATTGGAAAAGGCGGGTAACGCCACACAGTTGGTGGCGACCGGGCCGACAACTGTTACGGTGGCTTCGGCCGCTCCGCCGGTTCCAGCCGCGGTGACCGCGCCTGCGGTTGCTCCGGGAATTGTGATGGCGGCGGCACCCATCATGTCGATGTCCGAGGCATCGACTATGGAATCACCGCGGGTTCGCACATATATTGTGCAGCGAGGCGACACATTGCAGTCGCTGGCGCTACGGTATTACGGGTCGCGAGCGGCGTGGGATAAAATTTTTCAGGCGAATCGGAGCGGTCTACCAAGCAAAGATCAGTTGAAGGTTGGGCAGCAGTTGGTAATTCCCTGATGGGAAAAGAGAGTGGGCTAGGGCGAGAAGGTTATGTTGAATAAGGTATTCGCGGGGTTGGTAATTGCGTTTTGGGCGGCCATGATGACAGCGCTGCTGCGTGTCGAAGTGTTCCCGCAGCCGACGACCATCGAGACTTTTTCGACCGAACGTATCATGAGAAAAGTGTTCTCGAATCCCGAGCCCCTGAGTCTGGATGTGTATTACAACTCCAGCAATCACATCGGGCATTGCATGATCGAAATCCAACCACAAATGAGCGACAAGCCAGGCGACGAATCCGGCTCGACGCAGAAGGTGGTTGGTTACAAAGTCATCAGTGACCTGAAAGTCCGGCTGTCGGCATTCGGAATGCCCTCGCGGCTGACGTTGAGTGGCGAGAGTATTTTCAGCCGGAAGCTGGAACTAGAACGCTTTCGGTTCAATACCGTCATCGGTGAAGGTCACGGGGGGGCGGGCGGCCTGGGAGATGGTCGCGTGAATATTATCGGAGACGATCATGCCAAAACGGTACAGGTGACGTTCGATTTTGGCGACTTCCACGATGAGCGTCTCTTTGACTTCGATCAGATCAAAGGCGCGGGCTTTGCCAACGCATTCGGGTTACCGGGGATGGCCAACTTCAGCTTCCTCGGAGGTGGTGGACTTCCGAGTGGTCTGGGTATGTCTTCGGACGGGGGCACACACGCGCAGCCCGAGACGACCACGTCCCTCGACCGTTTGGAAATCGCGGGCAATCTGCA
Source organism: uncultured Verrucomicrobiae bacterium (assembly GCA_963713705.1). GTDB lineage: Bacteria > Verrucomicrobiota > Verrucomicrobiia > Palsa-1439 > Palsa-1439 > Palsa-1439. The sequence goes on from CAVQMY010000049.1 coordinate 15,485, forward strand.
GCGTGTGTACCTTGTGTATTCCAAGATCGACGACCAGATGTGGACGAAGATCTGGGTGGACGAGTCGGGTCAGGTCCTCAAGGTGGTTACCTCGATGGGGTTGGAAATGCGAAGCGATGTCGCGCTGGGAATGGGCGAAGAACCGAATCGAATGCGTCACCGAAGGGGCAGCGAGACCAGACCATGATCCGCACCGAACATCTCACGAAGCGGTACGGCGGGCTGGTGGCGGTCAACGACCTCAACCTCAATATTCCGCAGGGCCAGTTCTTTGCGTTCCTCGGGCCGAACGGCGCCGGGAAGACGACCACCATCAAACTCCTGGCGGGATTGCTTAAGCCGACCTCGGGCCGCGCGTTTATCGGGGGCTATGACATTCAGTTGGATCCGGTCGAGGCCCGCAAGATCATCAGCTACGTGCCGGACATGCCATTTCTCTATGACAAGCTCGAGCCCATGGAATTCATGCTGTTCGTCGGCCAGCTTTATGGAATGGAACGTGCGGAGCTCGTGCGGGCCAGCGACGAGTTGTTTGATGTGTTCGGGTTGGACGAGGTCCGCACGCAGCCGATCGAAGAGCTCTCCCTCGGCACTCGCCAACGTCTGGTAATTGCCTCCGCGCTGTTGCACCAGCCCAAGGTGATCATTATCGATGAGCCGATGGTCGGCTTTGACCCGCGGAGTGCGCGCGTGGTCAAGAATGTTCTCAAGGAGCGTTCGCGTGCCGGTGTGACCGTGTTTCTTTCCACGCATATTTTGCCTCTCGCCGAGGAATTGGCCGATCAGGTGGGCATTTTGAACCGCGGCAAGCTGATTGCCGTGGGAACGATCGACGAACTCCGGGAGCTCAGCGGTGAAAAGGGCGAACTCGAAGACACCTTTCTTGCGCTGACACGCGGAGAGGAACGGGCGGTCGAACTGCCATGAACGCCCTGAAGTTTTTCCGATTGCTGATGGAGCTCAACCTGCGGATTGTCCGCCGCAACATCCTCACGCTACGGGAGAAATCGCTCCTGATGGTGTCGGTGATCACCTTGTTCGTGATTGGCTACTGGTTCGCGGGTTACTCGATCTTCTACATGGGGTTCCGCCATCTGGCGGAAGTACCGGGTCTACAGGTGATCGTGCTCAACCGGATGCTGTACCTGTTCTTTGCATTCCTGTTCCTGATGTTGATGTTTTCGAACATGATCATTGGCTACTCGACGTTGTTTAAGAGTCAGGAAACACAGTGGATGCTCACGCTTCCCGTCCGCAGTCTCGACGTGTTTCGCTGGAAACTCATGGAGACAACCTTGCTGGCGAGTTGGGCGTTCCTGTTTCTGTCGGCCCCCTTGATGGCCGCCTATGGGAATGCCCGACACGTATCGCTGAGCTTTTACCTGAAGGTGTTCCTGTTGTTTGTGCCGTTCACCGTCATGCCCGGCGGCGCTCGGGTCGATCGCGATCCTGATCGTCACCCGCTACCTCCACCGACGGATCTTTAAGTGGGCGCTTTTCGGCGTCAGCGTTGTGGGCATTGCCACCGGCGTCACATTTTTAAAGCCCATGCAGGCCGAACAACTGGAGCAGGCGCAAATGGTGGCGTCGCTCACGCAATTGCTTCACAACAGCAACATGACGGTGCAGCCGATGTTGCCGAGCTACTGGGTCGCCTCGAGCATGATTGCCTGGGGCGAAGGCTGGTCGGGAAAAGGGCTGTTCTATTTTCTCGTTCTCCTGAGCAACGCGATGATGGCCACGCTCGTTTGCGTGACCCTCAGTCGCCGGTTGTTCTACGAGGGTTGGTCGCGCAACCATACCCAGGGCGATTTCCAACTGGGTGTCCCGCTCCTGGACAAACCCATCAACCTCCCGCGCCCGGCCCTTGCGGACCGCATCGTCAACCTCTGGCCGCGCCTGCATCACGCCACTCGTGCGCTGGTCATCAAGGACATCCGCGTGTTCTGGCGCGACACCTCCCAGTGGAGCCAGTTCGTGATCTTCTTTGGCCTGCTCGGCCTCTACGTCCTGAACCTCCGCAGCGTCGCCTACGATTGGAGCAATCAGTACTGGGCCAGCTTCGTCTGCTTCCTCAACCTCGGCGCCTCCAGCATGACCCTGGCCACCCTGACCACCCGCTTCGTCTTCCCCCAGTTCAGCCTCGAAGGCAAACGCCTCTGGATCGTCGGCATGGTTCCCAACGGCCTCAAACGCGTCCTGCTCGAAAAATTCTGGCTCAGCAGCGTCTGCTCCGCCGCGATCACACTCTGTCTCATGCTCACCTCCAGTTGGATGCTGTGCATACCCGGCTGGCTGACCGTATTGTTCGCCTCCACCGTCATCGTCATGAGCTTCGCGCTCTGCGGCATCGCCGTCGGCATCGGCGCACTCTTCCCCAATTTCTCCTCCGGCTCCACCGCCAACCGCCGCGACGACAACCCCGCCCGCATCGTCTCCGGCTTTGGGGGCACCTTCTGTTTTCTCCTCAGCCTCGTCTACATCGTCCTCGTCGTCGGCTCGGAGGTCCTCCCCATGTACATGCGTTTCGCCCAGGGCGGAATCGCCGACCGCGGTCAACCCTGGGGCCTCGTCTTCTCCTGGATCTTCGTCGCCGTCCTCAGCTTCGTCGCCACCACCATCCCCATGTCCCTCGCCCTCAAAAAGGTCGAAGCCCTCGAAATCTGACCTCAGCTCATTCGTACCCATCCGTGTGAATCCGTGGCTCGTCATTTGCGCTGAATCGCGTCCTTCGTGTTCTTCATGGTGAACACCCGTGTCAATTCTCGCTGGAAAATTTGTCCCGTCGTGGTAATCTCCCCAGCCAACGCCATCATCAATCAACACATTCAGATCCCCCCCATGACCACCAGATCCCATTTCATCATCGCCCTCGTTTCTCTCACCCTCGTCGCCGCCCCCCTCCACGCCGACGAACCCCGCTACTTCACAACCGACCAATTCGACCCCGTCGCCATCCTCCCGCCACCGCCCGCCCCCGGCTCCGCCGAAGAAGCCGCCGACCTCGCCACCATCGTCGCCGTCCACAAGACCTGCACCCCGTCCGATATGGCCACCGCCAAATCGCAGGAAAGTCTCAACGTCTACACCTTCGCCCCCGTCATCGGCCCCTTCTTCCAGCGTGACACGCTTCCGGCCACCCGCACGCTCTTCCACCGCGTCCACAAAACCACGGAAGAAATCCAGAATACCGCCAAAACCGCTTTCCACCGCACCCGTCCCTACGTCCTCGAACCCAGCCTCGCCGAGGACCAACCCGAAGACAGCTACAGCTACCCCAGCGCCCACTCCACCTCCGCCACCGTCTGCGCCCTCATCCTCGCCGACCTCTTCCCCGAGAAACGCGACGATATCCTCGCCTTCGGACGCACCATCGGCTGGCACCGCGTCCAGTACGGTAAGCACTTCCCCACCGACATCTATGCTGGCCGCGTCCTCGCTCAGGCCATCGTCCGCCAACTCAAAACCAATCCTGACTTCCAACACGACTTCGCCGCCGCCAAAATCGAACTCACCACCGCCGCCGCCACCGCTACAACCCACGCCGCCCCTCAACTATCTCCCATTGCCCATTAGCCACCACCCGTTCGTCTTCTGTCTCCTCGCCCCTTGGGGGAGAGGATCAAGGTGAGGGGGCTTCTATCTCCTTTCCCGCTTTACATTTTCCCGCTCCCTGTTATTCTGCTCCGAACAAGGAGGAATTTTTGTATGAAACGTGGGGAAGGTAGCACCGCTACCATCATGCCTGAATCCAAGGTCGGGCCAACGCTTACCGTCGTCGAACTGCCGCCGCATCGCGAAGAAGTCGATTCCAAACTCGAACAGGCTCGCGACCATCTGCTCGCCCTCCGCCGTCAGCAGGAGGAACTCGAACGCCAGAAAAACGAACTCGAAGAACTCCGCCGCCGTCAGGAAGAGTACAGCCGCGGCCGCGCCGAGATCACCGACAAACTCGCCCGCGGCCTCATCGCCCTCGAGCGCCAGCAGATCGAGTCCCAGCGCCTCACCGAACTCTGCGAGTCGACCATCCTCGCCTTCCGCGAATACACCGAGCAGATCGAGCAGATCAACGACGAGGACTGGAAGAGCGCCAACGTCCGCGAAGAACTCAGCAAGGCCCTCGGCACCATCGAAAGCGCGCGCCTCGAATACAATCGCGCCCACGCCAGACTCGATTGCCTCAACCCGGCCGATGGCCAGCTCGTCGCCAACCTCCCGACCGACCAGAAAAGGAAACTGCCCGCGTGGGACGAACTCGTCCGCTATGCCTGCATCGGCGCGGCAGCTTCCGCTCCGTTCCTCGTCGTGGGCACCATCTGGCTCATCGTCGTACTGACGGCGAAACATTGACGCGACACCCGGCCATGAAATCCCGTTCCAAACGCGGCGATCCGATTGACCGGGCCATCAGCGATCTGGACCACCAGATCGCCACCGTCCAACGTCAACTCCGCGAGCTGTCCCATGACCCCGCCCGCCACGTTCACCCCGACGCCGGGGTCGGGGCTGTCGTGTCGCCCGCGGAAAAAGTCACCCGATTCGTGAAGGGCATCCTGTCGCCATCGGAAGACGCCACCGCCGCCGCCAATCGCGCCCGCCAGGACCTGTTCGATGTCCCCGACGAACCCCTCAAGGAGTTGGAAGCCGAGCCGATCGCGTTTGCCCGCAAACCCGAGCCCGACCTGTTCGCCGCCGCGACCGCGTCCGCGACAAGCACCACCCCCATCCGGAGCACCGCGGCACTCGAGACCGCCCAGGTCGTCCCGACGCAGGATAAACTCGCCCATTACCTCGGCGCCGGCAGCATCAAAAGCTACAAACCGCTCAAACGCGCGCAACGACAGCTCCGCAATCGCTTTTTCATGTGGCTCGGGTTATCTTTCGTCGCGCTATGGATCATCTGGTTCGTGATTCGGTAGTCATCCGCACGAAACTTGGCCCATTTCGTGTCCAGTATTCTCCGCGCGGCATCTGCCGCATCGATTTCCCTGATTCTGGAGTATCGGTGGCGCAAGCGTCCCTGCTTGCGGTAACTATCCCGAAGAACGCGCCACCATTCCTCCGTACATTCGCCCGCCAGCTCCAACAATACGCCACCGGCAAACCCGTCCGCTGGACCGTTCCCCTCGATCTCTCTGCGGGCACAACTTTCCAACAGTCCGTCTGGCGCGCCCTGAGAACAATCCCGCGCGGCGAAACGCGGTCTTACGGTTGGGTCGCGCAGCAGATTGGCAAACCCCGATCCTCGCGCGCCGTCGGAGCGGCCTGCGGTGCGAATCCGATTCCAGTTGTCGTTCCGTGCCATCGCGTGATCGCCGGCGACGGCTCAATTGGCGGGTTCGGCGGCGGCCTGCCCATGAAACGGCGCCTCCTCCAGACCGAAGGCGTGAGGCTTTGACATCATGTACGCCGTCCTTCAAACCTCTCTCGAACAATCCATCAGCCGGGACATTTTGGAAGAAGCGATCATGGTGACCGAGGGCCTGGCCAAACCGGATTGCGCGCGGTTGCAGCGCGAGGCGTTTGGCATTCTCGTCGGAAGCCTGTCGCAAGACGATGCCCTCGCACTCCAAGCCGCGCTTCAGGCGCGCAACATCCCCACCGAGGTTGTCGACGAATCCGTCCTCCCCGTCCTGACCGAACCGAAGCGCGGCCATGCGCTGAATCTCGTTGAAACGGGGATCGTGTTCACCGACCTGTATGGACAGGAGACGTCGTATCCGGGCGAGCAGATCGTGTTCGCCGCCGGCGGCGGCCTGTTGCATCTCAGAGACGTTCAGGATCACAAGCTGGAAACGGTCTACGTACCGGGAGGGAGCGGGGGGTCTTCCGACGTCAGGGCGGTGGTCGTTACCTATCACCACTTTGAAAACCTGCCCGAGTTTCGCTTGGAACTGTTCGTCCCCGCGGAATTCCCCCGCGTCCAATGGGTGCTCACCAAAGACTGGGTGCTCACGGTCAATGACAAGCATATCCGTCTTCGTGACGGTGACCAGCTTGTCTCCTTTCTCGCCGCGCTGGGCAACATGCTGTCGCCCGCGCAAACCAACCGCGGCATCCAGAAAGCCATGTCCGGCGAAGCCTTCGTCTATCCCACCGTCCACGCCTTCGAACAGGAAATCATCTGGTCACTCTACCAGATGGCCAAAGGCCCGGCCTGACGTGGCTTACTTCCGGTCATTCGGCGGCGGGGATTGAAATCAGCGAGAGAGGACATACCCCATGAGCCATAACCAGCAGAATGCCGGGAGTCAGAAAACCTCCATCGCCCCATTGCTGTCGGTTCGAAATGGAGCGAAGGCGATCGACTTTTACAAGGCCGCCTTCGGCGCCGACGAATTGTTCCGCGTGGACGACGACAAGGGGAACGTGGTCGCGCAACTCTCCGTCGCAGGAGCCGACTTCTGGCTGGCCGACGAATCTCCGGAGCACGCCAACTTCAGCCCGGAGTCTCTCGGCGGTGGTACGGTTCGGATGGTGATGATCGTGGAAGACCCCGACGCGGCCTTCGAACGGGCCGTCACCGCCGGAGCCAAAGTGGTTTGGCCCGTCAGCAACCAACATGGTTGGCGGCTGGGACGAATCGTCGATCCGTTCGGACACCATTGGGAAATCGGCAAGCCCTTGTCGAGGGAAGGGTGAACGTCGGAGCGGTTCAGAGGATGGCTTCGCCGCTGGCGGTTTCGATTCCGCTTCGCAGGCTTGCCTTTTGCTTCAGCGCAACTTAGCTTTCTGGTCAGAAACTTCGCGCCTGTACTATGAAACAGTGGTTGCTCGCAGTTGCTCTCGTAGGCTTTACGGTCTCCTGCGACCGGAACGGAGCCACCAGCGCCATCTTTCTTCTGAGAGCGGATTCTCCGTTGCCTTCTTGGGTAGTACTCCCGCCGGGAACCACACGAGATCGGATTAGTGTCACGATTACCACCTACGAAGCGACAACCGCGCCGAAGTGGAAAGAGAAGTTTGAGGTGCAAGACAAAGGGAGCGGACGGATCATTCAGGAAGCCATTGGCTATGGCTATTGGCACCCTGATTCTGAACGCGAGAAAGCTCCAGCGGGGACTTACCCGAATTGGGTGATTGTCGAAATCAACGGGACTGAGGAAGTCTATGAGCAATCGGAGGCGAATAATTTGCTCAAGATTGTGAAGAGATGACGTCGCCTAACAATTGCGTTTCAGCGGAACGCTCCTGTGCTTCTCTGCTTAACGCCTAGGATCGAAGCGCCGCGTTCCGACCCGGCCGGTTCCCGCGCGCCAAAATGTGTTTGCCGCACCCGGTCGAATCTGCGATAAACCACCGCTTTGGGAGGGCAGCGGTTTGCTCAATCTACGCTATGATTTCAACAATTTGATGGCCGAGCGTGTCGGCGAGCACGGTGTCACCGACGCCGAACTCAAGGCGCTCGGGCCGAAGCTCGTTGCCGCCGCGGACGCGGTCGAGAAAGCCGCGCTCGGCTTCCGCAAACTGCCCTACGACACGAAGCTCGCCGACGAAATCGCCGTTCTCGCCAGCGAAATCCGGGAGCGGTGCGACAATTTCGTCGTCGTCGGCATCGACGGCTCGGCCCTTGGCAATCTCGCGCTCCACAGCGCGCTCAACCATCCCGAGTACAATCATCTCATCCGCCCGCCCCGGCGCGGGCCGCGGGTGTTCGTGCCCGACAACATCGACCCCGACCGCATCGCCGCCCTGCTCGACGCCATCGATCTCGACAACACCGTGTTCAATGTGATCACCAAATCGGGCGGCACCGCCGAGACGATGAGCGAGTTTCTCATCTTCCGCGAGGCGCTTATCAAGAAACTCGGTCCCGAGCGACACGTCGAACACATCGTTATCACCACCGATCCGCGACAAGGCGAACTGCGCGACATCGTGAAACATTTCGGCTACGTCTCGTTGCCGATCCCACCCGACGTGGGCGGGCGCTTTTCCGTGCTCAGCGCCGTCGGCCTGCTCAGCGCGGCGGTCACGGGCATCGACATCCACAAACTCCTTCGCGGCGCGGAGGAAATGAATGCGCTGTGCCAGAAATCGAAGAAGCTCTGGGAAAACCCGGCCCTCACCGGTGCGGCGCTGCATTACTTGATGGACAAGGCCAAGGGCAAAAACATCCAGGTGATGATGCCGTACTCGCACGCGCTGCGCGACGTGGCGGATTGGTTCCGCCAGCTCTGGGCCGAAAGCCTCGGCAAACGCCTCGATCGCGCGGGCCGGATCGTGCACTCCGGCCAGACGTCGGAAAAGGCGCTCGGCGTGACCGACCAGCATTCGGTCATGCAACTGTACATCGAAGGGCCGTTCGACAAGGTCGTCACTTTCCTGACTGTGGACGAATTCCGCGCGACGGTGCCGATCCCGCCCGCATTTGCCGATTTCGACGCCGTGAAGTACCTCGGCGGACGTACACTCAACGAATTGATCGGGGCCGAGCAGCGGGCCACGGAACTGGCGCTCACCCAGAGCGGCAAACCGAATTGCGCCATCCGCCTCCCGCGCGTGGACGAAGAAACCATCGGCGCGCTGCTCTATCTCCTCGAAATGCAGACCGCCTACGCGGGCGAGTTGTATAACATCAACGCCTTCGACCAGCCCGGCGTCGAACTGGGCAAGGATTACATCTATGGCCTGATGGGCCGCAAGGGATTCGAGTCCAAGCGCCGCGAGGCCGAGTCAGCGGGCAAACCCAACGCCAAATGGGTGGTGGGCGCGTGACCGGCGTCGAAGTCCTGAAAACCCTTCCCGACACACGAGCGTTGTTGTCGATCCGAGGGTAAAGTAGATTTTGGCGTACAAGTGGAAAGTCTGCTAAGATGGCAGGTTGAGACATTTGACCCCGACATCCGATGTCGGGGTTGACGCACGGGTCATCCCGGGAGATACGAGAGATTGGTATGGTTAGCTGGATACTGAAGAAAATTGTTGGTTCGAAGAACCAGCGCGAAGTGAAACGGCTCTGGCCGATGGTGTACCGCGTCAATGAAATCGAAGCGGAATACCAGAAGCTCACCGACGAGCAACTCCGCGCGAAGACGGACGAATTCCGCAGGCGACTGGCCGGTGGCACACTGCTGGACGAGCTATTGCCCGAGGCGTTCGCCGTGGTGAAGAACGCCTGCCGCCGGCTTTTCGGCAGGAAATGGCCCGTGCGCGGCCAGCCCTACAAATGGGAGATGGTTCCGTTCGACGTGCAGCTCATCGGCGGCATCGCCCTGCACAACGGCAAGATCGCGGAAATGGCCACCGGCGAAGGCAAGACGCTCGTCGCCACGCTGCCGGTTTATCTCAACGCGCTCACCGGCCGCGGCGTCCATCGTCGTGACGGTGAACGATTATCTCGCCGCGCGCGACGCGCGAATGGATGGGCGCGGTCTACAAATTTCTCGGCCTGACCGTCGGCTGCATCCTGCACGACCAGTCGCCGCGCGTGCGCCGCGAGCAATACGATTGCGACATCACCTACGGCACGAACGCCGAGTTCGGCTTCGATTATCTGCGCGACAACGGCATGGCCACGCGCAAGGAGGAGCAGGTCCAGCGCGGCCATTATTTCGCCATCGTGGACGAAGTGGACTCCATCCTGATCGACGAAGCGCGCACGCCGCTCATCATCAGCGGGCCGTCCACGGTGTCACACCTCGACGACCAATACGACGCAATGCAAGCCGCAGGTCGTCGAATCGCTCGTCCGCGCGCAGGAGCAGCTTTGCAACCGGTTCCTGAGCGAAGCCGAGGCAGTTGATCAAGAAACTGCATCCGCACCGACGGCTCGAACGTACCAACGCCGACGCGACTGCGAACGCCGAGATCGGCCTGCTGCTGTTCCGCGTCAAGACTCGGCCAGCCGAAGTCCGAAGCGCTTGCATGAAGATGCTGGAAGAACCCGGAAATCGGCAAGCTGATGAACCAGGCGGAACTGGAATTGCACAAGGACCGACGAAGAAGGTAGATCTCTACGCGCGAAAAGGAGGAATTGCTTCTTCGCGATGGACGAGAAAAGCCACGAGGCCGACCTGACGGAAAAAGGCCGCAATTTCATCAGCCCGAAGGACCCGGACGCCTTCGTGCTGCCGGACTTGACACGGCGTTGCACGACGTCGACGCCGGCCCGGAAACCGACGCGCGCAAGCGGCTGGAGGCAAAGACGAACGCATTCAGCCGGAATTCGAGAGCCAAGGCGCAGAAGATCCACGCCATCTCGCAATTGCTCAAGGCCTACAGCCTTTACCAGCTGGACGTCGAATACGTCGTCCAGGAAAACAAGGTCATCATCGTGGACGAGCACACCGGCCGCCTCATGCCCGGCCGCCGCTGGAGCGACGGCTTGCACCAGGCCGTCGAGGCCAAGGAAGGCGTGGCGATCGAGCGCGAAACCCAGACGCTGGCCACCATCACCATCCAGAATTATTTCCGGCTTTACAAGAAACTGGCCGGCATGACCGGCACGGCGGAAACCGAGGCGGCCGAATTTCTCGACATTTACAAGCTCGGCGTGCATGTCGATCCCGACCAACAAGCCGTGCATCCGCAAGGACGCGCAACGATTCGGTCTACAAGACCCGGCGCGAAAAATTCAACGCCGTCGTCAAGGAAATCAACGAGCTGCCACGCGCAAGGGCCGCCCGATGCTGGTCGGCACCGTTTCGCGTCGAGACCAGCGAAATGCTTTCGCGCATGCTGAAGAAGGAGGGCATCATCCATTCCGTCCTCAACGCCAAATACCACCAGCAGGAGGCGGAAATCGTCGCGCGCGCCGGCCAGCGCGGCGCCGTCACCATCGCCACCAACATGGCGGGCCGCGGCACGGACATCAAACTCGGCGCCGGCGTCGCCGGACGTCGGCGGCCTGCACGTCATCGGCACGGAGCGCCACGAATCGCGCCGCATTGACCGCCAGTTGCGCGGCCGCTGCGCGCGCCAGGGCGACCCGGGCTCGTCGCACTTTTTCATTTCGCTGGAAGACGATCTGATGCGGCTGTTCGGCTCCGACCGCATCGTGCAAGATGATGGAGAAGCTGGGGCTGGAAGAAGGCGAGGAACTCGACGCATCCGTGCTGAACCGTTCCATCGAACAGCGCCCAGAAACGCGTCGAAGCAGCACAATTTCCAGCATCCGCAAGCGCACGCTCGAATACGACGACGTGATGAACAAGCAGCGCGAGGTCATTTAGGCTTCCGCAACGAGATCATCAACAGCGAGGACGTGCGCGACCGGCTCATGGACATCATCGAGGAGGTCGTCGAGGCGCAGGTGATCGAGTATTGCCCCGAGGACAAGCCCGTCGACGAGTGGGAACTCGATGCCTTGTTGCGGTGGATCAATCAGCTTTCCCGATCGGCTTGCGGAAAGAGCACGTGGACGGCGAAGACGTCCGCAGAAGCTGCGCGATGTCATCCTCGAAAAGGTCAAGCGCGCCTACGAAGCGAAGGCAGCCAATGAGAATCCCGACGCGCTCAAGGCCATCGAGCGGCTCATCATTCTCAACGCGCTGGATCGGCTCTGGCAGGAGCATCTGTACAACATGGACCAGCTTCGGGACGGCATCGGTCTGCGCGCCTACGGCCAGAAGGACCCGCTGGTCGAGTACAAGACCGAGGCGTTCGACATGTTCGACGAGATGCAGGACAACGTGAAGAACGAGATCGCCAACAACGTCTTCCGCTCGGCCAGTTCGCTGGCGGCCTTCGAGAATTTCCTGCGGGCGTTGCCCACGCAACTCAGCGGGCCGGATTTGTCCACGGGCTCGGCGTACAAACAACCGCCCCCGTCCGCGCAACAAGGCGCACCGCCCCCGGGAGGCGGCCAGGACGTCGTGCACGACGCCATTGAGAAGGCCACCCAACCGATCAAGCGCGATATGCCGAAGGTTGGCCGCAACGAACCGTGTCCCTGCGGCAGCGGCAAGAAATACAAGAACTGTTGCGGACGAAATGCCTGAACGTTCCCCACCCAACCGTGAACCTTCCATGGCCCATCCGTTGTTCCGGCTCTCGAAAGGTTGACGGTTGAGCGACGGAAATTGGAATCGGAACGTCGTGTTGGGTCGTTGGCTGCTGCCCGTCATTACCGGCGTATCGACGGCGTGGGCGTTTCCACCCTTCAACATGGGGCAACTGGCCTGGCTCTCCCTGGTGCCGCTCTTGTTTGCCATCGAGAACTGTTCGTGGGGTGAAGCGTTCCGTCGCGGCTACATCGCCGGTCTGGCGTTCTTCGGAATGACGACCTGGTGGATCGTGCATGTCAGTGTGCCCGGCGCCATCGCGGTCATCGCCTTTCTCGCACTGTACTTCGGCGCGGCAGCCGCCGTCTTCGCGATGGTGCGCGCGCGGATCGCCGGAACAGATGCGGCGTCGACGAGATGGAATCAACGACTCGGTTGTTCGTAACGTGTGCGCCGCCGTGGTTGGCTCGGCCTGTTGGACAACGCTCGAATGGGTGCGCGGATGGTTCCTGATGGGCGGGTTTCCGTGGAACTTTCTCGGCGTGAGCCAATGGCAGGCGGGCCCGTTCATCCAATTCGCCAGCGTGACGGGCGTGTACGGCGTCTCCGCGCTGTTGTGCTTCGTGAACTACGCGTTCTATTTCACGATTCGCCGGCTCGTCCGCCAAATCGGAAAACCCACTCCCCTGCGTCGCTTGAGCTGGGAGTTTTACATCGCGATGGTGCTGGTGGCTCTGGACTTCATGCACGGGATTGGGGAGATCAGGTCGGGCCAGGAACAGAAAACTCGCACGCTGCGTCTGGGGCTCGTACAGCCCGATATTCCCCAGTCGCTGAAGTTCGAGCCCGGCGAGAAACAAATGATTCTCAGCCGACTGGGCGATCAAACGGAGGTGTTACTGGCCGACCACCCGGATTTGATCATCTGGCCGGAAACCGCCATGCCCTGGATCATCCAGAACGACCGGGAATCCGTCGACTTGGTCACCAACATCCTTGCGAAATCGAAGGCCCATCTACTGACGGGCTACTTTGACGATCGCTACCCCAAGCTATACAACGCGGCGGTTTTGTTCACTCCACAGGCGACCATCGCGGGTGTCTACCGCAAGATCCACCTCGTTCCGTTCGGCGAATACGTCCCGCTGCGGTCGATCTGGGCGCCTCTGTTGAAGAGGGTCGGGCCCAAGGACTACAACGTGGACGACTTCTTCGACATGAGCACCGGCAATGATTACACCATTTTCGAAGCGAACGGATTTCGTTTCGGGGCCGTCATCTGCTACGAGGACACGGTGCCGGGTTTGTATCGGAGCTTCGTGCGGCGCGACGTCGACTTCATGGTCAACCTCACCAACGACGCGTGGTTCAAAACCTCGCCGGAATTGGAGATGCATCTCGCCAACGCCGTTTTCCGCGCCGTGGAAAACCACCGCCCGCTGGTGCGTGCCACGAACAACGGGGTCACCTGCGTCGTGAGCGAGCACGGTTTCATCCGGTCCCGGTGCCTGCCGTTCGTGCAAGGCAGCCTGAGTTGCGAGTTGTCCCTGCCCGCCGACCGCGCGCAAACGTTCTACACGCGGCACGGGAATGCTTTCGTGGCCGCGTGCGCGGCGATCTCGGTGCTTGGAATCGGGCTTGCCGCGTTTCGCGGCAATCGGCTAGAGTCCCGCGCATGACGTGGCTCATATTCGCCGGGAGCGCGGTCGGTTCGTATTTTCTGGGTTCGATTCCCACGGGATTTTTGTGGGGGAAATCACGCGGGATCGACATCCGCGAGGTCGGCAGCGGCAATATTGGCGCGACGAACGTCATGCGCACCCTCGGCAAAGGCCCGGGCATTACCGTATTGCTGATTGACGCTGCCAAGGGATTTTTGCCCGTCTGCGTCGCGCCGCTCATCTTTTCCCGCGTCGACACCATCTGGCTCCAAATTGTTTGCTGTGTGTTTGTCATCGCGGGTCACAACTGGACGTGTTGGCTGAAATTCAAAGGTGGCAAGGGCGTTGCGACCAGCGCGGGTGCGATGCTGGCGTTTCTACCATTCCCGCTGTTGTGCGCGCTGGGTGTGTGGCTGGTCGTTTTCCTGCTGGGACGGTACGTATCGCTGGCGTCCATCTGCGCCGCCGCGACAGTGCCCATCACCACGTGGTTCCGGTACAGAAATACGACCCTGTTTATATTCAGCCTGGCGGTTGCGGTAATTGCGATTTACAAGCACAAGTCGAATATCCAGCGGCTGCTGGCGGGAACTGAGAATCGAATTGGTGGACACAAACGAGAAGGCGGAAAGGGCGCGGTGGCATGAACGTCACGGTCATCGGCACGGGCGGGTGGGGGACGGCGCTGGCGGTCTTGCTCCATGGGAACGGGCATCAGGTGGCGTTGTGGGGCCGGCTTCCCGCGGAAGTCGATCCGATCCTCGCGGCGGGTGAGAACAAAGCCTTCCTGCCGGGGGTGAAGATTCCCAAGGAAATCGTGGTCACGCTCGACACCGAGTCGGCGCTACGCGGGGCCGAGCTGGTAGTGCTCGCCGTTCCCTCGCACGGGATGCGACCCATTTGCGAAAAGGTGAAACAGTTCCTCACACCCGATCTGCCGCTGGTCAGTGTCGCCAAAGGAATTGAGAATGAAACGGGCGCGCGCATGAGCGAGGTGGTCGCTGACGTGCTCCAGACGGACCGGATCATCGCGCTCTCAGGCCCGAGCCACGCCGAAGAAGTCGGACGCGGCATCCCCACCGCCGTGGTTGTGGCCGCCAAGGATCCGGCGCTGGCGGCGACCGCCCAAAAGGTCTTTATGAATGAGCGGTTCCGCATTTACACGCACGACGACATCATTGGCGTCGAGCTGGGCGGCGCGCTCAAGAACATCATTGCCATCGCCGCCGGTGCCTGCGACGGGATTGGGTTCGGCGACAACACCAAGGCGGCGCTGTGTACGCGCGGCTTGGCGGAGATGACACGGCTCGGGGTGGCATTGGGTGCGCGCCGGGACACATTTTTCGGATTGAGCGGCGTGGGCGACCTGATCGTCACCGCCTTCAGCCGGCACAGCCGCAACCGCGGTTTCGGCGAGCGACTGGGCAGGGGCGAAACGCCGGAGCAGATCGCTGCCAGCACGCAAATGATTGCCGAAGGCGTTAAAACCGCCAAATCAGCTTGGCAAGTGGCCCACCGGCTAGGTGTTGACGTGCCCATCACAACCCAGGTGCACGCAATCATTTACGAGGGCAAGGCCCCCAAGCAGGCCGTCCGGGACCTGATGACGCGGGGAGCCAAGCCGGAATTCGGTTCGTGATGAGCGCGGGCCGGCGCTCGAACAGGCATGGCCCGTGCGTCGTCTAATATTGGGAACTTTTTTCCATGGAGCGTGTCATACAACCGGACGTTGAGAAAACGGCCAGCGACCACGAGTTGCTGGACCGATGCCGGGCCGGCGATGAAGAAGCGTTCGATGATCTGGTGCGGCGTCACCAACAACGGGCGTTCAACATCGCCTTTCAGTTTCTCCGCGACCGGGAAGACGCCACCGAGGTGGCCCAGGACGCGTTTGTGAGGATTTATCGGAGCGTGGATAATTTTCGTGGGGAATGCGAGTTCACCACCTGGTTGCACCAGATCGTGGTGAATCTCGCCCGCAACAAGTATCGCTGGTGGAAACGGCGGGGCCGCCAATCGAGCGTGTCCCTGGACAGCCCGGTGGAAATGGCGGACGGCGAAGCGCCAATACAGATTGCGGCGAGCGGCGACGCGCCGGACGTGGAAACGGTGAAAGCCGAGTTCGTGGAACTGCTCAGCCGACGGATGGAGGAACTGCCGTGCAAACTCCGCGAGGTGCTGGTGTTCCGCAACGTCGAGAACCTCAGTTACGAACAAATCGCCGTCGTGCTGGATTGTTCCATCGGCACGGTCAAATCCCGGATCGCCCGGGCGCGGGAGGCATTGCGGGAAAGCATGCAGGATGAAACATGAGGGCCAACGGATGAAAGACTGCGACGTCATCCAGCCGGAATTGTCGGCGTATCTGGACGGAGAATTCGACTCCGCACCGGCGAGAACTGGTCGAGGCGCATCTGGGATCGTGCCCACCGTGCCAGGGGGCGCTCGCCGAATTGAAGACCCTCGCCACCGGCGTGGCGGCGCTATCAAAGCTGGAAGCGCCACCCGGATTCCTCGCCGAGGTGCGCCACAAAATCGCGCGCGGCGACAATCCCGAGGCACTGACATGGCGGGACTACCTGTTCCGGCCATTCTGGATCAAGGTCCCGCTGGAAATTGCGGCGCTGGTCGCCGTCACGGTTTCCGTGATGCGGTGGTGGGAGCAACAACCCATCGAGACCGTTGCCAGCGACCAGTTGGCGCAGGCGGGGAACTCCGGGAACGATCAGTCGCCCTCACCGGATATGGAAGCGAAGAGCGAGCAGCCAGCGGCGGCGGAGTCGGCGCCAGCGCTCCAGTCCCGTCGCCGGTAGCAGCCCCGGAAAACGAGGCGGCAACCGTTTCCGCAGGCGAAGCCACGCCGTCGCAAGAACCGCAGACCACAGCGGAGAATGGAGACGGATCAGCGGCAAGTGTTGCGTCCGAAGCCCCGTCTGGAAGCCAACCATTGCCGAGCGCGCAGGCCAAGCCGGGAGTCGTAGCGAGCGGAGCCGGCATCAAGCCGTCCGTCCAATCGAGACGAAGGGTGGCTGCGGTTAATCGTGGGACCGGTCGTCTCGGAACCACACCGACGCCGTCTGCCGCCGAGGTTGCCACGTTGGCACGAAGCGTTGGAATCGAGCCCGCCAAACTCGGCGGAGTCGTCGTGGTCCAGTCCAGGGATCTCAACGACGTGCACGGACGGGCGGAGCAACTGGCGGCCCGATGCAACGGGAAAGTCATTTCGGTCCCGCCATCGATGGGGTCGACCGGGCAGATTTTTTTCGTGGAGGTGCCGCGGGAATATGCGGCATCGTTCAAATTGGATCTCGAGCAGGATGCTGCTTCCTTCACACTGTCAACGAACGCACTGGTTGGCGGGGTCGCGGTCGTCACCACCAATGCCCCGCTGTTGGCGGCAACCTCCACGGCGCGAGTCGTGGCTGTCCTGACTGGTGGTTTTGAAGGGAAACTGCCGGTGGAGACGAACGCCGTTTTCGACGGGCCCGCACAACTCACGCTGGCCAACAACCCCCGGGCACAGGCAGCCGCGACGACGGTTTTGGAGATCCTGGTGGTGCCGCCGCCCAGTCTGGCCCCGACGAATGCCACGCCGGTCCCGGTGCCGGTCGTCTTTTAGTGCGCGGCGGACTGATTGCCCGTCAACTGTTGGAGCCTGCCCGAAATGTCCTTGTTGTTGGGCTCGAGTTTGGTGGCTTCGCGCAGCACGCCGATGGCTTCATCCGTCTTGCCAAGTTTCAGCAGGACCTCCGCCAAATGGTCGAGGACGACCGCGTCATCCTTCATCAACTCGACGGCGTGCCGCATTTGCACCAACGCTTCGTCATTCCGCCCCAGTTTGAACAACACCCAGCCGAGGCTGTCCAGATACGCGCCGTTGTTCGGGTCAAGCTTGACGGCCTTCTGGATCAACCCGAGCGCTTCCTCCAGATTGGTCCCTTTATCGGCCCACATGTAGCCGAGGTAGTTGGCGGCGGTGTGGTCCTCGGGATCAAGCTGCAGGCACTTGCGAAAGAGGGTGACCGCCTTGTCCACATCGCCGGCCCGTTCGCAGGCGGCGCCGTAGGCAAAGTAAAACTTGCTGGAAAGCTGCGAGTCCTCGGGCGATTCTCGCGCGAGCGTCTCGGCATCGGCGAATGACGCCACCGCGGCCGGAAACTCCTTTCGGTCCGTTTGGATCAGGCCCGTGAAATAGGGCACGCGAAAATCCGTCGGGAACTTTTCCTTCCAGGTGGCCAGCGTTTTCAACGCTTCATCGACCTGCTTGGAATCCAACTGCAGGCCGGCGATTTGCGCGTAATTTTCGGGTTGGTTGGGTTTGATGACCAACGACTGTTGGAAATTCGAGATGGCCTTCTCGGTATTGTTCAATTCCCCGTAGAGTTCGCCCAGATCGTTGTAAATCGCATACGCCAGCGGATTACGCTTGATGATGTCTTCCAGGACGGCGACCGCTTTCTCTTTCTGGTCGGCGCGGATATAATTGGCCGCGAGCCGTTCGCGAATCAGCGGCGCATCGGGGTTCTTTTCCAGCAATTTCGCATACAGCTCGGCGGCCTTCTGGTAATCACCGCTGTCCGTGTAGGCATCGGCGAGGCGAAATTCGATGTCCATGTCACCGGGGTCGTAGCCGAGCGCCTTCTCGTAGCATTGCGGGATCCGTTTCCGGTCGATCTTGTCAGCCCACGACGGTTTCTGCCGGAAGACGACGGTATAGAAGTCGCCGAGCCGCGACCAGTAACTACCCACCTCGATCTTCTCGTGGAACGCGTGGTCCAGCGCTTTGATGGCCTCTTTGTCGGCGTTCTGCAGAACGAGGACTTCGAGCAACCCGCGCAGCGCGTCCACGAGGCTCGGCTCGGCCTTCACCGCCTGACGGAACGCCGCCGCCGCCTTGTCGTTCTGGCCATCGGTGCGATAGACGAACCCGAGCCAGTACGCCACTTCGCCGTCGTTGGGGTTGGCTTTGAGGGCCGCGTCCAGGACGTTCACCGCGTTGGTGATGTCGCGCTTGGTGGCATAAATCTGGCCGATGCGAACGGCCAGGGCCGTGTAGGTCGGGTCGAGTTCGACGACGCGCCCGTAGTGTTCGAGCGCGCCATCGAGGTCGCCGCGAAGCTCGTAGGAATAGCCCGTGGCGTATTCCGCGAGTGCATCCACCTTGCGGTCCTGGGCGGGGGTCAACCCGATGGGCGCGCCGGGCAACGGCCGAGCGGCCCGGATTCCCAGACGGACCGGTCGCGCAGCCGGAGATGCACAATGCAATAGCCAGCGCAGCCGCGTGGCCGCGCGCGCCTGCCTTCGGACGAAACATAGACCCGATGTAAAACTCCTAACGATTTCTCTTCTTGTGACGCATCGCTTTCAAGCGTTTACGGCGCTTGTGCTTGTTGATCTTCTGCTTGCGTCGTTTCCTCAATGAGCCCATTCGGGCCTCCTTGTTGGTTGCAAAGCCGGACCTCGGGCCACCATTAGTAGATCACCTTGTTCAAGGGATACTCTATAATACCCTCAGCTCCGGCATCTTTCAACTGCGGGATGATTTCGCGGACGATTCGTTCGTCGATGATCGTTTCCACCGCCACCCAATCCTCGCGGGACAACGCCGAGATCGTCGGGTTGCGCAACGCGGGCAATTCCTTCAACAACGCGGGCAGTTTCGCGCGGGCGATGTTCATTTTAAGCCCGACCTTTTCCTCCGCGGCGAGCGCGCCGCGCAGCATGAGCGCGATCGTCTCGATCTTCTTGCGTTTCCATTTATCGTCCCAGGCCTTGTTATTGGCGATGAGTTGGGGGTAACTCGACACGATGGTCTCGACGATGCGCAGGTTGTTGGCCCTCAGCGACGAGCCTGTCTCGGTCAACTCAACAATCGCGTCGACCAATTCCGGCGCTTTCACTTCCGTCGCGCCCCAGGAGAATTCGACTTCCGCCGTCACGCCGTTTTTCTTGAGCCAGCGGCGGGTCATCTCGACCAACTCGGTCGCGATGCGTTTGCCCTGCAAATCTTTGACCGATTGGACGGGAGAATCGTTCGGGACGGCCAGCACCCAGCGGGCGGGATTGGTGGTCTGCTTGCTGTAGGCGATCTCGCCGACGACATGCACGTCGCTGGCGTTCTCGGCGATCCAGTCCGCGCCCGTCAGGCCCACGTCGAGAAACCCGTGCTCGACGTACCGGCTGATTTCCTGGGCGCGGATCAGGCGCAGTTCCAGTTCCGCGTCGTCCGTGCGGGGCACGTAACTGCGGCTGCTGGTGGAGACTTTCCAACCCGCTTTCGCCATCAGGGCAAAGGTGGATTCCTGCAGGCTGCCTTTCGGCAACCCGAATCGCAACGTTTTCTTCGGCTTGTCGCTCATATCTTAAATCCTGTCACTAATTCTCGCACCCTAAAGGGTGCGGCTACAATTTCTCACTCCAAAATCTTGACCACGCGACCTTCGATTTTCAGTTTGCCCTCGGCGAACAACCGGATCGCCTCGGGATAAATATTATGCTCCGCCAACTGGATCCGCTGATGCAACGACTTTGGCGTGTCGTTGGCAAAAATCGGCACCGGCTGCTGCAGGATGATCGGGCCCGAATCCACGCCGTCATCCACGAAATGCACCGTGCAGCCCGTCAGCTTCGCGCCGTGTTGCAGGGCCTGTTCCCACGCGCGCAACCCCGGGAACGCCGGCAACAACGACGGATGGACGTTGATGACCCGTCCCGCGAACGCGCGCAGCATCGGCGGTTTCACCATGCGCATGTACCCCGCCAGCGCGACCAGTTCGACGCCCGCGTCGCGCAACATCGTGACCGCCCGCTCTTCCAGTTCCGGCTCGAGCTTCGTCTTGAACCGGCTCGGGCCGATAAACTGGGCCTCGATGCCGCGTTTCCGGGCCCGGTCGAGGATTGGCGCATCGGCCACATCGCTCAACACGAGCGCGACGCGCCCGGGAATCCGTCCCTTGGCGCAGGCCTCGAGGATCGCCTCGCAATTGGAGCCAGTCCCCGAGCCGAGCACCCCGATACGGAAATCGGTGCCAGTCACTGACTGTTTCTAGTCGATGGCCGTCCAAAACACAAGTGCTGAGAGGGGAGGGGCGACGAGAGGCCGAAAGCGGAAAGCGGAAAGCGGAAAGCGGGGAGCAAGGATCGTCGATCACGCCATGAGGCGGGGATCAAAGGTGAAAGGCTTCGGTTTGCCGAAAACGATCTTCGAAAAATCCGGGTGCGCCGGGTTCAGGACGTAGTTGAGTCCAGAAGGGATGATGACGCTCGGCACGGCGAGGATGGCCGACCGCGCGGCCTTGGCCCACGCGTCACCTAATTGTTTGGTGGCTGGTCCGGGAGGCTCGGACTTCCAATTCGGCGGCAACGCGGAGAGTGGAAGGGTTTCGACCATGGCTTTAGCGGAGTCGAGACGGATGATGCTGAATCGGATTCGGCTGCCTGTGCCGATGTGGACCAGTGTTTCCAACGCGGCGAGCGATTCGCTTTCGCTGGTGTAGATCACGGCGACGCCACGCGAGTTCCAACGACCGCCGGCTTTGCTGGCGCCTTCGCCCGAGAACGCGGTTGCGACGTGCTTTTCTTTCACAAGCCGCCACGCGGACGGCATCAGGAATAAACTCCATACTCGATGCGATTGAGCAGGTCTTCCACCTCGCGCGCGCCGACTTCGGTCCTGGCATAGTTGAGCGGCACAGCCCCGCCCAACCCGTATTGCGGGGAAGTCAACCACCGCCGGGCGTCGTCCTCGTTTTCGAGAACCTTGTTGGCCAGTCCCAAGAGTTGGGCGAACCGCACGACCTTGTCCGATTCGTCAGCGGTCAGCCGGCCCGCGGCTTTGCGCCGGTGAAACGTGGCTCGGGAAAGTCCGATGTTCTGCGTCAGCCGGTCGATGGGAACATCCAGATGGGAGCGGAGATACTCGAGTTCCCCGATGGGCAACCCGCGATTGACGATTTCAATCACCTGTTGGGGCGAAAAGGTCTTGGCGGTGGTCTGTACGCCACGAGGCTCGACATAGTAGGAGATAAAGATGCCCGGTTTTCCTGATCCAGGATCTGGCCGGCTTGGCTATTGTACGTTCGCGCACCAGGCCGGCGCGCTTCTGCGGGGTTTTGTACGTATGTTTCATTTGAGGCTAAATATAATCTCATGTGAGACAATTTGCAAGGTGTTTGTTTGAGAGCCCCGCACCCCGATACGGAAATC
>CAVQMY010000050.1:0-19776 GCA_963713705.1 uncultured Verrucomicrobiae bacterium
GCTCTCTCTCTCTCTCTCTCTCTCTCTCTCTCTCTCTCTCTCTCTCTCTCTCTCTCTCTCTCTCTCTCTCTCTCTCTCTCTCTCTCTCTCTCTCTCTCTCTCTCTCTCTCTCTCTCTCTCTCTCTCTCTCTCTCTCTCTCTCTCTCTCTCTCTCTCTCTCTCTCTCTCTCTCTCTCTCTCTCTCTCTCTCTCTCTCTCTCTCTCTCTCTCTCTCTCTCTCTCTCTCTCTCTCTCCCTCCTCCCTCCTCCTCTCTCTCTCTCTCTCTCTCTCTCTCTCTCTCTCTCTCTCTCTCTCTCTCTCTCTCTCTCTCTCTCTCTCTCTCTCAAAAAAAAAAAAAAAAAAGCAGCGTCTTGTTGGACTCACGAGGGATGATTATAGGGCATGGATTTGGAAGAGTAAACGGTGAAGCGGCGCGCGGGAAGCGAGACGGCCACGGGCGGGAGACGACAGAGACCCCTCGGCACGCTCGGGGTGACAACCGGGGGCGGGAAACGTCGCGTTTATTGATAGACGAGCGGGTATTGGGCGAGGTTGGTGAGAGAGTCCAGTTCGAGGGCGACGGCGAGGTTCGGCCAGCAGAGGTGGGGGTGGAGCAATTGGACAAGGTGGACGAAATGGACGGAGTGGGCGGGAAGCGGGTGGGATAAGACGAATGGGGCGAATAGGACGGATGCGGGGGCGGGCGGAGGCTCGGCAGTCGTCGGATAAATTGCGGTATCGGCAGAGGATAGATTTTGATGGACGCAAGATGGAGGATGTGGTAGTTTCGCGGCTGGTTTTGGTTGGAATGTTGTTTGACATAACGGTTTGGGAAGAAGGGGCGAACGACCGACGGTCGTAGACCGCCGCTACAGTGAAAGAAAGGGGCGAACCCCGACATCCGATGTCGGGGCGGGGCGCGACCCTACCGGACGGACGGTTCGGTGATTAGCAAATACGGCCAGGAGGGGGGATTCCGCGAAAAAGTAATTTTGCAAAACGAACCCAAGTGTGATCAAGCCGGTGTGGAAAAGTCATTTGAGAAAGCCGAAAACAAACCCATCTTTTGGGGTCGGTTTTATGCAATATGGGCCGTGGGAAGGCAGGCGTTGCGGCCGCCCCAACGTCGGAGTCGGGGTGAAGCGGACGCGACGAAGCGCGTCCGTTCATTTGACAGGGTTGGTGGGTGGGGCTACGATGGGGGCAGTTGGCGAGAGTCTTATCGCAGGGGACTGAACTCAAACGCACGAAAGGAGTCTTATCATGGCGCATGAATTACCGAAACTGGGTTATCCGTATGACGCGTTGGAGCCGCACATTGACGCGCGGACGATGGAGATTCATTACACGAAGCATCATCAGGCGTATGTGACGAACCTGAATGCGGCGTTGGACAAGCACGCGGAGTTGCACAAGAAGAGCCTGGAGGAGTTGTTGCGCGGGATCAATACCGTGCCGGATGATATCCGCGGGGCGGTGCGGAACAACGGGGGCGGCCATCACAATCACAGCCTGTTCTGGACGATCATGAAGAAGGGCGGCGGTGGCGAGCCGAAGGGGGCATTGGCGGAGGCGATCAAGGGGACGTTTGGGGAGTTTGCGAAGTTCAAGGAGACGATCACGGGCAACGGGATGACGCGGTTCGGGAGCGGGTGGTCGTGGCTGGTGGTGACGAAGGACAAGAAGTTGAAGGCGTACTCGACGGCGAACCAGGACAGTCCGTTGATGGAAGGCGATGTGCCGGTGCTGGGGGTGGACGTGTGGGAGCACGCGTACTACTTGAAATACCAGAACCTGCGGAAGAACTACCTCGATGCGTGGTGGAACGTGGTGAATTGGGACGAGGTGGCGGCGAGATTTGAGAAGGTGAAGTAACGAACGAGTTGGCTCCGAAGCTTCGTCGGAGATTCGGAGTCGAGGGAACGTCGGCGCAGGTCCGGCCGATACGGGTCGGGCCGGTCACGTCAGTCGCGGCCGATTTTTTCCCACGCGTACTTGCCTTTGATGTGCTGGAGGAAGTATTTGCCGGGCGAGGGCGTGCGCGCGAATTCGTCGTGGATGTTCTTTGACACGGAAAAGTAGCGATAGACGCCCGTGGCCTTGAACTCGATTTCGAGTGTCTCGGTGGCGGTGTCGTAGCCGATGCCGGCGATGTCGCTGGAGTTGACGGGTTGGCGCTGGATGTCCATGGGGGGAATTCTAGCACAGGGGACGTGGTTTTGAAGCGCGGAGTTTTAGGGGACGAGCGTCAGCGCGACGACGCCGGCGACGGCGATGATGCCGCCGACGAGGGATTGAGGGCCGGGTCGGTCGGCTTCGAACCGCCAGGCGAACGGGATGACGGCGAGCGGCAAGGTGGCGACGATGGGGAGGACGACGCCGCTGGGCGTGGTCGAGAGGGCCCATTGATAGCAGGTGACGCCGAGAACGGGTCCGCCGAGTGTATTCAGGATGACCCAGGGCCAAGATTTGCGCCATTCGAGCCGGGCGAGGCCGTGGGTGTGAGTGCCGCGCAGCCAGAGGACGCCGAAGTAGATCGCCGCGACGCCGATGCCGCCGACGATGCGTTGGTAGGCGGCGGTGGCGCCGTCGATGGATTGGCCGGCGTGGGCGGTGACGAGGAAGGCTTTGCGGCTGAGCACGGCTCCCCCACCCTGACCGATGGCCGCCAGGACGCCGAAGATCGTGCCACTGAAGAGGTGGCAGGGTTTCAGGTGAAGGTGGTTCTTCGGTGCGAGCGCGATGGCCACGCCGATCAAGATGACGAGGCCGGATATGAGTTGGGCGATGGATAGAGTTGTCCCGAGCCAGAACCATTCAATGGAGGCACCGATGGGCGCGGCGAGACATTGGGCCAGCAACAGGGTGAGACGGGAGCCCAGGCGCGGCAGGGCTTCGTACAGGGCAACATCACCCAGACCGAACCCGACGAATCCGCTCCACAGGAAGAACCGCAGACCGGCGCCGCCGAATCCTTTTCCAAATCCGTACGCCCAGATCGCGAGAAAGAGGGTTGCGAGACAGAGTCGCGTGAGATTCGCGACCGGGCCGCCGAGATGGCGCGTCGAGCGTGTCGCACAGACGACGGAAACCGACCAGAGAAGGGTAGTGAGGATGGCGGGGAACATTGGGCCAACGACATAGCAGACGGCCCGCGCCAAGACAAGCGCCGCTGGCGGTTGTCGGAAGAGTTAGTCCTTCGAGATGCCGACGTAGGGTGGTTGACCCGGGAGTTGCTGGACGGTCATCGTCAGGTCGTATTTCTGGGAGAGCAACCAGAGCGCCTGACGGCGGGTGATCTCACTGGCGTGGAGGGTGACCTTGAGCGATTCCACCGGCGCATCGGCGCGCGTGATCGCGATCCGCAGCCCGGACAAAGCGTCCGTCAGCGGCAAATGGATGATTCGGACCTCGGCCAAATCGACGTTCACGGTGGTATCGAGCCACTGATTCAACGATTCGTCCGTCGACGAGAGAAAGTCCTGTGGCGGATGAATCATCGTTGCGCAAGAGACAGCCAGCGCGACGAGAAATAGTGGAAGGGCGAGGCGCACGCTCGACATCTTCGCGGCACGATTGAGAGTCTCGATCATAAATTCAGTCGGTGGATGATAGCATATCCGCGCAAGTCACGGATGGACACCATTGAGCTGTTTCTTCAGTTCCTCTTCGCCGCCTGGAGTGAACGGGCGAATCTGGCGATCGGTAATGGGCGCCTTTTGCTTGCTCTGATCCGATTGCCGGGCGCCCTGATCGTTTGCTTTGTCTACCGCGGCCCGCTTGGGCGAGAAGTTCACTTGCGGCAGCACGGGTTCCGAAACGGTGGACATATCGACCGACTTGAGGTTGACCTCGTTCAACTGCATTCGGTGCAGTTGGAGATCGCCTTTCGAGAGCGGCGACGTCGTGGACCCCGTGTGAGCCGACTGGGAAACTGTCCCGTAATGCAGGTCACCAAAGGTGACGGTCTTGCCATTGACGTCAGCCTGCTTGGAATAATCGAGCGGCTTTTTGATCTGGTCCAGTACCTGGGCGGACGACAGCGCCGGCAGAAGCGCGGCCAGCGTGATCGACAAAAGTGCATGCCTGAAGCTCATGGTACCGGTGCTGTATTCTTTGGTGCGGACGAGAGGAGTTGAACCTCCATGACCTTGCGGTCACAGCCTTCTGAGGGCTGCGCGTCTGCCAGTTTCGCCACGTCCGCGCACTTGAATGATGGCAATATAACGAGCGAGCGCCGTGCTGGCAACGGTAAAGAGCGGGTGAGGGCGAAGTACCTGTCAGGGCGTTGATTGAGCCGGGTAGAGCCAGACCCAGTCGCCTTCTTTGTCGTCAAACAGGGTCTTGCCGGGGATGCCGCCATCATCCTTTTCGTTCCAGCCGACGGAGTAAAGGACAAACTGGCCGTCGGCGGTGCGGCGGTATTTGTATGGCTCACCGGTGATCACATCGTGAGGCAACAGAGAGACGAATTGCGGCATGAGCGCATCCAGCGTGTCGGGGAACTGGCCGTTGGCCAGCCGGTATCGTTCCAGCGCGCACGCGAGTATCGCTTGATCCGTGGCGACCTGGGCCGTCGCGCCTTTGACCGACACTCGGGTCAACGCCGGCAACAACATCGTTGATAAGAGCTGATGACGGATGAAGATGGTTCCAAAGGGATACCGGCCCTGAAACGCTTGGTTCAGGGCCTGTTCATTGGATTTGAGTTGGCCCGGAAAGACCCGCTTGGCTGCGGGGTCAAACCCTCCGGCCATCTGCAATGCAAACAGGCGGCAATAACTGACCTGCTCCTGATCGTACCATCCACTCGGAACCATTCTGGCGAACCGGTCAAAGGGTGTTTCGTAGCCACTACCGGAATCGTTGAGTTCGGCAAGTTTGCCGGTGTGCTTGATGTAATCAATTATCCCAACGCCCCAGGACCGCTCCGCATCGAACGTCGGCTTCAAATCCGCCACAAAATCGTACGATTGCAGTTTCGTTTCCAACTCGCGCAGTTGGTCGTCCGACCACGCGTGCTCCGCCAGTCCCTCCCAAATCGGCTGAGCGGCAATTTGCAGGCAGTTGACGCGAATGAGATAGGAAATCAGAAATGGTTCTCCCTTCGCCGAGTCGGCCACCGAAAGCGACAGTTTCACATCCTCCAAAGCTTCTTCGCTTCGGCCAAGCGCGAGCTCGGCACAGGCTTTGAGACCCAACCGTCGGTTGACGGCCCGGATGCTGCCGAGGTGCGGCAGCAGAATCTCTGCCGGGTTCGGCAGGTCATAATTGATCGGGTATCGGGAATACGGACGCCGGCTGGCGATACGCAACTCCGCGAAAATGGCTTCGTTGGTTTTCAATGCGTCGAGCACCGAAGGAGCGGCCTGAGCGCGCGATGCCAGATCGAGTTTGCCCGACTCAAACTGCGGGCGGCGATTGCGCCGCGCGACCTGGAGCGCATCGAAAGCCGTCTTCCAAG
Source organism: uncultured Verrucomicrobiae bacterium (assembly GCA_963713705.1). Lineage (GTDB taxonomy): Bacteria > Verrucomicrobiota > Verrucomicrobiia > Palsa-1439 > Palsa-1439 > Palsa-1439. The sequence goes on from CAVQMY010000050.1 coordinate 5,445, forward strand.
CCACGAGGTCTGTTATGTGCCGGTCTCCGTCGTATTTCTGGATCGAAAACTGAAGATTACCTGGCCGAGCTGCTGCCCATAATAGTCGCCATCGGTCCGACCGTAATTGTCGGCTCTCCAATATTCGTTCACGGCGTAAATGTAGTTGCTTCGGATGACAAACCACGATTTGACAAACGGCGTGGCGGCGAAATTCTGGTCATCGGGAACGGGCTTGGGAATGAAGGCCCTCCAATCAAGTTGCTCGCCACGCGCCTCCGCTTCTTGCCGATATCGGGCCCACGCACGGTTGCCCCGGAGATCTTCCTCCGCATAAAAGACGGCGACCAATGTGATGATCACGGCAATGGTGATCAGGATCCGGCGCGCCGTCCGCCAACTGAACCCCAGCCATATCAAGAAACGTCGGGCTGCCGATTGCTGCCACCTGCCGGGTGAATTAGGCAATGGCCTTGTCATTTCTGCCTCCGATTCACGCTGCCGAGGTCTGCGCCGCGCGTTCGCTGTGCGGCCCTGGTGATCTGCGCTTCTGAGTGTAAGCGGGTTCCGACATCGGGCCCGATCAATTGGGCCAGCATCTGCCGTTGTTCGATGAGCGCACGAAGTTCCTCGTGCGAACGGCGGTTTCGTCTGACTGGCGACTTCCGTTGCCGGTTCCGAAGAAGCGAGATTCAGGACGGCGATCACGACCCACGCACAGGCCAGGCCCGCCCAGATTCGTCGGCTCGGCAGGACCAATTCCCGCCAGAGTTTCCAGCCTGCGGCCAAAAGCAGGTTCTGCCGACCCGTCGATGCTTCGCGGGTGTGCGCCCTACCCCGTTGTAATTCGGGGGCGAGGGATTCATCCCACAGGCGATCGAGCTTCGGCTCGGTCGAGCGATGGAGTTTCAACAGGATTTCGCGCGGTGTTTTCATGTGCGATCTTCCTCCCACAATTTTCTCAGCGCCCGCTTGGCGTAATGCAGCCGGGATTTGACCGTGCCCAACTGCGTCTCGGTGATGCGGGCGATTTCTTCCAGTGAAAACCCTTCGATGAAATGCAACAACAGCGCTGACCGCTGCGTCAATGGGAGTTTCCCCAGCAGTTTCATAAACTCGGCCTCCTGTTCCTCGCGGAGCAACACGTCCAGCGGATCCTGTCCGCCGTCTTCCAGTTCGGGCAACAATTCCTCGCGCAACTCGGCTTCGCGGTCCTGTCGTCGCCATTGCTGGATGCATTTTTGATGAGCGATGCTGAACAACCAACCTCCAAACTTCTCGTCATCGCGCAGCGAATCGATGTGGCGGAAGGCGCTGATGAAGGCCTCCTGCATCAGGTCGAGGCTGGCCTGTTCGTCGTGTAGCAGTTCAAATACATAGACGTACAACGGCAGTCGGTAGCGCCGGAAGAGCGTCTTCCATGCTTCGGCGTTGCCAGCCCGCGCGTCGGCCACGGGCAGTTGTTCGCGTTCAGGCACTACCAGCATTTACACCCAGTAGAATGCCGAGAGCGAGAAAAGGTTCAATGGGGGTTGTTGAAACGCCGCGAAAAGGCGACGGATTTCCTCCAGCGCGTCCGTCCTGTGGCAGCAAGCGGTAGTTTCGCGGCAAGGCGCCGCCACTGATCCATTCTGCGCTGATCAGATTACGCAGGCGTTGTCATGGCGACGGATGACCGCCTGGACGGCTTCGGCGAGGCGACGCATGGCGAGTTCCTCGCCGAGCGAGAGGACGTTGTCGAAATACTCGACCATCTCCGATTCGGTGGCAACGTCCACGATCTTGTCCCCGACAGCGGCGAGCAGCCCCTTAATTTCATCCCGGCGGCGTTCGAGTTCGACGGTGCGCAGCGAGACCTGGCGGTGGGCCCATCGAGCGGAGTTGGTTTGTCCCTCCTCACCAATCTGGATGGCCGCCCGCTCCAACGATTGCCCGACCAGTTCGGTCACGAGGAAGAACGGCTGTTTCTGCATCGCGCGCGCGACCGTCAATAATAAAGGCACGGTAGCTTTGTCGATCCGCCTATCCGCGCAATCACGGGCCATTGCCAGCACGGGCGTGTCGGGCATGAAACCAAGCCTTCGGGCGGAATAGGGTGAATACCCCGCGGCTTCGAGTGTATGAATCCGCGCCCGGGCCGCTTGGGTGGCGTAATCGTGAAATCGGATCGCCCAGGAAGGCACACTCCTCAAGTCCGCCACGCCTTTGTTCTGGGCCAGCAGCAGATTCAGTTCGACAAACCACGGGACGATATTGGCCGTGTCATCCTTCTCGACGGCATGCAGCAACGGCAACGCCGTCCGCGGGATCATGGTTGACCGCGGCCTCGCACGCGTAGCGCAGGGCGATCTCGAGGTTCGTCCCGCTGGCCGCCAGCGCCGACTCGAAGAGGGCGCGTTTGGTCTGCCAATCGCCAATGAGTTCCGCCGCGCCCCAGATGAGCTGGTAATCGTTGGTTCCCTGTTTCGCCACGCGTTCGACCAGCGCCCGATCGATCTGCGTCAACTTCAGCAGTTCGGCGGTCTGTAGTTGCCCGGTCATGCGCCGCATCCGATCGACCTGTCGAAAGTCTTCGTAGGTGGGCAAATGTTGGTCGGCAGCGGCAACCGACAAGAGACAAAGCACAAAAGGCAGAAGGCGCCACGGGACGGAAAGTTTTCTTCTCATTCTGGCTACAAATCCCTGACTACTGTATTCTGTTTCGGCGATGGCTGTCAAAATTCATTTGGCGAAGAAGAAGATCTCGCTGGGCGTCGGCGACCTCGTTGCCGAGCCCCGACTCGGAGTCGGGGGACGCGTGGCGGGCTTGGGCATGTGGACGCGTCTGGCCATGGGCCGGGAAGCGCATGTGACCCACCAGCGCACCCAGGCGGGATTGCACGAAGGCTATGCGCGAGAGATTGCGGTGCGTTACCAGACGACGGTTGACGATTTCGAGGTAACGATCCAAGGGCGCATCGACGGCGTCTACATGCCGTTGAACCCCGACTCGGAGTCGGGGCACGTGATCGAGGAAATCAAATCGGTTGTCGTGCCGCCGCGGGTGTTTGCCGCCCTCGATGAGAAGTCCTACCCGCATTATACCGAGCAACTGCGGTTGTATTGCTTCTTCGTCGAACAGGAACGAAAGACCGCGCTGGGCCGCCTCGTGTTTGTCAACGTGGCGGATAGTACGACAAAGGAAATCGAGATACGCGGGCCGTTTGATGACTGTGAGCGGCTGATCGCTGATCGTGTACGCGTCCTGATTGTCCAAGCGCGAGAAGAGGAGCGGCGGCAAGAACACCGACGGACCCAATCGACCGTGCTCCGCTTTCCGCACGACCGCGTCCGCCCCCATCAGGACGAAATGATGGCGGCGGTCGAGCACGCGTTGAAGGAAGGGCGGCACCTGCTCGTTTCCGCTCCCGCAGGAGTTGGCAAGACGACCGGAGCCCTTTATCCCGTGGTGCAGTACGCCCTTGCGCATGATAAACGTGTGTTTTTTGTCACCGCCAAGAATACCCAGCAACAAATCGTCTTGGAAACGCTCCGGCGCATGGGATTGCGCGAATCGGCGCATCCGAACGCGGTGTTCTTCCGTGCGCGCGAGAGCATGTGCATCAACGACGTGTACGCCTGCCGGGAAGAGTTTTGCCCGCACCTGCGCGATTTCCGCGTCAAACTCGAGACGACACGCATCGCAGACCGCTTGCTGGCGGAGCGGCTGATCACACCCGACGCGATGATGGACGCGGGACGCGGCACGAGTCTGTGTCCGTTCGAGTTGGCGCTGGTCGAGGCCGAACTAACCGACGTGATTGTTTGCGATTACAACTATGTTTTCGATCCGCAGGTGTACTTCCGTCGGTTTTTCCTCGAGGCCGACTACTCGAATGCCATTTTGGTCGTCGACGAAGCGCACAACCTCGTCCAACGCGCGATGGATTACTATTCGCCGAGCCTGTCGCGGCAGCACATCCGCGATTTGAGCGGGAACTTGCGGCACGTCGAGCCGTCGCTGGCGAAGGAATTGCGGAAGTTTTTGGGGGAGATCGACGACTTTTTCCGCAGCCAGGTACGTACCAAGGGCGACGAATACACCCAACTCGACGAGAGCGACGTGGGCCAGGACAAATACCTGATTCCTTCGCCGCGGGAATTCTTCGAGAGCCTCAAGCCGGTCTTCAACAAACTGACCGTCCGTTACCTGCTGGACAAGACGACCAGTGGACGAGCGATCCCCGATGATCCCGTCGATGAGTTCTTCTCAGCATTCGGCCAGTTCTGCGTCGTGCTGGGGATGGAAGGCGAGGAGTTCTCGTACGTTTATGACACGACAGGCGGGGAAGCTCTGAAAATCGTCTGCAAGGACCCGTCCCGACAATTGGCGAACCGTCTGGAAGGATTTCACAGCGTGATTGCTATGTCGGCGACACTGGAACCGATGGCTTTCCACCTCCAGATGCTCGGGTTCGATACCGAGCGGACGGATCAGGCAAGCTTCCCGTCTCCCTTCCCCAAGGAGAACCGGCGGATTATCGTCGTGCCGACCGTTTCGACCACATTTCGCGTCCGCGCGGCCCACTACGGCAGGATCGCCACTGTTATCGCGACAACCGCTGCCGCCCGACTCGGCAACTACATGGCATTGTTCCCCAGCTACGATTTTTTGCGGGGGGTGGCTGGACAAGTGCCCGAAGGTCCGTGGGAAGTTCTCATTCAGGAACCCAAGATGACCGAGCAGCAGCGGTTGACGCTCTTGGAAGCGCTGAAAGAACCGCAACCACCAAAGCTGATCCTTGCCGTCCAAGGCGGTCTTTTCTCGGAAGGAGTGGACTACCCGGGCGAAACGCTTTTGGGCGTCATCATCATCAGTCCCGCCCTGCCCCAAGTGAGTTTCGAGCGAGAACTGATGCGTCAATTCTACGAGGAACATTACGGGAAGGGGTTCGAATTCGCCTACCTCTATCCCGGCATGAACCGCGTGATCCAATCGGTCGGCCGGCTGATTCGGAGCGAATCGGATCGGGGCGTGGCAGTGCTTGTGTGCCAAAGGTTTGCGCAAACGCAGTATTCAACGCTTTTCCCCCCGGATTGGTCTGACAGTATGGCCGATGGCCGTGCTGGGTACTATCTGGCCGATGAACTGGCGGATTTCTGGGGTAGTAACCCCCGGAAGACGGCGCGGTGAATCCGCTTTACAAGCGCGAGGTAATGGCTATATAGTTCTTACTGTCAAAAGTTTAAGGAGGAAGTGGCCAGGAGCATGATTCAAGCAAAACTGGAGTCGTGTCTACAATTAACGGACGGCTTGGAAGCGGCTATTGCCGGGGCGCAGGATTGGCTCTTGGGACAACAGGCTTCCGACGGCCATTGGTGCGCGGAACTCGAAGGGGACACCATCCTCGAATCCGAGTACGTGATTTACCTGCATTTTATTGACCGCCTCGACCCCGTCATCATTCGCAAGGCTGCGAACTACATTCGATCCAAAGTACTTCACGAAGGAGGATGGTCCATCTATCCGAACGGCCCGATGGACTTGAGTGCTTCCGTGAAGGCCTACCTCGCGCTGAAAATGGCGGGCGACCCAACGCATGCTCCGCATATGGCCAAGACCCGCGAAGCAATCCGTGCGTCGGGTGGAGTCACGCGCTGCAATACCTTCACCAAGATTTCGCTGGCCATGATCGGTCTGTATCCATGGGGGGGATGCCCGGCGATTCCGCCCGAGCTGATTCTTCTTCCGAAGTGGTTCAGCTTCAGTATCTACAATATGTCGTCGTGGTCACGGGCAATGCTGGTACCGCTGTCTATCATCCGCTCACGGGAGCCCGTCAAGCCTCTACCACGGGAGTGGCAGATCGACGAATTGTGGGTGGAAAGCCGTGAGAAGGCTGATATCCGGCTCCCCCGGGACCAGCACACATTCACGTGGCACAATTTCTTCCTCGTGGTTGATCATTTCCTGAAGTTCGTTCACCGGCATCACCCGGCTCCGTTTGTGCGACGATTTGCCATGCGGAAGGCCGAACGCTGGGTAATCGAGCATGGGCGAACCCCCGGCGGCCTCGGCGCGATCTTCCCCGCCATGGCCAACTACGTCATGGCCCTCCGCGTCCTTGGATACAGCAACGAGAGTTACCTCGTGGCGCATGGCATCCTCGAAATGGAGAAGCTCGAAATCGAAGAAGGCGACACGCTGCGGTTGCAGCCGTGCTTCTCCCCCGTTTGGGACACAGCAATCAGTGTCAACGCACTCCACGAATCGGGACTGCCAGCCGATCATTCCGCGCTCGAGGCAGCGTCGCGGTGGTTGCTGGACAAGGAAGTGCGGCGTCCGGGAGACTGGCGCGTGAAGCACTCGGAAAGCCATCGCTACACCGAGCCGAACAAGCCGGTGGGCGGATGGTTTTTCGAGTACGACAACGAGTTTTACCCGGACGTGGACGACACGGCGATGGTGCTCATGGCCTTGAACCGTGTCAGCACGGAATTCGACCGTGAGAAGTCAGCGGCGATTCGGCGCGGCACGCGCTGGGTGCTGGGCATGCAGGGCAAGGACGGCGGGTGGGCCAGCTTCGACAAAGACAACGACAAGTGGCTATTCACGCAGGTGCCGTTCGCCGACCACAATGCGATGATCGACCCGAGCACATCGGACATCACCGCGCGCGTCCTGGAGTGCTTGGGACATTTCGGTTTTACGATGGAAGACGAATGCGTCGAAAAGGCTGTAGCCTTCCTCAAGCGCGACCAATCCGCTGACGGCTCCTGGTTCGGCCGGTGGGGTGCGAACTACATTTATGGCACGTGGCAGGTATTGCGCGGTTTGCGGGTGATTGGTGAAGATATGCGCCTGCCCTATGTCCGACGGTCCGTCGCCTGGCTGAAGTCCTCGCAAAATGCCGACGGCGGCTGGGGTGAATCGCTGCGAAGCTACGATGATCCACAGTTCAAAGGCATCGGACGGAGCGCGGCCTCACAAACCGCGTGGGCGATCATGGGGTTGATTTCCGCCGGGGAAGTGAATTGCCCCGAAGTCGCCCGTGGGATCAAGTACCTGATCAACCACCAGGAACTTGACGGCTCGTGGGACGAAGAGCTGTTCACCGGCACCGGTTTCCCGCGCGTGTTCTATTTGCGGTATCACTACTATCGCAACTATTTCCCGTTGATGGCTCTGGGGATGTATGCACGCCAGACGATGCAGGGCTTCCCGCCCGTGCCCGCGTGAACTCGAGAAGTCGCGCGTCATCCAGTTGTTCTTCAAACAGCCGCGCATCCTGCGGAAGGTGGCCCGACTCCGCAGCGTTGGCGCATTTGACGGAAGTATAGTAGAATTCGAAAATCAGGAGACGCATAGCATGAGATTTCCATTTACATTGTCGGCGAAGATTGCCCGGCACATCATCACCAATAAGATCAAGAAGACCGCAGAAGTTTGCCCTCGTGCTGCAGTTGGAGCCGTTGCACACCTGCAATCTCACCTGCACAGGCTGCGGTCGCATCCGCGAGTACTCGACCAATCTCAAGGACATGATGAGCCTGGAAGATTGCCTCGGCTCGGCTACCGAGTGCAATGCGCCGATGGTTTCCATCTGCGGCGGCGAACCCCTGATCTATCCCAAGATCGAGGAACTCGTCGACGGGCTGCTCGATCAGGGCCGCATCGTTTACGTTTGCACCAACGGGATGTTCATGCGAAAGAAGATGCGCGAGTATCTGGCACGCAACTACAGCGCAGCGGTCGAGCCGAAGCTCACGGCCCTGCTGGCGCAAAATCTGATCACCGAGAAGGAAGCCGCGGAAATCCGCAAGGGCAAGAACGATGGCCGGCCCGGCATCAAGCCCACGAAATGGATGTACTGGAATGTCCACGTGGACGGGCTGGAATACATTCACGACCTGATCGTCGAACGCGAAGGGGTTTTCAAGGAATGCGTCGAAGCGATCAAGATGGCCAAGATCCTCGGCTACCAGGTAGCGACAAATTGCACCGTCTACAAAGAGACCGACATGGACGAGATCGAGAAGATGTTCGATTTCCTGTCCAATCTTGGCGTGGACGGGCACACCATCACGCCGGGCTACGAATACGACGCCGCCAAGAAGGACATGATCAAGCGCCTGAGCAAGAAGCCCGAAGATTTCTTCCTCACACGCAAGATGACCCGCGAGAAGTTCAAGAACATCGTCGAGTGGGGCCAGAAGTATACGTTCTTCGGCTCGCCGATTTATCTGGAGTTCCTCGCCGGCAAGCGCGACCTGCATTGCACCGCCTGGGCGATCCCGACCCGGAATGTCCGCGGCTGGAAGGCCCCCTGCTATCTCATGACCGACGGTCATTACGAGCGGTATCAGGAGATGCTGGAGAAGGTCGACTGGGACAAGTACGGCGTGTTCGATGGTGTCGCCCGCGATCCGCGCTGCGAGAATTGCATGACCCATTGCGGCTATGAGCCCACGCCGTCCCTCGGCATCGACACGCAACGCGGAGACACGTGGAAGCTGATCCGCTACAACTTTGGCCGCAAGCCTGCGCCCGTGACCAATGCGTCGCACGTGGACGCCTACAATGGCGTCACCACCGGCCGCGGCCACCTCACCGGCCAGCGTGACTCCGTGCAACAGAACATCCAGCAAGTGTTGGCGGAACGGGAAGTGACCGCCGCCGTCGCCGCCGAAACTAACGGCCATGGCCACGACGGCTGCTGCAGTTGAGCAGCCGTAAGGGCGCTCGTAGGAAGCGACGGGAACCATGATTGCCATTCTCGTTGCGGTACGTCAGGAGCTCCACCCCATCCTGCACCGGGCGGACGCCAACCACGTCGTCCGCCAGGAACATCTCGATTTCCACGAGGGCACGCTCGGCGGCCAATCCGTCGCTCTTCTAGCCCTCGGCATCGGCAAGGAATGCGCGCGCATCGCCGCTGAAATGACCATTCGCTGCTATCGCCCCGACCTCGTGATCAGCTCGGGGTTTGGCGGTGGACTGCAGCCGGACATTCGCGCGGGAGATATCGTCATCGGCACGGAGATTCTCGAACTCGGCAAAGATCAGGGCGACCAGATCACGTGGTCCACGACCCACAAGTCACTCCGTCCCACGCGCATCCGCTGGGACGACAATTCGGAAATTCGCGTCCATTACGGCAAGATTCTGACGACGGATGAAATGGTTTTGCGTGCGGCGAACAAGGCGCGGATCGGGCGTGCCACCGGCGCCCTGGCCGTTGACATGGAAACCAGCGCCGTTGCGGCTGTATGCGCAGCCCAAAGAACAGATTTTCTTGCCGTCCGCGGAATCACCGACCTGGTTGACGAGGACCTTCCGGACGAGTTCAACGATTTTTTTGTGCTTGGCCAGCTGCGAGCCGACCGGGTGTTTTCCAGTTGTGCGCGCGACCCACGCGTGCTCGCCGATCTGGCGCGCCTGGGGTACCGCGCCAAGCATTCCGGCGCGAAACTCGCCCGCTTTCTGGAAGCGGCGGTCGGGCAGTTACACCTTCCAGCCCTTGCGACGCGCAATCTCTAGCAACGACGGCAGCAGGACAAGCGCGGCGATCAGGCAGGAGATGACGCCGATGGTCGTCACCAAACCGAGGCTGCGGATGCCGCGGTGCGCGCCGATTAGCAGGCTGGCAAATGCGAGGCTGGTGGTCATCGCCGAGAGAATCACGGCACGTCCCGTACTCTTGCCGTAAAACGTCGCTTCGTGGCTTTCGCGAAACCGTTGGACCACGTAAATCCCGTAGGCGACGCCAATGCCGACGATCAACGGCAGCACCATGATGTTGGCCGGGTTGAAATTGATTCGCACCACCACCATCGCCCCGAACATCCACGCTGTCCCCACCAGCAGCGGCAGGATCGTCAGCAGCGTGGCGTAGCCGCCGCGGAAGTCGACGAAGATCAGGACGGCAATGACCAGCAGCGCCCACAGCGCCGCGTGACAATACCCCGTCTTCAGGATTTCCACAAATTCGTAAAGCCCCAGCGGCGTGCCCGTTGCCTTCGGCGCGATCGACTGCACGTCGCGCACAAACCTCACAAGCGGTTCCCGTTCCCAGATGTTTTCCTTGGGGAAGACGCGGACGAGAAACTTCCCGGTCCTCCCCACCAGCATCTGGCGCACCTCGAGCCGGCACGTCGTTGACGCTCATGGGCCGGTCCACAATCTGGTCGGACATGAGTTGCAATTGTGCCTGCAGGTCCGCATAGAATCGGTGCTCGTACTTCTCGAGACGCCGTTGAAGGTCGCCCGGCTCCAGAGCTTGCAAGGTCTGCCGCGTTTGCGCTGTAGCGTGAACCAAGGGTTTCAGCACCGTCTCGGCGGCGGAATCGCCGCGTTCCGTCGCCACCCGCAAAAGCTGATTCGCCCGTAATCGTAAGGACGCCAGCGACCGGAGATCGAGTTCCGCGTCCGACGGGTCGGCTGGCGGGATATCGAATTGCACCGAACCCAGTTCCTTCTGAATGCTGCGAATGATCGTGGCTTTCTGTTCCTGTTGCTCGGGGATCAACTCGGCGATGCTGTGAACGCTGGCCACGCTCGGGAGTCTGGCTAGACGTTCCTGCAGATCCCGGGTTTGCTGGAGGTTGTCGCACACAATCGCCGCGAACAATGTCGATTCCACATCGGCATGCAGCAATCGCAGTTCGGTTTCCACGGAGGCCAGCCCTTTCGATTGCAGATTCAGGACGTTGTAGTCGAAGCGCACCGTGCGCGCCGCCACCAGCGCGGCCAACGTGATTATGCCGAACATGGTCAGCATCAGGTAGGGCCGACGCAAGAGGAGTTGCTCGACGCGCGTCCCCGCCGATTGTGCGGGCACCGGCGCGGCTCCGCCTTTGCGGTGGACCAGCAACAGAAGCGACGGCAATACGGTCATCATCCCCGCCGTCGCGATCAGCATTCCGCCGCCGGCGATCACGCCAAGCTCCGTAACTCCGCGAAAACCGCTCAGCCCCATCGCGAAAAATGCGGCGGCGTTGGTGACGCCTGCCGTGACAATGCTCGGACCGGTGTGTGTGATAGCCGACCGAACCGCATCCGCGCGATGAAGACCCTTGCTCAATTCCTCCGTGTATCGGGCAACGAATTGAATACCGAGATCGATCCCCAATCCGAGAATCATGATCGCAAACGTCACGGTGATCATGTTCAGATGACCCACCGTGAGCGTCGTGTATCCCATGCAGACTGCCAGCACGATCACCATGGAGGCGATGAGCAGCGCAACCAGCACACAGGCGACGAACAGCGAAATCCGCATCATTCGGGGAAACGTCACCGCGTACAATAGAAAGAGCAATACCGCCGTCAGTACGGTTGCCTTCGTGGCATCGCTCTGTGATTGATGCATCTCGTCGTAATCGAGAACGGGTTCGCCCGTGAGGTTGATGCCCACGCCCGGAAACTGACGCCGAACCTCCTTCATAATGCGTCGCAACTTCGGAATCGTGGCCGCATGATGTTCATCCGCCGTTTCCTTTCCCAATCGGGGATGGATCAACAACAGGAACATCCGTCCCTTGCGAAACGTCTGGTAGCCCTGCCAGCGCAACTCTTCCTGGGCTTCGCCCAGCATCTCCGGGCTGAAGAACGCGCTGGCCCACGGGGACAACAGCGCGTCGCCTTCCTCCTGCCCGTTAAATGTTCCCATCTGTCCGACGATGGCGGTCACTGTCGGCACAAACGCCTCGATCTGCTTTCGTTGCTCTTCGGAAGCGACATCCATCTGCATCAGCATCCGATTCATCGAATCGAAAAAGGCATCGAGCTTGGGTCGGTGCTGGAGAATCTGCCAGTCAGTTGCTTGAAATCCTTGAGTGAGCCCTCGATCTGCCTCAGGTCGTCGATCGACAGGTAGTACAAGAACCATTTCTTCAGCGCGTCGAGGTCGGTGCGGTAGTACAGATCGTCCTGGGTAAACAACTGCGCGACAGCCGCATCGCCCGGCCCGGGATTGTTCGTTGACGACAGCAACTTCGACACCAGCGCATCGATGGCTGCGCGGTTCTGGAGCGGCTGGTCGCTTTCGACGACAATGATGTAATCCTCTTCCGACCGAAATTCCCGGGAGTATTCGCTGTACAGGCGCCAGTAGTCGCTGTCGCGGCCAATCAGATCGTTCTGGCTGGTTTTGAATTCGAGGCGACGAACAGTGTAGAAGGAAGATATTCCCGCGAGCAGGACGCCCGCGACCAGGAACGCCAGAGGCCAACGGCACACCAAGTCGGCCAATCCGCTAAGATACCGTTGTCGCATCAGGGGCCACGCGCGGGGTTATCGCATGGAGAAAATGGAAAAACAAGCCCGCGCGATCAGCGCCCGGCGGCCACGGGTTCCCGTTCGGCTTTCTTGCCGCCCTTGTTGGCCAGCGCCGCTTTCACCAGATTCGCCCCCAGATCCCACATCGGTCCGGGCAGCTTGTAACAATCGTTGAGCACGTCGTCGAGCGCGTTGACGAAATACTGAATGTCCTCGTCGGTGATGACGAACGGCGGCAAGCACGCGGATGATGTCGCCGTGGTTGCCGCTGACCTGTGTCAACACATGGTGTTTCTCCAGCAGCGGCATCACCAACATTTGCGCGAACAGTCCGTCATGGGCCGCGTGGACCATCTTCCATGCGACCTTCATCTTGAGGCTCCGCGGCTCGTGGAACTCGATCCCAATCATGCAGCCTTTGCCCCGCGCCTCCATCAACACTTCGTGCCGGGCCTTCAACCCGTTGACAGCGTCGAGAAGCTTCTGGCCCTGCGTGGCGCTGCGTTCGACCAGCTTCTCCTCGTCCAAGATGTGCAGCGTGGCCAAACCCACCGCCATGCCAAGGTTGTTGCGTCCGAAACTGGAGGAATGGACCCAGCAACGGTCCATCCGATTGAACACCTTCTGATAGATAGAGCGGCGGGTAATCATCGCGCCAACGGGCACATATCCCCCACTCAGCGCCTTGCTGGTCGAAATGATGTCGGGCTCCAGATTCCAGTGCTCAAACGAAAATAGTTTGCCCGTGCGCCCATAGCCCGTCTGCACCTCGTCGCAGAAAAACAACGTGCCATACTTACGACAAAGCGCCTGCGCCGCCGGCAGGTAATCGTCCGCCGGAATTCGCACGCCCTTGCCCTGGATGCATTCCACCGCCAACGCCGCAATGTCCTTCTTTGCAGGACCTCTCCAGCGCCTCCAAATCGCCGTAGGGCACTTCCACGCCCGGCAGCATCTCGCCGAAACCCTCGCGGAATTCCTCGTTGCCCATGATCGAGAGCGAACCCAGCGACAAGCCGTGCCAGCCGTGGTCGAGATACGCAAACTTGCTGCGGCCGGTCGCGGCCCGGGCAAATTTCAGCGAGGCCTCCACCGCTTCGGTGCCGGAATTGCAGAAAAAGACCGCATCGAGATGCGGCGGACAGCGTTTGACGAGGGCCTCGGCCAGCAGACCCGCCAGGAACGAGCAATCCATCTGCACCATGTTCGGCAGATCGAGGTCGAGCACGTCGCGGATGACCTGCGCCACCTGCGGGTGGTTGCGGCCAATCGAGTACACGCCGAACCCGCTGAGCATGTCGAGATACCGGTTGCCGTCCTTGTCCCAGAGGTACTGGCCTTTGGCCTTGGCATAGACCTTGTCAAAGCCGATGGTGCGAAACACCTTGACCAACGTCGGGTTGATGTACTTCTCGTGCAACTCGTAGTTCTCCCCGAGCCGTTCGGCCACGACCTGCTTCAAATCAAACGATGACATAAGAGCGCCAGTCTATCCGCCACGACGGCGGTTCAAGCCTTGAACCACCGACCAAAATCCACTGCTGGAAAGACAGTTGCCAGGTGTTAAGATTTGACAGTCCAGAAGTCATATGAAAAAGTCGGATCACATGGATGGCTGTGTTTTGATCGCTGTCGCATGCCGGCCCTAGGCGCATGCCGCCAGAAAAGCAATCGACGCACCCGGCCGGAGATTCCGCCGACCAATCACCGGCGTTGCGCAAGGTGTTTTCCAACAAGCCGTTCTTCGGCACTGAAAACGTGCTGACGTTGAACGGCAGCTACGTCAACACGCCAAGGAGGATTACGAGCAAACCGGCGTGTGGAATATGTCGCTCTCCCTGCTCGAGGAGATGCACGGGATGATCGCGGAAATCTCCTTTGGCGATGCCGTCAAGCAAGGCCAATGGCAACTCACCTACCGCCACAAGGTCATGACCATGGATAGCGGATGGCAAGCGATCGCCGATTCCAGCGGCGGTTTGACCTCGCGGAGCGCCCTTCCCATGTCCTCAAGGCGACTGGTGGATCAGTTTTTTTTTTTTTTTTTTTTTTTTTTTTTTTTTTTTTTTTTTTTTTTTTTTTTTTTTTTTTTTT
>CAVQMY010000051.1:0-15347 GCA_963713705.1 uncultured Verrucomicrobiae bacterium
GTATTGGTTGGCTCGCCCGCCGCCAATCCCTCCCGCCCCCATAAGACCATCCCCCAGTCATTCCCCCGACAGCAAAGAAAGGCAGTGTAGCCTCCGGTCATGCCCTGCATGACTTTCTTCAAGAGTCGCTGCCGAAGAAAGAGAGCACGTCCATCGCTACACTGCCAAAAGCCATCCGTCCCTTTGCGGACTCTGCCGATCAGGAGCCCGATGGAGCAGGAGGTCAACAGGACAACCTGCCAATCTCCCCTCAGCCGGATCCGTTGGAGCCGCCTTCCGGCTTTGATTCGTGGCCAGATGCTGCGAGCTGCCGCCCCAGTCAACCCGGACTCCCCCAGGACAACCTTGGCTTATGACGTGACCCGAGTGAGCCATGCGACAGTCGCAGCACCTGGCAAATAATGATGCGATACCGTATTCCAAAATGGTGTCCTTGTTGCTGTCTCCGCCAGTTGGTTGTCGGCGGTCATGATGAGACTGCCTTCTCGAACCTGCGCCGATCCGGATGGTGACAAAAGACGTTGGAAACAACACGTGTCCCATACCGGCAGGCGTCGGGGTTTTCTGCCAGGCATTGCGAGAAATCGGGGAATGGCCCCAGATACCTGGTCCGACATAGTTCCGGGTCCGGAAGCCGCCTGTGATTGCTGATGAAGTCGGCGGTCATGACGGGCCTGCCTTCTCGAAGCTCCGCCAATTAGGATGGAGACAAAGGACCTCCGAACCGGCATTATGGCATGCTTGCAATTGTGGGTAGTGTCCTAATTTGAATCGCGAAGGAGCTTCCTCAACTGTCTGCGAAGACGTTCGTTTTCGGCAATGACCTTCTTGGTATCACGCAGTAATTGCCTGGAGTCTTCTACCGCGAGACGGGCTTGTTCCAACAACTCCGATTTGGTCGCGAGTCGTAGTTTCGTATGTTTGCTTTTTCGCATCGGTCGCATTGAGACCCTCACCTCTGCGCCTTGCTCGCAATAGCGGCCCGCACAGCGGTTTGTGGACAACTGTGGGGATTCTCGACAAGGCAACACGAGTAATTGTGAAATGGATCCAGTTGCCTGATCCGACATATATCCGGATCCGGAAGCCGCCGTTGATCGCTGACGGTGTTGTTGTTCGTATGACCAGCTCCGGCCTGAGCAATTCCACCACGAGTGGCACGACCCGGTGGGGTGGCGTTGTCGGAAGCGGGCGGCGTGGTCGAGGTCTGTTTCATAACACCACACGCTACTGGCATTCATGAAGAACCTGAAATCACTACATTCCCTATTTCCGACCGGGAAAACACCCTAGTATTCGGCATCGCTGCCAACCGACGACAATCCGTGCCGCCCAATCCGCCGACGCGCCCTCATTGATGCCCGCCCCTAACAGCCGCTTAAGCTTGCCAACCTGCACAATTCTGAACAAACACGCGGATTTCTCCAATCTTTGCGAGGCAACGGTCGAGAATCCCGGCGTCGGGCTGAAGTAGCAAAAGTGCCGCACCGGCGGCTCTTCTGGCACATCCGTTGCTCTATATAATGGGGATGAGCCAGCATATCAGGAAATTGGTGCCTCTGTGTGTCGCGCTGTGCGCCTTCGGCTGCGTCCAGCAGAAGGTCGAGGAATTCAGCGGACCAGTCGAAATCTCTCTCCGATCACCGGACGGACCAGCCGCCGGTGTCCCGGTCAAAATCGTCGACGAAGCCTCTATCGCCAAAGCGCTCGGCACACTGGCGTTGGAACAGGACCTCAAGAGCAACATCTCGGAGGCGGCGTACAGCGAGTTCTTCAACACTCTCACACTGTCCAAGGGGATGAGCGTGTTGAAAACCAAGCAGAATGGCCGGGTCCTCGTCAAACAGGTCGGCGCCCCGCACTTTGTTGTGGCTCAGGAGGGCCAATATCTGTGGGTTGCCGACGCGGCAGCGGTCCACGATCAGAGTTTGCCCATGGGTCCCGACAGCATGGGCGGTCAGCACGCGCTGAACTTCCTCATTGCCCAGCCGGGCGTCTTGCGCGAATTGACCGCCGCCACGATGGAGATGGTCCGCCAGGGTAAAATCGATCAAGCCCGCGCGATTGCCCGCTGCGCCCGTTCGCGGGCGTTGATGAACGAAATCGATTGGGAAGAAGCCGCGCCGTTGCTGGCTGGCGCCGAGCACGCGCTGAAACAGAAGGATTACGATACCGCCCGCCAGTTGGCCACCCGCGTGGATGACCTGATCCCGAACCAGACGCGAACCAAGAAATTGCTCGACCAGGTTTCCGCCGAGTATGGCGGCGAAGTTCGTTCACTCGCGGGACACAAAGGCGCGGTGACGAGCGTCGCGTACAGTCCGGACGGCTCGTACCTGCTCAGCGGCGGAGAAGACGGCACGTTGAAGTTGTGGGAGACGGCGACGGGCCGGGAGGTGCGCACATTTACCGGACACAAAGCCGGTGTCACGAGCGTGGCGTTCAGCCCGGATGGCTCCATGGCCGTGAGCGGCAGCAACGACAGCACCCTGCGGCTATGGGACGTCGCGTCGGGACGCGAATTGCGCGCGACGGACGGACTCGGTTGGAAGATCGCCGGTGTCGCTTTCAGCGCGGATGGAAAGTTCGTCGCGAGCGCTGCCGACGACAATCAGGTGAAACTGTGGAGTGTGCCCAAACTGGAGTTGGTGCGCGCGTTTGCCGGTCACGGTTGGCGCGTCACGAGCGTCGCGTTCAGTCCGACGGGCGGTTCTTCCCTGAGCGGGAGCGAGGACGATTCCCTGAAATTGTGGGACGTGGCGAAGGGACAGGAAACGCGGACATTCCGCAACGGGTTTGCGGCGGTGACGTGCGTGGCGTTCAGTCCCGACGGACAATTTGGACTCAGCGGCGGCAAGGACAAGGTCGTCCGAATCTGGAATCTGGACAGTGGCCGTGAAGTCGAACAGCTCAAGGGACACAGCCAAACGGTGCGGAGCGTGGCGTGCACGCGCGACGGACGGTTTGCGGTCAGCGGCAGCGACGACGGAACGGTCAAGGTCTGGGACGTGACCACCGGGACCGAAGTCCGCTCGTTTGCCGGGCATACCGGCGCGGTGACGGGCGTGGCCATTAGCCCCAGCGGGCGGTTTGTCGCCAGTGCCAGCGCGGACGGCACCGTGAAAATTTGGCAGTTCCCGCAGCCTGTCTGGTCCCGCAGCGAAGAAGTGAAGAAGTGATCGACTCTCCAACGTGATGCCAACCGCGCGGGGTCGGGCACCTTACCCGGCCTTGCTTTGTTTGTGCCCGATCCGGCCACCACCCGGTTGAACATTCCGCCCCTTGCCAATGTCTATGGCGTTGTGCTAGAAACACACGCACTTTCCCGTTGGACGACGTAGAGGAGGAAGTTGCAACAAGGGTTTCAGGGTGCCGTCTCGTAGTGTCATGCAACCGATGATCAAAGTAGAAGACCTGACGAAGCGTTACGCGGGTGTGACCGCGCTCAACGGCGTTTCGTTTGAAGTGCAGCGTGGCGAAATCGTCGGCTTTCTCGGGCCCAACGGCGCGGGCAAGAGCACCACGATGCGGATCCTGACGGGATTTATTCCCGCGTCATCGGGCCGGGTCCAGGTGGCGGGACTGGATGTCATGGAGCATTCACTGGAAGTGCGGGAACGGGTCGGGTACATGCCGGAAAACAACCCGTTATACACGGACATGCGGGTCAGCGAGTACCTGAAATTCCGCGCCAAGCTCAAGGGGCTGCCGCGCGCCGAGCGCACCGAGCGCATCCCGGAAGTCATGGAGCTCACCGGGATCAAGGACGTGTCGCATCGGATCATCGGACATCTCTCGAAGGGCTACCGGCAACGCGTCGGTCTGGCGGACGCGCTGCTGGCCGAGCCCGACCTTCTGATTCTGGACGAGCCGACCATTGGCCTCGATCCCGTGCAAATCCGCCAGGTGCGCCAGCTTATCAAGGACCTCGGCAAACGGCACACCATTCTGCTCTCGACGCATATCCTGCCGGAAGTCGAAATGACGTGTAACCGCGTCATCATCATTCACCATGGCCGCATCCTTGCTTCGGACACGCCGGATAGCCTGACGAAAACGCTGAATTCAGGCGGATTGATCCAGGTGGAAGTCCGCGGCCCCGGCTCGGAAGTGCAGGCCAAACTGCGCGCGGTCGAGAATGTGGAGTCGATCGAGGTAAAACTGCTGGAAGACGGGTTTGTGCGGGCGATGCTCACCCCGAAGCCGGGCACCGACCCGCGCGAGAAGGTTTATCAGGCCGTGGCGAGCAATGGATGGACGCTGCGGGAATTGACGCGCGCGCGGACGACGTTGGAGGACATCTTCGTGCAAATCACCCGCGAGGAGGACGAGGCCGAAGAGGAGCGGCGCGAACAGCGCCGGAGCGTGCTGCGATGACGAACGTGCCGCCACTCTTGCGACGGGAGCTGAACGCGTATTTCGCCTCCGTCCTGGGATACGTGGCGCTGATGTTTTTCCTGTTGGTGATGGGAGTGACGTTTGCCGTGGTGGTCCGCTACCTCAACACCGGCCCGACCCAAATGACGGCAATGAAGATCCTGTTCAGCATGTTCTGGCTGCCGTCGCTCGTGGTCGTACCAATGATCACCATGCGATTGCTGGCCGAAGAAAAGCGCGCGGGCACGCTGGAGATGCTGATGACCGCGCCGGTGACGGATTTTGAAGTCGTGCTGGCCAAGTATCTCGGCGCGGTCGTGTTGTATGCAATGATGTGGGCGCTGACGGGTTTCTACGTCCTGATTGTGCGGCATTTCTCCGGCAGCGAGGCGATGCTCGATTTGGGCCCGATCTTCAGCGGGTATCTCGGTGTGATTGTGATCGGGCAATTCTTCATCGCCGTCGGCTTGTTGGCGTCCTCGATGACCAAAAGCCAGGTCGCCGCCGCACTCATGTCCTTTGCGGTCGTGTTTATGCTGCTGATCGTCTTGAACTGGCTGACGTATCTGTTTCCCGCCGGGCCGCTCGGCAGGGTTTTTCATGCCGTGTCGGCGTTCGATCAAATGGAAGATTTTGAGCGCGGGATTGTGGACGTGCGGCCGGTGGTCTTGTACCTGAGCGGGACAGTGTGGGTGCTTTTCATTACGACCCGCGTGGTTGAATCGAGGAAATGGAGATGACAGCGGTGACCAGCGACTCCTCACAATCCGACCAGAAACCTCCAACGTTGCGGCGACGACGGCTGGTTATCGGCGCGAATGTGCTCGTGCAGATCGTCGCGGTGCTGGCGCTGGTGGTGATGGTCAACTGGTTGACCTCGCGACATTACCTGCGGTTCGACTGGACCAAGTCGGGGTACTACAAGCTGTCGGAGAAGACCAAGCAGTTGGTCGGCAGCTTGAAGGAGCCTCTGGATGTGGTCGTGTTCCTGCCGGAGTCCGGTCGCCAGGAATATGTTCAGAAAGTCCTCGAGGATGTACGCAATCTGCTGAAAGAATTTCAGTTCTATGGCAAGGACAAGTTGCGGGTGGAGTACGTCGATCCGCAACGCGACTTGGCGCGCGCGCAGCAGCTCGTGACGCAATACAATTTGGATTCGCCCGATGTCGTCATCTTCGCCAGCGGCAGCCATCACAAGTACGTTCGTCTCGATGAAATGGTCGACCTCGACCGCGGTCAGGAGATGGGAGAGGAGCCGCGGGTGAAAGCATTCAAGGGAGAAGGGATGTTCCTGTCGGCGATCCAAACCGTGACCGAAGAGGCGTCGCCCAAGGTGTACTTCCTCACCGGGCACGGCGAACGCGACCCGGAGGATTTCGACCAGACGAGCGGCTATTCGGAGATCGTGCGCTATATCAAGCGCGACAACATTACGGTAGAGAAGTGGAACCTGCAGGAGAAACAGGCGCTGCCCACCGACGCGGGCGCAATCGTGATTGCGGGGCCGCGCAAGGCATTTTCGCAAATGGAGATGGACGCGTTGGAGCGCTATTTGAAGAACAAGGGGCGGCTGTTCATCATGCTCGACCCTCGAAGTCAGAGCGGTTTGGAAACGTTCCTGCGGCACTGGGGAGTGCAGGCGGACGACGATCTGGCGATGAGCAAGGCGGGCGTGCTGCTCGGGACGGAATTGTTGAATGTCAACGCCGTGGGTACCGACTACGCGCCACATCCGATTACGGCAAAGCTGGCCGACACGAATACGGAATTCCCCTACGCGCGCTCGATTCGTCGCGTACAACAGCCGGAGGGTGGGACAGCGGATCAACCGCGCGTGACCGAATTGGTCAAGACGGGTGCCGAATACTGGGGGGAGACGAACCCGGATACGGAGCACGCCAGGTTTAATCCCGCGACGGACATTGCCGGGCCGCTGCCGCTGGCGGTGGCGGTGGAAACCAGCAAGCCGCAGGGGGTGGATGTGGATATCGGGGTGACGCGCATGGTCGTGGTGGGCACGTCGCGGTTTGTCGACAACAGCGATCTCGCGGGTGGCAACCTGGACTTTTTCATGAACTCGTTGAACTGGCTGCTCCAGCGCGAGCAGTTGGTGGCCGTCAGTCCCAAGACGCCGGAGGAATTTCGCCTCGACATGTCCCCGAACCAGCAGATGACGGTCTACATCCTGGTGATGGGTGGCATGCCGCTGGCAGTCGCGATCATCGGATTGATGGTTTGGTTGGGGCGACGGAAATGACGGCCACCGACGATCGGCGACACCGGGCGATTCCACCGATGGCGAAGGCATTGAAATGAAACCGCGTACGACACTGGCTCTGGTCTTGATCGCGTTGGTGCTGGGCGGGTTTGTCGCGGTGGATTATTACCGGGGCACGTCCACGGACGAAGCGCTGACGAAGAGCCAGCGCGTCCTCGATTTCCAGTCGAAGGAAATCAGCGCGGTAACGATCGAATTGACCAACCAAACCTATGCGCTCGAGAGAAATGGCGATCAATGGCAGATCAAGCAGCCGCTGAATGTTCGCGCCAACTACAGTACGGTCAGCTCGATTCTCGACGAACTGGAATTCGCCGAGCGCAGCCGCACGATCACCAGCAAAGAGTTGAAAGGTGCGGCCTCCGAGGGGTTCGGGCTGCAACACCCCCGTATCCGCCTCACCCTGCAGGGTAAGAAACAGCCCATGGTCCTGCTCGTCGGCAACGAGACGCCGACGAAGGATGCCGTGTACGTTCAGGCCCAGGGCAGCGGGAACGTGCTCATCGCGCCCCAGTCGATCTACGACCGCCTGAACCGGTCCCTCGATGATTTGCGGGATCGCACGGTGATCGATTTTCTTCCGGCCTCGGCCACGCGTATCGAGATCAAGAGTGCCGACCGCGACATCGAATTGGCAAAATCAAGCGCGGCAACCAACTCGGAACCGCATTGGGCGTTGACCCGTCCGGTGGCGGCGCGCGCGGACCAACGCAAAACCAGTGAATTGCTCGCCGATTTGAACGAACTGCGTGCGGCGGATTTTGTCAGTGAAGATCCGCGGGACGTTCACACGTACCAGCTCGACGAGCCGGAACGCGAGGTCACCGTCTGGACTGGTGAATCGGGCAAGACGCTTGTGCTCGGACGTCCGCTGACGAATGACGCCAGTAAAGTGTATGCCAAACTCAAAAGCACGGATTCGATTTACACCGTGCCAGCGACGACCGCGCAGAAATTCGCGGTGCAGCCAAATGATTTGCGCGACCCCCAGGTGCTCGCGTTCTCCGGCGACGATGTCCACGGGATCGAGTTGCTACACGGTACGGACAAGATCTCTCTCCTGCAGACCAATTCGGCCTGGACAATCACGGCTCCCGTGGGCGTCTCCGCGGAAGAAACCGCTGTGGAACAGCTGTTGAGCCATCTCAGCGACCTGACGGCCAGGCAATTCGCTGCGGATGTTGCCACCGATCTGGACAAGTACGGACTGGCTGCGCCGGTGGCCACCGTTAGCCTGCGCGGCCGGGAGACCAACACAATTGCCCAATTGCTCGTGGGCTCGCTGGACGCATCCAATACGGTTCGCTTCGTGAAACGCGCCGACGAGCCATTTGTCTACGGGGTTGATACCAACATCATCTCGTGGCTGCCGTCGAACTACCTGGCACTGCGTTCCCATCGTCTGACCAACGGGTCGTCTGCGGAGATCACGAAGCTGGTGATCGAAGGAACGGTGGGGAAAGTCGTTGTCGAGCGCGGGGTGGACAAGAAATGGAAGCTCGTGGAGCCGTCGCAGGGAATTCTCGACAACGACGCGCTCCAGCATCTATTGGACGAGTGGGGTGCGCTGCGGGCGGAACAGTTTATTCGCGAGGGTCGGGACAACCTGGCGGAGTACGGTCTCGACCAGCCCGAGGCGACGATTACCGCCACGGCCGGCGATAAGACGTACTCTCTGGCGCTGGGCAAGTCGCAAGGCTCCGACAACCGATACGCGCTGTGGAACGAGCCGCCATTGGTCTTCACGATCTGGACCAGCGGCGCCAATACACTGACGAGAAGCATTGTCACACCATCCAAACAGGCGACAGCGACGGTTCCAACAGCCAATGCGCCACCCGCCGCGAGTTCCCCCGCAGCGGAAGCGATTTCGCCGCCTTCACCGAATACCCCGCCGAAACCGTGACGGTCACGAGAGTCCTCGTCAATTGACCGCTGATCCCTGATCTCTGTTGCAAGAATGGGGCCGTTGGCGGGTGGAAATTCAGGGGAATCCCGTTGACGGGCCGAGACCGTGAGCTTAAGAATCCGGTAAGTGAAAGTTCTGTTCCGTTTGTTGGTCCGCTTCATAATCGTGCTGGTGGTGCTGTCTGTGCTATCGCTCGGCTACCTGCACTTCTATGGATTCCCTGGTTTTCTGAAAGAAGCTCTGATCGGGGAGCTTGCGAAAGGCGGGCTACTCGGCGCAATTCGGCTCCATCCGGCTGGACCTGTTTCGCGGGTTCGTGGCTTCGGAAGCCACGTTCGCGGATGCCAGGGCCCCCGAACAACCGCTGGCGCAAATCGATGAACTCGAACTGCGGTTCAACCTGCGGCGTCTGATCCATAAACAGAACCCCATCCAGGCGATTCATATCGCCAACGCCGTGGTCGCGGTGCCGACGCCTCCCGATGAAAATGGCCCGGCCAAGTTTACGGCATCAGACGCGTATGCCACCTTTGAACTGGGTGACGATGGCTCAGTCCGGGTGGACAGACTCACAGGTGTCTACTGCGGCATCCGCTTGAACGTGTCAGGCCTTATCTTGCGCGGTGCGCCGCCGCCACCGACGACGACGGCAACTTCAACTGTTCCGCCGCCGTCAGCCAATCGTGGACAGTTTCTGTTTTTGACGAAAGCGGTGCGCGAACTGAACCGCATTAAGGTGACGGAACCTCCGGAACTGAATTTGGATTTCCATCTCGATTTGAGCCAGCCTCTGGAGAGCCAGGTGACCGCACGGTTTCATGGCAACCACCTTCAATACCGTGACCTGCTTGTGGATTCGGTCGCCGTCGACGTCGAAATGCGCGACGGAGCGATTGTCGTGCGTCGCGGCGACGCCACTCTCTACGGGGGCGACGTGGCCATTCAGGGCCGCTACGACGTTGCCATGGGCCAATTCGACGTGACGTTCTCCAGCAGCACCGATCCTGCGGCCATCATCCCGTTGTTCATTGAGAATGCCAGGCCAATCCTCCGCGACTTGCGCGTGGAAAAAAATCCGACGATCACCGCCCACTATCGTCTCAGCCCGGAAACAGGCAGCGTACCCGAATTGACCGGCACAATTGAATCCGAAGGGCTGAATTTTCGTGGAGTCGAATTCCGCTCGATCAAGTTCGGCTTCGAGGATCGTGGACCGCAGATCAAGTTAAACGACGTGGAGGTCGTGACGCCCGAAGGCCGCATCGTGGGTCACGGCGATTACAATATTGAGAGCAGCGATTTCACGTACGAGCTGGATAGCACGGTCGACCCAACCAGGCTTCTGCCTCTGATGATTGGTAATGTGCGGCAGATTGTCGAGCCGGCGTGGTTCGCAACGCCGCCGCACATCGTGGCGAAGGTCAGCGGAGATTTTGTCGACCCGGACGCGTTCGCCTATGACGCCCTTGTCACGGCGGACCGATGCAGTTACCGTGGCGTCGGGCTGGAAGTCGCCTCGGGGAGGCTTCGGCTCCGGCGAAGTCAGCTGGACGTGCAGGATCTGGTGTTGAAGCGCCGCGAGGGAGACGCGCGCGGGACGATCTTTGCCGACTTCAACGCCCATCGCGTCCGCTTCGACATGGCTGCCACGGCCAACGTTTCGGAAATGGCAGGTCTTCTCGGCGAGCAGGCCGCCAAAGTCATGGCGCCGTATCGGTTTGGACCGCGCACTGATGCCAGCGCGCGCGGGTTGATCGACTTTGATAACCCTTATGGGACCGCGTGGACCGCGCACGTAATCAACGAGGGGTTTTCGTATTGGAAGTTTACCGGCGCCCGCGCCCAAGCGGCGCTTGTCTTCACGAACAACACGTTGCAGATCAACGACTTCGACGCAGACTTCTATGGTGGGAAACTCCGCGGTCGCGCAGACTTCGCTTTCTCGCGAACCGACCCGACATATAACTTCGATTTCGCAGTCGACAGTTCCGATGTAAACTCGATACTCAGTGCCGTCGAAAATCGCGAGAGCAAAGTCACCGGATTACTCAGTGGACAGGCAACGATCAGCGGGCGCGGAGCGGATTTGAGCGCCCTGCAGGGGAAGGGCAGCCTTTCCGTCACAAACGGGGTCCTCTGGCAGGCGGCCCTGTTCAGAATTTTCTCGCAGGCTCTGGGCAACACGAAGGCGACTCGCTGCCAATGCACCTTTGCCATTGCCGATCAGTCGGTTCGCACCGACGACATGGAAGTTTCCGCCGGTGCATTCACAGCCAATGCCCGCGGCCAGCTCGGGTTCGATGGCAAGATGGACTTTCGCGTGCAGGCGCAATTCCTCCGAGCCTGGCCGGGGATCAATATCCTGACAGACTTTCTGAAGGTGTTACTGGAGTACAAGGTCGGCGGTACGATTGGTGAGCCGAACTATCGCCCGGTAAATTTCCCCAAAGAATTGCTTCCGAGCAAATGATGCGCCGCGTCGTTTGACTTTGCGGGACTGCTTGGCTAGGCTCGCCGTCGTGAGGGTGGAACTGATCAATACCGGCAGCGAACTGATGCTGGGCTTTACGGTCAACACGCACCTCACGTACATCGCCCGCCAACTGGCCGGCATCGGGTTGCGGCTCGACCGCCAGGTGACCGTTGCCGATGACCGCGAGGAAATGCGCGCGGCGGTCGCAGAAGCGTTGGCGCGCAGCGATGTCCTCATGATCACGGGCGGGCTCGGCCCCACGTCCGATGATTTCACGCGCGACGTTGTCGCCGAATTGCTCGGTCGGAAACTCGTTCGCGACGAGAGTGTGGCCGATCACATCCGGGAGCGCATTCGCAAACGGGGGATCCGGCTTCCGGAATCGATTTATGTCCAGGCGCTCGTGGCGGTCGGCGCGCAGGTGTTGCCCAATCGCAACGGTACGGCCCCGGGCCTGGCGTTGGATCATGACGGCAAACTGGTTCTCCTGTTGCCCGGCCCGCCACGGGAATTGAAACCGATGTTTGACGAGTATGTTTTGCCCGTGTTGCAGAAACATTTTGGCGCGCAAGCCCGTTTCGATTGCCGCACGTTTAAGGTCGTCGGCTTGGCGGAGTCCATCGTCGAGGAACGGGTCGCTCCGACGCTGGCCGATTTGAAGGACATCGAACTTGGCTACAGCGCCAAAATGGGCGAGGTCGAAGTGCGGATCATCTCGCATCTCAAATCGACTGCCGATGAGGCGGAAAAACGAATCCGAGCCGCCTTGGGCAATCATATCTACGGGAGTGACGGCGACCGCCTCGAAGAAGTCGTGGTGAAGATGCTGGCCGCGACGCGCAAAACCATCGCCGTTGCCGAGTCCTGCACGGGCGGGACGATTGCCAATCGAATCACGAACGTCAGCGGGTCCAGCGACGTGTTCATCAATGGTTGTGTCACCTATTCGAACGAATCGAAAGTGCGGTTGCTCGGTGTGCGGGACGAGACCTTGAAAGCCCACGGCGCAGTGAGCGAGGAAGTCGCCCGCGAGATGGCCGAAGGCGTTCGCGCGAGTAGCGGGGCGGATTTTGGCATCAGCACGACCGGTATTGCGGGCCCGACTGGCGGGACGCCGGACAAACCGGTTGGCCTCGTCTATATCGGCTTCGCGACGCCCGAACACACCGATGTCCGCCGCCACATCCTGACGTTCGACCGCGAGACCTTCAAATTCTTCGTGTCCCAATATGCGCTCGATGCCGTGAGGCGTGAGCTTCTCGACCAATGATCCGCGCGTTCATTGCCATCGAGATACCGGAAGATGTTCGCGCCGGGATCGAGGAAGCGCAGGCGCGGCTGAAACGGGCGCATGTCGGTGTGAAAATCTCGTGGACGAAGGTCGACAACCTCCATCTGACGTTGCAGTTCCTCGGTTACATCGAGGAAACGCTCGTCGATAAGATCAAAGCCGGGTTGCAATCGGTGGCGGGGCAGCATCCGCCGTTCGACCTGGCGGTGCATGGCGCCGGAGCATTTCCAAATGAGACACGGCCGCGTGTCGTTTGGGTCGGCTGCGATGATGCTAACGGCCGACTGAAAGCACTCGCAGGGTCGGTACAGGCTGCCATGCAGCCGCTGGGCTTCGAGCCCGAACACCGCGAGTTTGCGGCCCATTTGACGCTCGGACGCATCAAGGTTCCACGCCCGGACGTTGCGTTGACAAGGGCCGTCGATTCCCTTAAGAATAAGGCGTTCGGGACGTTGCGGGTAGAGGCCATCCATTTATTTGAGAGCCAGCTTCATCCCGAAGGTTCGATTTACAGTAAACTTTCGACACACGCACTGGGAGTGCCGAACTAACAGGAGATTTCGCCATGCCCGCAAAAGGTGATGATACAAAAGTGGAGACCAAGGAAAAAGATGCTGCCAACAAGGCCAGCGCGCTGAAGGACAAGAACCTGCAGGCGGCCCTCGCGGCCATCGAGAAGCAGTACGGTTCGGGCTCGATCATGCGGTTCGGTGACGAGACAGCGCGGGTGAACATTCCCGTGATTCCCACGGGCGCGTTGTCGCTCGACCTCGCGCTCGGCGTGGGTGGCATTCCACGGGGGCGCATTACCGAAGTGTTCGGCCCGGAGAGCAGCGGCAAAACGACGCTGATGCTCAGCGTGATCGCCAACGCCCAACGCGCCGGCGGTCTGGCGGCGTTTGTCGATGTCGAGCACGCGGTCGATCCCTCCTATGCGAAACGTATCGGCGTGAATCTCGACGAGTTGCTTATCAGCCAGCCCGATAGCGGCGAGGAAGCCCTGACGATTACCGAAACACTCATCCGCAGCAATGCGGTGGACGTGATCGTCATCGATTCCGTCGCCGCGCTCGTGCCGCGCCAGGAGTTGGAAGGCCAGATGGGCGACGCGACGGTCGGCGCGCAGGCGCGATTGATGAGCCAGGCAATGCGCAAATTGACCTCGTGCATTCACAAGGCCAAGACGGCGTGCATTTTCACCAACCAGATTCGCGAGAAGATCGGCGTGATGTTCGGCAATCCCGAGACGACGCCCGGCGGGCGCGCCTTGAAGTTTTATTCCAGCGTCCGTATCGACATGCGCCGGGTCAACGTCATCAAGGACCCCGCAGGCAAGGTCGTCGGCAGCCATGTGCGGGCCAAGGTCGTGAAAAACAAGGTGGCCCCGCCGTTCTGCGAGTCCGAGTTCGACATCATGTACGACGTCGGCATCGCCCGCGAAGGTTCGGTCATCGACGTGGCGACCGATCTCGGCGTGATTGAGAAGAAAGGCTCGTGGCTGGCCTACGACGGCCAGCAAATCGGCCAGGGGCGCGAATCCGCCAAGGATTACCTTCGCGAGAACGGAAAGATGTTGGATGCGATCATCGCCTCGGTACGACAGAAACTCAGCGACGGCGCCAGCCTCGGCAAGCGCATTGGTGGCACCGAGTAAGTGTCTTTCTTCAAGCTGTCACCCTGAGCTTGTCGAAGGGTCTCTGTCGTTTTCCCGTAACGGCTGAGATTCTTCGCTTCGCTCAGAATGACAAATCCAGTAGATTGATAGCGTCATGACCTCAGCTGAAATACGCCAGAGCTTTCTGGATTTTTTCCGCGAGAAACAGCACACCATCGTGCCGTCGAGTTCGCTGCTGCCCGACGCGCCGAATTTGTTGTTCACCAACGCGGGCATGAACCAGTTCGTGCCGATCTTTCTCGGCCAGCGCGCGCCCGACGTGGACAAATGGCCCCGCGCTGAGCGGGGTTCGCCGACGCGCGCGGCGGACACGCAGAAATGCATCCGGGCCGGCGGCAAACACAACGACCTCGAAGACGTCGGACTCGACACCTATCACCACACGTTCTTCGAGATGCTCGGCAACTGGAGCTTCGGCGATTACTTCAAGAAAGAGGCCATCGACTGGGCCTGGGAACTTCTCGTCGACCGCTGGCATTTCCCCAAAGAGCGGCTGTATGCGACGTACTTTCAAGGCGACGACAAAACACCCGCCGACACCGAGTCGCGCGATTTGTGGAAACAGCATCTTCCTGCCGATCACGTCCTTCCCGGCAATCGCAAAGACAATTTCTGGATGATGGGTGACACCGGTCCGTGTGGCCCGTGCAGCGAAATCCATATTGACCTGACTCCCAACGGCGACGGCGGCGCGAAGCTCGTCAATGCCGGTGACGCTCGATGCATCGAGATCTGGAATCTCGTCTTCATCCAATACAACGCCAACCCCGACGGCACGCTCACGCCGCTGCCCGCCAAGCACGTGGACACGGGCATGGGCTTCGAGCGCGTGTGTTCGATGATCCAGTGCACGAAGGGGTTCAAAGATTTCTCGCGACCCGTTTCCAACTATGAGATCGACGCGTTTTCGCCGATCTTCCGCGAACTGGAGAAGCTCAGCGGCCAAACGGTACACGAGCACGCTTCCGTCTGATAATGCTGGCGAACAAGGCAAGGTGGACATTGCTTTCCGCGTCATTGCCGACCACATCCGCTGCCTGAGCTTTGCCATTGCCGATGGAATCCAGCCTTCGAATGAAGGCCGCGGCTATGTCCTCCGCCGCATCCTGCGGCGCGCGGTGCGCTACGGGCGTAACCTGGGATTCAGTGAGCCATTCTTCTACAAGCTCGTGGACGTCGTCGCCGCAAACTTCGGCGATGTCTTCCCGGAATTGCGCCGCAACAAAGCCAAGATTCAATCCAACCTCAAAGCGGAGGAAGAGAGCTTCAACCGGACGCTGGATCGCGGCATGATTCACTTCGAAGCTGTCCTGCGCACGATACTGAGTCCGGACGAGAAAGTGT
>CAVQMY010000052.1:0-44723 GCA_963713705.1 uncultured Verrucomicrobiae bacterium
GCTACGTCTCGGAGACGGTCTGGAACTGGTGTGTCGAATTTGGTACGGACTACTGTTCCCCCCGGTCCTTCCAGTGCAGGAACTGCCAGGGCCCGACGGGCAGCAGTGGCGGAGTCAGCACCTCCTATTCGATCCCGCCGTGGCAACAAGGCATCAGCATGACCGCCAATCAAGGTTCGACGACCATGCGCAACGTTCCCGATGTCGCACTGACCGCCGACCATGTTTTCGTGGCTTACGGCAACGGGTTAACCAACTGGTTTGGCGGCACCAGTTGCGCCACGCCGCTCTGGGCGGCGTTCACGGCGCTGGTGAATCAGCAGGCGGCCACGAACGGCTTGGGGCCGGTCGGGTTCCTCAACCCGGCTCTCTATGCGATCGGCAAAGGCGCCAATTACACCAACTGTTTTCACGACATCACCACCGGCAACAATGAATGGACTGGGAGCAAAACCAAATATACCGCCGTGACCGGTTACGACCTCTGTACAGGTTGGGGCACGCCCACCGGCACGAACCTCATCAATGCCCTCAGCGGCACAGCGGTCACACCGGCCTTGCTGGGCGTATCGCCCGCGAGCTACAACTTCGGCACGCTGGCCACGGGGACGACCGCGCAAGCCACCTTCGCCATGACCAACTCGGGCGAGCGCGTCACTCAGCGGCACCGCCAGCGTTGGGCTTCCGTTTGCCGTGGTGACCAACGGCAGTTTCAGCCTGGCCGGTTTCGCGTCCACCAATGTCGTCGTGGAGTTTGCGCCGGTGATAACGGGGACATGGACCAGCAACGTCGTGTTCACCAGCACCGGTGGCAGTTCGACCAGCGCAGTCAGCGGCATCAGCCTGACACCGGGCAGCATCGCGGTCACGCCCGCGACGCTGAACTTCGGGCCGCTGGCCACGGGCACGACGGCTCAAGCCAGTTTTGTGGTAACCAACTCCGGCGGCATCGCGGTCAGCAATGGCACGGCGACGGTGAGCGGTGGGCCGTTCACGATCGTGTCGGGCGCGGCCTTCAGCGTGTCGGGTCTGGGTTCAACCAACGTGGTGGTGCAATTTGCGCCGGGTAGTGCCGGCGGGTTCACCAACAGCGTGGTGTTCACCACAGCCAACGGCGGGAACGCCACGAACACGGTGAACGGCGCGGGAGCGGTTGCGCCGGTGGCCAGCTTTACCGCCGCTCCCACCAACGGCATCGCCCCGCTGACCGTGACTTTCACCGACACGTCGACAGGTTCGATCACCAACTGGTCCTGGAACTTCGGCGATGGCGGCACTACCAACCTTGCGACCAATGCCGTCGTCTATGCCTACAACACCGCCGGCGTGTACACCGTCACGGAGATCGTCAGCGGTCCCGGCGGCTCCAGCACCAACACCCGACCGAATTTCATCGTCGTACTGACGCCGTTCCAAGGCTGGCAGATCCAATACTTCGGCAGCACCAACAATCCCAGCGCCGCGCCGACGGCCGATGCCGATGGCACGGGCCAGAATAATCTGTTCAAGTTCGTCGCCGGCCTCGACCCCACGAATCCCGCATCCGTGTTCCTGCTCAACATCATCAGCGACACCAATCAGCCGAACGCGCAGGACCTGCAATTCCTGCCGATGGTGGGTGGCCGCACCTACACGCCGCAGTTCAACACGGATTTGGTGAACGGCGTCTGGTCGCCGCTTGCCACCTACACCGGCCCCGTGACCAACGGCAACCAGATCTCGGTCACGGACACCAACCCCCTCCCGCCGCAGGAGTTCTACCGCATCAACATCTCGCTGCCGTAATTCGCGCCGTGAACTGATTCTTGCGTTTGCCGGCCCGCTTTGGTAGTTTACCGCGCCTGCGAAAACGTGCGCTGTTAGCTCAATTGGCAGAGCAAGTGACTCTTAATCACTAGGTTGTAGGTTCGATTCCTACACGGCGCACCATTTCCTGCTTACGCGGCAAGCACTTGTGCATACTGATCATCCGATCCGAGTGGATACAATCGCCGAAGTAGCCACTTCCACGAAATGATTCGGCCCTGTTTGTGACAACGGGGTGTGTACATGGCCGAGCCGCTTGGTGCTCCAAGTTCGCTTCGTCATTGCGGAAATGAACAAGGAGAGCCGGGCTCGACCGACAGTGATCACGCCAACCTCAGGTTCCGAATTGGCAGGGGGCGGTGCATGAAAACACTTTTCTCATGGAACCAATTATAGTAGCATTATTCCTCATGATGTCTGTGGCTACCATTGTGTGTCTATGACTGCTATTCCGAAGGCGTTACATCTGCCGCCACCGGGGCGACCCCGATGGGTTTGTCCTGAAAGCGCGCAACTGGACCTGCTGTATCTGGCGTGGGGGCATCGCGTCTACGGCCAGCATCCAATACCAGTGACCCGCCATCCTGGTTGGCATTACGTGTTGGTAAAGCAAGGCAGGCCGACCTTGGTACTCGAGCACCATCGGAAAGTCTTGAATCCGGGCGATTTCCTCGTCATCGACCCGGATTGTGCGAGCGGTTGGCTGGATCGACCGGATGGTGTCTCCGATCTTCTGGTTTGGATTTGGCGGACCGGGCCGCGTTGCTGGGACTTGACCGTCGGCCCGGGAAAGTATCGACAGTGGATGATCGGGGCGCGCCTCCGTCGAGAGTTGGAGAGTTTTCACGCGCAATGTCGGGAGGAAGTCGAGCGACCGGACGAGCTGACGAATCTCGCGATCAAGCAGTTGCACCTCGCGATCGATATTACCGTAGCGCGGCTCGTCCGAAGCAAGACCCAGCCGCCCGAGCCATCCGTGAGAATGGAACTGGCCCTCCGCTGGATGGCACAGAACCTCAAGGAGCACAACCTGATCAGCGCCCTCTGCGAGTACCTCCAGATATCTCCGGCCACCCTCACCCGCATGTTTCAGAAACAACACGGGGAATCGCCCTTCGTTCATCATCAGCGTCTGAAGGTGGAGAAGGCGCGCGAGTTGTTGAAGACCGATCGATTGTCGGTCAGTGAGGTTGCTTCCGCACTGGGTTACAAACACCCAAACGACTTTTGCCGCGCATTCCGGCGATTCGTGGGCAAGAACCCGAGGGCCGTCCGCAGAGTTAACAATCACCGACGTCGACGCGGTTTGTAAGTAATGATCTGGAGCCGGCGCAGTAATGCATCCCCGGTCCCGTGTTGCTTATCAATGTGGTGAGAAGGCGTGTCCGTCAACTCGTGCGGAGGCATCGCTCTCTCACGCAGACAGATCCACCGATGGATTCCTCCGAAATCGCGCTGAAGGAAATCAGCGAGGGGAAGCTCACCTACGGACTCGCCGATGAAGGCGAGGCCGCGCCTGAGGTCTGCCAACAGCACGACGGAATATCAGAAGCGACAAGAGGGATGCACGAGAAGGTCGTCTACTTCAAACAACACAGGCCTGCCGTTGAGCGCAAACTCAACATCACGGGTGGTTGCGCCCGCGACCTGCGCGCCAGCGCAATCCGCCAAAAGCCGCCCCCGTGAAAGCCTATTTCTGCTCGCCGAGCAGGTTGTAGATGCACACCAATCCGGCGATTCGATGCTGTTCGTCGCGATACGGGATTTTGCTCGTTGACACCCGAACCTTGTGCCCTTTGCGATCCGTCATGGTCTCCTCGTGGTGAAGCGCGGGCTTTTCGGAGGTCAGCACCGCCGTATCGTCGGCATGGATCGGTGCCGCGATGTCTTGTGGATAGAAATCGAACACCGTCTTGCCCACCACCTCTTCCAAGGTTCCCACACCCAGGTAGGACCGGTGCGCCGCGTTGTTGAGTACATACCGGCCCCGGGTATCCTTGATGAACACGAGGTTGGGCAGGTAATCCACAAGCGTCCGCAATAGATTCCGCTCTTTGGCCAGCGCGATCTCAGCCCGTTTGCGCTCGGTAATCTCGCGCGAAATGCCAAACGTGCCGACGACGGCGCCATTCTTGTCTCGCAACGGGAGTTTCGACGTTGAAACCCATCGCTCTACGCCGTCGGCTAGTGGAGAATTCTCCTCCACCCCGATCACGGGCTGGCCGGTCTGGATAATCCGCTGTTCGTCCGCGAAGGCCTCGTCAGCATGCGCCTTCGAGAAGAAATCGAAGTCCGTTTTGCCGATCGCCAGCGCAGGGTCGCTGAGGCCGAATCGCTGGGCCTGCGCCCGGCTCGAACGCAGGAAGCGTCCCTTCAAGTCCTTGAAGTAGACGCTGTCCGGAACGTTGTCCAGCAACGTCCGCAGCAGGAACTGCTCGTGTTCGAGTTCCCGGGTCCGCTCCCGCACGCGCTCCTCGAGTTCGTCGTTCGTCTGCCGCAACACGATCGCTTCGCCGCCGTACCACGCCGCCAGAAGAGCCACCAGCGCAACGGCCGCCAAGCCGATCAGGTTGTTCCTCAATTGCCGATCGGCTTCCGCAAACGCGATCGCCGTCGGCACGCTGGCGGTCACATAGGTTCTCGGTCCGCGGGGTCTTGCCACCGGCCGGGTAGAAGGCGTAAATCCGTTCGACACCCGCTGCATCCAGCCCCTGGTCCGTCCCACGTCCGCGAAAGGACGCGACCTGCTTGATCCTCTCCGCCTCGGGAATGGGTTTTCCCACGAGATTGAACTTCGTGGGTGTGTGGGCAACGGTCACGCCGTTGCGATCCACCATCGCGAGATCCAGACCTTCGGGCGCCAGGACAAGTGAGAGCAATCTTCCCAGGTATTCGAGATCGAGTGACGCGAACACCACCCCCTGGATCTGGCCCTCATCCCCCACCAATGGATACCCGAAATCCAAGGACGGACGGGTGCTGATACGACCAATCTGATATTCTCCGACGGCAAAATCCCGCAGTCCCGAGGCCTCCTTGAACCAGGGCCGGTCCGCCACGGAAACCGGCTTGGTCAACGGCAACGCGCTGCAGATAATATTACCGTCGCGGGAGGCCACGCCGAGATTGGAATAGATCTGATACTTCTTTTGGAGTTTCGCCAACGACGCCGCGCACCGCGATGGGTCACCGCTCCGCACATCAGGCAACTCCGCCACGGCGACGAGCAATTGACGCGCGCCTTCGATGACGCGCCCGCAGTTGGCGGCGGTCAATCGCGTGATGCGCGCCACGTCCTCTTGGGCCTGCTCGATGGCCGCCGCCCGCTGTTTGCGGGCATTGTAGTAAATCAGCACCAAGGAAGGGATGATGGCTATCAGCACAACCAGAACAAGACGTCCACGCAGACCGCCGAGGGAATCACGTTTCATGGCAGAGTCTCCTTTCATGCACTCGTCTCCCGCACGCGCATGCTATCCAACGACCAACGAAAACGCAATCTTTCCCTGACCACTTCGGGAACTCCGCCGGCACGAGTATCATCTGGATGCGTGAAGAGCCTCGAAGCCCAGGCTGGCAAACTGGTACGAAAGCGGCTTTCCAAGAACACTGGCAACGAGGAAGAGCATGGTCGCCAAATGATTTGTGTTGCTACGCCAAAGTGCACGTTTTTAGGGGTGTTTGCACACGCATTTGATTGACGCGTGAATCACCAATGCTTAATAATAACGGGGACGGGACGACATTGAGCGTTACGCGCGATCCAGTGCGCGTACCTTGGTCGCTGGCGATGCAATCAATAGCTGAGACGGTATGTTTGGCCAATCAGATGAACTATCGCTAAAGGGAGAAGCCATGAGGACGACGAAACACCTACCCGAAATCACACCATCATTTTACCAACCCCTCCACTGCCTTGTGGTGATACTGGCCCTGGCAGTGGGACTGCTCGTGGGTGCGGTCAACAGCCGCGCGGGTACCTACACTTGGACCAATACGACCGGCGCAGCCTTTAACGACCCCAACGCGTGGAGCCCGACTAGCGGCCCACCCGGAGCTTCGGACTCGGCGACCTTCACGGAAGCTGGTACGTTTATCGTGCCGCTTACAAACAATTTTTTGAACGTCGGCACATTGGTTGTCGGCGCTGGCGCTAACAACACTCTCAATCTCACGCTGGCCTTCGGAACGAATATCTTTTCCGGTTTGACTGGCAGCGCCAGCGGTGCCTCGGACTTCGTGTTGGGTAACTCGGGAACCTCGATTGTATACATCGCTGTCGGGACCTTGTACGTTACTAACTCCACCGGCGGCGGACGGTTTACCATTGGGCGGAATAGCACCAGCCCGGCGCAGGTTTATCTCACCAATGGAACGATTGTCGCGCAAGCGACGGTCATGGCGAACAATGCCACGGCCACACCCTCCAAACTCGTCATCAGCGGCACCGGTTCGTCCTGGACGAATGGCGGCCTCTTTTCCGTTGGCAACGCGGCGAGCGCCAATCTCAACTCCTTGGTGATCTCGAATTCGGCCTCGATGACCATCATGAGCACTTTTTCAGCAGGCGCACAAGCCACTTCCCAATCCAATTCAGTCTTGGTGGACACAAATGCGCGATTGTTTACGAGAGCTCAAAATGTCGCTATCGGCGGTGGATCCGGCTCAATTGGCAACACGCTGACGGTTCAGGGCAGTGGGTCTTGGGACGCTGGAGGACGGGCCGTGTCGTTCGGCACCGGTGGGGGAACGGGCAACGGGCTGACGGTCGGCAATGGCGGACAGGTCTTCAATATTACCAGCCTGAATCTTTCTGCTGGGAATTTCCTGAGCTTCTCGAACGGGTTGCTCAGCACGTCGGCTGGTGTCACCAATACTTCCGGCACAGTCAGCGGCTTCGGTACCATCGCCGGCAACGTCACATTCACCGGCACGGGAACATTGTCACTTGGCTCGGGCACCAACGTTGGTACCCTGACCCTTTCCAACAACCTGACGCTCGTATCTGGTTCGACGACGATCATGAAACTGGACAACAGCCAAACCGGCAGCAACGACCAGGTCAATATTGTCGGCACACTGACAGAGGCCGGCACATTGACGGTGATCACCAACGGCATCGCGCCGCTGAACATCGGGGATCAGTACCAACTGTTTGTCGGCAGCCAAGCCGGTACTTTTACCACAGTCAATTTACCTTCGCTCGATCCCAGCAAGCAATGGAACACATCACAATTGGCGTCCGCGGGCATTCTCGCCGTGACGTTTGAGCCGGTTGTTCCCGGCACCACGGGTCTGACCAACCAACTGACTGGCATCGGCACGACCGTGGTCATCAGCGGGACGGTCACCGGCGTGCCGACCCCCGGCGGTATACTGGCAATTCAATAACGTCAACGTGACGGACGGCCCGCAACCCGACGGCTCGACGAATTCCGGCAGCGCCACCGCGACGCTGACCATTTCGAACGCACAAACCAATGAGAGTGGCACGCTCTGCTTGATCGCCACCAACTCGGCTGGCGCGTCGACCAATTGCATAGCGCTTACGGTCTCCAATAGCGATCAGCCGCCGACGATCAGCGGTACGTCCGACCAGACCGTCATACAAGGCAACTACGGCACGTTCAACGCCGCGGTTTCCGGCGCACCCGCGCCCGCGATCCAATGGCAGGTGAACAGTGTTAATATTCCCGGGGCCACAGGTACGCCGTTGATCCTGACGAACGTTCAGTTTGCTCAGAACGGGTTCGTCTATACCATCATCGCGAGCAATCTCGTAAGTACCGCGAGCACCAATATGACGTTGCACGTCATAATTACGCCCGCCATCCAGACGCAGCCGCAGAGCCTCATCGTAACGAACACGCAGAGCGCGTCGTTCTCGGTGGTTTCGACCAATGGCGTGCCGGCGCCGACGTATCAATGGTATTTCAATAACAGCACCCTGATCCCCGGCGCGACCAATGCCACCTACACGATTGCCAGCGTCTCACCGGCAAACGCGGGCAACTACAACGTCATCATCGCCAACGCCGCCGGATCGGTGACCAGCACCAATGCGCAGTTGACGGTTGATTCGGCGATGACTGCCACGCTGACGCCCGCCAACGGGGCAGTCAACGTGTGCTACGATACGCCGTTGTTCATGGCGTTCAACCAAACGCCGGTCCTCAGTGGTACGGGGAAAATCAATATTTACAACGTGACCAACACGAATACGCCGGTGGACACGATTGACACGAGCGCTGGCCTCTTGCAGGTCAGAACCATCGGGACGGAATCGTTCGCGACATACCCGGTGATCATTACGAGCAACACCGTGGCGATTTATCCGCATTTGGGCGTACTGTCGTCCAATCAGCAGTATTACGTCACGGTCGATGCCGGCATCTTCACCGATACCAACAGCGCGTTGTATGCGGGAATCACCGGCACCAACGGGTGGACGTTCACCACCAAGCCGACCGGGCCCGCCAATCCGAACAACGTTGTCGTGGCCGCCGACGGCAGCGGCGACTTCGCCACCGTTCAGGGCGCGGTTGACTCATTGCCCAGCGGGAACACGACGTACACGCTGGTTAATATTCGCAACGGCACCTACACGGAAATTGTCGATACCAAGAACAAGAACAACATCACGTTCCGTGGCCAGAGCCGTACGGGCACGGTTGTGGGATACGCCAACAACTACATCATCAACACCAGTACGCATTCCCGCATGGCGTTCAAGATATATGCCAACAATCTGGCGATCGAAAACATGACGGTCGTCAACACCACCCCGCAAGGTGGTTCGCAAGCCGAAGCGTTGATGATTGAAACAGGGGCCGCGAAGTTCATCTTGAACAACGCCGAGGTGGACAGCCGTCAGGACACCATCCTGGCCAACGTGAACTCGTCCCAGGGGTATTTCTACAACAGCCTCATCCAGGGCAACTACGACTACATCTGGGGTGGTGGCAATCTCTTCGTAACCAACTGCCAATTCCAGACGATTCCGACCGCCAGCCAGTACAATCTGTGCGCCCCGCGCACCGACAACAACACCATCCCAGGCGAAGGCTGGATCTCGTACGATGGTACTCACTGGTCGAGTAACGGCATTTCGTTCGTGAACTGCCTGCTCACGAGATCCAGCAGCACCGTTTCCAATATCACGATGTCGGATGGGAACGGCGAGCCGTACGGCTTGGCGGCATGGATCTATTGCCATATTGACACCACCGGCGGCAACGGTTTTGTGCCACCGATACCATCGGTCATCACCAACCAGACTCTGTGGGAATTTGGCAACAGTAATCTGGACAGCTCGGCCTCGGTCACGTTTGGTTTTCTCAACCCGCTGACCAACGGCGATGCCAGGCTGGAGTGCGCCAGTTCGGCTACCTGCTGGTTGTATAATTGGGTGCCGCAGTTGGCCCCGAACATCCTGACCAACCCGGTCAGCATGACGGTAACCGCCGGCATGACGGCCACGTACAATGTCGTCGCCACCGGTATTCCCGATCCGTCGTATCAGTGGCTCTTCAACACGACCAACACCCTTGCCGGCGCGACCAACGCCACGCTGAGCATCACGAACGCGCTCGCGGCCAACGCCGGAGCCTATTCGGTGACCGTGTCCAATGGCGCCGGTTCCGTGACCAGCAGCGGTGCGACGTTGACAGTTGTGGGGACAGGACCGACGGCCAGCTTCACGGCCAGTCCGACCTCGGGCACGGAACCGCTGGGCGTGACCTTCATGGATACATCCAGTGGCTCGCCGAATATCACGTTGTTCTGGGACTTCGGCGATAGCAGCCAGGCCACCAACGCCGGCGGCTCGAGCTTCGTGCATACATACGCCGCGGGTATCTACACGGTGACATTGACCGCCAGCAACACATTCGGCGCCAACAGTACGCTCGTGTCGAACAACCTGATCAATGTTGTCACGGTCTTCGCAGCGTGGCAGCAGCAGTACTTCGGTTGCACGGCCTGTTCGCAGGCCCAGCCCAACGCTGACCCGCTTGGCAAGGGCATCAGTAACACCAACCAGTTCCTGCTGGGCCTGAACCCGACGGATCCGGCTTCCGTGTTCCGGATTCTCAGCGTTGTGCCGGAGGGCACCAACATGGTGATCACCTGGGCAACGGCGGGCGTGCGCACCAACGCGGTGCAGGCCACGGCCGGCGATGGCAATGGTGGTTACACCAGCACCAACTTCACGGACATCAGCGTTCCCGCGATCGTCATCGGCGTTACCGGAGACGCGACAAACAACTATACGGATGTGGGTGGAGCAACCGCCTCGCCTGCGCGGTATTACCGCATACGTCTGGTGCCGTAGGCGCGCTGGCAAAACACGTCAGACCGTTGGAATTCGATGGTCGATCAGGTCGGGCGGCCGGAAGTAGTCGCCCAAGACGAAAGGCGCGACACAGGCCTCGCTTTCGCGTGTGGCACGGCTCATCTGCTGGACTTGACTTGCAGACTGAATGACTCTACAGAAATTTGATTTAAGAACGGGGAACCAGTGTGAAAATGAAAACAACCCATTGTACATCCATTGTCATTGCGGCGTTGGCGCTGGTGGCGTCTGCCGTGCGGCTGTCGGCCGCCGTCAACGTGAACACGGCGGAGCCAATCGAGACGGTCGTTGCATTTCGGATTGCCGCGAACAAATATATCTGCACGGCCCCAAGCAATTCCCTGGCTCTCGTTGGGGGCAAGATCGGCTCCAAGCAAACGTTTACCATTATCAACGTCACGGGCGGCAATCTTCAGGATGGAGACGAGGTGCGGATCCGCTACACGCCACACTCGAAGTCGGGAGCGGTTACGAACCCCAGCTACTGGGTGGAGAACAGTGCGGGAGTCAGGCGCGGCCGTGACGGCGATGCATTCAAGCTCAAACGAGTGGATGCGAAATTCGCCCTGGTGACACCGACCGGGAAATTTGTGGCTTCGCCCATCAGCGAGAATGCACTGGGCGTGTCCGCCAAACAGGACGGCGCGCTGCTTGTGGAAATCATTGATGTCAAATCCGGAGTTTCCGTTATCAAGCCCACGGACCAGTCTGCCACGGCTTCAACGAATGCGACTCCGCCATCAACCACGGAAAAGACCGAAACGGCTCCGCCAGCGCTGCCACCCACGCCAGGCACGGACAAGCCTGCCACACAGTAGGTTTCAATTCTGCGTCACGTCGCGCGTCGGCTTCCCTGCCGCATACATCATTTCTGTCCATTCTTGTTTACCAGCCACTGCGCCGCTTCCGCTTCGCCGAAGAGCTTCACACGGGTGAAGTAGTCGATTGCATCCTGATCTGACGCCGTTTGTAGCAAGCTATCGGCTTGTTCGTCGAGCGTTCCGAAGGCCTTCTGCTGCAGGACAATTGCGTCGAAATAATTCTGCACGGTTTGCCCGGTGCTGCCGTAGGGATTGTTTGGGTCCATTGCGCCGAGAATGCTCCGTTGTATGGCAATGCCGACCTCGTTTTCGATCAAATCCTGCGATGTTGAATCACTGACGCGCTGCCCCAGGTTCATGCCCATCTGCAACGCCGCTTGTGCGGATTCCAAATCACCCACCTGTTGATACGAATTCGCCAGACCGACCAAATCGTAGCCCACTTGCCTCAGTGGTTGGAGCTGCGGGAACGGCGCCAACCCCGCATGGGCGATTGCCGCCGCCTCGGCCTCCGAGTAGCCTGCGGCAAGATAGGCTTCCTCAGCGTTCTGAACGAAATCCATCGAGTAATCCTGAAACTGCGGTTTGCCGGATGCGGCGATGAGTTCCTGCACGGCTTGATCCGCCTGGCCGGCTTTGAAGTAATCGAGCGCCGAGAGGTAGTTCGCCAGCGCGTTATCCGGGGCGGACTGCTCGAAGGCATTCAACCATTGGCGTCGTTGGTCGGAAGACAGGTTCTTGTCGAAGACCGCCTCGAAGTCCACCTGCGGGTAGTTGGGATATTTTTGCATGGCTTCCTCCAGCAGCGCCACGTTGCCAGTCGTTCGATAGGCGGCCAGAAGGCTTGCCGCATTACGCCGATTCGCTTTCAGGTAGGATTCGACCTGCTCGGCAGTCAACTTCGGCGGTTTGTGTATGAGTTGGGCAATCCGATTGGTGGGTTGTAAATCCTCCGCCGCCAACGCACCCGACAGATTGGTGACCTGCATGCGCGGCGCGGGCAGGCGAGGAGCGCGAGCGTTCTTCGCCTGTGCGATATGGTTGGAAAGACGTTCGTTTTCGGCCTTGAGTTGCGCGATTTGTCGGCGCAACGACTCATTTTCCTCGCGCATCCTGACCTCGACTTGATGTTGAATCACCAGGGGAGTCAGCACGCTCGCCACGACAATGGCGCCAATGATTCCAGCCTGAGACTTTGTCATAGTCATCACTTTCAGAAAGCTACGTGTTGTTTTGGTTCCCTCCGCATTAAAGACCCGCCGAGAGCCAAAACCGAATAAAATAGTTATGAAAAAATGTGGCGTTTATAGAGCGATAACCTCCCGTGTAGCCCCTGCGGCGTTGGTTGGAGGGCGATTCCACGTCCTTGTGCAGTAAGACTGCGGGTTCCAGCCGCTGGCCCTCTTATCTTCTCACTTGCTCGGGTTCCAACCGTCGGCGCCTCCAAGCACTTTCGCGGCCGTGATGGCCTTGGCCTCTTCGGCCGACAATTGCCGGGCCCACGGGACACGAGCTGTCGGATCCGCGCCGGGGCCGGTGCTGTTGAATTCGGCGTAGCGCGCCGTTTTCTCGCGAGCGGGATCCCTCCAATTGTTCCAACCCACGGGCTGGATCACGCCGGACATTTCGGTACTCAGGTAGGTCACGCTGGAAAAGGCGCGCCACGGTCGGCCCAGATAGGTCCTGACGTCCGGGGACTCACCGGTGATTCGGCAATTCGAAAAGACAAACCCGAACGGTTGTTCCTGCGGCGTCGACGCGGCGGTGATGTATCCGTTCGTGAGACAATGGATATGGCATTTCTCGAAGAATGCGGTCGCCCCGCCGAAAATGAAATCGACGTGGCCCGCAATGTAACACCCCTCAAAGTACTGGCGACCCCGGTTGAGCAAGATTGTGTCCTGCCAGCCGAGGAATCGGCAGTTGCGGAACACCACCCGGTCGCCGTCCACTCGTAGCGCCAGGGCCTGACCGACCGGCCCGGCGGAATTCTCAAACGTCAGGTTCTCCGCCGTAAAGTCGTCCGCATCGATGATTGTCGACGGCGTGCGGAACGTGCCCATCGGTTTGCCGTCGGCGCCCGGCATTTTCGCATTCAGGTTGTACGTCAGGATCGTCTTCTCCGCGTCTTCGCCAACGAGACGGACGAAACGTTTCTCGCGTTGCGCACAAATCAATTCTTTGTACGTTCCCGCCTTGATGTGAATGATGCAGGGGTTGGTCGGGCTGGTGGTCTGGGGGATGGCGTTGATCGCCTCCTGGACCGACTTGAACTGTTTGCTTCCGTCCGCCGAGACGTACAGATTGGTTTGTGCGGAAACCGACCGGGCTACGCCCAAGAGAAGGAGTGTACTGACCAATAGATGTCGCGCCTTCACTTTTGTTCGCCGTCCTTCGGTTGAATCGCAGAGTCACCGCTGACTTTTTCCACGGCGGTCTTCGCCTGCTTCAGGTTGTTGTCGCCCAACGTCACATCGTCCGCTGAAGATTTGTTCATACGCAGGAATGTCTCCGTCCCCGGCGTCGCGACGCAGCCATGAATGAACACGTTTTTCACCTGGCCGAGCTGAATCACCGGCGTCCCGTCGTGGGGGTTCGTGGTTTTGACCCCGTCCAATTCCAGTCCGTCCGTGCCGGTGGCCGTAAATGCCGGCCCGGTCTCGGTATTGACCGTCACGTGATGAAGTTCGATTCCTTTGGCATCCTTGATGGCGAAGCCGGTTTTGGCGGTGAGTTGGATATCGTTGAAGGTGACGTTTTCAATCGGCATTTCCGCCAGCCCGGTCAGTTCGCAGGCGACCTTGCCGACGCCGGTGATGCCGTTGAAGTGGATATTGCGGAAGATCGGCGTGCGTTCTGAGACCGGCTCGGGATCGGACTTCGTGTAAAACGTCGTCAGCACGAGCGCTTCGTCGCGGATATTGCGCATGACGAGGTTGCTGATGCGGACGTCCTCCACCACCCCGCCGCGGCCACGCGTGGATTTGATGCGGATGCCGCGATCCGTGCCGTCGAACACGCAGTTGTCCACCGCGATGTTCCTCACGCCACCGGACATTTCGCTGCCAATCGACAGACCGTGCCCGTGGAGCAGC
Source organism: uncultured Verrucomicrobiae bacterium (assembly GCA_963713705.1). Lineage (GTDB taxonomy): Bacteria > Verrucomicrobiota > Verrucomicrobiia > Palsa-1439 > Palsa-1439 > Palsa-1439. Next base: position 14,076 of record CAVQMY010000052.1, read on the forward strand.
GTGCAATTGACGATGGTGCAGTTCTCGATTGGCCGACCGACCCGCCGTCCATCGGCATCCCGGCCCGATTTGATGGTGATGCAATCGTCCCCGACGTCGATCAGGCAATCGGAGATGTGCACGTTGCGGCAGGAATCGGGATTGATGCCGTCGGTGTTCGGCGAATTGGACGGACTGATGATGGAGACCCCGTGCACGTTGACGTCCTCGCAGAAGAGCGGCGAGACGTTCCAGAACGGCGAGTTGCGGATGGTGACGCCATCGACGAGCACGTTGGTGCATTCATAGAGCTGAATGAACGGGGGACGAAGATAACCGACATTGAGCGGGGCGTAGTTCATCTCGGCGATGCGGTCCTTGTTCAGGCGCGCAAATTCCTCCTGCCACTTGCTGCGGGGCAAATCCTTGTTGGCGCGGAGTTTGTGGAGGAAATCCCACCAGACCTGGCCCTGACCGTCGAGCGTGCCGCGTCCGACGATCGCAACGTCCTTCGCTTGGTAAGCGTAGATCAAGGGCGAGAAATTCGTCACCGTGATGCCTTCCCAGCGCGATGGGACCATCGGGAGGTAATCGTCGAAGTTGGTGCTGAACTTGATGGTCGCGCCCGCATCCAGAAACAAGGTGATATGGCTCTGGAGATGAATCGGCCCGGTGAGATACGTCCCGGACGGGAAATAGATCGTCCCGCCGCCGCCGCTCGCGGCTATGTCGATCGCCTTGTGGATCGCCTCCGTGCACATTGTCTGCCCGTCCGGTGATGCGCCGAACGTGGCCACGTTGTAAAAGCCGCGTGTGGGCTCGGTCTGCGCCGTCGTCGCGGATGCGACTGCCAACCCGACAAGAGCCGCAAAACCGAAACGTGTTGGCCGCATAGCTTTCACGAAACGTTCGTTCATAGAGTCCGCCTCCGTACCGAGTTGTCGTCTGGGCGCCACCGATCCCGTCATGGCGCGTATCATTAGGCCGAAGACTCGGGATGGCAACAACTGGAAACGAGTAGCGGGGACGCTTACCGGTCCGACGCCGATACCGCCGTGATAGATTCTCCTAGGTGATTTCCTGTTTTGTGGTGCGCAAGGAACCGGGAAGGAATAGAATTGACGACGACGCCCACGTCAATTGTTTTACGATGAGACCTAACGCTGTGGATCCTTCCTTGTAGCAAGAGCATGTCGGTTCGGCAAGACCGCCCCTGGGGTGGGGCAGGGCGATTGCATTTTGATTCTTCAGGGGGGTGCGAAAGGAATTCTTTGTAAGTGGGCCGGTGGAGCCGGTTTGCGACGACAAGTTTTTGCTTCCGGTTTCCGGGGATTTGTGGTGGAAGATGGGGATGCAAAACCAACGATCCTCGTTCCGCAATTTGAAAGACCACTTCGCTCCACTACCCGACCCGCGCGTCGGCCCGGCCAAGCGCCACGAGTTGCTGGATATCCTGATGATTGCCGTCTGCGCCATGCTCTGCGGTGCGGAGGGCTTCACCGAAATCGCCCAGTGCGGTCGGTGCAAGGCCGAGTGGTTCAAAAGCTGGCTGGCGTTGCCGCACGGCATTCCCTCGCACGACACCTTCAACCGCGTGTTCGGGCTCATTGATCCGGCGAAGTTTCGGGACTGTTTCCTGGCGTGGACGCAAAGCCTGCGCCAGGTCGTCGTCGGCGAATTGGTGGCGTTGGATGGCAAGACGCTGCGGCACAGTCGGGCGCGCGGGCACGGGCCGATCCACCTGGTCAACGTCTGGGCGGCCCGGAATCGCTTGGTGCTGGGGCAACTGAAGGTAGACGACCACAGCAACGAGATCACCGCACTGCCCCCGCTGCTCCGTGGCTGGAATTGGCCGGCTGTGTGGTGACGGTGGACGCGATGGGCTGCCAAAAGACCGTGGCCAAAGAGATTCACGAGGCCGATGCCGACTACGTGCTGGCACTGAAAGGCAATCAGGGCACGCTGCACGCCGAAGTCCAAGCGTTTCTGGACGACGCCCACGCGCGCGGTTTTGCTGGCCTCGCCCATCAATTCACCCAGACCCTGGAGAAGGATCACGGGCGCATCGAGACCCGTCGCTATTGGATTACCGAAGCGATCGCTTGGCTGGCCGACAGGCCCCAGTGGGAAGCCTTACGCAGCGTCGGGATGGTCGAAGCAGTGCGGGAGGTGCAGGGGAAATCGACGACGCAGCGGCGCTACTATCTCAGCAGCCTGCCGGCGCAGGTCGAGCGGTTTGCGGCGGCGGTGCGCGGCCACTGGGAGATCGAGAATTGCCTGCACTGGGTGCTGGACGTGCAGATGGGCGAAGACCGCTGCGCCGTGCGCCAGCAGAACGCGGCGCAGAACCTGGCCACGCTGCGGGCCTTATGCCTGAACCAACTGCGCCGCGACCAGCGAGTCAAACTCGGCATCCGCGCCAAACAAAAGGCCGCCGGCTGGGACCACCAGTACCTCGCCTCCCTGCTCAACTTCTAAGAACCCATCCCAAAACCCCTCTGGCAATGATATAATGGGGATGCCAAGGAGGCATCTATGGGGAAAAGCAGATCGCACGAGCGTTGGCTCGTGTCTGACCAATTGTGGAGTAAGGTCGAGCCACTCCTGCCCAAGCCGCGGCGACACGCGCGGGGGCGTGGCGGGCGACCGCGGGTCGCCGACCGCCACGCGATGAACGGAATTCTGTTCGTGTTGCGCACTGGTTGCCAGTGGAACGCGCTTAACGCGACGGGCATCTGCAGCAGTTCCACCGCCCATCGGCGTTTTCAACAATGGGTGCGCGCCGGGGTGTTTGCGAAACTTTGGGAACAGGGGTTGACGGAATACGACGAACTCAAAGGCATTGACTGGCGCTGGCAGGCGATGGATGGAGCGATGAGCAAAGCTCCGTTGGGCGGGGAAAAAAATCGGCCCCAACCCCACGGATCGAGCCAAGGACGGGGTGAAGCGCAGCTTGTTGACGGAGGGTCAAGGCGTGCCGATCGGACTGGCCATTGACGGGGCCAACCGCAACGACTTCAAGCTGGTGAGAGAAACGCTGGAAAGCATTCCGGTGGAGCGACCAGGCGTTGGGAGCGGCCAGTCGCAAGGATTGTGTCTGGACAAAGGATACGATTACGACGAAGTACGGGAACTGGCGCAGGAGTTTGGCTACACGGTTCACATCCGCAGTCGCGGTGAGGAAGCCCAGGCGCTCAAACGCAACGCTCGATTCAAAGCGCGCCGTTGGGTGGTCGAGCGGACCCACAGTTGGCTGAATCGGTTTCGCCGCATTCTGATTCGGTGGGAGAAGAAAGCGGACAATTACTTGGGGCTACTTCACTTTGCTTGCGCGATCATCACCTATCGCCGCGCCGAGGTTCTGGGATAGGCACTAAATGCAATCGCCCTGGGATCGTGCCGCTACCACTTGACTTGCCCCGACCCGCGATGCAATATCGCGCGCCGTGAGAAAACCATCCGTTACCGTTCGCGTGCCAGCCACGACCGCCAACCTCGGCCCTGGTTTCGACACGCTCGGCGTCGCCCTCAAGTTGCACAATCACATTTCCATTCGTGAATCCGACGGCCTGAACGTCGAACGAGTTGACGACCAAAAGGGCTCGCCTTCCGCCAACGCCATGTCGCGGGAAGCGGTCGACGCTTTCTTCCGTCGCAGCAAGGTCAAACCTCACGGTCTGCAAATCGAAGTCAAAGGTGACGTGCCGGCGGCGGGTGGACTCGGCTCCAGCGTCACGGTCCGCCTCGGCATCACCTACGCCCTCAACGAACTCAATGGACGTCCGCTTTCCGACACGGCGCTGCTCGAAGTCGTCACCGGGCTCGAGCACCATCCCGATAATGCCGCGGCGGCTCTATTTGGCGGCTTCGTGGTGTCCGGTGTCGTCGACGGCACGATTCGTTACCGCCGTTTCAACGTGCCCGCCTCGCTGAAGTTCGTCGTGTGCGTCCCCGATTTTCCCGTCTCCACAGAAAAGGCCCGCGCTTTATTGCCGAAACAGGTTTCCCTTGCCGACGCCGTCGAAAATATGAAACGGGTCGCGCTGATCACTTCGGTTTTCGCAACGGGGGACTATTCCCTGTTGCGCGGGTTGTTCGACGACAAGTTGCACCAGCCCTATCGCAAGAAACTGATTCCCATGCTTGACGACGTGATCTCAGCGGGCGTGGAAGCCGGCGCCCTCGCCGGCTGGCTGAGCGGCAGTGGTTCCTCGATCATGTGTATTACCGAGCAAAAAGAAAAGGCTGTGGCTGAGGCCATGGCCAACGTGTTCGCCCGCCAGCAAATCCAGTGTGAACCCCACATCCTCGTCGCCGACAACGATGGCACCCGTGTGAAGCGGGCTTGATCGCAAGGCTTCCGTGTATCAGGGAGACGTTGCCGAACCGGGGTTGGGGCTTACCCTGACAGCGGGCGTCGCACGCCGTTGCGCTTCGACAGACTCGCGCTGCGCTTCGTCGTGGAGTCCCTGGCGTTCCAGGATTTCGGCCAACTCGCTGTGAATTTCGGGTTGTTGTGGGCTGAGTCGCGCGGCTTCGCGGAAGTGTTCGGTGGCTTGGACCAAGTCCCCGCGGTTGGCCAAGGCGATCGCCATGTTGTTGTGGGCCTCGAACGCGGCGGGATCGACGCGGAGGGCGTCGGCGTAGGCGGCGATAGCTTTGTCCCAACGGGCCTGTTTGAGGAACAGATTGCCGAGGTTGATTTGGATGCGAGCGTCGTTTGGGGCCAGCCGCGCTGCAGCGGTATAATGCGAGACGGCTTCGTCATCGCGACCGTACTCGGCGAGGAGATTGGCAAGATTGTAGTGGGCACTGGCATTGTTTGTGTCGACCCGCAGGGCTTCTTCGTAGTGTTGAACGGCTTCGGTAAAATTCCCTTGCGTTGCGAGGGCGTGGCCCAAGTTAACGTGTGCTTCGGCGAAACCGGGTCGCAATTCGACGGCCTTTTGAAACTGCGCGATGGCCTCGTCGAGTTTTCCCGATGAGGCGAGCGCAATTCCGAGATTGTTGCGCACATCGAAGGCGTAGGGTTCCAATCGAAGTGCATCCTGATACTGTTCGATGGCCTCGGCGAACTTGCCCTGGGAGGCCAGGATGCAACCAAGATTGTAACGCGGGCGAGCCAGGTCGGGTTGCCATTCGATGGCTTGCTGGTATTGCTGAACGGCTTCTTCGATCCGGCCCTGTGACTGCAGCACGCAGCCGAGATCGTAGTTCAACAACCCATACTTGGGATTTGCCCGCAATGCTTGGTGAAACTCATCGATTGCCTCCGTCAGTTTCCCTTCAAACGTGAGCACAAGGCCCAACTGATCGCGGGCGACCCAGCTGTCCGGATTTCCAGCCAGCGTGGCTCTGGCAAATGCTCCCAGATTTGCGAATGCCCGGCTGTGTTCTCGGGTGAGAATCGCCAAGGTCGCCAGGACCGCGACACACAGGGCGATGCCCGTGAACCAAGGGACCAGCCGCCATCTCTCCTGTAGCCAGACGCCACCGGTCGCCACCAGTGTGATGACGCCCAGACTCGCCAGGTACTGGAAGTGATCGGCCACGAAGGAATACCGCTGATACGAGAATAAGAAGATGCCCAGAAGTGGCGAAAGCGTGCCGACGAAAAAAAGTAATGCGGCAAATGGAGCACGGCTTTTCTTCCGCTGGATCCACAATACGACCAGCAGCGCCAAGATACCGATGGGGTAGAGATAGTCAACGCCCCTCAGGTGGTTGACCTGCCACTGAGGATAAATCGGGCACAGGCCGACTGGCCAGAGGAGTTTTCCCAGATAGAACCAACAGGCGTGACCGGCGATAACGAGTCGTTGCACCAGCGAGAATCGCAATTCCCCGACCGCATTGCCCACAGCTTCACGTTCGATACGGAGCGCCACCCATCCGTCCAGATAAGCGAGCGCCGCAAATGGGATGAGCGGCAGCACATCGCGCTTCCAAGAGAGGGCGCCGCGTTTCCACCAGATGATCGTAATCATACCGATGGGCCATACGACCGTCGTCGTTTTGCTCAGCAATGCGCCCCAAAACAATCCCCCGGCCATGGCGTACGATGACGGGGTTCGGGTCTCATCGAATTTCAGATAGGCCAGAACCGTGCCGAGGAAGAAGACTCCCGACATGGTGTTCTTGAGTTCGCTGATCCAAGCGACTGATTCGGCGTGTACCGGGTGCAACGCGAAGATCGCGGCGGCGAGCCAGGCGCCTTTGATGTGCAACCGGCGCAAGACAGCCACAAGCAGCAGGGCGGCGCCAACATGGCAGGCGATACTGACGAGGTGGTAGCCCAACGGTGCGGCCCCCCACAACTTCTTCTCGATCCAGAATACCGTATCGACCAGCGGGTCGAAACGCTGCGTGATTCCGGGTTCCAACCAGATCCGCCTCAAGCCACTCAGGGTCCCCAAGTCTGCCGTGGGCATATGGTGCGAATCATCCCAAATGGGCTGCCCATGCCACACCGGCTGATACGCCAGAAGAGTGAAAGCCGCCAAAAGCAACGCCAACAACCAGTCGGGCAGGCCGAAAGGAGTCTGGGGTCCATCGATCCGACCCGCTGTTGATTGAGCCTGGTTCGAGGTCATCACACGCCCATTCAACCAACAATTCACCGCGAGTTCAAGCAGGGGGGCACTGCCAAAGAGATGCCAACTTGTCCTCTCAGCTCTCGGCCAACGAGCGGAAGTAGCTGAGGTTTTCCAATTCGATGGCGAGGTTGACGTTGCTGACGACAACGTTGCTGGGCACATGCAGCACGTTGGGCGCAAAATTAAGGATCGCGTTCACGCTGGCGGCGACCAGCCGGTTCGCCACGTCCTGCGCGACGGCGCTTGGCACGGTGATGATCCCCATGCGAATGTTGCGCGCACGGACGAAGCTTTCGAGCTTGTCGAGTTGCAGGATCGGCTGATTGTACGTCTTGCGGCGTTTGCGTTTCACATCGATATCGAATCCGGCGACGATCTCGAAGCTCTCTTTTTCAAAGCCCTTGTAGGCGAGCAATGCCGAGCCGAGATGGCCGACGCCGACGATCACAACCGGTTGAAGCTGTTTGCGCCCCAAAACCTCGGCGATCCCCTCGCGCAGCTTCAAGACATCGTACCCGAGACCGCGTGTGCCGAAATGACCAAAGCTGGTCAGATCCTTGCGCAACTGGGGCGGTTTGACGCCCGCCGCCAGCGCGAGCGCCTGGCTCGATGCGGTCTGCACACCGTCTTCCGTGAATCGATCCAGACAGCGCAAATATACGCTCAATCTGTAGACCGTCTTTCTGGGAATCGCGACCTTCATGGTTCCGTTGCAATTGTCAGTTTAGCGGGTATGGCGCGAAATGTCAAAGAATCCGAGACAATACCCTCACGGCGTGCCCTCCTGTCGAATGTCCTGCCGAAGAGCACGGGCGATCTGGCTGTCCGGCTGAAGTTGCAGTGCGCGGTCCAGTTCTTGCATGGCTTCCTCTCTCTGTCCAACATCCCGTAACGCCACAGCCAGCGCCACACGGCGATCCACGTTATACGGGTTGATTTCCACAGCGCGCCGCAGGCAGGGAAGTGCGCTGGCGACCTGGTTGGCTGCCATGTATAGCTCCCCCAAATTGTAGGTCACGTCAGCGTAATCGGGCGCGAATTCCTCGATTTGCAAACATTGATCGACGGCCATCCGTCGTGTTTGCGCGTCGGGTGAGCGGGCCAGCGCGCCGGCCAAAAGGTATCGCGTGCTCAATCGAAAGGGCTCCAAGCTGAGCGCCCGTGTCGCGTCGTCGGCCGTAGCACCCATATCGCCCCTTTCTTCCGCGAGACGCGCCCGGCGATCCAGCCAATCCGCTGCCATCGGGCGCACGACGGCTAATGAGATGATTCCGATCCCCAAAACCAAGCATGCCACTGCGGCACACCATTGCAGTGTCTTCGAGCGAAGCGTAACCGGAGCCGAGTCGGATAGCGTGGCTCTCCTTCCGACCAACAATCCCATGAGCAACCAGAGCAAACTTTGGTTGGGGAGATACCGCAAGTCCACGTCCACCAAGCCGTGGATCATGAACACCAGCATCGCTGCCAACAACCCGAGCGTAGCGCGGCGCTCGGTTCCATCGGATTGCCGACTTGCGCGAAAACCACACCACACAGCCATCCCCCAAAGCCAGAGTGTGGCACCCAGCCCCGCCAACCCCTGTTCCGCGGCGACTTCCAACAGCTCGTTATGCGCATGGTCGGTAACGTTGGTCGCTTTCCGTCGCAAGAAATACTGCGGCAACCGATACTGTGGATACACGGCTACATACGTTCCGAAACCGTGTCCCAGAAGTGGCCGTCCGGCAATCATGGAAATCGTCGCTTTCCAGATCGGCGGTCTCACATCGGCCTGCCATTGTTCCCGAACGTAGGACCACCCCAACAAGCTTGCGATCACGAGCGCCAGCGTGACGACGATGGCGCGTGCCTGCCAATGTTGCAAAATCCGATTCCCAAACCCAAGAAACCAAAGGATGGACACGGCTCCCAACGCCAGCCATGCTCCGCGCGAACGGCAGAACAACATCGCCGCAATCAGGACGAGGTTGCCGAGAAGCGGCCACGTTCCGCCGACGGACACGCCAATGACCAGCGACGTCGCGAGGTACACCCCGAGGAAGTCCCAGTTCCCAAGCGTCGACAGGAACTCCGGTTCAAACTTCAGCCGCACCAGACCATTCGCCGCCACAATCACGGCGATGGCGATCCATAGTTGGCAAATCCGTCGGCTCGATTCACGTGGTGCGCTCGCAGCCAGAAAAAAGATCGCCGCGTTTCCGCAAAGCCGCGGGAGCAGTCCAATTCCAAAATACGAATGCTCGCTGAACCGCGTGGAGACGATGGCGCTTGCGATAACCGCCAGGACGGGGGCAATCACCCATTGATTGGAAGCGAAAGCGGGGAGATCCATCGCAGTGTCCCCACCATGCGCTCGTTTCAAAAGCCGAGTGCCGCCCAGAACCACGAACCCAGCCAGAATAATCTCGGGCAAAGGCACCGAGCAGTCATACCGAAAGTGGGCCCAAGACCTGGGAAGCCAACTCAACGGGAAGGCGAACAATGGCAGGGCAAGGACGAGCGCCAAAACCAATTCCCGTCTCTTGCGATTCCACATGCGTCGAACCCGTGTCGTCTGCCGTTTGTCGATGAACGAATCTACCAGACCTGACAAGGGACGAAACAAAAAAACGAGCCCCGGCGCCAGGGCGCCGAGGCTCATTCGCGAGTGTCCGGATGTTGATCCGCTAATACGACGGGGTGTATTCCGCGCGCAGTACGTTGAACGTATTCGGCGCGTCGTTGGTGCCACACGTGGCCGGCAACGTGTTCTGCCACGCCACGTGCCCGTCATTGAACAGCACATTTCCTCCCTGATCCTTGTGCGGGGCGATCGGTGTACTATTGCCGCTGCCCTGCCAACGCTGCCCGATGGTGTACGCGGTGGATCCCACATTATTGCCCATGCGATCCAGGGCAATGATCGAATCGGGTTGATCCTGCCAGAACAGACCGGCGCAGTAGGTGTAGCTCACGCAATACGGACCCGTATTATTGGTCAGCCCGTAACTAACTTGCGGCTTCGCCGCACTGTCGCTGGGACACGCGAAAATCTTCGCCGACGTGACAACATTGCTCAACAGGTTGAAAGACGAGCACAGCGGATTGGGCGTCACCGTCGTCAGCGGCATCCGGCCGTTGTAACTATCCGCGTACATCGCAATGCCCAAACCGATCTGTTTGAGGTTGCTCAAGCAGTTGGCCCGACGCGCTTTTTCGCGGGCTTGATTCAGCGCCGGCAGCAGCATCGCCGCCAGTATCCCGATAATCGCAATCACCACCAGCAACTCAATCAGCGTAAAGCCGCCAATTCTATGTTTCAGTAAGCGTCTCATGTTCTCGTAATGCCTCCGTGCAGTTGATTAAGAATGTAAGCCTTCCCGCGTCGCTCGGGTTTGCCCCGCTTCACGGCGGGTACGCCGTTTAGTATTTGATCGGATTTGAAACTATCAGCAGGGTCAAAAGCTGTCAACATAAAGTAGAAATCTCATTCGAGCCGTTCATCCTCCATTTGATGAACCACGGATGCGGTTCCTGTTCGCCTGCAATCAATTGTGGATGCGCCCGCCGAGCCGTCAAACCATCTCGTCAAGCCGCGGCAGCTCTTCATCACGATTGTACAAATGCGGCGACAAGCGCAGACATTTCCTGCCGTCTCGAGTGTAACGCAGTGAGATGATAACATTGGTCGCGTTCAGCTTGGCATGCAACTCCGCCATGTCCGTAGCGTCGGCTGATAGCGAGACGATCCCCGATAACCCCGCACCTTCCGTCGGGCCAATGACCGTAAACCCGGCACCGAGTGGCCTGTGCAATAATCTGTCGCGCCAACCCGAGCACCCGAGCCTCCACCGCGTCCATCCCGCATTCGAGAATCAACTGCAATGCCGCCCGCAATCCGATAATACCCGCCAGATTCAGACTGCCCGGCTCGTAACGACGCGCGTCGGGTTTGAATACCAGCGACTCTTGCGCGATGAAATTCGGACTCGACGCACTGTGCCACCCAACGAGCGGCGGATGGAACCGGTCGTAATGCTCCTTCCGCACGTAGAGGATGGCGGTTCCCAGCGGTCCCAACAACCATTTGTGCGCGTCCGCCGCGGCGAAATCCACAAACTCCACCGACGTTCGCAACGCGCCAAGACTTTGAATGGCATCGAGGCAGAACAATATCCCCCGTTCCCGCAGGGACTTGCCAACTCGATTCACATCCAGTCTCCAACCACTCTGAAAATGCACGCTGGCCAGTGATACCAACCGCGTCTTGTGCGTCACGACCCTTTCAACGTCGTCGACCGTGATATTCCCGAACCCACGCGGTTCCACAAACTTCACGTCGACCCCCCGCCGCGCCAGGTCCATCCACGGATACACATTCGCCGGGTAATCGTCCCGGTAACACACAACCTGATCGCCGTGCTCCCACGGCAACCCGGCAGCCACCATCGCCAGGCCCATCGACGTCGATCCCACAAATGCGATTTCCTCCTGCCGCGCATTAATGAGTCCTGCCGCCAACGCCCGCGTCTCGCCGATCACCTCATCGGACAACACGTTCTCCTGGTTATCACGTGATGCTGCTTCCACATACTCCTTCATTGCTTCCGCCACGCGTCGCGGCAACGGGCTGACTCCCGCATGCGCGAGGAAAGCCTTGCTCTCACAAACAGGAAACTCCCGGCGTCGCAGGGCCTCGTCTCGCAGCAGGTCGGAAATGCTCAGTGGATTCATTGCGGCTTGAATTGTAGTTTGCGTCCCGTTACAAAGCAAATGTGGTTTGCCTCCCGGTTCCGAATGCCCGATCACGCGGAGACATCACGCAAGGCGCCCAATGATGAGATTTCGATGGTGGATCCCTGTGGTTCTCGCGACGTTGTGCGCCGCCGCCTACGCCAACACGCTCCACGCCCCCCTCATCTTTGACGACTTCTTCACCATCGTCAACAACCCCTCCATCCGCCGGTTGTGGCCGGTCTGGAATGCGCTGTCGCCGCCGCACGGGATTGGAATGACAGTCGAAGGCCTGCCGGTGGTGAACTTCACGTTGGCCATCAATTACGCCCTGGGTGGCGTGACGCCGTGGGGGTATCACGCGCTGAATCTGGCGATCCACATTCTCGCGGGGCTGACCGTCTTCGGGATCGTGCAGCGCACATTGTTCCAGCCGACTCTGCGCGAGCGCTTCGGCGCTGCGGCAAATGAATTCGCCCTGGCCACAGCCATCCTCTGGACGGTTCACCCGCTCCAAACCGAGTCGGTGACCTACCTGTCGCAACGCGCCGAGTCCCTCATGGGGTTGTTCTACCTGCTGACGTTGTACGGCTTCATTCGCGGGACCGCATCGCCGCGGGCCGGATCCTGGTTCACGGTTTCCTTCACCGCGTGTCTGCTCGGCATGGCCACCAAAGAGGTGATGGTTTCCGCGCCCCTGATGGTGCTGCTCTACGACCGCACCTTCGTTTCCGGATCGTTCCGCGACGCGTGGCGGCGACGACGGCCATTGTATCTGGCGTTGAGCGGCACCTGGATCCTCCTGGGATATCTGGTGGCCACCGCCGGCGGTCGTGGCGGCACCGCCGGCTTCGGCGTCAACATTCTCTGGTGGCAATACGCGTTGACCCAAACGTGCGCGATCACCCATTATCTCCGACTCGCGTTCTGGCCCCACCCGTTGCTGTTCGACTACGGAACCGATGTGGTTACGGACGCGTGGCAGGCCGCACCCTGCGCCGTGACGATTGCGTTGCTGCTCATCGGCACGGCGATCAGCTTGTGGCGCTGGCCAATCGTTGGCTTTCTGGGCTGTTGGTTCTTTGCGATTCTGGCCCCCAGTTCCAGCATCCTGCCGGTGGCGACGCAAACCGTCGCAGAACACCGCATGTACCTGCCTCTCCTGGCCATCATCGCCGTGACGTTCGGCGCCGCATCGCGCTTCTGCCGCCGTGTCTGGCCTCGCACCGACGCGCGCCTCCGGCTGGAAACCGCCATCGCGTTGGCACTGGCTCTCGCGCTCGCCGTGACGACCTTCCACCGAAACGCCCAGTATCGCACCGCCCAATCCATCTGGGCCGATGTCGTCGCCAAACGCCCGCGCAACCCCCGCGGCGAAAACAACCTCGCCCTCGCCCTCATCGACGAAGGCAAAACCGCCGACGCCATCCCCCATTTCCTCGCCGCCCTGCGTCTCGACCCGGACGAGCCGATCATCCGCAACGATTACGCCGCCGCGCTGCTGGACATCGGCCAGGTCGACGAGGCCATCGCCCAACTCCAGGAAACACTCCGCCGCGCGCCCGACTACGCCCCGGCCCGCAAGACCCTCGGCCTTGTCACCCAGCACCGCTTCCGCGCCGACCTCGAACGCATCCAGGCCACCCTCGCCGCTCACCCCGACGACCCAGCCGCCCACGTCAGCTTCGCCCAACTCCTCGCCGACATGGGCCGACGCGACGAAGCCATCACTCACTACCAACAAGCCCTCCGCCTCGACCCCTCCAACGCCACCGCCCACTACAACCTCGCCAATCTCCTCGCCGAGTACGGCCGCGACGACGAAGCCCTCGCCCATTACACCGCCGCCGCCCGCCTCGCCCCCAACGATCCCCGCATCCAAATCAACCTCGGCAACCTCTTCCTCAAACAGGCCCATTGGGACCAGGCCATTGCCGCCTACGCCGACGCCCTCCGCGCCGATCCCACCGCGTTCGAGGCCCACAACAATATCGCCATCGCCTTCGCCAACCGCGGCGACCTCGCTCAGGCCACCGCCCACTTCCGCGAAGCCGCCCGACTCAGCCCGCAACAACCCGAGATCCACAGCGAACTGGCCGAAATCCTCGACCGCCAGGGCCTCCACGACGAAGCCCGGCAGGAGTCCGCCGAAGCCCAACGCCTGACACAAGCCATACCACCAAAGTAGCACTGGCAACTTGGCTTCGTTTTCGTAAACGAACCCAAATCCTTCCGGATACACTATTTTCACAAGGCGTTGCAGCCAAGAAATATGCGCCAAAAACCAAGGTCCGCCAATTTGGGTTCGTTTTGCAAAAAAACTTTTTTCGCGACCCGCCTCCTCCTACAGATTGTGGTGCCGGTTGTGTCAGCCAAGACGTGTGCACCCCAAAATCCCTATATCAAAGAACAGCGACAACCGCCTCGCTGTCCCAGCCCACATTTCAAAGCCGAGCCGCTGGGAGCGGCGAGACGCAACGCCGCAGGTTTACCCCGACTCCGAGGTCGGGGCGGCCCGTCAGGGCGAGCCGAGCGGGCGCGAGCGAGTGCAAAACACTTCCCAACCCACCCATCATATCGGAATGCCGATACAGAGTCAAACCCAAATAGATCAATGTTCGCGCGCCACGCCCCCCCCAATTCCCCTTGACACGACGAGGAGCTTGTGAAATTATTCACAATCGCTATGGGGACACGCAGCCGCAACGCCCGTCGTCCCAATTCGCGTCTGGTCACTCACAGTAACGCCGCGAGAGAACGTGGAGGCTACCATCAAGACGACAGGGAAGCGCGTCGGAGGCGGACGAACGGTTTCTGCTGTGGCCTTTGCCCTCGTTCTCGGAATACAGGCATGGGCGGTCGACCCTGCTGTATCGACAAACCTCCCGGCTCAATCGACCATCTGGGGGCAGACGAATTCTTCTGCTCCGCCGCTCCAAACTTCCGTGCCCGCCTTTCCGCTCGGCGGGACCAATGCCGCGCCCCGTCCCGGCAGCCCCAATCTCCCCGGCGCCACAGCCGCGATGCTCGGTTCGATGGCGTTCTCGCAATCCCTGACAAATTCTCCACCGGCTGACCTGATTGTCTGGTGGATATTCGGTGAAGGCAGTGGCACAAACGTCGAAGATGCCAGCGGCAACGGCAACAACGGCACGCTCTTCGGCAATCCACTGCCCACGTGGGCTAACGGAGTTACTTCCGGCGCCCTGACCTTCGACGGCTCCCAGAACTACGTGCAGAGCGACCAGGCGTTCAACCAAACCATCAGCGCCTTCACCATCGAAGCGTGGTTCGCCGCCACGTCCGTTTACGGCGAAAACCCCGCGATTCTATCGACACTGGGCGATGATATCGGATTCAATAGCCTGGCTGACATCGTCATCTATACGAACTCAGCCCCTAACGGTAATTCGATCGGGCTGGACTTGCATTGGGGGGACCTGTTGACCGCCCCCGTGGGCTTGATCGACGGCAATTGGCACCACGTGGCTGGCGTTTGGGATGGCACCACCTCCAGCCTGTACGTCGACGGCCAATTGGTCGCCACGCAAAGCGATGTGCACGCCGCTTTCACGTGGACGACGCCGCTGCGGCTGGCCTACCGTGACACGAACGGCGGCTGCCATTACGGCGGGCAAATCGGCGAGGTCCGCATTTACAGCCGCGCGCTCTCCGGCGACGAAGTAGCCACGAATTATAACGCCGACACCATCGGCGACGGCATCCCGGATTGGTGGCGGCTGAGGTACTTCGGCAGCGGCACAACCACCAACGGCGTGTCTTGCGCCACCTGCGATCCTAACGGAAACCGGATTCCCAACTCGCAGGAGTACCAAAACGACACCAACCCGCTCCTGCCGAGCGGACTTACGGTGTCCACGAATCTGATCGCTTGGTGGATGTTCAACGAAGGCACCGGCGCGTTCGTGGGGGATGTCAGCGGCAACGGCCACTGTGGCGTCCTGCTCGGCAATTCGCCCCCCACGTGGACCAACGGGGTTACTTCCGGCGCGCTGACCTTCGATGGTCAAAACTACGTCCAGACCGAGCTGCCGTTTCACGAAACCATCAGTGCGTACACCATTGAAGCGTGGTTTTCCGCTGTCTCGGCCTACGGGCAGAACCCGGCCATCATTTCCACACTCGGTGATGATATCGGATTCAATAGCCTGGCCGACATCGTCATCTATACCAACTCAGTCTATAACGGTCATAATTCGATCGGGCTGGACATGCACTGGGGGGATCTGTTGCTTGCCTACATGGGCTTGTTCGACGGGAACTGGCACCAGGTGACTGGCACGTGGGATGGCTCCAACTCCACTCTGTATGTCGATGGACAGAGGGTCGCAACGCAAGCGGATGTGCACGGAATTTTCTCGTGGACGACGCCGCTCCGGCTGGCCTACCGCGACACGAACGGCGGGTGCAATTTTGGCGGCGACATCGGCGAGATCCGCATCTACGATCAGGCGCTGTCCAGCAATGAAGTCCTCGCCAGCTACAACACGTCTACCGTTGGCGATGGCATCCCGAATTGGTGGCGGCTGAAATACTTCAACAGCGGAACGACCACCAACAGCCAATCGTGCGCGAGTTGTGACGCCGATGGAAGTGGACTGAGCAATTCCAACGATTACGCGTGCGGCTTTAATCCCGTTAGCTTCATCACCACGCGAACCGCAGTCGCTTCGGGCACCACCAACAACATTGCCTCGATACCGTCCTCCAACTCCGGCGTCAGCTACTCGTGGTCCGTCTCCAATGGCACCATCACCGGGGGCACCAACGCCACCGCCGCAATCTGGACCGCCGGTAACGTTGGCACCGCAACCATATGCGTAACCCTATCCAACTCGTCATCCTGTGTCGGGACGATATGCACGAATATCAGCATCGGCCCCGCCTACTACTACGTGGACTACGCTGGTGGCAGTGACGCCCACGCCGGTACAAATCCGGCTACGGCATGGATGCATTGCCCCGGAGATATTGCGGCCGTGCAAGTCCCGGCCCTAGTGACCAACATTCTGCCGGGAACAACAATCTTCTTCAAGGGCGGCGTGCAGTATGTATTCACCAGTTCCTATACTGCTCCTTATACTACGGGTATCGGGATGAACTGGGGCGGCAGTTCCGACAACCCTATCACGTACATGTCCACCAATGCTTGGGGGGGCGGAACCCGTGCGATATTCACGGACTACTATTCCACGAATTTCTACGCTGCCTTCTACATCGACGGCAGCATTTCCAATCTGGTGTTCAACAATCTGGAATTTGGGCCGATGGGCGGAGGAGCAACTGTCCCAACTCCAGGTGCTCCGAGCGGGCAAGCCTATTCTACCACCCCCAGCAACGGGGCCGTATTCTTTCCACCAAACTGGGATGGAATCAATTGGGATACGAATATCAGCATTTCCGCCTGCGTCGGACAAACCAATAGCGGGATTTTTTCTTCGGTCCCGTCGGCGAACTGGTACTTCCAGAACGACTCCACTGCGGACGTCCATTGCACGAACATTGTTGTCCTGGGCGGCCCATTCTGGGCTGCTTCGACAAATTTCACCGTGCCCGCCAATCAAAATGTAAACTTTATCACCATCAATTTCGGGCCAACCAGTGAAACTGGGATTTACACAAACGGAATCGTGTTCTGGTTTGATAACGGCCAGATTCTGACCAACGAAGTGGTCGGGTACAACGGACTGGCGCCGAACAATGCCTACGGTATCCTGGCGCTTGGTTCTATGACTAACGTGTTGGTGGCGAACTGCTACTTTCACAATCTGGGCTGGTGGCAAAACCAGCCCCCGATCACCGGTCCAACCCTCGAAAGTGGAAACCCGTTTTCCTCCGCCGGTGTCAGTTTTTTTGGCGGAGCCGGCCTAACCGTGACCAACTGCGAGTTTACTCAGGTGCATACCGGCGTTTCTGACACTTGGTCAATCGACTCTTCGAACCTGGTGGTCTCGGGATGCTATTTCCACGACTATGTGGTCTGGGGCCTCTATTTAAGCGGCGTCAATGGGAACATGGATTATATCACCGTTAATAGTAACACATTCAAAGACATCGGTTGGGCTTACGCCTATGACTGGAGTCAAATGTGGCCCGGCGCTGGTACACCGCATCAGGACCCCATATTCTTCCTTGCTTCGTATACCAACGCTACAACCGGACTGCACAACAATTTCTATGATAACACGTGGACGGTAACGCACACGAACGCTGTCTTTACCGCCGGAATCTACTTGGAATACGCCGTTAGCGCCAACATTTACAACAACCTGTTTGACCTGCCCAATACCGGTGACCCCGGTGGGGGTGCCGACCTCGGGGGAGGGGCTCCGCCCATTGTTATTTCATGGGAGCTAGACGACCCAAGCAGCAACGTCATTCGCATCCTCAATAACACAATGATTGTGAACCAGACCAATGTGAACCAAAGCACAGCCTTGCATTGGGGGGCTTGCGATTGCCTGTCGTCTCCGTACGCATGGCCCACCAACGCGTTCCTGCAGGTCTACAACAATCTGGCGTATTCATGGTGCACCAACGGTACTGCCCAAGGGACGTTATTGGTTCTTGGAGTTGTTACCAACAGTCCTCCTGTCTCGATGTGGGCGGTTGATTATAACAACTGGTACGATTATGGTGGTCGGCCGTATTTTTGGTGGAACAACAACCCGGGTTACAATACCAACGGAGCATTGGCGGTCGAACAATGGGCGGGATTCGATCTGCATGGGTACACCAACAACCCCGGCTTTGTGAATTTGACCTACGGAAGTTCCACAAACAGTAGGTGGAACAATTATGCCCTACAAACCAACTCGCCCTGCATTGGCGCTGGTACTAATCTGAGCGGGCTCAATTTGCCCGGGCTGAATTACAACCTTAATGGCCAGACCAACGGCAGACCAAAATCCGGGCTCTGGAACTTGGGGGCATATTGATACGGAACGGAAAGGTAACAACGTCATGAAAATACATTCACCCCGACCAGGAACGTGTGTAGAGGGGCGCGCTCTGTCGCGACCGCTGCCTTCTTTTGCAGAATGTTACGCTTGCAACCGCAGGGATGATCGTGGTATAGTTCATGCGTTACGTAGTGGGGTACGTATGAAGGGAATAGTCGCAAATCTCGCATTTGCTGCGCTTCTCGGTTTTTGCTTCACCATTCCCGCTGCCCACGCTGATGACCTCTATGTATCGGTCGGTGTTATCCTGAAATTTAATTCGAGTGGCAACCAGTCGACCTTCGCCAGCTCCGGCTTAGACATCCCCACTGGTCTTGCGCTTGACAGCGGCGGCAACCTCTACGTGGCGAATGGCGGCAATAATACCATCGAAGAATTCAATTCGAGCGCAAGCGGATCCGTCTTCGCCACCGCTAGTTCGGGCTTGAATTTTCCCATCGGCCTAGCCTTCGACACCAGGGGCGATCTCTTCGTGGCCAATAGTGGCAACAACACCATTGAGGAGTTTAATTTGAGCGGAACGGGACAGTCTTCGCCACCGCCAGTTCGGGCTTAGACATCCCCGAAGGTCTTGCCTTTGACAGTAGCGGCAATCTCTATGTCGCCAACTACAATGACACAATTTTGAAGTTTTCTCCGAACGGGACCGGGTCCGTATTTGCGGGCATCAGGACTGAGCAACCCTATGGGCCTCGCGTTTGACAGTAGCGGTAGCCTCTACGTTGCGAACGCTGGGAATAACACCATCGAAAAATTCGATCCGAGCGGAGCTGGCTTACTCTTTTCAAGTACCAACGCGTTGTTCGAGCCCGAAGGCCTTGCCTTTGACAGCGGCGGCAACCTCTATGTAGCCAATCGTAGAAGTACCCGGCAGTATTCTAGAATTTGATCCCGAGGGAGACATGTCCGTGTTCGCCTCCGGATTCGGCGACCCGGCGTATCTCGCCGACCAGATTCCCGAGCCTTCCCCGTTCCTACTGGCCGCACTCGGCGACCTCTCCCTCATTGCCTTCCTCAAACGCAAGCGCACGTAACGTCAAAATAACGTGTCCGCGCCAACTCCCGTCTACTGCCCGCTCGTCCGCTTCCACGATTAAGTCCCTTGCTTGAGGCACGAATGTCGCGTAAACTCCCGCGTGTCTCAGGGGTCAAGTCTTCGTTGCACGATCCGCGTCAGCTTTGCGACCGCGTTCCGCAACTGGCGCCTGAAAAACAACGTCCCACTCAAGAAGATCGCCAAAGACCTGGGCCTTTCCATTGCCACCATCAATTCCTGGGAAGCGGGCAAGCGCTTTCCCACAGGCCATAATCTCGAGATGCTCTCGGACTATACCGGCGTGCCGCCGTGCCGGCTCTTCTGCGTCATGGCGGACAAGTGTATACCGTCCGACTGCTTGCTGGCCTCGCCGAAGAAGCGATAAGACGCCCGCCTACCCTCCCGCCCGTTACACTTTAAGTAGAAAATCACCGTTTGCGGAAATCAAGCCACGTCCATTATATTACAATGAAACCGTATTGCGTAGGGTAGCCTCCAATGAGCGAGTACGATAACATGCGAACCGCACCGACTATCTTCCCGGCGGCGCAACGCCTTGCGCGGAAGGCCATCGAACCATGATCGCCTGCGACGTGGCTCTCGGTCGGACAAGTGCCGGCGAAATCGCGCGCCAACTCATGCCGCAGATCATCGACCGGCTTAACACGCAAAACAACTGTGTCGCCGAGGAGGTCTTGAGTTTCCTGGATGCGCTGACCGTTCTGACGGCGCGAGAAGTAGGTCGGATTCTATATGGCTTGCCCGGAAGTTTCTACTTCGCGGTGGCGCAGGAGCCGCTGGAAAGTCGGCTGGAGTTGTTCTTACAAGAATACGCGGAGTTTGTCCCCGCCGCGGTGTCCACTCCCAGCTACGCGGATACGGTCGCGACCAACATGCGCGAGGTGTTTCGCAGGGCCAGGTCAAACCAGCACAAGGCTCAAGCCCTCAGCTGCGCTGTCAGTGCGGCGATTTTGGCCGATCGATTGACCGCGATGAACACCTGCCGCGAGATGATTTACAGCGTCCAAGACGATGAGCTGGCCCTTCTTGTGGCGGAAATAATCCGCGAGAATCAAGGCTCGTTCCTGAGCGACGCGGACCCATCTTCAAGTAGGAACGGTGCGGTCCGAAAAGCCCTGTCCGAAGCCAGCATGAGCGTGCGCGAACAAGAACTCTGCCCCAACACACTCGGCAGTTACGCTTGGTTCTGGGGCTTGGTCGGCGCGAGATAGTCAACCCGCCGCCCCTGCAGTCAAAGTAACTCCATCCCCGTACAGCCTCTCGAAATGGTCGTGCCCCGACTCCCGCTCAACCCATCTTCACCGCAAAATCCGCCGCTGAGCGCCCGACTTCGCTTCCTGCCCCTCTTGCACAAGATTCAAGATCGTAGACTCCGTCCAGCGGAGCCAATTGGGGAACCCTTCGTTGACGAGGCCCCGAGCCGAATGCCGCGTACCAGATGTCGATCTTCCTTACAAAATAACCGGTCGCCGTAAAAGGCAGATAATCCCTGGGGTGTGGACGGGTCAGTCAAAAAGCCTGTCGTTCCGTGCGTCGCCGAAGTTTACACTCCCCGCAACATCCGAGTCCACAAGCCCAACGAGTTGGCGATTTTAGAGCGTTTGGTAACCGTCTCATCCACAATATCTTGTGAGCGCAATAAGCGCCTACATGCAACCCCGTGCCGTTCACGTGGCACATGGCTAGCTCAACCAACTCCTTGGTGACGAGGTGGAACAAGCCCACGTGTGAATTTCACGCGTGGGTTGAGACTCACACAGAGTCTACACCTGAGAACGCTTCCCAGAAACGGGGGAGCAAAGCATTAGGGGGAGACATGCAGAAAAGCTCATTGTATCTGTTGATGGTTGCCGCAGTCGTGGTCGCAACGTCTTCGGCCCACGCGGCTCAATTCGCAAACGTACCCGAGACTTCAGGGGGTACCGCGGAATTGATCGCTGTATTGGCGATTGTGGGCGTGGCCTTCATGTTGCGAAGGAAAACCGCAAAAAAATTGCCGATCTAGTCGAACCGTTCTTCAGCGCACCCTCGTGTGCGCAGAGACAAGACTCCCTCAGATCATGAGGGAGTTTTGCTTTTTTCATCCATGGCTTCCCGTTTCGCCAGCCGCCCCGCCTCCCCCTCAACTCACCTCCACCCCGAAACCCGCAAAAAGCCTTGATGACACCGTCAAAAATGATGCTATGTTGACCAATGATACTGCACGGGCCGGCAATGGTGCGGACCGTGGATCACGTAACCGTGAAAACCTGCGTCTACCTCACCGCTGCCAGTTTGTTGCTCCTCGCCAACATCGAAAATGTTTTCGGCCAGTACGACGTGGGTACGACCGTTTTCGGCAATGTTACCGTCGGAACCACCAGATCGTTTCCCACAACCTGGGACGGCGGCGTATCGAATGGGCATGAGTTCGTGCAAAGTGAAACCATCAATGGCGCGGACGCACCCGATTTCTCCGTCAACCCGAATCTTGTGGGAACGCGGTTGGCCGCCGGACTCAATAACCCGTTCGTGCTGACGTTCACACCCAGCCATGCCGGCGTCGAGACCGCCACCATCAATCTCTCCGTACTGTTCCCCGGCGCCGTCATCGCCACGTACACCTATCACCTCACCGGTGTCGGTGTCGCATCCGCCCTTGTTCCGGGGCAGCCCCTCGATCTGAAGTTCAAGGCCGTGGACGGCGTCGATGTCGACCTGTCGAAGCTGCGCGGGAAGGTGGTGCTGGTGGATTTCTGGGCCACCTGGTGCGGTCCGTGCCGCCGGGAAGTCCCCAACGTCGTCGCCGCCTACAACGAACTTCACAAGGCCGGGTTTGAAATCGTCGGCATCTCCCTCGATCAGAGCCGTGAGAGCTTGCTCGCGTTCACCAAACACGCCGGCATGACGTGGCCGCAGTACTTTGACGGCAAACAATGGGACAACGACATCAGTACCCGTTACGGAATCCACTCGATTCCCACCGCCTGGCTCGTGGACAAAAAGGGGCTGGTGCGCACGACCGAGGTTCGCGGCGCGGACCTCGCCGATCAGGTCAAGGCCCTCCTCGCCGAGTAGCCGCGCCGCCAGCCTCGGAGCCAAAGATTCGTAATCGGCATACCGCCGCTGTCCCTCGTGCCGTTACTTCGAATCCGCCCGACCCCGATAGGGCTGGCCGGCCCGGAAGAGATTGATCTGGGCCTGGACATCGGCAACCAACTGCGTTTGCCCGGCCGCGCGCGCCAGCGCCACGCATTCCTCGGCGGCGTGGATCGCTTCCTCAAACCGACTGTCCGCCGCGTACGCGACCGCCAACGTGTCCAGCGGCATGGCCATGCGCCGCCCGGTCATGTCGCAGGCCCGTTGGGCAACAGCCACCGCCCGACCCGGATCGCCGCCCTGCTCCGGCGGCGCCGTGGCCAAAAGCCAGGCCAGGTTGTTCGGCGCTTCGCGGTTGTCAGGCCGGAGCCGCAACGCCTGCTCATATTCCGGGATGGCCTCACTGAACCCGGCCAACCAGCGCCAGCGCCGTGCCCAATTTATTGTGTGCCTCGGCATCGTCGGGTGAAAACTCCACGGCCTGCTCGTAGTGCCCAATCGCCTCTGGCGCCCGGCCAACATGCAGCAGCGCGTTGCCCAGGTTATACTGCGCCGCCGCGAGGTCCGGTTTGATCCGCACGGCCTGCTCGTAATGCCCGATCGCCTCCTCCACCCGTCCGATCTGGAACAGCGCGTTCCCATAATTGTACTGCGCCTCCGCGTTATCCGGCTTGAGCTCCACCGCGCGCGCGTACTGCTCGATGGCCTCCTGGGGCTTTCCCGTCTTCAGCAGGATACTCCCCCAGTTGTCGTGTGCCGACGCGTCATCCGGCTTGAGTCGCAAGGTCGCCTGGCATTGCTGGAGCGCCTCCGCGTAGTTGCCGCGTTTAACCAACAGCGCCGCGAGATTCCCATGCCCAATCGCGCCACCGGGATTCCGGGCGATCACGTCGCGCCACAACGTCTCCTCATCATGAAACACCCGGCAATGCTGCCAGCTCAGCGCACCCAGTACCGTGATGGCCATGGCGCCCGCCGCGACCTGCCCGGACCGCTGTCGCACCACAACGCCAACCGCCGCGACCGCCAGCGCGATGATGCCGACGCTGGCCAGGTATTGAAAGTGGTCGGCAACGTACGAGTACCGGAATGGAAAGACATCAAAAAAACCCAGCGCCGGAAACAGCGTACAGCCAAAACACAACGCCGCCACCAGCGGGCCTCTTCCGATCCGCAACCGTAGCCACCACAACGCAACCAGCACGCCCAGGGCCGCTCCCGGCAACAAGTATTGCCACCACGCCCCGGGATCGATTTCCCAGCGGGGATAAATGAAAATCAAGGGGTGCGGCCAAAACAATTTCCCGGCGTAAAACCACAACGCCCGCCCCGCCAGCAGACACCGCTGGAGAAACGTAAGCGACCACTCCGCCCCACTCGCGCCGACATGATGTTTCTCCAACCACGCCGTCATCAGCCCGAACGTGATTCCCAACAGGAACATCGGACTCAACAACCCGACATCCCGCCGTTCGACCCGCCCTCGTTTCCACCAGAGCAGAAGCACCAGTACGGCCGGCAGCGTGCAGGCCACCGTCTTGCTCAACAGCGCGCACACGAACAGCGCGATGGCCAGCCAGTAGTAGCGCCACGATGGCGAACCCGCCTGTCTCTCGCCCGTCAGCGGTCGGAACCGGATAAACGCCAGCAGCGCTCCCAGATAAAATGTCGTGGAGAGCAGGTTCTTGAGTTCGGAGATCCAGGCCACCGACTCTACTTGCACGGGGTGGACGGCGAACACCGCTGCCGCAAGCCACGCGCCCGGGACGTCCAACTCCTGCAGCACCATCCAGAGCAGCAGGGCGTTCAGCACGTGCAGCAGGACATTGACAGCATGGTACCCGAACGGTCGCAGGCCCCACAAATGATACTCAATCCAAAAGCTGGTGAGTTGAAGTGGGTAGTACTGCTGGTCGGCCAACGGCTCAAACCAGATTCGGTACAGACCATGCAGAGAGCGCAGATTCGCGTTCTCCGTCACATGAGTGTCGTCGTCCCAGATGAAGCCCGCGTGCCATGTCGGCTGGTACGCTACGAACGTGACGACCGCCAACACCAACGCCAAGAACCACGGGCGGTGCGCCCAGCGGGCTTTCGCTGCCGGGGACGACACCGCCGTCCGTTGACCCGAGGCGTCATCCATTCGCTTCCGTCTCGTCATCCTTGCTTCCGCTCAATGCATCTTCACGGCGAAATCCGCAACCGTCAGTTTCGCCAGGCGTTCGTAATCGGCGTACCGCATCTTGATCGCGTCGCTGTGCGTCCCCGCCTCGAACACGATCTTCCCGGCCTCGCTCAGGCTCGCGTCGATATACCCCGCCACGCCATATAACCCGCCAAACGGCGGCATCGTGCCCACCGCGCAATCGGGGAACAGCGCCTGGAAATCCGCTTCCGTGGCCAGCGCCGTCTTGCGTCCCGTCGCCTTCTCCAGTTTCTCCAAATCGATCCGCAGGTCCGCCGGCAACACCGCCATGAGCACCTCACCGTCGGCCTTGACCATCACCACCTTCGCGTGGCTCCGGCCCTTGACGTGCTCGATCGCCGCCAACTCCTGCGCCGTGAACGCCTCGGGATGATGCAGCACTTCGTATCGAACTTTGCTTTGGTTGAGGAATTCAATCAGTCTCGCTGGCACTCCCATGTCGCACCTCCACGCTCACTATAACGCGCCATCGTCTCCGGGCAAACACTCGTCCCTCAATTCTTCGCCGCACCGATGAGCTCACGAAACCTCGCCCCGTACTCCGGATCATCGCGCAACGCCGCCAACTCCCCGTCGCGCACCGCGAGGGGCGCGTATTGTGGTTGCTTCGCCAACAGCGCCTCCAACACGTCGTACGCGTCCGCCAGCCGGCCCGTCCGCGCATAGGCGCACGCCAGATTGTATCGCGCCGCCCACAACGTTCCATCCGCCGCGATCGCCTGTTGCAATTGCGCGACCGCCTCCTTGTACTCGTGCATCTTGAGATCAATCACCCCCAGCGTCCCGTGCGCTAGCGGCAATTGGATCGCATGTGGATCGGAATGCGTCACCGCCCGCTCGACCGCCGCGCGCGCCTCCTCCAACCGATGAGCCCCCAGCAGCGCCACGCCCAAATCATAGTTTGAATGCGGATCGTTCGGGAAATGCTCCAGCGCCGCGCTCCACAGTGAGATGTCATCGTGCCACACCGCGATTTGCGCGCTGGTCCGCAAACCAAGGAAAATAAGCCACGCGCCCACGCCAAGACAAAACGCTCCCTTGCCAAACGCCGACCCGCGCCGCCATATCCAGAGCACGCCGACCAAAGACGCCAGCAGTACCGGCACCATGGCCAGGTACGCGTAACGGTCCGCCACCGCTTGCCCGCCAACCTGCACCAGTCCGCACACCGGCAACAGCAGCGCCAGATAACTCACCCACGCCGCCAGCAGCACCGGCATCCGCTTCCATCCCCACACCGCCACGATGGTCACCCCGACGCAGAACAGCACCGGCACCAGAAATTCCCCACTCCACAAACTGACATGATCGCTCAGCGGATAAAACGGCGAAAGCCACGACGGCCACACCAGTTTCCACAAATAAAACACCACGCCGCGCGCCGCCACCAGCAGTCGCGTGGTCAGCGTGTTCTCGGCCAGCCCTTCGAGTTGCTGACGGGCCCCAATCGCGCCGACCGACGCCGCGGCGCTCAGCGCTATCACCGCCCATTTCTCCGTCACCAACCGCCACACACCTCGCCCCTCGTACCGCCTCAACGGAAAATAATCCACCGCCAGCATCAACACCGGCAGACTCACCGCAAACGGTTTTGTCAGGAGCGCGACCGCATCCAGTACTAATACCAACCGCCACCAGCGCCGGTTCAAGACACCATCCTCCCCGCCTGCGTGGACGAAGCCGCTCTCGCCGCGCTGTCGCGCCGCCGCAGCGGGTCGGCGCGGTGAAGGCCCGACCGCGCGGACGTACGCGCATAACGCCGCCACCATCCACAACGAGCACAGCAACCCATTCCGCGCCGCCACCCACGCGACCGATTCCACCTGCAACGGATGAATCCCGCACACCAGCGCGATCAACACGCTCATCGCCAACCGTTCCGCCGGGCGCACGTTCCCCGCCCTACCGGTCAGCAGCCACACCAGCGCGCCGACGAGCGCGACGTACACGCCGTGCAGGATCCAGTTCGTCGCGTGATGCCCGATGGGGTTCAATCCCCACATTTGGTAGTCCGCCAGATGCGTCATCCACGCGATGGGTTGCAAATAGAACGGCTCCAGCGAGGTCCACATCCACCTCAGCGACGACCACGAAAACCGCCCCATCCGCGCCAATTCCCCGAGATAGATGTGATCGTCCCAGTCGACAAACCCGTTCTTCAGCACGGGCCGAAACCCCCAGAGTGACAGGATCGAGACCAGCGCCAGCGACCACGCGACAACACGAACCGGGATGCGCAGAGAGGAACGCGCCAGATCGTCGTCGCTGCGCTGAGAGTTCATGACTACCAAAACTTCCAGTCGCCCCGGGCCAGCACCCACGCCGCCAGCGCCGCGTTGCTCACCGCGTGCGCCACGACACAGGCGAACACGTCCTTGCGCCGATAGTACAGCCAGTTATACATCGCCCCGCAGATCAGCCCGGCCAACCATTGATAATGTTCCCCGCCGAACAACGCCACCGTGACCGCGAACGACATCCATGTGAATGTCCCCACGGCCACGCCCTTGAAATCCTCGTTCACCAGCCACCGAATCAGGAACGCCCGCCAGAACAATTCCTCCATCACCGGCACCACGATCACCGCGCCGAACACGCGAAACGCGATAAAGAGATTCCGCTGCCCCACCGACTGGATCGTCGTCGGATCAAACGCCGCCGCCTTGCCCATTTTCGGATAAAACGGATCGATCCCGATCCAGATCACAATCGCCACCAGCCCCACGAGAATCGCCAGCCCCCACGATTGTGCGCTCCGCGACACCCGCAACTCCGCATACTGTTTACGGAAATAAATCAGCGCCGCCACCACCGCCAGCGTTTTTACAGGATACATCCACAACAGATTCGCATCCGACTGCAAGCACAGGAACGCCATGTAGATGCCCATCGGCACCACATACGGCAGCCACGGTCTCGATTTCATCGTATCAGCCACGAGCGGTGAGCCAGCCTAAAACCTCACCCCGACCCTGTCGAGGATTCTCTGTCTTTGTGCAAAGGTGACAGTTCCCCGTTTCCTCTTGTGTACTGAGATTCGATCTGCAACGCTCGGGACCGAGAGTGCAATGAAGCCAATCGTTTTAACCACCTTGGCCGGATTGCTATTGGCATTGCTCGCTGCTCAATCCCTTGGGCTATGGGTCCCGGGGGGCGCTTCAGTTATTACGCCGTTGCCATTTCCGTTGATCTGGTTTGCGTTCGCAAGCGACGGTGGCCACCTTTTGGTTATCGCGCTGCTGCCCTCACTGGCATTCTGGCTATGGTCTCCCGGACTTTTTCGCGGGAAAGCGACCATCCCCATCCGAAGTATCGTCCTCTTCGTAATTGGCCTTATGGCCTCGATCGTTTGGTTCGTAGAGGGTTGGCGTTACGGATTGAAGTATGAAAGTCTTACGTACAGCATCTCGACAGCGCTCTTGAGCGCGGTGCTGGCGGTTTTCACGGGCATTCTCATCCTTCGGTTGCGACGGGGGCCGTCCTTCGCGCTCAACCTGCTTACGCACTTCGTGCTTTTCGCTTGGTTGATCACCTACGCCTTCCCGTATCTCGGAGAGCTTCCGTAAGCAGACGCTCCGCTCAGTCCGGAACCAAGGCCCCGTAACGCAGATTACGAACGCTGACGGTTAGTTCGTCGGCCTCCAGCACTTCCATCGCCATCAGCAACACTGCGCCGCCCGCGACGATGATGTCCGCGCGTTCGGGTGGCAGCCCTGGCACCTTCTTGCGTTCGGCCAGCGGCATCGCCTCCAACCGCCGCATCAGCGCCTGCACCTTCGCCCGCGAAATCGTCGCGTGATCGACCGCGCCGCATTCGACTCGGGCCAACGTGACCATCGTTCCACCCGTGGCAATCATGCGGCATCCGCTCGCATCGAAGCCCGCCAGCGCATCACGCAATGTCCGGGTTAGATACTCGCACAACTCCGCGAACCGTCCTTCACCAAACTTTTCCGTGAGCCGCAACGCCCCCAGGGGCAAACTTCGGAAGATCTCCATCTTCCCGCCGGTCCCTTGGATGAACTCGGCGCTCCCACCGCCCACATCCACGACCAGGATCCGCGCGCCCGACCACTCGGGATCGCTCGACACGCCTCGAAAAATCAGTTCGGCCTCGCGGTCGCCGGAGATCAGTTGCACCTCCAGCCCGCACTCGCGGCGTACCTGGCCTAAAAACTCGTCGCGGTTCGCGGCGTCGCGGGCCGCGCTGGTCGCCACCGCCACACAATCCGTCGCGCCCAGTGCCCTCGCCTCGGCAAGAAAATCCTGAATCGCTCGCAACGTCCGCGCCATCGCCGCCGGCAGAAGCCTCTTGCTGTCATTAACTCCCTCCCCGAGACGTGTGGTGCGATCTTTTGCTGCTATCGGAACAACTTGACGCTTAGACACATCCGCAACAAGCAGTTTGACGGTATTGGTCCCGATATCGATGACGGCGCGGCGCATTTCCGTCCCTTGATAACATGGGCCGTCGCCAACGGCAAATCCCGAAAAAAGTGCTTGTCCCGATTCACCTTTGTGATAGTTTTCACATGCTTTTTTGCCGCCCGGGCTGGCGTTGCGACGACTGAATCCAAATGAATTTCGGCAAAGACTATCGGGGCATGGGGCGGTATATGGCGTTGGGCATACAGATGGTTGTGACCACGGTCGTCATCGCCGCCATCGGGTACTGGCTCGACAAGAAAACCGGCAAAGGACCGCTATTCTTGGTCGTGTTTTTCCTGTTGGGATCGGCGGCGGGATTTATGGTGGTGTATCGCGCATTTCGTGACGGTGACAATGGAGCAAAGCCCAGATGAATCTTGACCGCCCGGCGATCCTGGGAATCGTCTTTGGCGCGCTCATTGGCAGTGTGAGCGCCGCCCTGCAGATTCACGAGTTGCGTCAGAAGGGCCGTGTCGCCCAGCCGAAGGGCGTGTCCGTTCTGGTCCCCGGCGCCGTGGGCCGGCTCACGTTTGTTGTGGTGGCCTGGTGGCTGGCATTTAAGTTGGCTGGCGCGGACAAATACTGGTTGACGGGCGCTTTGGCCGTTACCTATACTGCGCCGCTCTTGGTTCAGTTGAAGCAGTTGATTTTTCCCAAACGGTGAGAGGAAGCGATGGGCGAGCATCACGTTATCGTACATATACCCCTTCAGTTGTTCGGCCTGAATTTGAGCGTCACGAATTTCGTCGTGATTCTCTGTCTGGCGTCCCTGCTGACCTTTGTTTTCCTGGCCGGTGCGGCGTGGGCCGCGAACATGACCGGCACGGGACGGTTGCCTAATCTGGCAGAATCGTTACTGGAATTCGTCCGCGAAAACATTACCGATGCGTTTATGGGTCATAATGGCGCCAAGTGGTTCCCGTTCGTCGCCACGGTCTTTTTCTACATCCTGTTCAACAACCTGCTCGGCCTGACGCCAATCCCCGGTTATTTCCACGCCGGCACCAGCAACCTCAATGTAACGGCCACGTTGGCGATCATTGTATTCGTCGTTGTCCAGTTCGTCGCCGTGAAACAGCACGGTTTGAAGTACTACATCAGTTTGCTATTCCCCAAGAACGCCCCGCCCTGGCTCCGGTTCACTCTCATGCCATTTATCGAATTGATTGGCATCTTCGCCAGGCCGTTTTCGCTGGCCATCCGTCTGTTCGCCAATATGACCGCCGGCCACCAGATCATCATTGTCCTGCTGACGGGTGACCTGATCGGCGTGACCTATCTCCTGAAGCAGGGCGTCTTCATGAAGATACTGGCCCCGGCGCCGTTGGTGGGTGTCATCGTCATGGATGGGTTTGAAATTTTCGTGGCCTTCATACAGGCCTTCATTTTCGCCCTGTTGACCGCGCTGTACCTGGGCGAAGCACTGGAAGAATCACACTAGAAGGAATCGCAGCAACCTCTCGGAGAGAATGGAATGGACACAAATACAGTAACGCAAGCAGCGCAATTGATCAGCACGGCGGCGCTGGCCAAACTCGGCGCTGGTCTGGCGGTGGGCCTCGGCGCACTCGGCTTCGGCGTGCGGCATCGGGATGATTTTCGGCA
>CAVQMY010000053.1:0-11962 GCA_963713705.1 uncultured Verrucomicrobiae bacterium
TGGATGGGCGTGGCCTCGAGCAACCGGTTGCGGAAATCGGCTACGACGGGAAGTCGCAACCGATTTCGGAAACCTCCAGAATTCCGACGGTTGCGGAATCAACAACTCCCGAGGGCAGGGCAAGGGCCTGCACCCCAAAACACCAAAAAACCCCAGGGCTGATCACCAAGGACGGGATCGGGAGCGTACGCCGCAGTCCCCCCCGGATTTCACCGGACCAGTTCACCTCCACCCACTGGAGAGAACACCCTCAAAACTGAGGAATGCTCGAAGTCCAAGTGACTTTACACTCTGCAACCCGGTTGCGCCGGATATCGGAATTCCAGATTCCAAGTATCGGAATTCCACAATCTCGGAATTCCACAATCTCGGAATTCCGCAATATCGCTATACTAACGCCATCTAGTGAATGTCACAGTTTCTATACTGTCTATAGTATTACTATAGTCTATTACATATAAGCAGACTTATATTCCAAGTTCCTAGCACTTTCAGAGTCAGGCTGCGCGCCCGACGCGCCGAACCTGCTGTTCACCAACGCGGGCATGAACCAGTTTGTGCCGATCTTTCTCGGCCAGCGCGCGCCCGACGTGGACAAATGGCCCCGCGCTGAGCGGGGTTCGCCGACGCGCGCGGCGGACACGCAGAAATGCATCCGGGCCGGCGGCAAACACAACGACCTCGAAGACGTTGGACTCGACACCTATCACCACACGTTCTTCGAGATGCTCGGCAACTGGAGCTTCGGCGATTACTTCAAGAAAGAGGCCATCGACTGGGCCTGGGAACTTCTCGTCGACCGCTGGCATTTCCCCAAAGAGCGGCTGTATGCGACGTACTTTCAAGGCGACGACAAAACACCCGCCGACACCGAGTCGCGCGATTTGTGGAAACAGCATCTTCCTGCCGATCACGTCCTTCCCGGCAATCGCAAAGACAATTTCTGGATGATGGGTGACACCGGTCCGTGTGGACCGTGTAGCGAAATCCATATTGACCTGACTCCCAACGGCGACGGCGGCGCGAAGCTCGTCAATGCCGGTGACGCTCGATGCATCGAGATCTGGAATCTCGTCTTCATCCAATACAACGCCAACCCCGACGGCACGCTCACGCCGCTGCCCGCCAAGCACGTGGACACGGGCATGGGCTTCGAGCGCGTGTGTTCGATGATCCAGTGCACGAAGGGGTTCAAAGATTTCTCGCGACCCGTTTCCAACTATGAGATCGACGCGTTTTCGCCGATCTTCCGCGAACTGGAAAAGCTCAGCGGCCAACGGTACACGAGCACGCTTCCGTCTGATAATGCTGGCGAACAAGGCAAGGTGGACATTGCGTTCCGCGTCATTGCCGACCACATCCGCTGCCTGAGCTTTGCCATTGCCGATGGAATCCAGCCTTCGAATGAAGGCCGCGGCTATGTCCTCCGCCGCATCCTGCGGCGCGCGGTGCGCTACGGGCGTAACCTGGGATTCAGTGAGCCCTTCTTCTACAAGCTCGTGGACGTCGTCGCCGCAAACTTCGGCGATGTCTTCCCGGAATTGCGCCGCAACAAAGCCAAGATTCAATCCAACCTCAAAGCGGAGGAAGAGAGCTTCAACCGGACGCTGGATCGCGGCATGATTCACTTCGAAGCTGTCCTGCGCACGATACTGAGTCCGGACGAGAAAGTGTTTCCCGCAAAGGAGGCATTCATATTGTATGACACCTTTGGTTTTCCTCTCGACCTGACGGAGCTGATGGCGCGGGAACAGGGGAAAACGGTAGATGTGGCGGGCTTTGAAAAATTAATGGACGAACAGCGCGAGCGTGCACGTGCCGACCACGAGAAGAAGAAGTCAGTGGTCACCGTTGAGACCGAGGATCTGCACGTTGAGCCGACGAAGTTCCTTGGCTACGAGAATCTCGAAATCGAAGCCGTGGTTGAGGTTGTGTCACCCGGTGCGGAGAAGTCTTTCGATGTCATCCTCGACAAGACACCATTCTACGCCGAGATGGGCGGACAGGTCGGCGACACGGGCCTGATCGGTTCGGCGAAGGTATTGGATACGCAGAAGCAGGGGAATGTGTTTGTGCATCGCAGCGTCGCGCCTCTTGAAAAGGGTCAACGGGTGCGGGCGGCGGTGGATGCGGTGCGTCGATCCAATATCCAGCGGCATCACACGGTGACGCATTTGTTTCATTGGGCGTTGCATGAGGTGGTCAGTCGGGAGGCGCGGCAGAAGGGGTCGCTGGTCGCGCCGGACCGGTTGCGGTTCGATTTTAATCACCCGGAACATTTGTCCGACCAGCAGATTGCCGACATCGAGAAGCTGGTGAACGAGCGGATCAAGGAAAACGCGGCGGTGTATTGGTTCGAGATGCCGTATGCGGACGTGCGCGGCAAACCGAACATCATGCAGTTTTTCGGCGACAAGTATGGCGATGTCGTTCGCATCGTGCAGATCGGCGGACACGACAAGGCGCTGGATGGCTATTCGATGGAACTGTGCGGCGGAACGCACACGAAGACCACGGGCGAACTCGGATTGTTCAAGATCATGCGCGAGTCGGCAGTCGCGGCGGGGATTCGGCGCGTGGAAGCAGTGTGCGGTACGTTCGCGGCCAAATTCATTGAAGAAGAGTTGCACCGGGATATGGCTGAGGCCGCGAAGGCCAAGGCACGCGAGCAGGAGAAGGAACTTGCCAAGCAGCGTCAGGCCGCGATGCAATCGCAGGCCCCGACGATTGCCGAACAATTGCTAGGTAGGGCGCGACCGTCGTGCGCGCCACTCGTCGGTGAAGTGCCCGGCGCGGATGCGAACTTATTGCGCGCGGTGGTGGACGTATTGAAGACGAAGGTGACCAGCGGCGTGGTCGTGTTGGGCGGCGTCGCGGAAGGCAAAGTCTCACTGATCTGTTACGTGACGCCTGATCTGGTGAAGCAAGGCAAGCACGCGGGCAAGATTGTCGGGGAACTCGCCAAGATTTGCGGCGGCGGCGGTGGTGGCAAGCCCGACACCGCCCAAGCCGGCGGCAAACAGCCCGAAAAACTGGCGGAAGCCATGGCAGCGGTGCCGCGTATTGTCGGTTCGTGACGCGCTTGCTCTCGCGGGCGCATCGCTTTATCATCCGCTGCCATGCTCGACATCAAACTCATTCGGGAAAAACCGGATTTCGTGCGCGAACGCTTGGCCACGCGCGGGCGTGGCGACGAAAACTCGCTAGCAGGGCTCATCGCCAACGACAAGAAGCTACGCAGCCTAATCGAACAGGTTGGGAATCTAAGAGCCGAGCTGAACGCATACAGCAAGAAGGTTGGGCAGCTGAAGTCAAAGGGAGAAGACGCATCCACATACTTGGCGAGAACAAAGCAAGTAGGCGAGGAGATCGCTCAGAGGGAGGTTCAGCTTCCGAGTCTTGAGGAAGCGATCCAAGGCGTTAGGCTCGTACTGCCGAACCTGCCACACGAGAGCGTGCCGATTGGCACTACTGCCGCCGACAATCCCGAAGTGCGGCGTTGGGGTGAAGCGCCGAAATTCGCGTTTCCGGTAAAAGCGCATTGGGACATCGGGGAACAACTCGGCATTTTGGATTTCGCGCGCGCGGCGAAAATTTCCGGCAGCGGTTTCATTCTTTACACGAGCTGGGGCGCGCGGCTGGAGCGGGCGTTGATCAATTGCTGCTCGATTTGCACACGCGCGAGCACGGGTTCACGGAAGTGTCGCCGCCGTTTCTGGTCAACCGCAATGCGATGATCGGCGACGGGACAATTTCCAAAGTTCGAGGAGGACATGTACCGGTTGCGGGACGAGGAAATGTATCTCGTGCCGACCGCCGAGACGCCGGTGGCGAACATTCATCGCGAAGAAATTTTGAAGGAAGACCAGTTGCCGATTTATTATTGCGCTTACACGCCGTGTTTTCGAGGCGAGGCGGGCGCGGCGGGCGTCGGCACGCGCGGGATGATTCGCGTGCATCAGTTCGACAAGGTGGAGATGATCAAGATCGTGAAGCCGGAGACGGCTACGATGAATTGGAAAAGATGGTGGCCAACGCGGAGAACGTTTTGCAATTGCTCGGCCTGCATTATCGCGTCATGCTGCTTTGCACGGGCGACATGGGATTTGCCAGCGCGAAGACTTACGACATCGAAGTGTGGGCGCCGGGGCAGGGGAGCTATCTCGAAGTGTCGAGCTGCTCGAACTGCGAGGATTTCCAGGCGCGCCGGCTGAACCTGCGGTTCAAGACCGCGGACGGCGAAAACAAATTCCCGCACATCCTCAACGGCAGCGGCACGGCGCTGGCGCGGTTGTTCGTGGCGCTGATGGAAACGCATCAGCAGGCGGACGGCAGCGTGAAAATCCCCGAAGCGTTACTGCCGTACATGGGCGGATTGAAAGAAATCCGGCCTTCCTAAAGAGAAGTCATGCTGTTGAAAATTCAAGCGGCTCTGGCGAAAATGCTCGAGCCGGGCGAAACACTCCTCGTTGGTGTGTCCGGCGGACCAGATTCCGTGGCTCTTCTGGACGCACTCGTCAAATCCGGCTGGCGGCCGCACGTGTGCCACTTGAATCATCAACTACGTGGGCCGGCGAGCGACGCGGACGCAGAATTTGTGCGCGATCTGGCCGCGCGATACGGGTTAACGAATACGATTGAGTGGCGAAAAGTGGCCGGCGATGAAGACGGCGCCCGTCGTGCGCGCCAGGAATTCTTCGCCAACGTCGCGGCGCAAACGGGCATCCAGAAGCTGGCCCTGGCGCATACGGCGGACGATCAAGCGGAAACGTTTCTGCTGCGATTGTTGCGGGGCGCGGGCGTACCGGGACTGGTGGGCATCTGGCCCGAACGCCAGTTTGGCCCGCTCCGTGTGATTCGACCCTTGTTGAAAGTGCGGCGGGCCGAGATTTTGGAATATCTGGCCGCCGCGAAACTGTCGTACCGGGAAGACGCGTCCAATGCCGACACGCGGTTCACGCGCAATCGCATCCGCCACGAGCTATTGCCGTTGCTGGAACGCGACTTCAATCCCGCGATCCGCGAGGTGTTGCTTCATACCGCGGAAATCTTGCGCGACGAGGATTTCTATCTCCTGCATCACGTCGCCCAGCGGTTTTACATGACGGTTTGCCAGAACGACGCGGTGAACGTGAAAGCGCTGGCGAACTGTCCGGTGGCCATCCAGCGGCGGGTGTTGCGCTTTTGGCTGGGTGGCGACGCCGAGAGCGGGCCGAGGTTTACCTTCGACCAAATCGAGGCGGTCCGTCATGCGGCGCTGGGGGATTCGCCCAGTGCGGAGGTCGATTTGCCGTACGAACTGGTGGTGTACCGCGAGTACGAGTGGCTGCAGAAAGCCAGCCGACGAGAGCTGGAGCCGGTGCGGGGCCGCTGGCCGTTGAGCTTGTGCGGAGAAACGACGATCAGCGAACTCGGCGTGAAATTCGTGATCGGCGAGGCGGGCGAGCGGTTCGACGCCGACGCGCTCGGGGACGGACTGTTCGTACGCACATGGGAAAACGGCGACCGATTCCAACCGCTCGGCATGAGCGAGGCGAAGAAGCTACAGGACTTCTTTGTGGATGAGAAAGTGCCGCGGCGGCGCCGTGGTCGGGTGCCGTTGGTGTGCGCGGCAGATGGCCGCATCGCGTGGGTCGTCGGGCATCGAATTGCCGATCTGTTCAAGGTGACGGAGCGTTCGCGGCGTGTTGTGCGGGTGAGTGCGGATTCGATTCAAGGTTGACAAGGCTTGGGGGGCGGGTTGTAATCCCGCGAATCCATGGAATCGAAAGCCAAAGGCCCCCCCCAGCGGGTGCGCGTCGACCTGGGTGAGCGCAGCTATGATATTCTGATCGGCAGCGGATTGCTGTCGCAAGCGGTGGAGCATCTGCAGTCACTCAAGTTGGGCAAGCATGGCGTGATCATCACCGACACCAATGTTGAGCCTCGTTACGCAGGTCCACTGCGCGAAGCGCTTGGCAAAAGTGGGATCACCGTCAAAGTGCTCAGCGTGCCAGCGGGCGAGGCTTCGAAATCGTTGCGCCAGGCCATTCGACTTTTCGAGAAGCTGCCGTCGCTGGGGTTGGATCGCCAATCGTTCGTCATCGCCCTCGGGGGCGGCGTGGTGGGAGATTTGGCCGGTTTTGTGGCGGCGAGCTATTTACGCGGTCTGGCGCTGGTGCAAATGCCGACGAGTCTGCTCGCGCAAGTCGACAGCTCGGTCGGCGGCAAAGTGGGCGTGAACCTGCCGCAGGGCAAAAACCTTGTGGGCGCGTTTTACCAACCCAAACTTGTTCTCGCGGACACCGACACGCTCGCGACCTTGCCCGGGCGCGAATTGCGTTCGGGCTTCGCGGAAGTGATCAAGCACGGGGCGATCCGCGACGCGGAGTTTTTTGAGTGGTTGGAACGGGAATACAAGCAGGTGCTGGCGCTCCACCCGGCGGCGGTGACCCATGTGGTACGGCGGTGCTGTGAGATCAAGGCCGAGGTGGTCAGCGCGGACGAGCGCGAGTCGGGACTGCGGGCAATTTTGAATTTTGGCCACACGCTGGGCCACGCGATGGAGGCGCTGTCGGAATACGTGGGGTTGTTGCACGGCGAAGCCATCTCCATGGGGATGTGCTGTGGCGTACGGATGTCGGTCAAGCGGGCCGGTTTGACCGACGCGGAAGCCAAGCGGCTGAGCGATTTGCTTGCCGCCAGCGGTTTGCCGACCCGGCTGGGGGGCAGTTTCAAGCTGGAGGAATTGCTGGCGACCGCGCGGCTCGACAAGAAGGCGCGCAACGGCAAGCTGCTGTTTGTGCTGCTGAAGCGGCTCGGCGAGGCCGTGGTTTCGAACGCGGTCACGGACGCGGACCTTGCGGAGGCTGTGGATGTCTGCCGTTGACGAAGGCATTGTCCGCGAGTTCTTCGAGTTGCACGGGTTCCTCGTGTGCCAGCGGCGCAAATACATCGTGCAGACGCGGCAGAAAAGCGCCGACGAGGAAGTGGATTTGATTGTGCTGAACCCGCGGGCGGCGCCGGGGGCGATGCCGCCGGAATTTGAAATTACGTCGAAGACACTGTCGCAGGTTTCACGAGCCATCGTGGCTGTGAAAGGCTGGCACACGGAGATTTTCGCACCGGGCGTGCTGGCGCATCAGCCGAAGATTTTCCGGTCTGTGGAGAAGCGGGCCGTTGACGAAGCGCAACGGCTCGTGGGGAGCGACGGGTTGGTAAAGCTGTTGATCGTGCCGGGGTTGCCACGGGACAACAAGACCCGACAGCGGAGCATCGAGTTGTTGCGGTCGAAGGGGGTCGATGGCGTGATCGCGTTTCGGTCGATTCTGCAGGAGTTGATTGCGAGCGTAGCGACGAATCGCAACTACCAGAAATCGGACCTCCTGCAAACGTTGCGGCTGCTGAAGAATTACGAGTTGCTGAAAGAGCCGCAGATGGAATTCGGGTGGAAGCGCCGCATCAAGAAGGCGGCGGCATAAAGAGGTCGCGGCTTTGTCCGCAGTGGAAGCGCGTATGACTTCGCGCGAAGCGTACATCGCACTCAACATGGTCGACGGGGTCGGACCGATTCGTGTCCGCGCGCTGCTGGACCGGTTTAGCGAGCCGCAGGCGATCCTCTCGGCGACGAAGGCCGAACTGATGCAGGTTGAGGGCGTGGGAGACGAAGTCGCGCGAAGCATTATCAGTTGGCGTGAAAAAGTCGATCTCGATGGAGAGTTGGCACGAATCGAAAAAGCGGCGGTGCACGTCGTGACCCGGGATGACCCGGAGTATCCCAAGAACCTGCGGGAAGTTTACGACCCGCCAATCATCCTATATGTGAAGGGAACGCTCTCGGAACGCGATGCCCTGGCGATTGCGGTTGTCGGTTCGCGACGGACGACGTTGTACGGGCAGGACATGGCGCGAAAGTTGGCGTATCAATTGGGTCGCCTTGGCGTGACGGTGGTGAGCGGCCTGGCACGGGGAATCGATACGGCGGCGCACAACGGGGCGCTGCAAGCGAAGGGGCGGACGGTGGCGGTGATCGGCTGCGGAATCGACATCGTGTATCCGGCAGAAAACGAGAAGCTGGCGAACGAGATTGTCGAGAAAGGTGGCGCGGTGGTGACGGAATTCCCGTTTGGCGTGAAGCCAGATAAGCAGAACTTTCCGATGCGAAACCGCATCATAAGCGGTTGGTCGCTGGGCACGGTGGTGGTCGAGGCGAACCTGAAGAGCGGGGCGCTGATTACGGCCAACCAGGCGGCGGAGCAGGGGCGGCAGGTGTTCGCGGTGCCGGGGCGGGCCGACTCAATTTTGTCCAGGGGAACGAACAAATTGATCAAGGATGGCGCAAAATTGACCGAGGATGTGGAGGACATACTGGGAGAATTTGAGTACCTGTTGCCAAAAAGGGCCACCGAACAGGCCGAGGCGGCAACCGAGGGCGGAGGAACCAAACCTGCTTTGGTGTTGAGCGAGCTGGAGGCAAAAGTGATGGCGCAAGTGGGCCGGGAGGAAACGGCCATTGACGAGATCATTCGGGCCAGCGGTTTGACAACGGCGTGTGTTTCCGCAACCTTATTGTCGTTAGAGATGAAACGGCTGGTGCGGCAATTGCCGGGAAAGTTGTACGTGCGCAACTCGGCCTTCAAGCCGTGATGGCGAAAAATAAGAGAATATGGCGAAAAAACTGGTCATAGTTGAGTCCCCCGCGAAAGCGAAGACGATCAACAAGTATTTGGGATCGGACTTCAGCGTGAAGGCGTCCATGGGACACGTGCGCGATTTGCCGGAGCGCAAGTTTGGCGTGGAGATCGAAAACAATTTCGAGCCGACGTATCAGGTATCCAAGAAGAAGGGCCAGGTCGTCAATGATCTGAAACAGGCGGCGAAGGACGCCGAGACAATTTACCTGGCATCCGACCCCGACCGTGAAGGCGAAGCGATTGCCTGGCATTTGCAGGAACTTT
Organism: uncultured Verrucomicrobiae bacterium; assembly: GCA_963713705.1. Classification (GTDB taxonomy): domain Bacteria; phylum Verrucomicrobiota; class Verrucomicrobiia; order Palsa-1439; family Palsa-1439; genus Palsa-1439. Next base: position 8,937 of record CAVQMY010000053.1, read on the forward strand.
TGAAGAGCAAGCGGAACGGCCCGGAGTTTTTCCGCGTCCAATTCAACGAGATTACCAAGAACGCGGTGCGAGCGGCGTTCGACCACCCGGGGCAGGTGGACATGAAGCTGGTCGATTCGCAGCAGGCGCGGCGGATTCTCGACCGCATCGTCGGATACAAGATTTCGCCGTTGCTGAACAAGCGGGTGGCGCGCGGCCTGAGCGCCGGGCGGGTGCAATCCGTCGCGGTGCGGCTGGTCGTGGACCGCGAACGCGAAATCCGCGCGTTCAAGCCGCAGGAGTATTGGTCGGTCGAGGCCGAGTTGCGGAAGCTGGTCGATCCGAAGGACCATTTCCTGGCGCGGCTGATCCAGGTGGGAGACAAAAAGGTCAAGTCACCCAACGGCGAGGCGAAGGCTGACACGGTCATTATTGGAAGCAAAGAGCAAGCGGACGGGATTTTGTCCGACCTGCAGCAGTGCGAATACAAGGTCGCCAAGATCGACATCAAGCCGAAGAAGCGAAGCGCGCCGCCGCCGTTCACGACGAGCACCCTGCAGCAATCCGCGTCGAAGGCGTTGGGCATGGGCACGTCGAAGACGATGATGGTCGCGCAGCAGCTGTATGAAGGCATGGATATCGGCGACGAGGGCTCGGTCGGGTTGATCACCTACATGCGTACCGACTCGTTCAACGTGTCGAAGGAAGCGCAAGCCGAGGCGCTGGCCTTTATCCGTGACACCATCGGGCCGGACTACGCGCCGGAGACGCCGAATTTTTACAGGTCGAAGAAGGACTCGCAAGGAGCGCATGAAGCGGTCCGTCCGACCTCGGTGCGCCGGACGCCGGACAGCGTGCGGTCGTATCTCGATCACGACCAGTTCCGGCTCTACAAGCTGATTTGGGAGCGGTTTGTCGCGAGCCAGATGACGCCCGCCGAGATGAAGGTGACGAGCATTGATATCGACGCGCGACGAGACGCGAAGACTTTCCTGTTCCGCGCGACGGCAACCGAAGTGGTGTTCGCGGGGTGGTTGAAGATTTACGGCGTCGAGGAAGAGGCGGAGAAGAAGGCCGAGCGCGAGAAGCCATCGGAGGAGGAGGAAAACAAGAAGCTGCCGCCGCTGAGCGAGAACGAGCGGTTGCAACTGATCAAGCTCCACCCCGAGCAACATTTTACAGAACCGCCACCGCGGTTCAGCGAAGCGACGCTGGTGAAGGCTCTGGAAGAACTGGGCATCGGCCGGCCCAGCACCTATGCGCCGACGATTGCGACGATCCAGAAGCGGCACTACGTCTTGAAGGAGAAGGGCCGTCTTACGCCGACGCAACTCGGCGAGGTCACGACCGACGTTCTCGTCAAACACTTCGCGAAATTGCTCGACGTGCAGTTCACGGCGCAGATGGAGGAGTTGCTCGACGAGATCGAGGAGGGGAAAGTCGAGTGGCACCACATGCTCGGCGACTTCTACAAGGATTTCGAGCCGACGTTGAAAGCCGCGACGGACAATATGGAGGACGTGCGGCCCAAGCCGATCCCGACGGACATCAAGTGCGAGCTGTGCGGGGAGATATTGAATATCCGGGGCGGCAAGAACGGCGAATTTCTGGCTTGCTCGGCGTACCCAAAGTGCAAGAATACGAAGAACTTCAAACGCGCGGAGGACGGGAGCATTCAGGTCGTGGAGAAGGAAGAAACCGGCATTAAGTGCGAAAAGTGCGGTTTGCCGATGGTCATCAAAGCCGGCAAACGCGGTGAGTTTCTCGCCTGTTCCGGCTATCCAGAATGCAAGAACGCGAAATCGTTCGCGCGGGATGCAGAGGGCAAGATCACCGTTATCGAGAAGCCGCAGCCGGTGGCGACCGACATCAAGTGCGAGAAGTGCGGTTCGCCGATGTTGATCCGCAACAGCCGACGCGGGCCATTCCTGGCGTGTTCGGGTTACCCCAAATGCCGCAATGCGAAGCCGTTGCCGGATGACTTGAAAGACAAGGCGCCGCCGGCTCCGCCCAAGGAAGAGCCGGTAATGACCGATGAGAAATGCGAGAAGTGCGGCTCGCCGATGGTGAAGCGCCGTGGACGCTTCGGTGAATTTCTCGGCTGCTCGGCTTATCCGAAGTGCAAGAACATCAAAAAACTGGCGCCGTTGGCCGCGTAACGGACGCGCTGACCGAAGAGTTTCTCAATTATCTCCGCATCGAGCGCGATGCCTCGACGCTGACCCTCCGCAATTACTCTGCCGACATCGCGGCGTTTGCCGTCTGGTTCGGGGAGAAGTACCGACAGGAGTGCGATTGGCGGAGGGTCGATCCGTTTCATCTCCGCGGATACCTGGTTCACCTCAACGAGCGGAAATTCGATCGCGCGACGATCCATCTCAAGATGTCGGCGTTGCGAAGTTTGTTCAAATGGCTGGTGCGCACCGAGCGGGTGAAACAGAACCCGGTCGTGGGACTGACCCTTGCCGAAGAAGACGCGGAAACTGCCGAAATTTCTGACGATCCAGCAGGTGGAAGCGCTGTTGGAAGCGCCCTTGAAAGGCAAGGCGAAGGACGGGCTTTCGGCATGGCGCGACAAGGCGATTCTGGAAACACTGTACAGCGCCGGGATGCGTATTCACGAACTCGTCCAACTCAACGATGACGACGTGGACGTGCTTGGCGAAGTCGTGCGGGTTCGCGGCAAGGGCAAGAAGGAGCGGCTGGCGACGCTCGGCGGTCCGGCGATCGACGCGCTGCAGAAGTATCTCCAATTACGGGCGCGGAGCACGCGCGGGCCGCTGTTTGTGAACAGATTCGGGAACCGACTGACCGCGCGCAGCATCCAGCGAATGTTAAAGAAATATCTGATCGCCGCGGGACTTGATCCGTCACTGACGCCACACAAACTCCGTCACAGTTTCGCCACGCACATGCTCGATGCCGGTGCCGATCTCCGCAGCGTCCAGGAACTTCTCGGCCACGCCAATCTTTCCACGACTCAGATCTACACCCACATCACGCCGGAGCGATTGAAGAAGGTGTACGAGAAGGCGCATCCGCGGGCG
>CAVQMY010000054.1:0-120040 GCA_963713705.1 uncultured Verrucomicrobiae bacterium
ACATTTTCTCTTCGTGATACGGCCTCTTCTGTTCGTACAGACTGAGCCGCTGGCGGGCTTTCTCCAGTGTATCGTTTGACGGATTGGATTCCAGGTAGTGGGATTCCAGATATTTGTGTTGCCATTTGACGGCGGCGTCAAACCGGCCCGCCTCGGCGCAGGCCGCCGCCAGCGTGCCGAGTATGGAATCGTCCTTCCATGCGGAGAGTTCACACGCCTTCAACGCGTAGTCGACGGCGTACTCCCCGTTCCGCGCATTGACGTCGGGGCAGACAGCCAACAGCCAGGCGAGGTTGACGTAGGCCTCGACGAAATCCGGCTTGAGCCGGATGGCTTCGGTGTAATCGCCAACGGCCTTGTCATAAACGCCTTTGTGGGCGGAGAAGATCCCCCGGGCGTAGTAGGCCTCCACGAAATTCGGGTTGAGCCGGATGGCTTCATTTTCGTCGGCAATGGCCTTGTCCCAGTCGCCTTTGTAGCCGTAGGCATTGCCGCGGTCGTTGTACGCCGCGATATAATCCGGTTCGAAACGGATGGCGTCGGTGTAATCGCCGATGGCCTTGTCATAATCGCCTTTGTCGCCGTAGACGTTGGCTCGGTTGTAATAGGCCATGGAATAATTCGTTTGGAGCCGGATCGCTTCGCTGAACTCAGCAATGGCGACATCATCATCATGCCGGCGAGCCGCTTCCAAGCCTCTCTCGAAGGCTCTCTCTGACTGCTCTCTCGCGGCCTCGTCTCTGGCTGACTGGCTGTTGCCGCACCCCTGGCCCGCCACCAGCAGCACGAGGAAAATGCCGAGCCATGTCAGCCGCGTGAAGACACGCTGGGCTGACGGACGCGAATTGAGGCCGGGTTCCGGGGCCATGTTCCTACCAGTAGCATTCCGGTACTGGCAAATCGAGCAGTTTCCCGTCGTCAACTCCGCCCCGCTTGCATTCCCCACATGAAAGCGTGTGTTGCCGCGGAGAAGTTCGGCACCGGCACGACCAAAGCCCGCAAACAGGGACGCTCGCGCCACCAAGCCGGGGGAAGTCTGTGACGGCGCCTATAACAGCCTTGCCGAAGGGGGCGAATTTGGGCTATAAGGCGATGGATGAGTACGCGCAGTATCGCGCTGGCCAATCAGAAGGGGGGCGTTGGCAAGACCACCACAGCCGTCAGTCTCGCGGCGTGTCTTGCGGAACGGGGAAAACGGACGTTGTTGCTCGATCTGGATCCGCAGGCGAACGCGACGAGCGCGCTGGGGCTGGAGAAACTGTCGGGCGGGAGCGTGTACAAGGCGCTGATGGGCGGGGCGCAACTGGCGGATTCGATTCGCCCGGGCGGTCACGAGAACCTGGAGGTCATTCCCAGCGAAGTCGATCTGGCGGTGGCGGAAGTGGACGTGGCGCGGGCGGAGAATTATTTGCAGCGGTTGCAGTTTGCGTTGACGCCGATCCAGGGGATGCAGCGGTACGAGTTCATCATTGTGGATTGTCCGCCGTCGCTGGGGATTTTGACGATGAACGCGCTGGCGGCGGTGGACAGCGTGTTGGTGCCGATGCAGGCCGAGTATTTTGCGTTGGAAGGGCTGGCGGTGATCACGCGGGTGCTGCAACAGATCCGCGACAGCGGCGCCAATCCGTCGCTGGAGTTGCAGGGGATCGTGCTGACGATGTACGACGGGCGGACAAACCTGGCGCAGCAGGTGGCGGTGGAGGTGCGCAACCATTTTCCCGGTAAAGTGTACAAGACGGTAATCCCGCGGACGGTGCGCCTGGCCGAGGCGCCGAGTTTTGGGAAGCCGATTACGACGTACGATCCGGGGTCGTATGCGGCGCAGTGTTACCGTTCGTTGACGGACGAGTTGCTGGCGCAACCGTGGCCAGCACCCGCGGGTCCGGCATCAGAGCAAGCGACGGCCGGAGTGGAAACGCCGGTGCCGACGGCGAGTTGACCCGGCCCGGCCCGACAAAGGGGCGATCACTCCTCGGCCCGGGTCAAATCATCCACCATCCGAACTTCGAGCTGGAAGATCTCGTGGTCGGAAGTGCCGTGGGCGATCGCCATGCGCATTTTGTCGGCAGTCCGTTTGCGCCAGGTACCGGGGACGGCGGACGGCTGCCAGGCATTGGGCCAGGTCGAGTCGCCCTTGTTGTTTTCCAGGAACGCGTCGATGACGGACGGCGAAAGCGGCACGGACCGGCGGAATTGATCGCCGCTCTTGTCCTTTTCCCAAACGCTGCCGGACTTGATGATCTCACGGGCCGAACGGTCGGAAAAATCGGCGCCATTGTATTTCTCGCCGGCGTTGCCGATGTACGTGATGATCTTGAGGCCGTCCTTCTCAAATGTGTAGCGGCTGCGGGTTTCGACGAGATCCATGCCGTAACCGACCTCGTTGTAGTTCGTGCCCGTCCAGTCGATCAGGCTGGTATTGGTGCTGAAGTTCTCCTTGAGTTCGGCGTAGTAGCCCTTTTGCGCGGGAATGTTGCCGGTGGTCAACTCCGCGAGTTTGGCTTTTCCGTAGCGCTGGATCAGGGCGTCCTGGGAATCCCCCAACCAGGCGGTGGCGGTGGTGGCGATGCCGAACAATGCGGCCATGGTCAGGGCCGTAAACGTGGTCTTCATTCGTCCTCCTGCATAGATAACAGTGTACCGCAGATGAGCGCATTCGCAAGCAGGCGGAACGGCCCCGCTTTGCGCTGGCGATGTCCGCAGCGAAAGTTGGTACACCCGAGGTGAGCAAGTTAGAACCCTCGACGGCTTGATCGACTGGCTGCGCGAACTATGGAAGTTGCACGAGGCGTTCGCAGTAGACCCGGCGGTGGCTGCGTTGTTACCAACATAGACCGATGCGTGCTTGCTGGCGAAAGCGCTGGTCGCAAGCCTTGCTGCGCGGCAGAGAAAATGTCGAGACCCGGCCTCATGCCGGGATGAAACGCTGGGGCAAGGGGGGAACAGGGAGAAGGTGCAGCCGGTGGTGCCAGTAATGCCAGGAACGATTGTCAAAGAGGCCGGGTGGGGCAGATCGTAATGCTTCGCGGAATGCGGTTTCCCCATAATGATCAACGGCAAAACAAATATCATCCCACGTTCCGAACACCATGACTTGGCAGAGAAAGCGCGGTGCGTCTTCAAGCGTTGCGTCGGCCGACTGCCACCAGCAAACGCGCCGGGCGATGGAAGCGAGCCGGTTAGAATCTCTTTCTCTTGTCTGCGCGCTCTTCACAACTACGAAAGCCTAGCAAACCGGGCGTGGAACTCGAGCTTTCGTCCCGTTTCCAAAGGTTTTTGATCGTGAGGGGAAATCGTGCCCGCAAGCGGAAATCATAGTATCCGCCACCGGCCACAATCCTACGACGCCACATCCCGATCTTTCTGCCGAGAATCTCCGCAGTGCCCCGCCTTGCCCCCTGCCGTGGCGCCGAGCACGATTCCTGATCGCTACGAAGTTGGTCTCATCCGCGCGGAGAATCGGGGCTTAAAGGGGCTCGGGGACGCGGGCGAACGCCGGTGGACGCGATGCCGCTGAAGACTTTCTTCTTGGGCTCTCAAGATTACGCGTAACGCAAGCGATCATGGCGAAGTCAGCGCACACAAACCGTGAATGCAGAATTCCGAGAGGTACGAGCACGGCCAAAAATGTCCACTGTGGAGGCAAATCATTCCACGAGAGTTATTCACAATTGGTCATGCAGCTTCTGGTCCGAGCCGGGCACGGGTTCGTGTACGCCAAACCCTACAAGCCCACCACAGCGGACGGGCGGCGCTGTCAAGGCAGACCACAGCGGTAGCGCGGAACGCCTTGTACAGCACGAGCCGCCCGAGCGCTGTTTCCTGAGATAGCGAGCCAGAGTGGGTAGGACCCATCGGCGCAATAGGCGTTCGAACTGTGCGCCTAGTCATGGGATCGCATGGTGACTACCATTGCATGTGAAGTCGCCGCATTTCTATTCCCCATAGTGGTCGAACATCCCGGTTCAGAGCGCTGACACATCGCACGGATTCTTGCATGAATTGTTAGAGATCACGTCCTGTGTTGAACACGGGGCATGTGTCGGAATGTCGTACAAGCGTATTGACATCATGCCAAGATTGTGAAATTATTCACAAGCGTCGGAGGAGACGTAGCCGCGATGCGCGCCATCCCGATCTGGAAGCTGACGTTTAGAGAAACGTTGCGAGAGAATTGTGGAGGCTGCGATGAAGACGACAGGGAAGTGCGTTGGAGGTGGACGAACGGTTTCTGCTGTGGCCCTCCTCCTCGTTCTTGGGATACAGGCATGGGCGGTCGACCCTGCCGCATCGACAAATCTGCCGGCTCAATCGACCATCTGGGGGCAGACGAATTCTTCTGCTCCGCCGCTCCAGACTTCCGTGCCCGCCTTTCCGCTCGGCGGGACCAACGCCGCGCCCCTTGCCGGCAGCCCCAATCTCCCCGGCGCCACAGCCGCGATGCTCGGTTCGATGGCGTCCTCGCAATCCCTGACAAATTCTCCACCGGCTGACCTGATTGTCTGGTGGATATTCGGTGAAGGCATTGGCACAAACGTCGAAGATGCCAGCGGCAACGGCAACAGCGGCAGGCTGCTCGGCAATCCACTGCCCACGTGGGCTAACGGAGTTACTTCCGGCGCGCTGACCTTCGACGGCTCCCAGAACTACGTACAGAGCGACCAGGCGTTCAACCAAACCATCAGCGCCTTCACCATCGAAGCGTGGTTCGCCGCCACGTCCGTTTACGGCGAAAACCCCGCGATTCTATCGACACTGGGCGATGATATCGGATTCAATAGCCTGGCGGACATCGTCATCTATACGAACTCAGCCCCTAACGGTAATTCAATCGGGCTGGACTTGCACTGGGGGGACCTGTTGACCGCCCCCGTGGGCTTGATCGACGGCAATTGGCACCACGTGGCTGGCGTTTGGGACGGCACCACCTCCAGCCTGTATGTCGACGGCCAATTGGTCGCCACGCAAAGCGATGTGCACGCCGCTTTCACTTGGACGACGCCGCTGCGGCTGGCCTACCGTGACACGAACGGCGGCTGCCGTTACGGCGGGCAAATCGGCGAGGTCCGCATTTACAGCCGCGCGCTCTCCGGCGACGAAGTAGCCACGAATTATAACGCCGACACCATCGGCGACGGCATCCCGGATTGGTGGCGGCTGAGGTACTTCGGCAGCGGCACAACCACCAACGGCGTGTCTTGCGCCACCTGCGATCCTAACGGAAACCGGATTCCCAACTCGCAGGAGTACCAAAACGACACCAACCCGCTCCTGCCGAGCGGGCTTACGATGCCCACGAATCTGATCGCTTGGTGGATGTTCGACGAAGGCACCGGCGCATTCGTGGGGGATGTCAGCGGCAACGGCCACTGTGGCATCCTGCTCGGCAATTCGCCCCCCACGTGGACCAACGGGGTTACTTCCGGCGCGCTGACCTTCGATGGTCAAAACTACGTCCAGACCGAGCTGCCGTTTCACGAAACCATCAGTGCGTACACCATTGAAGCGTGGTTTTCCGCTGTCTCGGCCTACGGGCAGAACCCGGCCATCATTTCCACACTCGGTGATGATATCGGATTCAATAGCCTGGCCGACATCGGCATCTATACCAACTCAGTCTATAACGGTCATAATTCGATCGGGCTGGACATGCACTGGGGGGATCTGTTGCTCGCCTACATGGGCTTGTTCGACGGGAACTGGCACCAGGTGACTGGCACGTGGGATGGCTCCAACTCCACTCTGTATGTCGATGGACAGAGGGTCGCAACGCAACCGGACGTGCACGGTATTTTCTCGTGGACGACGCCGCTCCGGCTGGCCTACCGCGACACGAACGGCGGGTGCAATTTTGGCGGCGACATCGGCGAGATCCGCATCTACGATCAGGCGCTGTCCAGCAATGAAGTCCTCGCCAGCTACAACACGTCTACCGTTGGCGACGGCATCCCGAATTGGTGGCGACAGGAGTATTTCGGCATCGGAACGACCACCAACAGCCAATCGTGTGCGAGTTGTGACGCCGATGGAAGTGGACTGAGCAATTCCAACGATTACGCGTGTGGCTTTAATCCCGTTAGCTTCATCACCACGCCAACCGCAGTCGCTTCGGGCACCACCAACAACATTGCCTCAATACCGTCCTCCAACTCCGGCGTCAGCTACTCGTGGTCCGTTTCCAACGGCACCATCACCGGCGGCACCAACACCACCACCGCTATCTGGACCGCCGGCAGCCCCGGCACCGCGACCATATGCGTAACCCTGTCGAATTCGGCGTCCTGCGTTGCTACTGTTTGCACAAATATCACCATCGGCCCCTCCCAGTACTACGTGGACTACGTCGGTGGCAATGACTTCAGTAATGGCACAAGTATGGCCTCGGCTTGGCAGCATTGCCCGGGCGACCCTACCGCCCCCCCAGGAGTTGGGCCGGGCAAGGTGGTCGATGTTCCGCCGGGGACGACGATCTTCTTTAAAGGCGGTTCCACATACAAGCTCGTTGGCAGCTGGGACGGGCTGTACACCGAAGGTATCAACTTGAATTGGTCTGGCAGCAGTTACGAGCCGATTACATATGCAACCAGCACAAACTGGGGGACTACAAATCGAGTCATCTTTACGGATGGTCAAACGAACACTTACGTGGTAGCGTTTTACACCCTTGGGAACGTTAGCAATCTGGTTTTTAACGATCTGGAATTCGGCCCAATAGGAGGTATCACGTCTCTGCCTGCACCTGGCACACCAACGGGCACGGCTTATTCCGTGACGGCCAGCAACGGGCCAGTGTACTTCCAGTTGAACCCGGAGAATTTTGCGATCCCGATTGTATGCAATGCGTTCACCAACCAGACCGACACGGAATACACCTATATTTCCAACGGAGGCACACTGGCTGTCACGGGCACGATGACGGTCCAGGGAGGGCCGTTCACGGCAGGGACTCCGATTTTCACGGTTCCAACGGGTGCCACGACACAGGTGTCTGTGACGTTCGGCCCAACACCGGGCACCGGCATCTACACCAACGGCGTGGTGTTCACGTTCAGCAACGGTCAGTCGCTGACCACGGAACTGATCGGCCAGGCCTGCTTCCCGGGCCGGAACGGTTACGGCATTTGGGTGAACCAATCCCTGCTACAAAACGCTGTGATTTCAAATTGCTACTTCCATGACATCGGGCTTTGGTCTGACCAAGCACCAGTAAATGCGAATACGGTCGCGAGCGGCGACAGCCGTCCTAGCAGCCAGGCAATATCTTTCGACGATGCAATTGGAGTGAAAATCCTCAACTGTGAGTTCACAAAATGTCATACGGCGATTAATTTTGCCTACGGTGGCTCTTCCATGGGCACGTCGACGAACGATCTCATTGTCGGCAACTATTTCCATGATTACACTGTCTGGGGCATCAATCTGGCGGGACCGAACGACCAGGGACCGGCCCTGCTGGATTATCTGACGATTTCGAACAATACGTTCAGCGGATTCGGTTGGGCCTATTCGACGTACTACTGGACGGGCTACGGTGGACCGCCGCACCAAGACTCGATCTTCCACGTCACCAACGGCACCGGCGGAGTCAGCAACGGGCCGAACATTAACATCTGCTTCAACCAGTGGCACACGACCCACACCAACGAGCAGGGAAGCGGCTGCATTTACTTGGAGACGGCGCCGAGCGCCAACATCTACAACAATCTGTTTCACAGCCATCCCATAGGGTTTTGAAAAAAGCTGGAATGTCTCGTGTAGCCCTGCCACACGGCAGGGATGAAAAAGCACAACAAGAACATTCCAGCCGCCGCAAAATTGAACCTCCTGCGGCAGATTTGCAACTTCATTCCTGACTTCCTGGTACCCAAGCTGGCGCGGGCTACCGGGGTCCAAGACAAAGCCCGCACCTTCAGCCCCTGGAGTCATCTGGTCGCCCTGATGTATGCCCAACTCACTCACAGCATCGGCCTCAACGATGTCTGCGACGCGCTGGGTTTGCACTCGGGGCCACTGTCCAGTCTGCGTGGGGCCACCCCGCCCAACCGCAATACTCTCTCCCACGCCAACAAGGTGCGCCCGGCACAAATGGCCGAGCAACTCTTCTGGTCGGTGTTGGAACATTTGGGCAACCAGTCTCCGGGCTTCGTCAGCGGTCGGGCGGGCCAGCGGTTTGCCCGGAAGTTCAAGCGCACGATTCATCTGGTGGATTCAACCACCATCCCCTTGATCGCCTCGTGCCTGGATTGGGCCAAGCATCGCCGACGCAAGGCCGCCGCCAAGTGTCATCTGCGATTGGACCTGCAAAGTTTCCTGCCGCTCTTTGCCATCGTGGACACCGCCCGGCACAACGACGCCAAACGGGCACGGGAACTGTGTGCGGGCGTCAAAGCGGGTGAAATCGTCATATTTGACAAGGCGTACGTGGACTTCGAGCATCTGGCCGACCTGTCCATGCGCGAGGTGTTTTGGGTCACCCGCGCCAAGGAGAACTTGAGTTTCCTGGTGGTGCGGTGTTTTCAGCACGGTGCGGCGGGCAAAATCCTGCGCGATGACTTGATCCAACTACAAACGCCCACCACCTTGGCCGACTACCCGGTGGAGCTGCGGCGGATTATCGCGCTCGTCGAGGTGGACGGTCGGGAAGTGGAAATGGAATTCCTGACCAACAACCTGGAATGGAGCGCCACCAGCATTGTCGAGTTGTATCGCTGCCGTTGGCAGATCGAAGTGTTCTTCAAGCAGATCAAGCAGACGTTGCAATTGGCCGATTTCCTCGGCACCAGCGCCAACGCCGTGCGCTGGCAGGTGTGGACCGCGCTGCTGGTCTATCTACTCCTGCGCTATCTGGCCTTTCTGGCGGATTGGAGCCACAGCTTCAGCCGCCTCTTCACCTTGATCCGCGCCGCCCTGTGGAAAAAATGGGATGTGCTGAGTTTACTGCGCTGCTATGGGACAGCCAACGGTCACTTCCGCTACCTGGCCCAGCCAGAACAAGCCTATCTGCCGGGTTTGAGATAGATCTATGGGACAGCCCAGCAAACGAACCCTAATTGTTGAACGCCGCGCCATGTGAATTAAACCCAAAAGTCTTAACGCGTCAGACCGGCCAACACCTCAAATGTCGAGGGAAATCATCCCATTTGCCTAAATTCCACACCTTGTGTGACGCGTGTGGAGTGGTTTCTGTGTCTTCGCCATCCATCCATCGCCTGAACCTTGAAATCCTTTTGGTTTTTGGCTGTGCGACTCAGACGGAAGGCTTTGGCATCGGCCACGAAGCTGAAATTATTTGTCACGCACTCAACGTCTGCTGAATCGGCGCGTTCGGTTAACACGTTGCTCTGGATTCCGAGCCGTTTGAAGGCGAACATCAATAGCGTGTCGGTGTACTTTGAATAGAGCTTTTCCTCCGTGCTGTCATGCCCGTAGGATTCCGGTATGGCTCCGCAGATACGGAGATGGTCGAGTATAGCGGGCAGTTCTTCGGCGGAGATTTCTTCAGTCAGTTCACGCTCAAGTTTGGAGGAATCAGCACCGAAGCTGCCGCTTATGTTTTTTATCTTCCCGACCCACAGAGCCCGCCGCTGGATGGTCGGCTGTTTAAGGACGAATAGGGGCACGGGTCTTTTTGGCTTTCTTGAGCTTTTGAAAATGTTTCGCCCATGAGTTTGGAACCGCCCGACAGATGTTATCCTTGCATACGAAAGCGCACTTCTTCGGGACTGAATTGTTGGCGCAAATATCCGGGTTCGTGTGACGGCATCCGAAGGTTTGCGTCTCGGTGTCCGACGGATGTAATGGCGCACGAATCGCGTTGGGGTTGCGTATCATGGCTTTTTTCGACGTGCTGCCGCCTTCTTCTTTTCTGGCTTTACGCGCATCACGGAGCGCATCAGGTCGTCAAAACGCGACTCAGTTTTTGAGGGCGCGCTGGGCTTCTTTTGCATAATCGCACTCTACCACCTGATTCCGCTGAATGTCTAGCCTGTCCAGCGTGGAGCTTTGCTATGCCCACCCTTCGTTTCGCTTTCTATGCCGAAAGATTTTGTGTTGCACTATTGGCGAAAATCTGGTACTGGTACACAACAAGAAGGGAGTGCCATGAACGCAACGGAAAAGGCAGCACTGAAAAAGCAACTTGAAGACTACGCAGCCGAAATGCGCGGCAATCTGACCGCTGTTGACCGGGTGATACGTTCGCTAGACCAGCAGGCCCCTCACCCGGAATTGCTTCCCGCGCAACCGAGCCGGGGCAACGGTCACTCAACAACCAAGAGCGCCCGGTTGCGTAAAGCCGTCGAGGTGGCGTTGGACAGCTTTGATGCAGCGTTCACCGTCAAACAAGTCATCGACCGAGTTAAGGGCACAACCGACGGCAAGGATTACAATGCCAATACGCTAGGTGCAATCGTGTGGAAATGGGCACATGAGGAACCCAAGAAAATTCGAGTGTTGGAGCCGGGGAAAGGGGCGGAGGCCCGCTAAATATGTGAAGCAAACATCTTAAAAAGTCAGGGAGACCTCGTATCCCTCATGGACAGCTTCGAGGTCTCCCTGCTACATACGCGGGTGTGGCGGAACTGGTAGACGCGCTGGCCTTGGAAGCCAGTGGAGCCCCTCTCATCAAGGACAAATGCTCCGTGCGAGTTCAATTCTCGTCGCCCGCATCACTGTAACCGAGCACAGTATATGCCCGTTTATTTAGGAATCAAGAATAATTTGTCCGGACAATTTACCGGGAAACTGGCTCTTTGTAGGTCAACCGCTTGCCCGTAGCTTTCTTCAAACCCCTTACGGTGCGTTCACCATCTGTCACCTTGCGGTGGTCGTGACGGTGATTGAACTCGGCCAAGTACAAGGGCAGGTGTTGCTCGCTGACATGATGGAACGTGCCAACGACCCCACGTTTGAGAAGCGAGAAAAACGATTCCGCACCGTTGACGTGCGCCAGACCGCGAGCGTATTCACCCGCAGAGTGATTCACGGCATGATGCGCGGCAAAACCCTTTGTGGCTTTCCGGTATCCCGGAAGCTCGTCCGTCATAATCGTGGCCGTTGGTTCTACGTGGCTTCGCAGAACGGCTTTGAGATTCTTTCCGGTGACGTGCCGCATGACCTGTGAACGCACCCGGCCACCGCGTTCCACCAAGGCAACCACCGGCACTTTGTTGCCCATGTAGTGACGGCCTTTGCCCGTCGTGCGCCCGCCAATGTACGTCTCGTCAGACTCCACGATGCCGGTGAGCTTGTCCTGTACGTCTGGGTCGCGTAGTGCATGGCGAATTCGGTGCATCATAAACAGGGCGCTCCGATAACTACCAAGTCCAAGGATGCGCTGGATTTGCAGCGAGCTAATGCCCTTCTTAGACGCTGAAATCAGATACCACGCCACGACCCACTTGCGAATCGGGATGTGTGAGTCCTCGAATATCGTGCCGATGGTGACGGTGAATTGCTTATCGCACTTGCCGCACTGATAAAGACCGGCCCGCACCTTCTTGTCGGTGTTCGCCGCAATCGGCCAGATGTGTTTTGCGTCGGCATTTTTGCAGTGCGGGCAAACCGGGCCGTCCGGCCACAGAATCGACTCTAGGTATTCACGCGCCGTTTCGTCGGTCGAAAACCGCTGCATGATTTCGTCGAGCGTCAGATTGTCTGGCGTTGGCAAAAGGTTCTTTTTCATGCCCTAAATATCGCATGAGAGCCTACCTTTGTCAAGTGCATAATCCCGAATTGATTCGATCTTCTATTTCGGCTTCTGGTTGGCCTCTCAGTGCCAACCCAAGGGTGCATCAAACGTCTTTACCCGACTACAAGCGTGATTGCTTTCGGGACTTGCGCCAGTTCGACCGGTGTTTCACGATCCAATCCAGTAGTGCGCGCTCAAAGCCGATGTCGTACCCCGCCTTCTCGCTCTCCAGCCACTTGTGACGCAGGATCTCATCGCGCTCGGCCAAAAACTCGCGGTACAGCGCCGAGTTCATCACAATCTCTCTCGAGTCGCTGGTCATATCACGTGAATCACTCACGGCCAAACTCTCTTGCCACATTCTCATACGGAAGCATAGCCCATACCATTGCGCTACTCTGCCAGTTGTATATCACACGACGTCCCTAAAAGCAACGGTTCAGTTCCCTTGGCGTTCAACCACTTGCGCGTCCACCTCCCGCTGAAACTCAATCATCAACCGCAAAATCTCATCCAACGATTTCGTCGGTCGCCACCCCGTCAATTGGTACAACTTGTCAGTGCTCGGCACCCGCCGGCGCATGTCCTCAAAGCCTTTCGCGTACGCCTGCTCGTACGGAATCAAGCCGCAACTCCGATCGACTTTCTGTCAGCCGTTTGACTCGTTGTGCCAGCTCCAGAATCGATACTTCCTCGGTGCTGCCGATGTTGTAAACCTGCCCAACGGCCCGCATTTGATTGGGCAGTGCGACCAACGCCCGCACCACGTCCGTCACGTGACAAAAACAGCGCGTCTGCTTGCCGTCCCCGTGAATCAGGATCGGCTCGTCGTGCAGCGCGGCCTGCACAAACCGCGGCATCACCATCCCGTAGCGCCCTGTTTGCCTCGGCCCGACGGTATTGAACAGCCGTACGACGAAAACGGGCATCATTTTCTCACGCCAATACGCCAGCGTCAGGAATTCGTCCAACAGCTTGGAACACGCATAACTCCAGCGCGCGAACGTCGGCGGACCTATCAGCAGATCGTCGTCTTCCCGAAAGCGATCATGCACGCTTTTGCCGTACACCTCTGATGTTGAGGTCAGTAACAGGCCTATTCTGCGCTTTGCCGCCGCCGCCAGCACGTTCTCCGTGCCACCGATGTTGTTCTCGATGGTGAACACCGGGCTGCGCACCACCAGTTCCACGCCGACTGCCGCCGCCAGGTGATAGATGAACTCAACCTGATCGATTAGTGGTTCAAGTATGTCGCTGCTGAGGATGGATCCCTTCGTGAAATGGAATTTGGGATTGCCCTGCAAGTGGGCGATGTTCGCGACCGAACCCGTGCTCAGGTCGTCGATGACGAAAACCTCCTTGCCCTCCGTCACCAATGCCTCTGCCAGGTGCGATCCGATGAATCCTGCCCCGCCGGTGATCAATACCCGTTGCACAGCACGATAAGCTACCCCCTTGGCAACGGAAAAGCCATCCAAACATGTTAGCATTATCCAGCATCACACTTACCGACTTTGCCTCCAAATATGCCATTTTCAGGGGAACCAGGTTCCCTCCATGGCATTCCACTGGCACGGCGACATCTTCGATCTTCCGCGTGGCGCCACGCCTCTCGCCACCTTTGCCGACGAACTCCAATCCGCAGGAATAGACGGCTCCGCCATCAAACTCAATTCCCGCGCCTATCTGCCGACCCTCCAAAAAAAATCGGCGCGACCTTCTTTCAACGATGGGCTAACGTGCTTCAGTGAAAGTCTTGATTACAGGCGCCGCTGGAAATTTGGGTTCATTCCTTGCCCGTGAACTGCGTTCTCGTCCGCATCAATTGCGCCTGCTTATTCACAGACGCGAACTGCCGTTCTCCATCTCTGATTTCCCAAATGTATCGGTTTGCCGCGCAGACCTGGGCAATCCAGCAACGCTGCCCGGATGCCTGCCGCGATATCGATTGTATCGTTCATTTCGCCGGAGTTCTGTTCGCGCCGAATCCCGAAGAATTCCTTCCACGAACCAACCTGGGTTATGTGAAAAATCTCGTCCTTGCCGCCCGGAGCGCGCGCGTACGCAAAATCATCCTGATCAGTTTCCCGCACGTGGAGGGCGAGACATTTCCCGACAGGCCAGCGACAGAACGACTCGATAGTCAGCCAAATTCTGTTCACGCTCAGACACGGTTGGCTGCCGAGCGATATTTATTCGAAACCTGCCGGGATGGTGGGACCATTCCCGTGTCACTACGTGCCGGCATGATTTACGGTCGAGGCGTGCTGATGATCGAGGCTGCGCGATGGCTGTTGCGGCACCGATTGGTGGCGACATGGCGCGAGCCCACTTGGGAGCACCTGCTGGCATTGCCGGACTTCCTGAAAGCTGTCACCGCCGCCATTGAAGGCGCGCACGTTTCGGGTGTTTACAATGTCGCTGACGACCAACCGGTAACTTTACAGGAATTCCTCGATACCCTGGCCGTCCACTGGGGCTATCCGAAACCGTGGCGCTGTCCGCGCTGGATGTTTCCCCTGGCCGGCTCAACCTGTGAAACTTTCGCGTCGGTCTTCGGAACAAAATCTCCGCTCACGCGCGACTTCATCAAAATCGGCATGGTTTCCAGCGTCGCTGACACCTCGCGGATGAAACGTGAGTTGCTCACGCAACTGGCCTATCCGTCGCTTCAGCAAGGTCTGGCGCTGCTCTGAGATTCCAAGGGGACTGCGGAGCCACCGTAGAAACCCATCTCACCGACCCTTCGGCACCGGCCGTCCCAGCTTCTCCAGCACCGCCTTCATATCCTCCCACACTTCCTTTTTCGCGGGGGGATTGCGGAGCAGGTAGGCGGGATGGAAGGTGGGCATGATGGGGATGTCGCGGAACGTGTACCAGTGGCCGCGCATTTTGGTGATGCCGAGGTGCACGTCAAGCAATGCACGCACCGCCGTCGCGCCGAGGGCCACGATGAGTTTCGGTTTGATGAGTTCGATCTGCGACAACAAATACGGCAGGCAATTCGCGATTTCGTCGGGCAGCGGCGTGCGGTTCTCCGGTGGACGACATTTCAGCACGTTGGCGATGTACACGTCCTCGCGCTTGAACCCCATCGCCGCGATGATCTTGGTGAGCAACTCGCCGGCGCGTCCAACGAACGGTTCACCCTGCATGTCTTCGTCGCGTCCCGGCGCTTCGCCGACGAACATGATTTCTGCGCGCGGATTTCCGACGCCGAATACGACACTGTGCCGGCATCGCGACAGTTCGCCGCATTTCACGCACGCTTTCGCCCGCGCCTCGATCGCCGCCAGTTCGGCGACAACTCCCGATGGTGTGGCGGCCGCCGTCTCGGCGACCCGTCCAACCTTGCCGCCCGGGACAGACGAGACGACAACGGGTTTCCCCAACTCCTCCAATGTCTCGCGCGATACGTCAACATGCGTCACGCCGGAACGTTTCATGTCTTCAAGCGCCTTGATTGTTTCGTCGATGATGTTGTTCAGGTCTGACACAATTTCACCATATCCTCCGGCACCGGCGCGGTAAACTCGACAAACTGCTGCGTCCGCGGGTGCGTGAACCCCAGTTTATAAGCGTGCAACATCAACCGGGCAACCGAGATTGTGGATTTCGCATTCCCAATCTCCATTTTGCGCCCATACGTCGTGTCACCCACCACGGGATGGCCGATGTGCGCCATGTGCACCCGTATCTGGTGCGTACGTCCCGTGTGAATGTGCAACTCCACCTGCGCGAAGTCCGGAAATTGTTTCAGCACATGGTAATCCGTCACGGCCTGTCGGCCCCGCGCCACACGCGCGGACATCTTCTTGCGGTCGCGCTCGCTACGGCCAATCACTGTCTCGATGCGACCGCTCGGCCGCTCCAGTTTTCCCCAACACACCGCCCGATAAATCTTCTTCACGCCGCGCGATTTGAACTGCGCCACCAACGCCTGGTGCGCGAAATCCGTCTTGGCCACGACAATGCACCCGCTCGTGCCCTTGTCGAGCCGATGGACGATGCCCGGCCGTTCCACGCCGCCAATGCCCGCCAGCCCGCCGCGACAATGATGCAACAACGCGTTCACCAATGTGTGTTCCTGATTCCCCGCCGCCGGATGCACCACCAATCCCGCCGGCTTGTTCACCACAATCAGGTCGGTGTCTTCAAAAAGAACGTCGAGCGGGATTTCCTCGGGTCGCGCTTCGAGTGGACGCGGCGGCGGAATCTCAATGCCGATCTCATCACCCGCGCGCACGGTATGACTCGGCTTGCTCGGCTTGCCGTTGACTCGAACATCGCCTTGCTCGATCAACTTCTGCAGGAACGCCCGTGAATGCTCGGGCAATACTCGCCGCAGAAATTGGTCGAGGCGCACCCCCGCGGCTTCATCTGAAACAACGTGCGATGGCATCGTCTCACCGATCTACAAACCCGCCCTGAACTCGAAAACCGGCATGGCGCGAAACCTACAGGGAAGCGCACCGCTTTCAAAGTTAAATCAACCCATCACGCGGCGCGCAATTCGACGCGCCGTGGAAGCAGGGCCAGGGCGACCGCCGCGACCGCGATCATCACTATCGCGACGAGATGTCCCAGGGTCAGAACGCCGAAGTAATGTGTGTCGTAGTCGCCACGAAAGAATTCCACGATGAAACGCAAGACGCCGTAACTCAGCACGTAGAGCCACCAAATCTGGCCATCCGCGCGTTTGTGGCGATAGACCGCGCTGAGTCCGGCGAAAATGGCGAGATTCCCCAGCGCCTCGTAAATCTCCGTGGGATGCACCGGGATGCCGGCCATGAGGTGCGGCGGCGGAAATGTCACCGCCCACGGCAGCGAACACGGTTTGCCGTAACAACACCCATTGAAGAAACACCCCATGCGGCCAAAGGCGTGCCCCAGCGCGATCGAAGGCGCAAAGATATCGGCCACTCGAAAGAACGGCAGCTTCTTTACGGTCGTGTACGTCACCGCCGTGAGCGATGCCACAATAAACCCGCCGTAAAAGACAAATCCCTCCCGCAGCGAGCGCACACCTTCCTCATGCCAGGCTGAGATGAAATCGTTCCAGAAAAAAATGATGTGAAACAGTTTGCCCCCCAGCATCCCCGCAATGATCAGCCACGCGCCCAAATCGGTGATTCGTTCCGGGTCGACGCCTTCATGGCGGGCACGCCGGGTCGCCACGGCCAGCCCGAGGATGAATCCGATGGCCACGAACACGCCGTAGGTGTGGATATCGAGCGGGCCGAGGCGGATAAACTCGGGATGCACGGCGGTTTCCTAATACTTCTCGTCGAGAACGATGTTGTTCTTCGCCAGAATGGTGCCTTCCGCCAGGTCCAATGCCACGAGTGACTCGTGGTAATCCGCCTCCGCGCGGATCTGGGCCACGCGGGCGGTGGCCAGTTGCGTTTGCGCCTGCAACACGAGAAACGTCGTGGACGTGCCCGCCTGAAGTTTCTTCTTTTCCGCGTCGAGCGATTCCTGGGCGAGACGCGTGGCCGCGCGCGCGGCTTCGACGCTTTTCAAATTGGTTTCCACGTGGCCGACCGCGTCATCCACCGCCACAACGATATCTTGCTCCAGGGACTTGAGGCTCAGCAACAACTGATCAGCGTCCAATTTCGCCATGTGATAGTTGGCGCGCGCCTGGCGGTTGCCCAGCGGCACCGAGATAATGACGCCAACGTTCCAGAATGGGCTCCGGGTGCTGGTCAGGTTGTCGCCAAAGCTATTGAAGTCGTGCCCCAAGCCGTTCAAGTTGTACGTGCCGGTCAGGTTCACTTCCGGCCAGAGCTGGTTGCGGTTGAACTGAACGGTGATGTTCTGGGAATCCAAGGCATGCATGGCGCTCTGGTAATCAGCGCGCGTCTCCAGTGCCCGGCGCGTGCTCTCGGCCACGTCCAGCGCGATCATTTCCACGGGCGGATAATCCACCGGCACCAACGACATCCCTCCAAATTCCGAGACCTGCTGGCAAATGAGCCGTTTCAGTGTGTTCTCGTTGTCCTTGATCGCGCGCGCGGTGGTGATGACGCTTTGCTCGCTCTCGGCCACGCCCGCCTCGGCTTGTATCACGTCCAGTGGCGACATCGTGCCGACCCGTTCCTGGATGCGGTTCTGATCGAGTAATTCCCGGGCCAGTTCGCGGTTCTCCACTGAGGCCCTGTGATTCTCGATGGCATACACCAGCTCATAATAGGCGGTGGCAACGTTGCTGACGGTGTTCATCACGAATTGAACAAAGTTCTGGATGGCGATCGTCCGGTTCTCCCGGGCAATACGGATGGTTGCCGCATTGACCCCGAACCCGAAGTTTTTCAGCAACGGTTGTGTCAGGGTAACGCCGGTGTCCCCGCTGAATGTGTTGAATGCGTTGCTGAACGAATTGCCGTAGCTGTGATCGCCAAGGGCCGAAAAATCGTAGGTTGCGCCGGTCGGCAGTTTCCCGCTGAGATCGGCATTCGCCAACCAACTCTTGGTTCTTTGGGTGATGTTCGTCAACCCCAACCCCTGCGCATCCGAGGATGACAGCCAGGTGGTGGTACTCTGGTTGTTAATGCCGCCCGAAAGAACCGGGTCGTACACGCCCTGCGCGCCCATGACACCCCACGTCTGGATGGTCGGTGTGACGCGCTGGAACTTGATCTCCAAATTGTTTTCCAATGCGCGTTCGATGCACTCCTGCAACGTCAGTGACTTCGCCTGGTTGGTGCCATCGCCGCGGGCGATGGACACCGTCAACAGCAGGGCCACTCCAGCAAGGCACGGTTTCAGGGCTGTCGAGCGAAAAGTGAAAATCATGGATTTATTCATAACGTAGGGCGTCGATCGGGTCGAGACGAGAAGCTTTCTGGGCCGGGTAATAACCAAAAAACACGCCGACGGCGGCGCTGAACAAAAACGCCAGCACCACCGAGCTCACCGAGACCAGCGTGGGCCACCCCGCGATGGCGGACAACAACTTCGCCGAGCCGATTCCCATGGCAATCCCGATCACTCCGCCCAGCGAACTGAGCGTGATCGCTTCGATGAGGAATTGCAACAGGATGTCGCGACCATGGGCCCCAACCGCCATACGGATTCCAATCTCCCGCGTGCGTTCGGTGACGCTGACGAGCATGATGTTCATGATGCCGATACCGCCGACGATCAGCGATACGCTGGCAATGGCCCCGAGCAGCACGGTCATGATGCGGGTGGTCGCCGTCGCGGCGTCCGCGATCTCCTGTTGTCCACGGATTGTGAAATCATCGTCGCGGCCCGATCCGAGGCGATGACGTTGCCGGAGCAGCTCCGCAATGCTCTTTTGCACGCTTTCGGAGAAATCGGGTGAGGCGGATTGCACATTGATCGAACCCAGGTTGGTGCGTTTGGAGACACGCTTCATTTCGCTGGTGTAGGGGATAACCACGACATCATCCTGATCGGTGCCCATGACCGAAAGCCCCTTGGGAGACAGGACCCCGAGCACTTTGAAAGGAATGTCGCGGATGCGCAGCGTCTTGCCGACCGGAGTCTCGTTGGGGAAAAGCTGGGTGACAATGGTCTTCCCAATGACGCAGACCTTGGTGGTCCCACGCACGTCCTGGTCGGTAAACATCGCGCCGTCCTGAAGCGGCCACTCGCGGATATCCAGATAGTCAGGTCCCTCCCCGAGGATTGTCGTGTACCAGTTCTGCCCTTCGGCGAGAATCTGCTGATGGTCGCGCACCTCCGGGCTGACGCTGATCACTCCCGGCACTTCGCGGGCAATCGCCAGCGCATCGTCGACGGTCATCGTGCCGGCGCCGCCCCAGCCGCTGCGCACCCCGCTGCTGGACCAATTCCCCGCAAACACGAGGACGACGTTCTGCCCCAGGCTGGCGATTTGCGATTCGACCTGCGACTTCGCGCCATTGCCGATCCCGACCATGGCAATGACCGCGCCGACGCCGATGATGATGCCCAGCGCGGTCAGCGTCGAGCGCATCTTGTTGCGCCGGAGCGCGCGCAGGGCCATTCGCAGTGTCGCGGTGATTCTCATGCGGAAAGTTTCACGGCTTGCTGCGCCTGCTCCAAGCGTCGGAGTGCCTCTTCGGCAACCGACCGGCGCTCGACCAGCGTGTCGTTGACCACCAAGCCGTCGCGCATGATCACGTTGCGCTTCGTAAACGCCGCGATATCGAGTTCGTGCGTTACCATGACAATCGTGATGCCCGCCTCGTTGAGTTTTTGGAACACCCCCATGACTTCCACGCTCGTGCGCGTATCCAGATTACCCGTCGGTTCGTCGGCCAGCAATACCGCCGGATGGTTGACCAGCCCCCGGGCAATCGCGACCCGCTGCTGTTGGCCACCGGAGAGTTGATTGGGATAATGATCCGCGCGGTCGGCCAGACCGACGATTTGCAGCGCGCGAATCGCGTGCTCGCGCTGCACCGCGGAGCTGAGGCGGTCGTGTGTGTACAACATTGGGAGTTCGACATTTTCCAGTGCCGACGTGCGCGACAACAGGTTGAACCCCTGGAAGACAAACCCCAGTTTCTTGTTGCGGATGGCGGCCAGTTCGTCGCGGTCCAGATGGGAAACATCGACGCCATCCAAAAAATACGATCCCTCTGTGGGCCGGTCGAGACAGCCAATGATGTTCATCATCGTGGATTTACCCGAGCCGCTGGCGCCCATGATGGCCACGAATTCGCCCGGGGCGATCTCCAGGGTGACGCCACGCACAGCCAGCACCTCCACCTCGCCCGTGTGGTAGGTCTTATGCACATTCTCGAGTCTGATGACGGCCGTCACGCGCCTCGCCTCCTCAGAATCGCCTCATGCCGAATGGATTGTTCGCCTGCGACGAAGTGCTGCCCTGTTTGAATGAGGCGAACGTGACCACGTTGTTGCTTTCGCTCAGACCGTCGGTGATCTCGGTATAAATCCCATCGGTGATACCTATCTTGACTTGAACTGGCTCGAGTTTGCCGCCCTTTAAAACGTACACAGGCCGCGTCGAGCGATGTTCCCCCTTCGGATGTTGGCCGGAAGGAGCGTTGCCCGCGGATGGGCCGCCACCGGCCGTCGCCCCTGCCGGCGGCGCATTCGTCGTCGATTCTGGAGGACGGAAGCGTAGCGCCGCGTTGGGGATCCGGAGCGCATTACTGCGCTCGGCGACAATAATCGAAACGTTGGCCGTCATGCCGGGCTTGAGTTTCAAATCAGCGTTATTGACCCCGATGACGGTGTCATAGCTGACGACATTCTGGACGTTGGTCGGCGAGTTCCGAACTTGCACGACGATGCCGTGGAACGTCCGATTCGCAAACGCATCCACAGTAAAATCCACCTTCTGCTTTTCCTCCACACCACCGATATCAGACTCGCCGACATTGGTATCGATCTGCATTTTGGCCAGATCGTTCGCGACGACGAACAGCGTGGGCGCGTTAAAGCTCGCTGCCACTGTCTGCCCGACATCGACGTTGCGGGAAATCACCATGCCGTCCACTGGCGAATAAATCGTGCAATACTGCAGATTCGCCTTCGCCAGCTCCACGGCGGCGCGCTTGATTTGCACAGTCGCCTCCGCTTGGTGAAGGGTGGCCACGGCCTGGTCGTCGTCCGATTGGGGAATGAGCCGGTTGGCCAACAATTCCTTCGAGCGACGCGCGTTCACACTCGCCAGTTCCAGGGCCGCTTCGGCGTTGGCGAGGTCCCCCTCAGCCGAATGGAGGTTGGCCTGATAGATACGCGGGTCGATCTCCGCGACCAGTTGTCCATTCGTCACCGGCGTATTAAAGTCCGCGTACAGTTTGGCGATCGTTCCCGAGATTTGACAACCCACTTGAACGTTGGTCACGGGGTTGAGCTGGCCCGCGGCGGTGACGAGTTGCGTCATGTCGCCGCGGGTGACGGCGGCGGTCACGTATTGGGGCGCGCTGTCCCTGCGGAACTTTACGTACCAAATCACAAGCCCGATCAACAGGACGATCCCCGCTATCAGTCCCCATCGTTTCCAAGAACGTCGTTTCGTCGTATTCGCCATCGTTCCTTCCACCGTTCGTGATTCTCCGTTGAAGCGTATTCCAGTATTAGACGTGGGTACCAGCCCAAAGGTTACAACAGCCGGCGCAAATGTCCCACCCGGAAAATGTAGCCCTATGGCGCAAGCGCATTACTATTCCCCGAGGTCACGAACCGCACCGACTCCACACCGCCGGCATGGAGCAGTTTCCGGACGGTGTTCTCGGCGTTGTCCTGGGCATTGCTGAGAATCCCCATCTGCACTGCGGCGGCCTGGATCGCTTCCAACGCGGCCAGCCGGGCCTTTTGCTCGAGTTCGGGATCGTAGGGCTCCCACGGCGTCCACCATGTCTTGGAGCGGTCCCACACCCGGGTTTGTTTTTCGTCCACATACACATGCATGACCTTCGGTTGCGGAAGCCGGGCGGTGACCACGCCGTCGGCAGCCACCTGGACATCGTTCGTGGACAATAACGACAGATCCACGCCGCCAAGGACATCCCCTTGCACCATCAGCAGGATCCGCTCAGAGCCGAACGGCACCTTGTCCTCTTCCAGGCCGACAACTTTTTGGATGCTGTATCTCACCGTGACCAATTCGCTCAGTTCCTGGATTTCCCGGACGACCGCCGGCGCGTCCACCACACGACGGATTACTGTCTGTCGGCCGCCGAAGTAGTACAAGTAGAGGCAGGCACCGCCCAGCGCGAGGATGATCGCGCTGACCGAGTAGAACTTGATTCTTTTCCACATAAGCGTTTGAAGCTTCGATGTCTACCAGTGGCGTCGCTGGAACGAGCGGAACTCTCCGTTACGCAGCCGCACCTCGAACGGTTCCTTGTCCTTCAACAAAATCATATATTCCCGGCCCACCAACAGCGCCACAGCCCCAACAAAAGCGTCGTCTGGGACCGTGAAACTGAGCATCTCTCGATCTAAGACACCCTTGGCGGGTAGTTTGATCAATTCTGTCTGCGTGCCGGTGGTCGAGGGCAGATAGTAATCCTTGGCGTGATCCGCGAGAACAAACCAGCGGCGGCTCAAGATCACGTCGTACGGATTCGGGTTTTCCAACCGCAGGTACACGATCAGCACGCAATCGGTCTCGGTCTTGCCCACGACGACTTCCGTCAATTGCACGACATAGTTCGTCCCGCCGTAAGTCTGCACGGGATATGGACGGCGGAACTCCTTCGCCTCCTGAACCCGCAGCAACGCCAGCAGGCCGAAGCTCACCCCAATGACCACCAGGGCTATCACGGCCACCAGCTTTTGAATGCGTCGATTCACCGGCCGGGCACCATCCGATTCAGGGTCTCAACGGCGCAATACTGTTCCCGCGTGGCAACACCTTCGTGGCGCGCCGACAAATAGCGCACGGTAGCTTGCACGGACCTCCTTGTGTTTGCCGAATCCAAATCGTGACACATCTCGCCGCGTCCGCGCAATCCCTTATTCGGACGACGGCGCATTACGGCGACGCCGGGCTTGTCTCCGCCCAACGGGCTTGCAGTTCGGCCTTCGCCTGGTCGATATAGGCGCGCAGATTGTCGTCCGTAAAGGACGATCGCAGGCTTTCCAACATTCGCATCCGCGCTGCGTAATCCGGTTTGAAATGCGGCGGGGCGGGGACCGGCAGTTCGCGTCCAAAACTCACCGGAAACCCGGGGTTCGCCAGACCGTCGATGGCTGCATAGAGCAGGCGCGAATCTGTATTAGGGTAGCTGGCCAGTGCGCGCAGCAGTTGCTCGGCGTCGGGGTTGACCTCCATCGTGGCGGCGAGGTAGCGTGTCGCATCCACCTGATTGGGCAGCGTCAGCGCGCCCGAACGCCACACGCGGGTGAGCGTGGCCGACTGGTCGCGGTCCGCCAGCAGCGCGATCGCTTCCAGGGCGCGGTGATTGTTTCGACCCGCGGCTTTCTCCAATTCGGGCAACGCACCGACATCGGCACTGGCCACGGCTTGTTCCATCCAATTGCTGGAGACACCCGACGGGGGAGGCGGAATCTCCGCGTCCGGGGACGGAACCCGGAATGGAATCCGGCGGCGGGTTTCCAACGCGGACTTTTCTTCCAGGTTGCTCTTCAGCGCCGCCGCCGTCTCCTTGAGACGCTGCACTTCCGCGTTGAGCCGGGCATTGTCCTGTTCCAGAAGTTGGACCTGTTCGCTGGCGGCGACGAGATTGGAATCCGTCACCGACGCCGCGCCGCCATGCGCCCGCCCAAATTGCTGCATGGTAAACAGGCCGACGGCGGCGATGACCGCCGCCCCCGTCCATAAACCGATCGAGAATGCCGCTGCCGGTTTCATGTTCCGTGGATACGCGCGGGGCCACTATAGCCGCGCCGCGCCGCTCGCGAAAGCGAAATCCCCGGTTCATTTCGGTCGTACCGGACCGGGAAATTCGTGGGATGCGGGTGTCTTGCCTTGACACGGCGCGGAACTTGTGAAATTATTCACAATCAGTGCGGGGAGACGCAGCCGCGATGCGCGCCATCCCGATTCGCATTCGCTCGCTCACACCGACCTCCCGATGTTGGTGGGCGGCATCACCAACGCGGTATTGGTCAGCGCCAATCCGCGCGGCTATCATAGCCTGGCGATGACGGTGGACGGGGGAACCAATCACTATTGGGGTTGGGGCGACAATTCCTACGGTCAGATCGGCAATGGGCTGAGCGGTGGTACGACAAATCAGGTCAGCCAGGACACCCCGGCGGGCCCGGTGCAGTTCTGTACCCGGTGCCAGCGCGAGGTTCAACTCGGAACCAACGGCACGTTTACAGCGCACTGCAGCGGGACGCTCTACCTGTATTTCAATACGGATAACTTTAACTACGGGGCGGCGGGAGGGGGAGGGTGGTATAGTGCGACGATCCTCGGCTCGAATTCTGTGGTCATCTGCTCGAACGTGCCCGTGCTGGCCACCAACTACCAGGGCATCGCCGTTGGCACCGTAACGGTTGGCAACGTGTACACCTTCAGCGCGAGTGGCTCGTGCGCGTACGATAGTCAGGGCGACCGAGCTAACCCGAGCGGCATAAACCCCGTCACTACCAGTCAGGTGGATTGCTCTTTTGCAAATCTCAATATCACGAATGCCGTTTGTCCTAGCGCCAAGTGCTTTTCACTCGTAGGCAAGATTCAGTGAGCCGGACACAGAATGAATTCACCGGAGAGCCAGGCGCATCACCCGCCCTCGTTTGGGATTCGTCGCCCCAAACGCGACGGAGGGCCCGGAATTATCTGGATTTGCGGGGCGCTTCCTGCTACCCTTCTCACAGAGAAGGCGAAAGGACGTTTGATATGAAGAATAGATTATGCCCGCTACCGCTCGCCTTCTTCGCCCTCGTAAGCCTCCCTGTGATTTCCGGGCGCTCGCAGAACGGTCGTCACATTTGACGATCTCTCTCAAACGTCAACCGGGCGGGTCAGCACTAACATTCCGAATGGCTATGAAGGCCTGACATGGAGCAATATGTTCGTGGTAAACGCCGTTCGCGATGCCGTTGTTAACGGAACGAGCGGCTACTATTACGGGATGGTGTCGGCTTCTAATGTCGCCTACAACGGGTTCGGTAATCCCGCCGAGATTGATTCACCCGGCACCAATTTTAATTTCCTGAGCGCGTATTTTACGGGTGCATGGAACAGCAACCTCAATATCGAGGTGCAGGGGTTCAGTGGCACCAATCTGGTATACGACGAAACCAAGGTCGTCAGCGTCAACAATGCAACTCTGTTCACGTTCAACTTTCTCGACATCGACCGTCTCTATTTCGACTCTTATGGCGGCCAGCCTGCTTTTACCCCCGTGCCCGAATACAATTTCGTCATCATGGACAATTTCATGTTCGAATTCATTCCCGAGCCATCCACGTTTCTGCTGGCCGCACTCGGCGGCGTCTCCCTCATCGCCTTCCTCAAGCGCAAGCGCCCGTAACGTCAGGCTACGTATGAAGAGGATCGGGCGGCGATTGCGGCCACGGATACGACGAGGCCGCGTCTCACTGCTGTCGCAGCTCGGCTTTAGGGTTGACCCGGTTATCGCGCCATGATATCGTTTCTCCGATAGGAAGAGTTGTTCCTTGAAAAGGAGGCCGAGGTGTGCTGATTTGCGACCT
The DNA here is from genome assembly GCA_963713705.1 of uncultured Verrucomicrobiae bacterium. Lineage (GTDB taxonomy): Bacteria > Verrucomicrobiota > Verrucomicrobiia > Palsa-1439 > Palsa-1439 > Palsa-1439. The sequence continues at coordinate 25,808 of CAVQMY010000054.1, forward strand.
GGGATACGACGTGGCCGCGTCTCATGTGGCTGGTGCCACATTCGGCTTTGAAATAGGGAAGCAAGGGGATGGGGACGAGGAACGAGCGGCGGGCACTTCGACTTTGCTCCGTGCAGGCTCGGGCGCCGTGTATAGTGCCCCTGTGCCCGGGACCAATGGGCTTGGGCAAAAAAGGCGCTTTTTGCGAAACGAACCCAAGCTTCTGGAATTAGAAATGCGTATGGATGAGCTTGTGGGACGGGTGGTTGGGACTTTTTGTTTTGGATTTTTTGGTTGGGTTCGTCCCCCCTCACGAAGCCAAATCGGGGCAGGGCCCGGGTCTCGGAACCGGGGTAAACCTCACAAGTCGGTGCGGTGAGAGGGTTGCCAATCCGCAGCTTGGTTCGTTTCCCTAGTGTGCCGCCGGCGCGGGTCTTGCGCTGGTCGAACCTGGCGACGGTTTCGTCGTTCCCGGGGAAGACGCGGGGCCATTGGTCAAACCGGGTATGGTGAACGGATTGCTTTCCAGCTCGGTCGCCGTGTTCTTCTGGTTTGCCCAACGGGCACGGTCGGCCAGAAGAACCTGCTCGTTGTCCGGTGGCAACGGGCTGTAGGCCTTGAGGGGGAAACTCGCCGGTATCTGGCCGCGCAAGAAGACTTCCCATCCCTTATACTCGCCCTTGGCCACCTCCGTTTGCGGTCGTGCGTCGATGATATACGCCGTGAGAAGCAGATACTGGAAGCCCTTCGGCGCGACGAAATCATGGATCTCGTAAAAATCGTCCAAGGTTAGGGGTAGCCACACGGCTCGCCGTTCCCCGTCCCAAGCCACGGCCCACGGCAGATCACTGCACGCCAGCGCGTCGGGTTCGAATTGAGACGAGACGGTGCGCGCGACGGGCGCCATGTAGGGCGGATAGGGAAACATGCCTTGACGCGGCGGCAACAAGCTGAAGATCATCGGCGACACGTTCAAGAGCACGAAACCGCCAACCGCCATGCCCCGGGTCAGTTTGATGCGAAAGGGTACCCGATCGAGGAGCAAATAGAAGAAGGCGGTCCCGTAAATCGCGATGATCGGCAACAGCAAGACCAGCAGGTTCCCTCCGCCCACATCCGGGCCGCTGCGTTCCGGGTCCGACCCGATCAGCGACATGGCGATGATGGCCATAACGATCAGTCCCAGCACCAACCCTCGCAACCGCGACACATCCCGACGACGAAAGCCGTACAACACTCCGGCCCCAAAGAACAACACCAGAAAATCGGTGCCGACAAGGCGCAGATTGTTCACCAGTACAACGCGCGCGTTGATCAGGAATTTTGTCGAGAGCGCCCGCCACGTGTAGGCTTCATGAAAGTCGGGCTTGTACGAGCGTGGCAACGCTTCTCCGTGAAACTTCCCGGATCGATCAACCAACTCGTACTGCGCGATGCCCAACGCACTGCCCGAGATGCGATGGTTGCGGACCAACCACGGCGTAATGACCGCAGCAAACACCGCCACATAGACAGCCGCCCACATCGCCGCCACCCACCCCCGAAAGATGCGCATCACATAAATCACCATTGGCAACAAAAGAAATGCCGCCAGATACCGGGTCAAGAAGCACAGTCCCACCAATACCGCGCTGGCGAGCACCCAAAGCACCGCCTGGCCTGTCGCCGGTGCCGGTGCGGGACCAGCTGGTGCGCCCTCTAACCGCTCGGCAGGATTGAGTTTGCCGTCGGCGACATACAAACAGTACGTCGCCAGCAGGAACAGCAGCATCAGCAAGTTTGTCGGCAATCCGGACACGCCATACGACCACAGTGTGTCGGAAAAGAACATCAACCACGTCGCCATGATGGCCACGCGCCGGTCAAAGAGTCGCTTCGCCCACACATACGTGAGGAGCACACACGCGAAGAGGCAAAGCTGGTCGAATGGCAGGATGACCCAACGTTCGGGGTAGTAGACGTGTTCCGCCGCGTCGTAAGCCAACACCTTTGCGGGAAGCATCTTGAATAATCCCGCCAATACCATCGGATACAGCGGCGGATTGCAGATATCGGGATGTTGCATGATCAGCCGCTTGCATGTGTTCGGGTCCCGAATATTCCAACCATGCTGCTCGAGTTGCCAAAGGCTGAGCGGACGGATGACATACGTGGTGAAACCCTGTCGGTGCGCAATGTTGCGCGCCAATTGGGCCATATCTATCGATTCGCGCTTGTTGAGCCCGCGAAATTGTCCCGCCGTATAAACGAGACCCAACGCCGCGGCCAGCAGGATCAACAACAGCCACTGCATGATCTTTCTGCCCCGCCCAATCTCAATTTGAAAAACCGCCGTCTGGATCGTCGTTTCCGGTGCTACGGATCGCGCCATGGTGTCTGCTCCTGTTCTCCGATTGTCGCTTCGCCCTGCAAATTCTCAAGCCCGTACTTCTTCAGTTTCCGATGCAGCGTCCGCCGGCTGATGCCGAGCTTCTGGGCCGCTTTCGTGCGGTTCCCATCCGCCTCCGTCAACGCCTGTGCGATCAACTGCCGTTCGGCGTCCACGACGGTCATTCCGGCGCGGACCACATTGATCTTGCTCGGGTCCGCTCCCGCACGGATGGCCGCCGGCACGTCACGTACGGTCAACCGTTCCGCTCGCGCCAAGACCACCATCTGCTCGATGGCGTTGCGCAATTCCCGCACGTTGCCCGGCCAGTCGTACGCCCGGAGTATGTTCAGCGCGTCCGTCGTCAATTCGCGGACCTGCTTGTTGTTCTCCCGGCCGAACTCATCCAGAAACGCCTTCACGAACAGCGGGATGTCGTCCCGCCGGTCCCGGAGCGGCGGCAGGTCAACCGTCACTACGCTGAGCCGATAAAACAAATCATCGCGGAACTTGCCCTCACTGACCAGCTTTTTTAAGTTGCGGTTGGTGGCGGCGACCAACCGGACATCCACTTGTAACGTTTTCGACCCCCCGACCCGCTCGAACGCTCGTTCTTCCAGCACCCGCAACAATTTGACCTGCATCGCCGGCTCCAACTCCCCAATCTCGTCGAGGAACAGAGTTCCCCCATCCGCCAGCTCGAACCGACCGATCCGTCGTTCCACCGCCCCCGTAAACGCGCCCTTCTCGTGCCCAAACAATTCGCTTTCCAGCAGGGTACTCGGGAGCGCTGCGGCGTGCACCGCGACAAACGCTCCGTTCTTGCGCGGGCTGAGATTGTGAATGGCCTTGGCAATCAGCTCTTTGCCGGTCCCCGTCTCTCCCGCGATCAGAACCGTCACCCGGCTCGGTGCCACCTGCTGCACCGTCTCGAACACCTGGCGCATCGCGGGTGACTCGCCAATGATGTTTTCCAGCCCAAACTTGCGCTCGATCTGCTCGTGCAGATTGACGTTCTCGGACTCGATGCGGCGGCTGTTGAGCGCCCGCTGGATGACCAATTCCAACTCATCGAGGTTCACCGGCTTGGTCAGGTAGTGATACGCGCCCGCCTGCATTGCCTGCACGGCGTTTTCGATCGAGCCGTACGCCGTCATCATAATGCACACGGGCGGATTGGTCAGGGACATGGCCCGGCGCAACAGACCCATGCCATCAATCCCGGGCATGCGCAGATCGGTGAGCATCACATCGACCGGGGTGGATTCGAGTGTTTGCATCGCTTTCTGCGAGTCTTCGGCCAGCAGGACGTCGTAGCGGTCTTGGAGTGCGCGCTGCAGTCCCTCGCGGGTGTTGCGCTCGTCGTCCACGATCAAGATGGTCGGTGGTTTCGTTGTCATCTCGTCAGGCTCTCTTCACGCGACGCTTCCAGCAGCCGCGTTCGCTTTTCGTGAATGGGCAGTTTGATGCGGAACGTCGTGCCGCGGTCCCTGTCGCTTTCCACCTCGATGGTGCCGCCGTGTTCCCGCACGATCCGCTGCACGATCATCAGCCCGAGACCAGTGCCGTCCTGCTTCGTGGTGAAGTACGGCTCGAACAACTGCCCGATCTGTTCGGGTGCGATGCCATGCCCGCTGTCGACAAACGAAATGGTGACGTGCGCGCCGTCGGCTTCCGTGCGAATGCGCAGGATGCCGCCCGACCGCATTGCCTGGAGTGCGTTCTTGATAATGTTGTAGAACGCCTGCTTGAGTTGGGCGCGATCCAGCAAAATGCGCGGCAACCCCTCCGCCAATTCCCGCTCCACCAGGATGTCGCGGTCGCCAACCTCCCGCTCCATCAACGTGAGTGTCTCGGCCACCACCTCGTTTACGCTGGTCGGCTGCAGCTCCGGCTGCGTGGGTCGAATCGCATGCAAAAACTGATTGATGATCTGGTCGAGGCGCGCGATCTCGTCGCGGGCCACGCGCAAATCTTCCCGCAGCCGCTCACCCTGCGCGGTGGGCAACTTCTTCAACTCGCGTTCCATGAGTTGGAGATGGATGTTCAACGAATTCAGTGGATTGCCAATTTCGTGGGCGACGCTCGCCGCCAGCAACGTGATCGCCGAGAGCTTCTCGGACTCCAAAGCGGTAGCCGCCCGCTGGCGCGTCTCGGTCACGTCGCGCAAAATGATGGCCATGCCCGTCACCACCGAGTTCTGTTCGTCGGCCACGGGCACGATGTAAAACCCAAGGAAACGCTGTTGCGGATAGAACACTTCCAGTTCGTGCGTGAACACCTTCCGCCACTCGTTCTTGTCCGCCGACCAGATTTTCTGCCAGTCGATGTCGCGGAGATAGTGCGACAACGGCTCCCCTACCGCTCGCTCGGGATCGATGCCGAGGAGTTGGCCCGCAGCGGCGTTCAGATAGGTAATGCGCCCATCCGCGTCGGTCACAATCACGCCCTCTTGGATCGTATTGAAGAGCGTTTCCAGAAACCCCCTCTCCCGCGCCAACTTGAGTACCACGCTCTGCAGACTTTGGGGATCAATCCGCTCAATCCGACCAATCAACTTGTCGAGGAAGGAAGTTTTCACTCGGTTTTTCAGTTACGTCATTGTGCAACTATGTCACAATTGCACAAGTTTTCGCCTTTGACAGAACCCGTGCTTGTGTGTCAACGTGACGCCAAACACAGTCGTTTTCAAGCCAAAAGCAGAGAGATTTTTCATGAATACAGATCAGGTTTACCATCAACTATTGGTTCCGAATGATTCCAAGCTTGCCCTTGTCGTCTTGGACGGCTTGGGTGACATCGCCACCGAGTCAACCGGCTTCCGCACGCCGCTGGAAGTCGCTCGCACCCCGAATCTCGACATGCTGGCCAAACGCTCGGCCGTGGGCCGCATGATTCCCGTCGCGCCCGGCATCACGCCCGGCAGCGGTCCCGGTCACCTCGGGTTGTTCGGCTACGACCCGCTCGAATTTGAAGTGGGACGCGGCGTCATTGAGGCGCTCGGGCTGGGCATCAACCTCAAGCATGGCGACGTGGCCGCTCGCGCCAATTTTTGTTCACTGGACGCAAAAGGCATTGTGACCGATCGCCGGGCTGGCCGCATCGACACGAAAGTTTGCGAGGCGCAATGCGCGCTGCTTGCCGCCAAAATAAAGAAAATTGGCGATGTTGAAGTCATCATTAAGGCCGGTAAAGGCCATCGATTCGTCGTCGTGTTTCGCGGCAAGGGACTTGAAGGTCCGCTCGGGGACAGCGACCCGCATCGCGAAGGCCTGCCCATTGCCACCGTCAAGCCGCTCGCCAAATCCACCAAGGCCGCGAAGACGGCCAAAGTCATTGCGACATTCTACAAGCAGGCGCTGCCGTTGCTGAAGAACTGTAAACCAGCCAACGGTTTCCTGCTTCGCGGCATCGCGCACCAGCCGAAGGTTCCCCTCTTCGAAGAACGCTACGGACTCAAGGCCGCCGCCATCGCCATCTATCCGATGTACAAGGGTCTCGCCCAACTCGTCGGCATGAAAAAGGTGGAAGGCCCGAATACCGTGCAACAGGAGTTCGAGGCCGCTGTCGACGCCCTCAAAGCGTACGATTTCGTCTTTGTCCACGTGAAAGGGACTGACATGTACGGTGAAGACGGAAACTTCGATGGGAAGGTGAAGGCGATCGAGGAAGCCGATGCCGCGCTCGGTCAACTCCTGCCGCACGTCGATGTCCTGGCGGTGACCGGTGACCATTCCACTCCCGTGCCGGTGAAAGGTCATTCGTGGCATCCGCAACCCGTGATGATTTGCGGTGAGATCGCCGGTTGGGATGGTCAGGACCGGTTCACGGAACGCACCGCCAATCTCGGTTCCCTGGGCCGGTTCGAAGCAAAATACCTCATCCGCTACATGCAGGCCAACGCCAAACAACTTGATAAGTTCGGGGCGTAAAACGGGTATTTACTCCCCGCTGAATTGGCGGTCGCCGGCGTCGCCCATGCCGGGGACGATGTAGCCCCGCTGGTTGAGGTGGGAATCAATGGTGCCGAGGTAGATTTCGACTTCGGGATGCGCGTTCGACAGTTTCTCGATCCCTTCGGGAGCGGCAAACAAGCCGAGGTATTTGATTTTTTTCACACCCCACGATTTGAGGCGCGCGACGGCGACGCACGCGGAGCCGCCGGTGGCCAGCATCGGGTCGAGCACGAACGCGATGTCCACCGGCTTGTGCTCGGAGAATTTGCTGTAGTACTCGACCGGTTCCAGCGTTTTCTCGTCGCGGAACAATCCGAGGTGATACACGCGTGCTTCCGGCAGAAACTCGAGGATCCCGTCCACCATCCCGAGTCCCGCCCGCAGAATCGGCACCAGACCGACTCTTGCCCCGACGTGCGCCCCCTGGGTTTGCGCCAGCGGCGTCGTCACCGTCATCGTTTCTTGCGGTAGGTCACGCGTCGCCTCATAAAACAGCAACACCGAGAGCCCGCGAACGCGGCTGCGGACAACGGCCCGGTCGGATTCTTTATCGCGGATGTCGGTCAGGAAGCTCTGGGCAAGTGGATGGTTTAGAACGTGGACGGTTTCGCGCATGGCCACAGCCAGTGTAGGAGGCCGAGCCGATTTTTCAAGCTTGGACGGTGGCCCATCCACCGCCGATCAGTCGCTTCCGAAAAGTCGAATCGCTCGTACCGAATGCCCGCTCGGAATTGTCGTTGCCTCGGCAACTTCCACGAGGCAATCCGCGTTGGCGAACGACGAAATCACATGGGAACCCTGGTTTGGCATCGGTTTTGCCAGCCACTTCTCGCCATGCCGTTGCAGACTCGCCCGCATATAATGGGGGCGATCCCCGCTGTTCACAAAATCCTCCGCCGCTTCCGCGGTCACGGTCGGCAAATCGATCCCGGCCAATCCCCGCATTTTTTGCAGGGCCGGCCGCACCAACATCAGGAACGTCACCGCCGCGCTCACCGGGTTTCCCGGCAATCCGAACACCAGTTTCGCTTCGCGTTTGGCGAACACGAACGGTTTGCCCGGCCGCATCGCGATCTTCCAGAACTTCTGCTCGCAGCCAAGTTCCGCCAGCACGTCCTTGACCAGATCGTATTCGCCCACCGACACGCCGCCGACCGTGATCACGGCGTCACACTCGCTCAACCCGTAATCGATCTTCTCATGCAAATCCTCACGCGTATCATCGGCGATGCCCAGTTCCACCGGCTCGCATCCCGCCAGTTTCACCAACGCGCACACGGCATAACTGTTCGCGTCATAAATCTGGCCGGCGCGCAAGGATCGCCCCGGCTCGACAATTTCCCCGCCCGTCACCAGCACGCCCACGCGCGGGTGGGGATGGACCACCAGTTGCGCCATTCCCAACGCCGCTGCCAGTCCCAATTGCGGGGGCCCCAGCCGCGCGCCCGCGCGCAACACGACCTCATCCTTCGTCACATCATCGCCGGCGCGCCGGATGTTCTCCCCCGGCTCGACGGATTCGGTCACCGCAATATAGCCTTCGTGATGGGGATGCGTGTCCTCCTGCATGACGACCGCATCCGCGCCTTCGGGAATCGGCGCCCCCGTAAAAATCCGTCCGCAAGTCTGGGGCTCGATGGTGATCTTTGCCGTTGTCCCGGCGGGGACCTCCGTCACCACCCGGAGATGAATTGGGTTGTTCTCGTTGGCGTCCGACACATCCAACGCGCGCACCGCATAGCCGTCCACCGAACTGTTGTCCCACATGGGCAAATTGACCGGGGACGCCACATCCCGCGCCAACACGCAATCCAGCGTTTCCGCCAGCGGCGCGGCGATCTCGGGGAGCGGCCGGACTGCCGCCAGGATGATGTCTTTCGCTTCAGCAACTGTCAGCACATTCCCTCCACTTAACGGGCTTCATCGCCGACGCGCACTTCGCCGTCCACGATATCGGCGGTCGCCAGCGGCGCGTGCACGGGCTCGGTGATCCGCACCGTGCCGACCCGTTTATCGCCGCGGTAGACGTTGACCCGCGTTCCCACGGGCGGCATCGTCTGCGCCGCGAAATCGACCACCGCAAAACCGAGTTCTGTATTCACCGAGGCGACCCTGGCCGCTCCCGTTTCCGGTGCCGACGGTTCGAGGCGAGCGCCAGCGGGCGTTCCGGCGGGAGCGGTCGCGCCGCTTCCCAAACAACCCGACAGGAGCGCCGTGGCCAGGCTCATCACCATCGCGAGTTTGACTGCTGGCGATGCAAATTGTCGATCTTTCCGAATGTTCATGCTCTTGCTCCCGAAACTGGCGCGCCTGGCGTGATTCGAACACGCGACCGCCGGATTAGAAATCCGATGCTCTATCCAACTGAGCTACAGGCGCAACCCTTTATTTTATTGGCTTATACGATGACTTGGCTTGCTTAATTTTTGTGTTGCAATGTTTTGTTGCAATGATTAGGATGTTTTCACCATGAAAGCCACCCCAACGACCCGCAAGCATCAAAAACTCGTTCATGTTGGCGACTGCCTTTATCGTTCAAGCCGCACCGACGTTTACTATGCGATTTTCCAACGCGACGGCAAGCAAGTCAAGCGCAGCCTCAAGACCACCGACTCCGAACTGGCCAAGCGTCGGCGGGAGATACATCGCCAGAAGGTTGAGCGGCTGAACAGTGACAGCGCCAAAAACCTGCCGTTTGCCGAATACGACGCCAAGACACAGGAATTGGCCGGCGGGCTGGCAAAGCGATGGATTGAGATTGCCGGCGGCACGATGGAAGCGAGCAGCCGCGACCGAATGCTCGGGGTGATTAGAAACCTCAACCAACATTTCAGCGGCTTGACGGTCCGCAATGTCACGCTGCGCACGTTGGAGCAGTGGGCAACGGCCCGCCGGGATACCTGCTCCGCCCGCACGTTCAACTACGAGCTCGAAACTCTGCGACGCATCCTGGACTACGGCGCGGAGCATGGCATCCTCATGGAGAACCCCGCCCGCAAGATCAAACGGTGCAAGCCTCATAAGAAACCCATCACCATTCCAACCAAAGACCAATTCCGCAAGATATTGGATGCGATGCGCGCCAATGGCGGGAAAGCTTCGGCGGACCTGGCCGAATTGCTCGCGTACTCCGGTTGCCGCAAGGGAGAGATTGTCGGCGACTCCAAATACTCCAAGCCACCGATGTTCTGGCGAGATGTGGACTTTGAATTGAAGGTGTTCACTGTCACCAAGTCCAAAAACCACGAGCCGCGCACTGTGCCGCTTTTCCCGGCGATGGAGAATTTCTTGACTGAGCTACAGGCACGTCGACCAGCGCTGCCGACACCGGACGAGCGCATTATCCCAATAGACTCCGCCAAGAAAGCCATTGAGAGCGCCTGCAAGAAGCTCGGGCTACCGCAATACGGACACCACACCTGCCGACACTTCTTCTGCAGCAACGGCATTGAGGCCGGGATTGACTTCAAGGTCATCGCGGGTTGGCTGGGCCACAAAGACGGTGGTGTCTTGGTGGCCAGCACGTATGGCCACCTCCGCAACGAACATAGTGCCGCGATGGCCAAGCGTATGAACTGGGGCGCATGCACACCCTGCGGTGAGTTTCCAGGAAGTGGTCATGCCGCCCGCGGCCACGAGGTGGGCGGTGGAGGTCATAAGTCCCAAGGGCTGGACCGTGCGGCTACAGGATAGTTCCGCGATCCGGTCTTTGCCCAAAGTCCTGCGTGCTTTGTGCTGAACGTGTCGGGCACGACGCGTGTGCTGGTGGCCACCGTGCCCGTCGATTTGCGTGGCAGTTTCAACCGGCTCTATGGCTACGTCGTTGAGCACCTGATGGGCGATCCCCTTTCCGGCAATTTGTTTTTGTTCACCAACCGGCGACGAAACCGAATCAAAGTATTATGGTTTGACGGCTCCGGGTTGTGGGTCTGTGCCAAAAGATTAGAGCGCGGAAGATTCACCTGGCCGGTGAGCGAACAGGGTCAGGTCAGTCTGCGCGGCGAGGAGTTCAGCGCACTGATTCACGGACTGGAAGTCCACACCAAAGCCGGTTGGTATCGTCGGTGAAACTTTTTTCTCGTGAGTTTGAACAGTCTGTTTGCATTCCGGTCAAAGTAGCGTGACCAACGCCGCGCTGCTCAAGAAAGTCGAAGAGTTGAGTGCGCGTGTCGCCGCGTTGGAGGCCGACAACACCCGTCTGCGTGAAGAGAATGCTCGGCTGCACCAGGAGAACCGGCTGCTGCGCCAGAAACTCGACCATTTTATCCGGCATTACTTCGGCGGCCAGCGCAACGAGGGGCTGGACAGACATCAACTGGAGTTGCTCCTGCAAGGCCTGGCCAACGTCGTCACACTCCCTACTCCAGAGCCCAAGCCCGTTGCCGCTTCCCGCAACGGCACTCCCCATCCGGTGAGGCGCATGTTGGCGGAAGACAAACTGGAAACCCACGAGATCGTCATCGAACCAGAGGAAGTCCAGGCGCAGCCCGAGGGTTGGAAGAAGATCAGCGAGGAACGCACCAGTCAACTGGACTGGGTGGCCCCCAAGATCATCAAGCGGGTTTTCATTCGCCCACGGTATGTGAAGGCCGAGCAGTTTGCCATTGCCCCGTTGCCGCCGCAACCGATTGAGCAGGGCATGGTTGGCCCGGGCTTGCTGGCGCAGATTCTGGTCAACAAATACGAGTACCATATACCACTCTACCGGCAGGAGAAAATGTTCCGTCAGCAGTTCGGGGTGGAACTGAGTCGCAAGACGATGGGGTCATGGCAAGGCCAGTCGCTTGAGTTGTTGATGCCGGTGTATCGGGTGATCCGTGAAGATTTGCAGCGGGGCAACTATCTGCAAGCCGACGAAACGCCGATCCGCTATCTGGATCCGGATGTGAAAGCCAAAAGCCAACGGGGTTATCTTTGGACTTACAGTCGACCGGGTGGCGATGTGCTGTTTGAATGGCGGGTGAGCAGGTTGCGGGAAGGACCGAAAGAGTTCCTGAAGAACTTCCGTGGGAAACTCCAGACCGATGGCTTCTCCGCGTATGAATCACTGGCCAAGGAATACGACGACCTGATCTTGGTCGGATGTTGGGCACACGCGAGACGTGGATTCCATGAAGCCTTGGTTGAGAGCAAACTGGCCGCATGGTTCGTGCGGCAGATCGGACTGTTGTACGCGGTGGAGAAGGAGTTGCGGGAGAAGAAGTCCGGGCCGCAATTACGGGCGGCGATGCGTACTTGGCAGAGCCGTACCATCTTGGCGCGGCTGCGCCGGGCGATGGAGTTGGTGCGAGGACGCACCTTGCCGCAAGGTCTGCTTGCCCAGGCGACAGATCCAACGACTGCGGCGTGCGGAAGGACTGCGCGTTCCCCCGAGTCGGCGAAAGCTCATTCGACGCGGGGTTTCGACAGGTCTGCCGATCAAAGCCACGCATCGCGGGCACGTCTGGACCTGGGACTTCATTGCCGATGCCACCGTGCGTGGTGGTGCCTTACGGATGTTGACGATCCTGGATGAATACACCCGCGAGTGTCATGTGCTGCGAGCCGACCGGGCGCTGCGTTCCGTCGAGGTGCTGGCCTGGTTACAGAAGGCGATTGCTCAACATGGTGCGCCCGAATACCTGCGCTCGGCCAACGGGTCGGAGTTCAACGCCAGGATCGTGCAACGATGGCTGGCAGAGAACCAGATCAAGACGATCTACATTGATCCAGGCAGCCCATGGCAGAACGGCTTCGTGGAGAGCTTCCATGGGCGCTTTCGGGACGAGTGTTTGAACCGGGCACAACTCTGGACGCTGACAGAAGCGCGCGTCGTGATTGAAGACTACCGTCGTGAGTACAACCAACGTCGGCCGCACAGTCGATTGGACTAGTGTGGTGCGTCCAACGCTTCTTTACATTTGGCGATTTTGGTCATGATTGTTCCGACCGAGGCGCTCCATGCGAAGACTTGAGCGTTCTGGTTGTGGCCGTCGATGTACTGAGTGATGGCCGCGATGAGGTCGGGCACGTTCTGGAACGAACTGCGGCGTAGGCGCTTGTCGGTGAGTTCGCGGAACCATCGTTCGACCAGATTGAGCCAAGAGCTGGATGTGGGGATGAAGTGCAGATGGAACCGAGGGTGACGCTTCAGCCAGGACACGACCCGGGGATGTTTGTGGGTGCCGTAGTTGTCGACGATCAAGTGCAAATCGAGATCGTCGGAGGTCTGCGCGTCGATGCGGTTGAGGAACCGGATGAACTCCTGATGACGGTGGCGTGGCATGCAATCGCCGATGACCTTGCCGTCGAGCATACTCAAGGCGGCGAACAACGTCGTGGTCCCATTGCGCTTGTAGTCGTGGGTCTGACGGGCCGGGACGCCGGGACGCAAGGGCAGCAGAGGCTGAGTGCGGTCGAGGGCCTGGATTTGGCTCTTCTCGTCGACGCACAAGACCAGGGCTTTGTCCGGAGGGTTCAGGTAAAGGCCGACCACATCGCAGAGCTTCTCGATGAATCGCTTGTCGCGACTGAGCTTGAAGGTCTCCACCAAATGAGGCTTGAGCCGGTGCTGGTGCCAGATCCGCCGGACCGTGGCCTCGCTGATGCCTTGCGCCTCGGCCATCGTACGCGTGCTCCAGTGCGTCGCATTCGAAGGTGTCGTGTGCAGTGTCGCCTTGACGACGACGGCGACTTTGCGTGCCGAAATCCGTGGAATTCGTCCCGGACGCGGTGCGTCCTTTTCCAGTCCAGACAGGCGCAACGCCAGAAAGCGTTCACGCCAGAGTTGCACGGTGGGGCGGGAAATGCGCAGCCGTCTCGCGATCACCTGATTCAGAATACCGTCGGCGGCCATTCGAATCAGCTGCGCACGCTGAATCAACCGTAGCGGCAGAGTACGTGCTGTCGCCCATCTATCCAGCGTCGTCCGTTCCTCCGAAGACAGCAGGATCGGTGGTGCTACCCTCATGGAAGAAAAGCATAGGCCCGCTGCCTTATTATGTAAAGCTATTTATGACGCACTACACTAGTTTGAACGACCAAGCCTTTGATCGCGGTTACGACTTCTCATCAAACCGAACGGCCGACGGAACGTGGCGCGAGGTTTTTAACAGTGATGCGGAGGAATTTGGGGGAAACAACGCGGGCAATTTTGGCGGTGCTTGCCTGTCTCGCGACGGCCGCTTCGGCTGCATCATTCCCTTTTGCGGTTTGGTCGTTTTTCAACGCACTAGGTGATGCCGCCCCGTCACATCTGAGCACCGACCGATAGACGCCGCCTTTGGGGTAAGGGACCCGCACGCGCCAAATGCTCGTCTCCTCTTGGCGACTGCCACGGCCGTTCAAGCCGTACCGACGTTTACCCTGTGATTTTCCAACGCGCTGAAAGGCAAGTCAAGCGCAGCCTCAAGACCACCGACCCCGAACTGGCCAACGCCGTATCATGAAGGGCGATGATCGTACGATCTGTGATTGCCTATTGATCACAGTGTGCCCGTCCCATGCCGTGGTCAGTGAGAGATCGCGCGCTAAGACTCATCCGGATGCTTCCGTCTGCGAGTTAAGACTTTGATATTTCTTTTGCCCCCCTCTGTCTTTTTTTTCTTATAACTCCTGCGCATGGCAAGTGCGGCGCTGCGTCGATGTTCAACGGGGTGCTTCTGGCGGCGCATCCGGCTGCTGGCACGGCTGGCACAACGATCGCCACAAAACCGCCGTCGCCCGGTCCGCACAGATATCTTCACTGAGATTTCGCGTGGGGCGGACAAGTCCCTGTGGTTCGTCGAAGCCCATGCCCAGGCTCCCAGCTGAAAGGCAGAACCGCCATTCCGCGATCCGGTAAAGCTTTGTTTCATGAAATTTCCGGTGGGGTGAACACCCACCACTGTAAACATCATTCATCATGGCGAGGGTTGAGTTTACTTTGCCGACGATACTCCTCGACTATTCGATAGACCGAGGTGTGCTTGCCCGGCGCGTGACCTCGTGACGGATGGCGACGTCGTTTCTGCGGCGGCGATTTCTTCCAACGATCCTCCCACAAAACCCCCACCCGCTCCCGCAATCGCTGTCGGCATTCCTTCAGGCGGCGCGGCGGTGCCAACCATTCGACCGTCTCCCGCGCCCGGCCCAACACGCTCCACGCAATCAATTCCCGTTCCACGTCCACAAACAGTTTCTCCATGCTGAGTTGCTCGGTCTGGCAGCGGTTTCCCGCCGCCACATAGCCCCGCAGTACTTGCACGGAGTTGTACAGCGCCAAACAAAACGCCAATTGAAAAACGCTCGCCTGCGCACTACTACCGATCAAGCCCTCCAGCCCAAAGACCTCGGTGACCTGCTGAAACACTCGTTCGATACCCCAGCGTTGACGGTAGACCTCCAGCAAGGCCACCGCAGGGTAGCGCTCCGCATCCAGCAAACTCGTTAACAGCACCAGTGACTCTTGCGGCGATAACTTCAGCCGAATCCGCCGCACGCGCCGCCGGCGTTGATCGTTGGCAGCGCCCACCCAGCCCCAATCCTCCACCCATTGGCGAGCTTCCGCGTCGTGGCCGCAGCCTGAGGGGCGCTTTGGATCCACTCGAAAGTGCAGCCGCTGATGGTGGCGCACCAAGAACTGATCGCCCTCTTCACAGAACAACGCCGGCTGCTGCAGATCGCAAAACGCGCGATCCTCGACCCACAACCGCGGTCCACGGAGGCGCGAGCGCACCTGCGGCAACAACTGCGGTACCAGGCGCACATCATTGATCTCCCCGTCGGGATGCCCGGCCATCGCCACCACCAAGCCACTGCGCATCGACAAACATACCAACGCCCGACCCCCCAACACTCCTCCCGCTCGCCCGCGCGTCACCTTCAGCCGTTTGGCGACCCGCTTAATGGCCTTGCCATCCACGATCAGGACTTCGAATTCTCGCAGGCAGCTCGGCAATTCGCGCGCCGCCGCCGCCGGATACAACTCCCGCAACGACGCGCTGCCCTCCGCCAGAAACGCTTCACTCACTTCAATCGGCAGGCGGCGCAGCTTTCCGTAGAACGCTTGGATGCTGGCCGCCGACTCCCTGGACGCGACCGAATGCTCGAAGCTGGCACGGCCACTGCCTCCATACTGACACAACGCGTCGGCCAACAACTGCACCACCAGCGGAAAACATATCTTCTTCTCGTAACAGCGTCCCCGGTGCTGTTCGTAGATGGCGCCCAGCCGTTCATCGGGCAGGCTCGCCTGCCACAGCTCGAACACTCCCTCCGCCAGCGGCAGTCTGGCCAGCAGATCCATCTGCTGCATGACTGCCACCTCCTTGTTGGAGCTTCAGTCTAGCGACCGATGCCCCAAGGGGCCAGAGAGTTATCAACGAACAAGATGTTTACAGTGGTGGGTCAACACCCCATAGCGCCCGCAGGACTTCGTAGCTTATCGTTGTTGCATGGAAGCCAATCACAAGAAGAGGGCATTGACGTTCGGCAATCTCATCGAGACCACTTACGGCGTCTGCGGGAATCGCAGGGCTAGAGGAATCATCCGGCTCGCCGTTGATGGCCGAGCGGCCGGCGGCGACCAGAGAGCCAACCGAGCAGAAGGCCGAGAAGGGCGACGAAAAGAAGGATTAGCGGGCCAAGGGAATAGGAGATCGTCGTGAACCGTTGCAGCAAACACAGCATCCGCAGCCACTGGCGCTCGACCATATCGGGGACGGTCGCGTGTGTTTCCTGTTGGTCAGGCGTTCCATCCGTCACGGCGCAACAATCCGAGTCCCCATTCTTGATGGCCTCCTTGTCGGTTTCAACGATGACGGCGGCGTCCATCCGGAGCAACGTCAGCGAACGGACCGGACATCAGGTGCTTACCGAGCGTGAGCTCCAACCGATCCTGATGCTCCACCGCTTGCCGACGGATGCCGAGGCGTGGGAGCGTTTTGAAGCAGAATACAGCCCGCCGCAAAGATCTCCCTCGCCCATCAAACGCCAGATCGAGACCGCCAAATACGGTCTCGACACCGCCGTGTTTGCCGTCGATCGCTTCGTCAAGGGTGTCCAGAGCCAGGCCGATTTCAGTCTTGATCAGGGCAACCTGCGACGTACGCCAGAAACTTCTCTTGAAGGGCCGCGGAACAACCCGCGGGTGAAGCTCGACCTCGACATGTGGCAGGGCGGCAAGCCATATCTGGGTGTGCGGCTCATCATCCCGTTTGGCAACTGACGTGCCGTTAGCAGGGTTTTTCCTCGCGCCGAAACCGGAACGGTCGTCAGGAAACTGCAGCAATCTGGTTTGGGTATGAAGAAACTGTGGGAGTGAGTATCCGGAAACTTCAGTGAGTCATTCGTATGGAAATTAAGGACAACGGCAAAAGCTTTGAGGGGAACCGCGCGCTGGTTGCCAAGAGGCACAAACGATGGAGACGGCTCGGCATTCGTGAGCGGGTCGAGCCGGTCGTGACAACGTTGCTGTCGTGTCCGCCCCGGGCCATGGCAACCACCATGCGCGTCCAGATTCCATTCCACAACGGAGCTTGAGGGAGGATCTCATGCCTGCCCCATCCATCGAGAAACCCGCCACGGCCATACAGCGCCAAGAGCGAATCAGACCCCATCTGGCGAAGAAGCTGATTATGACGATGGCCGGCTCCTCCGCAGGCTGGGGCGCGTCGCCACTCATCCGATTGGGGCGTCACTGTGCCTGGCGCTGGGATACATGGTCCTCTGCAGCGCATATATTTTTTTCTCGGGCCGAATCGCGGCCGGCGCGGCCTGGTCCATTGACCAGTTGCGCGACTTCGAACTGCTGAAAGGACTGGCGTTTGTCATCATCACGGGCGCCGGGTATTTTGGATTTGCCGCCTTCCTGCTGAAACGAATCGAACGTCCAGCAACAGCACCTCGCGCTGATCTTTCAAGGTGTTTCCGATTGCCTGTTTCTGCTTCGAGTCGAAGCTGACGACCGCTACGGGTTCCTCTGTGCCAATGCCGCCTTTCTGAAAATGACCGGTCTCACCCGCGAACAGGTGATTGGCAAACGGATCGAGGATGTTCTGCCGGGAACTTCCGACGTCGGGGTGCGGGGCAAATGCCGGGACGCGATTCGGGTGCGCAAAACCGTGAGCTGGGAAGGTAGTGCCGGTTACCCGGTTGGCCAGATCGTGGGGAAGTCACCTTGACCCCGCTGACCGACAAGACCGGCGCGGTTGTCCAACTTGCCGGCATTATTCGCGACGTCACCGAACGCAAGCAGGTGGAGGACGAAGTGCGTCAGCTCTCCGGTCATCTGTTGCGGTCACGGGACGAAGAACGCCGGCGGATTGGTCGCGAGTTGCACGATTCGACCGCGCAAGAGTTGCTGGCCGTGTCGATGAACCTCGACCTCGTGCGACAACGCAACGCCGGCCGCGATATCGCCACCGACAACCTCCTCGCCGACAGTCAGGCGATCATCGAGCAGAGTCAGCGCGAACTGGCGACGCTGGCTTACCAACTGCACCCGCCGGCGCTGGACGAGTTGGGCCTGGCCGGTGCCGTGCAGGAATATGCCGCCGGGTTTACACAACGTAGCGGGATCAAGGTGACGCTGGACGCCAGTCCGGCCCTGGGACGATTGCCGGGCGAGACGGAGCGGGCGCTGTTTCGGGTGGTGCAGGAAAGTTTGGGCAACGTCCATCGCCATTCCGGCAGTCCGACCGCCACGATTCGGATCGCGCGTGAAAATGGCGATGTTATTCTCGAAGTGGCCGATCAAGGCTGCGGACTGCGCGTCCGGAGCGACGGCACCGTGGCGAAAGCAGGCGTGGGGCTGGCCGGCATGCGTGAACGCGTGCGTCAATTGGGCGGCCGGTTCGAGATTGAATCGAGTGGTCGGGGAACGACCGTGCGGGCCATCGCGCCCGGGGAGGCCGGTGCAGATGAAGACCATACAAATCCTGATCGCTGATGACCACGAACTGGTGCGGAAGGGATTGCGGGCGGTGTTGGAAAACCAGCCCGGCTGGAAAGTTTGCGGAGAGGCGATCAACGGCCGGCAAGCGGTGGAGTTGGCCAGGCAACTCGGGCCCGACGTGATCGTGTTGGACGTGACGATGCCGGAATTAAATGGCCTGGAGGCCACGCGCCAGATTCTCAAGGCGATTCCCAAGGCCGAAGTGCTGATCCTCACCATGCACGAGTCCGAACAGTTGGTGAGCGAGGTCCTCGCCGCCGGTGCCCACGGCTACATTCTGAAAGCGGACACGTCGCGGCTGTTGGTTTCCGCCATCGAATCGCTCGCAAAGCACCAGCCATTTTTCACGGGGAAGGTTTCGGAGGTAGTGTTGAGCGGCTACCTGAACCACGGGGAAGCTACGAACGGTGCCGACGGCCCGCTGGAGCAACTGACGGCCCGCGAGCGCGAGATTGTCCAGCTCTTGACCGAGGGCAAGACCAACAAAGACGTTGCGGTCGCACTCGGCGTCAGCGTCAAGACGGTGGATGCGCATCGGGCCAACGTCATGCATAAACTCCGCCTGCATTCCGTGACCGACCTCGTTCGCTACGCCATCCGCAACCAGATCATCGCGGCCTAAGGCGAGCACCCGACGCTCCGATTGACCTTGCCAGCCGAAAGTTTTTCAATTTCGGACATAAACAAAAAAGCACCTTGACTGTCACTTTGACTACGCGACACTAGACTTGGAGTTCGGCGAATGTTTCGCCGCACAAAATGGTAGAGATTCAGGAGTAGTAGAGGAATGTCAGTTGTAGTTACGTAACAAAACCCACAGGTTCACCCAACACGGTCACGTCGCCGTTCTGTATAGTTTCCGCCGCTGTTGTTTTCTTCACCCCAAACGAGCACGGTTGTCACGCAGTTGTTGAGCGTACGCGTCGGTAGGGCGTGATCCTTTATCAGCCATGAAGCTGGAAGGAACAACAGTCTATGAAGTCCCTATCAAGCATCTCCTACCCGGAGATTCGCCAGAATCGTAGTCATTCTTGTCGAACGCTTGCCCATCGCCACCGGAAGCGGTCACAGCTTTTCCAAGGCGAATTCTCTAGGGGGTTTTCCCGGTCGAAAATAGAGAACCCAGTAATTCCGGGTTCTCACGGAACGCCGCTAAGGTCAGGCATGATGAAAAACACCCAGACAATGGCTCATCAGCGGGGAACAATTCGTGATCATGGCGTTTTCGTTCTTACCACCGCGCTACTCGCATCCAGTTGGTTGGCTGCGCCTGCTACGACTTCGGCTCAAACATGGTACGGTGCTGGGTTGGGGTCATGGTGGACGCCTCGCGCTGCCTGGAATAATTATCAGGACGCGAACGACAACGCCGCCGATCCTGCGGCCCCAGACCCGTCGGGAACTGCCTCTCCAACGGATTCGACTCCCGTCAATAGTGACGTCGCCGCAATCAATTCATCTGCCACGACCAATGCGGGTGTCGATGCGGCCGGCGTCACGTCTGACGCAACCGAGCAACCATCCGGCCAAACGATTCTTACTTCGATGGTCACGGCCCTCATGGTCACCGAGACCTCGTCGTCACAAGTCACGCTCCGGTGGAATAGCTCCACGGACATCGGAGGGCTTGGACTTTCCGACTATCTGGTCTATCGCAACGGCATATTGGTAGGAACCACCACCCAGACGGAATTCGTCGATACGACCGTGGTGCCAAGCACACCGTATTGCTACACGATCATCGCCGTTGATATCTGCGGCAACGATGCCCTCCCGAGCGCTGAGGCCTGCATCACCACACCGTCGACTCCGCCGGGCAATCCGACCGCACCCGGTTTCTACGTGGATTATTCCGCCGGTTCGGACTCGAATCCGGGGATGACCAGCGCGTCACCGTGGAAGCATTGTCCGGGCGATCCCGCCGCAACCGGCACGGCGGCGAGCACCTCGCTCAAACCCGGCGACACGGTGTTCTTCAAGGGTGGCGTGCCCTACGTGCTAACGGGCAATGGAAGCACCGGTTACCAGACCGGGCATCGGGCTGAATTGGGGCGGGGCGGCCGGGCAGCCGATCACCTATGACGGCAACAGCGCCGGCACGTGGGGAACCGGTCGGGCGATTTTCACGGACAACTACACGAGCAACTACATCGCGGCATTCTATGCACCGGGCGCGGCCAGCTACCTCGTCTTCAACAACCTGGAAATCGGCCCGATCGGCGGCTCAGCCACGCTCCCGCCGGATCCGGGCACGGGTGTCCCGTCGAAAAACGGGTATGGCATTTTCATCGGCGGGACTTACCAGAACATTACCGCGGAGAACTGCTACTTCCACAACCTCGGCTACGCCTACAACACGATCCCGATGGACAACAACTCCCTATCGCAGAGCGACAGCCGGTTGTCATCGGCGGGCATCGAGTTGTACCAGGGCGGAACTGGGTTTGTCGTCTCCAACTGTGAGTTTACCTCGATGCACACGGGCATCGACTTGGTCTGGCAACAGAACACCTCCAACGTGGTGATTGAGGCCAGCTACTTCCATGATTTCATCGTGTGGGGGCTCGACGTGGCCGGCGTGTCGGGCAATCTCGATTATCTGACGATCAACGGCAACACGTTTTCCGGGCTGGGCTGGGCATATTCGCCGCCGAACTGGAAGGGGTACAATTACATCCCGGCCATCTGCAACACCTGTTTTGCCGGCTCGCCGCACCAGGATCCGATTTTCTTTCGGACGAGCAACACGGGCGTGACCTGCGGGACGCACAACAACATTTACAACAACGTGTTTCAGACGACGCATCCCAACGAGGTCTACACCGCGGACATTTATCTGGAGTACGCCCCGAGCGCGAATGTGTACAACAACCTGTTCGATGTTCCCAACGCGGGGGTATCAACGTCGGGCCAGAACATCTACACGAATGTGACCGGCATCATCACCACGAATGCCTGGTACGGCGGGGGTGCGCCGGCGGTGCAGATCTCCTACGAACTCAATCAGCCGGGCACGATTCGGATCCTCAACAATACGATGGTGGTGAACCTGACCAGCTCGGCGCAGACGGCGGCGCTGCTCTGGGGCGCGTGCAGTTGTCTCCCCACGCCGTACACATGGCCAGCGAACGCGTTTCTGCAGGTGGAAAATAATCTGGGGTACTCGTGGACGGCGAACGGGTATTCGCAGGGAACGTTGCTCGTGCTCGGCGTGGTGACGAATGCCTACCCCGTCCCGCAGTGGACGGTCGATTACAACGGCTGGCACGACGACGGGAACGGTCCGTACTTCTGGTGGAATAACCAGCCCGGCTTCAACGTCAACGGCGCCCTGGCGGCGGAACAATCGGTCGGATTCGACGCGCACGGGATCACCAGCGACCCACAGTTCGTCAGCCTGGCCTTCGGCTCCAGTACCAACTCCTACTTGAACAACTACCATTTGCAGTCCGGTTCGCCCCCGATTGGGGCGGGCGTCAACCTCAGTAGTCTGAACTTGCCGGGGCTGAACGCCGACATCAACGGCGTCCCGCGTCCGGCGACCAGCAACTGGGACATCGGCGCCTATCAACATTGATATCTGGTGAGCGTGTCATGTCACCGCACGAACAAAATCCAAAATCACTCGGAGGTGTTATGGTTATGAAAACCGTTCGAGCACGTGGTGAATGCAAAAGACTAAAAACGCTCGCGATCGCCGCGGTCTGGTTGGTCATCGCGAGTGCGGCACACGCCAACCTAATGGTGAGCAACGCCGCGGGCGTCGAGGCGGGAATTACCGGGATCGTCTACTACCCGGCGGATAAGAGCATTGGCGTGCAGTTCCTCGTGACCGCGCCCACGGACACAAACCTGACCACGTTCACGATCCAGAAGAGTTTCGACCTGAAAGCCTGGACGAACTACTCCTCCAGCGTGACCGTGACGGGAAGCCTGCCGCTCACCGAGATCAGTGATTACGTGGTTACGTCGAACCAGTTCTACCGTATGCAATTGATCAACTTCCAGTGACCGCTCACGGGCGCCGACGCACTCCTTGGCCCATCCCATGCCTTGCCGCCCGGCTTTCGCCGTAGGAATGTCCAGGTTCTAACCTCACCTCTCACCCTGTAACAGCGCTGGAAAGGCTTGGTCGCTTCAGTCGAGATGCTCCTCCAGAAACGCATTGGTCAAAGACGCAGTAGAGTCGCGCGGCGTGTTGCCTTGTTTTGTTGCAATGTCGCGGAGCTCATGACCTCTACGAATCGTGATGTGCGATAATTGGTAACATTGGTCGGGGCAGGATATTACGTGTGAACAATTGGGAATGCGACATGCTTCTCTAACGCAAGGATATACCCAAGAGATGGGAGGCAAAAATGCAAACTACCACGAATTCTGCCTACTCCGTTCTGGTTGCTGACGACAACGTCGCTTTCAACCACATGCTGCGAGATGCACTGTCGGATGCGGGCTTCAACGTTCTCACCTCCAGCAATGGATTGAAAGCGTTGGACACGATTCGATATGGGAGCAAAGTGGATGTGGTCTTGCTCGACTACAGCATGCCGACGCTCAACGGTTCCCAAGCCTTGGAACACTTGAAAACTCAATTTCCAAATGTCAAAGCGATCGGCGTCACGGGGGTCGACACTTCCCAGCTTCCCGATACCTACCGCAACGGGGTGGAAAAACTGCTTCCCAAACCGGTCAGGATTTCCGATCTGGTGGACGCCATTCACTCCGTGGTTGGCGTACCGGTCGGAGCCGAAACCGAATCAGAACCAGCCAAACGCAAGACCGATTGGACGAGATTCGCTTTGTGGTCCGCGTTCGATGGCATCTGCTGCTGTGTAATCCTGATGATGCTCTACCGGGCGGTAAGCGAGTTGCTGCTCCCGCAGTGATGCCGCCGCCGTCAGACGTTCTACAGCCTGCAAGATCCTGCGACCCCGGCTGTCAGTCCCAAAATTTCCGGCTGTCGTCTCGGTATCGGCACCATTCACAGTCCGTCGACCCTTAAGTCGGTTCGGGCTGCTCAAGGAGGCTGACCACTTTATCTCCGTCCCGACGCTTCTGGTTATGCGTAGCCGCGCAATTGGCGTCCGTAGATTGCCAGATGCTCGGGCTTAGCCGATGCCGCATTGAAATCAACAACCCCAAACCCGGGTCGGATTCTCTGCGCCCACGATCAGCCAGTGGTCTTTGGTGTATTCGAGTTACTCCCGGACCTTACTCATCCGATTCCCGCTTCGTAGGTATCTCCTTCCATGGCCGCGAAGGCTGCGGGGAAACAGCCTGCAACGGCTATGGTCTGAGGCGTCCATCGTCACGAAAGGCGGCACGAGGGTCAGCGGAGTTGGATGCCGGTGAATGTCGCTTTGCTGAGGAGCATCGCTTCGTGGCTCAGAACGAAAAGCCCGATATAGCCTCTTGCAGCGGCGAGGTCGGGCAGATCGGCAGTTTGCGTGGCCAACGGTTTGCCATCACCATCGAGAGCGGTAGCCTCAAACCGTGTGCCATTACGGACGAGTCGAACGGCGCGCGTTTGTCCGGCGGGCGCCAGCCGGCTCTCGGTGATCCGCGCTCCCGGTTTTTTTCGATATGCAAAGGTACAAGTCCCGTCCGGATTCAAGCTCTCCGTGACGATCGGCGCGTCCGCGTTGAGAGACGCGCGATACATCAGCCCTGCCTTGGCGTATGTGTGGCTGTCCAGCGGCGGGGTGAGGCTCGCGGTCAGTTCAAAATGATCCTCGGCCTTCCGCGAAATGAAGTGACATTCATCGTTGCCCTCGAAAACATCGCGCCCCGCCCCGAAGACCTCCAGGCAATCCGTGGCCAGAACCCGCTGTCCGCCTTTGACGAGCGGTTCGCCGATGTCGATGCTCTCCCATTTATCCGACAAGCGATCCTGCGGAGCAGGCCTAGAGACGAACGGGTACTCGCGCAGAGTCAGGACGGGAGGTTGACGGCTTGTCAACGCAATGCGCAACCCGTCGTCTTGGGCGTACTCCATGGTTCCCACAACTCGGAAGAAGCTCTCGATCTCCTCCTTCGAATCCGTGCGGAAGTGGGGAATCTTCAGATCGTCGCGGTTCGTCACCATATACCAGTTGTCCGGCTGACGTCCGCCCTGGTGCTTGATGATCTTGTATGACCACATCGTGGCCGCCCATCCGTTCGACGCAAAGATGTCGTAATAGCGCCGCATCATGGCCGCGCCACCGGCCTTATCGAACACCACATTGAACTCGCCGGCCAGGAACGGCACATTCCATTGCTTGAGCAACTCCGCCTTCCCCCGCAAGTCGAGACTGATAAACCGCGCGTGCGTTTCCAATGACGGCACGCCGCCAAACAGTCCGGGATAGAAATGTTCCGTATAGCCGACGTTGTTCCACCCGTGGGAAGCGGGGGCCCCATACATCGCCATTCCCTGGAGGGATCCCGCGCACCAGATCAAATGCCTTTGATCCACTTCGCGAACGGCATGGACCAATTCGTCCATGATCGTAACGATGGTCGAGTCGGGCGGCTCGCCGTGAAAATCGCCGTAGGGTTCGTTGAGCAAATCGTAGGCGGCAACGGTCGGGTTATCGCGATAACGCTCCGCGATCTTTTTCCAGAGGAATGCCGCCCGTTTTCTGTTCTCCGGCAGCCAGAGCTTGTTCTGGTCGCCCCGTCCCGTGCATTGATTGTTACTCTGGCCTCCGGGCGCGCCATGCATGTCCACGATCACATAGATACCCGCCTGTCCGGCCATCGCGACGGCGCGATCCAGCCACTGGAAGGCGTCGGGGCGAAGCTGACCTGGCGCGGCGTCGTCTTCGAACAGGCCGTAGTAGAAAGGCAGTCGCACCACATTGAACCCCCAGGACTTGATGATGTCGAAATCCCGCGGCTTGATCCAATTCTCCCGATAGAGTTCGAGCAGACGCTTCGTTTCCTCCGCACCGAAGCGCTGTTGCAGCAACTCCTCCATTTGCCGCTGATCCTTCGGATCGTCCGGACGCCACATCTCCATCATCCACAGTTCATTGAGCAACCAGTTGCCCAGGTTGCACCCGCGCAGCACCACCGGCTGCCCTTTGTCATCAACAATGGCCGTGCCGTTGGCCTGGAGTGGTGGAAGTGCTGTCGGTTTTGGTGAGGTCTCGGCGTTGGCACACCACGCGAAGAGCTGTAACGCCAAGGTCACTGCCGCAACAATCGCGCCTCGCAGTGAGAAAGAAATCGTTCGCATTCGACCCTGAGAATACATTGTGTTCGTCATTTACCTCCTCGCGCCGATTCACGCAAGAAAGTGATGACCTTCTTTTGGATTTCGGGCGTCTCGAACATCGGCCCATCGTGTCCTGCGCCCTGGACGGTAATAAATTCATTGCGTACTCCAGCTTGGTCAAGCCGTGAATGCAGCCGTCGGCTTTGCCTGTAGGGCACAAGATCATCCTTGTCACCATGCAGGATCAGAACCGGCGGATTCTTCGAATTGACGTAGGTGAGGGGACTTGCCAGCCGGGCGAGGTCCAGGTGGTCGATCAACGGGCCACCCAAGAGGCGTCGCACAGCATCTGCCTGCACCTCGTGCCCGTGTCCCCAACCGTTTTCATCGAGTATGCGGTTGAGATCCGTCGGCCCAAAGAAATCGAGGATTGCGAACGGTTTGATAGACGGGTCCACATCAAACGCTCGTTCATTTCTGGCAAGCCCCAAGAGCAGGGCCAGGTGACCGCCTGCGGACGCGCCACCCACGATGAAATGTTTGGGATCGATCCCGTATGAGGCGGCATTCGCCAACAGGAAATTCAGGGCGGTGTTGCAATCCTCTATCTGGGCGGGAAAAACGGCATCGCCACTCAAGCGGTAATCCACGCTGGCGAGCGCATAGCCATGTTTGACGAGGTATTTGACGTTGTTCCATTCCTTGTTGCTGAGCATCCACGCCCCGCCGTGAATCCAGATGACCAACGTTGCGGGCCCCGGCACGTTGTCTTTGGGCAGGTAGAGGTCGAGGGTCTGACGTGGATGCGGGGAGGCGACATACGGGATGTCCTTCTTTACGATCGCGTTTCCAAAGGGGGTTGAGTCGCCCGGATCCGCCGAGCCGGTTGGGGCGGGGCCCGGCGGCGAGATTTGGGCGGAGGCTGAAACAACAGTCAACAACGTCGTCGTGATCATGGCGTGGAGGGCATCACGAATCTTCATCCGGTTCTTTGTTCGGCTCAATTCGGTGGATCCATTTAATCGGAGGGCTTCCACCTGTGGTGCGAAGTGCACGCGGCGGTTCTACGGAACGAGGCCACGGCCACGGTAAAATTGTTGGGTGGCACTGGGCGGCACCGAATTGGTGACGGACACCATCCCGCCCGTCCCCAGTATGTTGCTGGCCACGGTTGACCAAGCTCCGGTTACGAGATCGCTCGTGCTCTCCACGGCGTAAGAGGCCCCGTTTGTCGTAACAAAACTGATAACCACATTACTCCCGTTGAGCACCTGGAAGGAACTGATATTGAAGGGACCTGCGGGAACTGACGATACGCATCCCGTGATGCTCATGCTGTTAAAATAGAAATCGTAATTTGCGCCTTGTCCGGCAAACTGGTTGTACAGCGCGACGCTATTGATGGCGGAGCCGGGCGTGCCCCCCAGCGTGCCCGTGACCGTGGTGGAAACGGCCGGGTTGTTCCCCACGATCGCCAGCGAAAACGTATCCGGGCTGGTCAAGGTGAAGCTCAACGTCAATCCATTGTCCGTATACCCCAGGCTGGTATTGATCGGCGGCGCGGCCGGATTGGTGAAGATTTGATACGCACCGATCCCGCCACCGAGATACGAAAACTCAAAGCGCTCGCCATCGTTCTTGTTGGCGGTGTCGTTGCCGGTACGCAGGATCCAGCCCACGGCACCGCCCCCGGAGTTGACATACCCGTTGTCCATCGAGATGTTAAATGACTGGCCGACGCCCAACGAACCTTCCGCGAAGCTCCGACAGGCCACGGCTGTGCCCTGAGACCCGTTGGTATTGGCATACAATCCCCACGATTTGCCGTTGACATCGATTCCCAAGGAGGGGATGACGCCGTTGCTGGTGGATGAGCCGATGAAGAAACCTGCATTGGACGAGTTACTCGTCGGACTCATGGTCCACGCACCAAAACCATATCCCCCGTTCAATCCGCTGGACCAGGCTAATGGGTAGGCGTTGGTATAGGCCGGGTCGTTCGCAGTATCCGAAGCAAGAATCCCGCAGGTTATGGATCCGGAACCTCCCACTTGAATCGATACATCCGCGATATTCACCGAATCAGCGTACCCGTCGTAAACGCTGTAGCGGAACGTGTCGGTGCCGGTGAAGCCGACCGCTGGGGTGTAGGAGAACGAGCCGTCCGCGTTTAACGTCAGTTGACCATTCGTCGGACCGCTCACCAACACGGCCGAAAGTTGGATCCCGGGCTGGCCCAAGTTAATGTCCAAATCGTTGGCCAGCACCCCCGCAGCGCTGCTGACTGTCAGGGTCACTCCCGACGTGGTCGTGTACGCGTCCGCGACTGCCAGCGGCCCTCCCAGGTATTGTTGGAGCATTGGATTGATCCCAAAAGCCGCCTTCGTGTTCCACGCTGACCAGTCATTGGAAATGGTGGTGGTCGAACTGGTCTGAATATTCGGAGTGGACGGCCACGTGCCGACGGGGTCGTAGAGGCCCCAACCGTCCGGGGGAGAGCCGTGAATGGCTTTATACGACCAAACGGACCAGCTCATGTTGTTCGTATCGAACTGCTGAACAAAGTACGGCCAAGCGTTGGTTGTACCATAACAATTGAACTCGCCGATGAGGCAGGGAACATTCCATGACTGATGGTTTTGGAAGTCGCTCACCTGCTTGTCGGCTTCCGCTTCCTCACCCGACAGGCTGTTGGTGCCCGGGTAGGAGTGCATCTCATAGACGACGTTGCTCCAGTTGTACTGCGCGGGATTTGGCAGAACGTCCCACTGCCAGTTTAATGACTCGGCGTTGGTGCCCGTGCCGGTCCATGTTCCCTCCATCATAATCATGTGATTGGTGTCAACCACTCGAACCGTCTGGTACAGGCTATTGTACGCGGACCAGATCGCGGTTTGCGTCGGCGCGCCACTCGGCTCGTTGATGAGGTCGTAACCGGCCATGGCGGGGTTCCCCACGAAGTGGGCCGCGACATTGGACCAGATGACAGTCGTTTGGTTCTGGTCACTGCTACTCGTCCAGTACTGGTTCTGGTTCTGTTGCCCGGTGGATTCGCTGCTGTTCTGTCCACCGGGCACGCCGTGCAAGTCGATGATGGTGTACAGTCCGCGTTGCCAGGCATTGCTCACGACCCAATCCATCCGATCAAAGGCGTCGGCGCGCCACGTGCCACTCAACGTTTGGACATCCCCCCACCAGAACGGCATCCGGACGTAGTTCATGCCCATCGCCCGGATGTTGTCGAGGTCGTTGGTCGTAATCCACGTATATTGGTAGGTCCTGATCAAACTTTGCTCGGTACTGACAGTGAACCGGGTGTCGAGTTCTTGAACAACAGAGTAATTGTCGCTCACAACCCCGGAGGCGTCCATCGGGCACATCCAGCCTTCCATAATGAGCCAGGTCCCCAGATTCACGCCGCGCAACTGGACCACGTCCCCTGTTCCGTGGCCATTACGAATGTTGATGCCATTGGCGACCAGAAAGGGATCCGGATCGGCCGCCCGTCCTGCCGAAAGGAGCAGAACGCCCCACAGGCACGCGGCGGCAACTGCCACCGGCGAGAACGTTCGTCGCGAAGCGTTCATGATATCATTGTTGTCCCAACGTGATGGAGTTGGTCGGTTCAAGAAACGCGTCGTCAAGCCGGAGGGCTCCACCGCGAGTTCCGTCCACGGGCGATGGGGTCACAATCACCAGCACTCGCAGCGTACCACTGTTCGCGGAACCGGACACGGTCAGCTTCTGCCAGTTGTCCGCTGGAAGATCAGCCACCTTGTACAGTTTGGAGGCGACTGCTTGCTGGCTCCCGTCCACGGTCGATTCCAGACGCAACTCGATGCTCACGGCGTCCTTGCTGGGATTCTTGGCTTTGTCCACGCTGACGTAAATGCCAAACGTGTACGACGCACCTGTGACCGCGCCGGCGACGTCTTGATAGACCCCGGAATCCCTCGCACTGGGAATTTCCCAATGATGGTAGCCGAGGATGCAATGCCCGCTGTGCACCGGCGTCCAGCTTTCCTCGCGGTTGAACCAGTCGCCCCATCGGCTCCAACCTGCGGCCCGGTCCGGCGCATCGCCCGGATCCTCAAATGACGGATTTGCGAGTTTCGGAGCCGTTGGCTCCTCCGCAATTGACACCTTCGCCAGCACGCTTTCCGCGGAGATCAAAAGACAACCTGCGGCGGCAAACCATTTTCCGAGACGATTCATTTCGTTGCGCGCTTCTTTCTCGCCATAGAGTTTCCACCAACCTAATGCCACCCGACGGTCCAGAACGGTGACCATAGATTGTCTGCGGTAATGTTTGCAAAATATGTCCCGCTCGACACCCATTCTGCATGGCCGTCAACGTACCCGCAGTTGATCCCAGCGTGCGGAAGAAAGCCCGGTTGCCAGTTCGGAAACACCATGTCAGACAGCAGGGTTGCAGTGGAGGGATTGGCCACAACGCTGAGACGGCGACCTGGCGGCGTCCCACTGGAGGGCGAATTGAACTCGTCGGGATCATGACACGACTCGTAACTGTTGTACTGATAATCGCACGCGTTCGGTTGCAGCAGAAAATTACCGCCGTATACAGCCGGCAAGATCTGCGCATTCGGGCACTTGAAAACCTGGGTGATATGATTCGGCATGTTAGCGATCTGGGGACCAATGACATCCTGAAAATAGTTGGTTACCTGCCCTCCTGAGGGCTCATGGACGTACTGGGGCGATTCGTAACTCAAGACTATCCCAATCGGCAGTTCTTCATCGTTGTCATTCGCATACATGATACAGGCCATCGTGATCTGCTTCACATTGTTCAAGCACTCGGCGCGTTTCGCCATCTGGCGCGCTTTCGCCAGCGCGGGCAACAGCATCCCCGCTAGGATCCCGATAATGGCGATGACCACCAGCAATTCGATCAGCGTGAACCCTTCCCGACGATGCGAACTCGCCGGCCGGAATACCAATCGTGATGTGCCGCTCATGTTCGATCTGCTCTGTGTGCGACCTTCATTGCCACACCTAGATCACGCAATTCTCCTCGATTACCTTCGCGTACCAATCGGCGCTGAGTTTCGGGATTCTCTGAAGCGTCTGGTAATCGACGTGGACCATGCCAAATCGTTTCGCGTAACCCTCCGCCCATTCGTAGTTGTCCAGCAACGACCAGAGGAAATACCCGCGAACATCAAACCCCTCACGGATGGCGCGATGCAGCGAGATCAGGTGATTTCTCAGATACTCGCGCCGGCCCAGGTCGTGGACTTCGCCACTTGGCAATACCTGGTCGACGTACGGCGCGCCATTCTCGGTGATGTAGACCGTCTCCACGCCGTATACTTCGCGGGCGTGACGAATCCCCCAATACATGGCCTGGGGCACGATGTTTAGCCACGAAATGTCCGCTTTGGGATACTGCGAAGGCAGTGCGATCCGTTCCGCCTCGCCGTTGGATCCCCGTCGCACGAATTCACCGAAGTAGACGTTCAAACCAAGAAAGTCCGTCTTCTGTGAAATCAATTCGAGATCGCCCGGTTCGACCTTCGGCGCATCGGCGCCCGCACGTTTGAGGAATGCGGCTGTATAGGATCCTCCATACAGCGGCCCCATCAGTTGTTCGGTTTCCCTTAGATATTCCGCTCGCGCCGCAGTGATATCGGCTGCGGTTTCCGTCACCGGCACAGGCACCGGTGGATTGTGAACGAGCCCAACGCGCGACCGTTTGCCGCCCAGTTCGCGAACCGCTTCCACGGCATAACCGTGAGCCAGCAACGCGTGATGATAAATTTGATTGATCACCGCGGCGGATTCCTTTGCTCCGGGCGCATCGCAACCGTGCAGGTAGCCGCAGGGCACAAACCGCAGGATCTCGTTCATCGACATCCAGTTCTTGACCCGATCGCCCAGCCGCTGCACAACCAGTTGCGCGTACCGCCCAAACGCCTGTGGCGTGGCGCGGACGCGCCACCCCCCACGGTCTTCGAGCGCCTGCGGCAGGTCCCAATGATACAAGGTTATCCAGGGCGTGACACCGTTTTCCAACAGCGCGTCGATCAGTCGGTCATAGAAGTCCAGACCCTTGGGGTTCGGTGCGCCATCCCCCTGGGGGAAGATTCGCGGCCACGCCACCGATAGCCGATAGTTCGGGATGCCCAGGCGCCCCAGCAATGCCACGTCTTCGCGATACCGATGATAATGGTCGCAAGCCACGGTCGGCGTGTCGATCTTCCGCACCCTGGCAAAGCGATCCCAAATCGATTCGCCCTTGCCGTCCTCGAACGCGGCCCCTTCGATTTGCGCCGCCGCCGTTGCCACGCCCCACGCAAACGCTCGCGGGAAACCGTAGCTCCGGCGACGAAGGGCGCGACCGAGTTTGGAGGCGCCGGGGGGCGCGTTGGATCGCCTGACGGGGGCAACGACCGGTGGCGTCGTCAACTCCGGTTGCCGCAGGGTCGTCGAGCCGGACTGCGACGAGACCACCGCGTCGGCTGGGCCGGATGCCTGGCTCATCACTTGGCCTCCAATCGCACCCACGCCATCGATGCCAACCCGCAGGCCAATGGAGGCGCAGCCACGCTGCGGTTCGCCAAGTCATGAACGAGGTTTGGTTGTTCTTTGCTTGTCTTCTCACCCATCGTGACTGCGCTCCATAATCCCTGGTGACATCGACCGGTTTCCGAACGTCTTGGTATCGATATCATACCCCGACCAATCTGTCAAGCGTAATTGGCGACCCCAGACTGGCTGTCGAAGAGGACCATGTGGTCGCCCGTCCCGGAGACGGCCTGCTGCACGCCCTGCAACACCCGGCCAAAATAATAAGCACCCAACGACCTGCGAAATGGGGTAATCATGCCCAGCAAAGACGTGCGATTGCTCATGAACTGGCGCGCCATCATATTGATGCGACAATCGAGCTTCTTGGGCCCCACCAAGATCACCTTGCGGCTGGGTGCCGACACAAATCCCCTGTCCGACTGCGCCCGCGAAACCGTCATTATCGACATCCCCGTCGCGCGCGATATCATCCATCGCGCCCACTGTTTTTGGGTCGCTGGCGCTCATGTGACGCTGTCGATAATACATCTTGTACCGTGTTGTCAACGACTTGCAGCATATCGTTACCCCCTCGGATGATCCGGAAAAACGCGCGGAATTCCTTTGACAAACCGGGTGATCTTATGGTATCGATAACACAACGACGGGGATTTATGCCGGTTGGTAACATACTTTTCAACCCACAGGAGAAGCGTACATGAAGAGAGCATGTTTAGTCATCACCGCCATCGTTATGCTAGCCACTGCGGCCAGCGCCGCCAATGTCGCCTTCGACAGCGCCGCGGATCCAGCCTACTCCGGCGGATGGTCGGGTACCAACGGTGGCTATGGGTTCACCGCGTGGACACTCGTCCCGCTGCCCTGCGCCAGTAACGGGTATTTCTACGTCAACGATGCCGTCAATGGCTGCAACCATACCGCTCCCGGCATCGATACCTCCGGCGTCGCGTGGGGTATGTCGTCCGACACCAACAGTCTGTTTTGCAGCACGAATGACGTGCCACAAGTTGGCGCGGTCGCTTATCGCGGCTTCACCGGCGGCCGATTGAGCGTCGGTCAGACTTTCGAAATTTATGTTCAACACGGCAGCGTCGATGGCGGGCTCGGCATCGAGTTTCGCACCAGCACCGATATGTCGTCTCATAGCGCTGGCGAACGCCTCAACCTGTACCGCAGCCCCAACACAGACTGGTTGATCTGGGACAAAGATGCGGCGGCGACCAATGGCGCCGTCGACACCGGTATGCCGTGGGACACTGCCGGCTACAAAGTTGACTTTACCCTGACCGGTGTGGATAGCTACTCTCTCACGATTTCCAATCTGGATCCGTCGACCAGCGTGGCTTCCGTCACCACGACCGGCACGTTGAATGGCGCGTCCGGTGCGGGACTCGATAGCGTTGCGCTGTACACCGAGAGTCCTTTCAGCTACTGCTACCAAAACGTGTACTGGAACAGCATGAGCGTGACCGGCCCCGCTCAACCGAACATCGCCAACGAAGCTTCTGATAGCGCCGCCGACGTCGCCTACACAAACTCCTACCCCAACACCTGGGCCACTGGCCTCAACGGCGGCTATGGGTTCAGTCCGTGGACCATGTATGTGCTCGCGGGCGACGGGTACTTCTACGCGAATGATTGCACCCAGGGCTGCTGTGGGGCCAGCAACCCCCGCACCTTGCCGGGGATCGACACCACGGGGCCAAATGGGCCCCAAGCCTGGGGAATCTCGGCGGACACGAATACCGTCGCCGCACCTTCTCAAGCCCAAGTGTTCGCCACGCGCGGATTCAACGGCGGGTCATTGGCCGTGGGCCAACTCTTTGAGATGCGGGTCCAGAATTCATACGTCGATGGCGGCGCGGTCGGAATCGACTTCCGCACAGGCAACAGCCAGTCGGCCTACAACAGCGGGGAACGTCTGAGCCTGTACTTCAACGGCAGTCCGCACATTTACGATGGTCATGCGAACCCGTCGTTGTTGGGATACGACACCGGCGGCTTCCAGGTTGACTTCAATCTGACCGGCATCGATACGTACTCGCTCACCTTGTCGAACCTGAGCAGCGGCGCCTCAACCAACGTCACGGGAACCCTCTCCGGCACGGCCGGCTCGGGAATCGACAGCATCGCGGTGTATAACCTTCAAAACCTGTCTGATGCATGGCACAACTTTTACGCCAACAGCCTGCGCGTGACGAGCACCGTCGCTCCCGTCATCAAGTCGGCCAGGTTGTTCCAGGGCACCAATGCGGTGATCTCCTTCCAGTCCATCTCCAATGCCGTGTATTACCTTCAGCGAGCCCCCGATATGTCCGGCACCAACTGGTCCACCGTGCTCACCAACGTGACCGGCAATGGGGGGATACTCGACCTCACTAATTCGCTGCCCGGGCCTGCCCAGAAACAGTTCTATCGCGTCGGCAAGCCCTATTGAGAACTGGATAATACACTGGCATTTTCACCGCCGATAGCCGATTGGCTCCTAGCAGGCTACTAAAGAAGTCTGCATTACGGCAGTGGTTTGGGTGATGGCGGTTTGGGAGGGCTGTAACGATGCCCTGTCCTGAGTGTCGTGCGGGTTGAGCCAACAGTTCGACATAATCGGTCGGTTCATGAACTGGTCTCCAAACGAACCAGTCGCACCAAGTTGTACGCGCTGACCGTCACCAGGACCTCTTGGGCAATCTTCCACCGACCTACGAAGCGGGTTCGGGCCAGCCGGCCCACCGTCTTGCACCAGCCGAAGATTTCTTCGACCCGTTTGCGGAGGCGTTGGCTGACCCGGTAGCGCGCCGTGCGCATCCGCTGCCGTGCTCGGTGGCGGGCCCGCCCGGCCGCATCCCGGGCCACGAGGCGCCCCGGCGAATCGGCACGTGCGGTTCGATCCCGGTGCGCTCCAACTGCGCCAGAAACTTGCCGTCCTGGTAACCGCCATCCAGGCCCAGCGTTCGCGGATGCAGTCGCTGTCGACGTTTGGCGCGTCGCACCAACGCCCGCGCTTGCCGCCGCTCGGCGTGTCCGTCCGCGGCATCCACGGCGACGCCGACGCACAGACCGTGACGGTTCTCCATTAACACGTGCGCGCTGTGGCACAACTGCGCCTCCTTGCCCAGGCCCTTGCGCGCCAAGCGGGCTTGGGGATCGGTGGCACTCTGGTGGGTGTCGTTGGTGCGACGCTGCCCATGAAAGTTCACCGTCGGATTGCCCGGATCGTCGGGCGGTTCGCTGGACGCGGCGCCGTCCTTGGGCTGCACGCTCTTCAGGCTGGCCCACGAGCGTAGCAACGTGCCGTCCACCGTAAAGTGTTCGTCACTGACGTAGCCTTCCAGCATCGCTTGGCGCACCAGCGCATCGAAGAACGCCTGCACCAATCCATGCTCGGCAAAACGCTCACGGTTGACGCTGAACACTTCCGGCGTCCACGCGCGTTGCTCCAACGGCAAGTCCACGAACCACCGATACAGTTGGTTGAACTCGATATGCTCCATCAGGGCGATCTCACTACGGATCGAGTACAGCGCTTGCAGCAGCAGGGCTTTGAGCAATTGCTCCGGCGGAATGGAGGGCCGCCCCAGCGAACTATAGGCGCGGGTAAACTGCCGATTCATCTGGGCCAACAGTTCGTCACAGCGGCGCTTGATGGGCCGCAATGGATGGTTCGGGGGCACCCGCTGCTCCAACGAAACGACCACAAACAACGACTCTTGCCGATCAATCTGTCCACGCATGCGAAACCCTCCCTGTTCGCCACGTCAGTATAACCGGCCCGTCAACCCGACTTCTTTAGTGCCCTGCTAGTGCTCCGTCAAAGTTGATTTGCGGTACGGAGGAAGGCATTCTGGGGCACGTCAAGGAGGTCGTATGCCACAGAAGCCTGTTGTGCAGTTGGGCGATGGGGATCGCCGACAACTGCGTTCGTTGATTCAGGCGGGCCGCGCCCCGGCCCGCACACTCACTCACGCCCGCATTCTGCTGAAGGCCGATCAAGAACTGTCCGATGAGGAGATTGCCGACGGACTGGAGATCAGCACGGACACCGTATCGCGCGTGCGCCAACGGTTCGTCCAGCAGGGACTGGCGGTGGCCCTGCATCGGCGGCCCCAGCCCCCGCGCCCTGACAAGCGCAAGCTCGATGGTGATGGGCAAGCGCACTTGATCGCGCTGGCCTGTTCCGCTCCGCCAGCCGGGCACGCCCGCTGGACATTACGTCTGTTGGCGGAGCGGTTCGTGGAGTTGGAATACGCGGGGAGTCTCTCCCACGAGACGGTGCGCACGGCACTCAAAAAAACGACCTGAAGCCGTGGCGCCAACAGCGCTGGTGTATCCCGCCCGAGGCCAACGGGGAGTTTGTCTGGCGGATGGAGGATGTACTGGCTGTGTACAAACGGCCCTACGATCCACGGCGGCCCGTGGTCTGTCTGGATGAGAGCAGTCGGCAGTTGCTGGCGGACACCCGCGCGCCGCAGGCGGTCGCGCCCGGACGTGCGACGCGGCAGGATTATGAGTATGAGCGCTGCGGCACGCGCAACCTGTTTATGGTGTTTGAGCCGTTGGCCGGCTGGCGGACGGTGCCGGTCACCGAGCGGCGCACCAAGCAAGACTGGGCGCATTTGATCAAAGATCTGCTGGAGGGTCGCTACGCGCAGGTCGAGAAGGTCGTGCTGGTGCAGGACAACCTGAACACGCACACGCCCGCGTCCTTGTACGAGACGTTTGGCCCGGCCGAGGCGCGCCGGTTAACGGAGAAGTTAGAGTGGCATTATACGCCCAAGCACGGCTCGTGGCTGAATGTGGCGGAGTGCGAGTTCAGCGCCCTGACGCGGGCGTTGCCCGATCGGTTGGCGGGCGAACAAGCCTTGAGACGCGCCGTGGGGGCGTGGGAGAACGAGCGTAACAACGCCACCGTGCGGGTCAATTGGCGGTTCAGCACTGTCGACGCACGCATTAAGCTCAAACACCTCTACCCAGCAATTGAACTTTGACGGAGCACTAGTTCAACCGCGAAGGCTTTGGCTGCTTGGACATGGCCGCGATCGATGGGTGTTCCCGACCCGGCGGAGCCGTTGACGAACGCGTCACCAATCGGG
The DNA here is from genome assembly GCA_963713705.1 of uncultured Verrucomicrobiae bacterium. Taxonomy (GTDB): domain Bacteria; phylum Verrucomicrobiota; class Verrucomicrobiia; order Palsa-1439; family Palsa-1439; genus Palsa-1439. The sequence continues at coordinate 62,868 of CAVQMY010000054.1, forward strand.
CCGGCAACCGCTTGTGCAAAACTCCGGGAGGCTCGGCCGCGTTGAGAACCTCCAGCAGATAGCGGGCGGCGACCCGTCCGAGATCCATCATCGGTTGCGCGACGGTTGTCAGAGCCGGCACAAACTCCGCCGAGGCTTCGAGATCATCGAAGCCCCCGACCGAAAGATCCTCAGGAACTTTGAGTCCCAGAACCCGAGCGGCGTCAATGACCCCGTAAGCCATTTGATCGTTCGCGGCGAAGATTGCCGTCGGACGTTGGCTCTTGGCCAGCAAACTCATGGACAGTTGGAAAGCCTTCCTGGTTTCGTATTCGCCCTGGACGATCCATTCATCCACGACCTTGAGACGATGCTTGGCCAGGGTATTCCGGAAGCCCAATTCGCGTTGGGATGCGTCCCGCAGGTCATTCCGGCCCCCGATGAACCCAATTCTCGTGTGACCAAGCTGTATGATGTGTTGCGTCATCGCGCAAGCGCCGCCGTAGTTGTCAACATCGACATAACTAATACCATGTTGGCCGAGAGAACTGCCCACAACGATAATCGGCATCTGCAGATTGGCAAACGTCTCGGGAAATCGATCGCTCAACTCAGGGGCCACGACGATCAGCCCACCGACGCGTCGCTCATGGCAAAGGTTGACACATTTTCTGACGTCGTTAAAGTCCTCCGAAAGGCTGTCAAACAGAGCAATATGGTAGTCCGTCCCCGTCAACACTTGCTGGATCCCCTGCAAAATGTGTCCGAGATAAACCGTGCCGATTAATCCTTGAAATGGGGCCACAACGCCCAACTGGAATGTGTGCTGGGCGCGGAGCTGGCGCGCAATGATGTCCACATGGTAATTCAACCGCTTGGCCGTCGCCAGCACCCGCTTCCGCTTTGCCTCTGAGACGGCGCCGCGGTTGCTGAGCACCCGGGAAACAGTCATCGGCGAAAGACCGGTCTCGCGCGCAATGTCGCCCATTGTCACCTTGCCCGAGTCTCTCATCAGGGAGTCAGTAGCACTCGACCTATCCCATGTCAACGCTTCTTCAGCACCGGAGCGGTTTGTGGTCGTAAGGCTCATCATCATTGCGATTGCCGCACCGCCCCACCCGTCGCCGGCCTGATAAGGTCCGTTGCTCGAATCGCCCGTTCAGATCGGTGGAACAACTCCAATTACATTGCCGGCGAGTAAAGCCGGAGAGGAGGCCGATGGCGGCAGCAAGGATGGCTTCACCCGCCGAGCCGGCGAGCTTGGCAGCAGAGGCCGGCAGCTTCAGACCGTCTTGAGTCCATCCTCACCCCTTAATGCCCGTCATCGATATGCCTTCAATGAAGGTCTTTTGGGTGAGGAAGAACAGGATGATGATGGGCAGGGCGACGAGGGTGCTGGCGGCCATCAGGTAGTGCCATTCGGTGCCGCCGTGTTGACTCTGGAACAGTTGCAGGCCGAGCGCGAGCGTGTAGTCGTCCTGTTTGGTCAGGTAGATCAACGGGCCGAGGAAATCGTTCCACGTGTACATGAACTGAAATAGCGCGACCACCATCAGCGCGGGCCGGCACAGCGGCAGGATGATTTGCCAGAAAATGCGGAATTCGCTGCAGCCGTCGATGCGGGCGGCCTCGGAGAGGTCTTTCGGGATCGTCATGAAGAACTGCCGCAACAGGAACACATTGAACGCGCCGGCAAAGAACGAGCCGACCCAGAGCGGCTTGAGCGTGCCGATCCAGCCCAGCCAGCGGAACAGGCAATAGATGGGCACCATCACCACCGGGAACGGGACCATCATCGTCGCCAGGCACAGCAGGAACAATTTGTCGCGTCCGCGCCAATCGATTCGTGAGAAGCCGTACGCCGCGAGGGAACTCGATGCCACGGTGCCGATGACCGTGAGCACGCACAAGATCAATGTGTTCTTGAGATACGTCCAAAATATCTTCATCGCGTGGATGGCGTTTGCGAAATTCTCCCAGCGTGGCGCGAACTTCCTCACAATCTTGTCGGCCGGGTACTTGTCCATATCCGCCTGCTGGATTTCCGTGAGCGCGCCGTCCTTCTCTACGTATAACCGGTACGGAAGCCACGTCGGCGGCGAGGACATGGTTTGTTCGATTGGCTTCAGGCCCGTGGAGATCATCCATGCCAGAGGAATCAGGCAGGTGACGGCCCCGAGCGCGAGCAGGATATAGAGGAGCAGGCGGTGCAGGAGCCGCATGAGTTACTCTCCCCCGTAATAGATGAGCCGGCGCGTCGAGCGCGTGGCCAGCCATGTCAGCGCCAGAATAATCAGAAACAGGATCCAGGCCATCGCGCACGCGTAGCCCATCTGCTGGTAGTCGAAAGCGTTCTGGTAGAGATACACCGTGTAGAACAGCGCCGACCGGTTCGGCCCGCCACCGCCGAGCATGATGTACGCCTGCGCAAACACCTGCAGCGAACCGATGATGCCCATGATGAGGTTGAAATAGATGACCGGCGAGATCATCGGCACCGTGATATGGCGGAATTTCACCCACGGATTCGCCCCGTCGATTTCGGCGGACTCGTACAACGAGCGGGGCACGTCCTGTAGCGCGGCGAGGTAGATGACCATCGTGTTCCCGCAACCCCAGATCGCCATGAGGATCAACGATGGCTTGGTCCACTTTTCATCGGCCAACCATTGCGGGCCTTTGAGGCCCAGCACGTGCAACCCGTGATTGAGCAGACCGAAGTTGCCATTGAGGATCCAGAGCCAGACCATCGAACTGGCGACGACCGGAACGAGCGACGGCAGGAAATAGATCGTGCGGAAAACGGAACGCCCTTTCACGTCCTGATTGAGCATCACGGCGATCAATAGCGCGATCACCAGGCAGAACGGCAGCGACAGGAATGCGTAGTACAACGTGTTGTACAGTGATTTCCAGAACACGGTGTCGGTGACCATGTCCCGGTAGTTCAGCGAGCCGACCCAGACCGGTTTCGTCAGCACGTCGTAATCGCAGAAGGAGTAATAAATGGACGCGCACACGGGAAACACGGTGAACACCAGAAAGCCGATGATCCACGGGCTGATAAACGCCAGCCCAATCCGCAAATTGCGTTTCTCACCGCGCGTCATAGTTGCTCCACTCTTTGAGACGCCCGTCCTTGACCATGTCCCAGCGGGTCAGCATCCGATCCAGTTTCCACTGCACCCGCGACTGCACCGTATCGAGCGCTTGTTCCGGAGTAGCCTCCAGCGCCATGATGCGGTCGATCGCCACGTTCATCTCGTCGTTGTACGCGCCCCAGACCGACAACCGCGGCGCATACTGCGCATCCGGGCTCTTCGCCAGTTCCATAAACGTCCTGATGTACGGGTTCGGATGTTGCTTGTAAAACTCATCACTCACTTTGATCAGCGGACTGAACTTGCGCTGGCCGAGGCACAGCTTTTCCATCGGGCCCTGCTGGTTGACGTAGCGGATGAACTCGAACGCCTCCCGCGGATGGCGCGCGCCTTTCGGGATCGCCAGCACGTCGGCATCCACCAGCGTGACCAGCGGGCAGTTCGCGGGATCCTTCGCGGGAAACGGCGCCGCGCCCCACTCCATCTGCGGCGCGTACTTGTTGATGAAGTTGTACATCCACACGCCCTGCAACGTCATGGCAATCTGGTCGGAGAAGAACGGGTTCTGCGGTGATTGGAAATTCCCAAACGACGCGCCGAAACTGCGCCGGTTGTCGACACCGTACTTCTCCGACTGCGATTGGAGCCAGTGGAAGGCCTGGATCATCTCGGGGCTGTTGGCGGTGATATGCCGCTGGCCGTCCCACAGTTTCCCGCCGAACCAAAACACCCACATCGGCATCCACCACCCCGGCTGTTGCGGGTCATGACCGACCTGCACCAGCTTGAAGTCCTTGGCCTTCTTCTCCGTGTCCGTCAGGTCCGGGTAGCGCACCCGCACCACCTTGCCATCCCGCTTGATTTCGACAATGGTCAGCCGCTCAGACATGCTTTCGAGTTCGTCCAAGCTGCGCGGCGGCCGGTCGGGATCGAGTCCCGCCTCGCGAAACAGTTTCTTGTTCCAGTGCAATGCCAGCGAGGTCGGCGTGCTCGGCAACGCCCAGATGAACCCGTGATGGCGGCACAAATCCCAGTACACGGGAATGTAATCCTCGCGCTTGATGCCCGCTTCCTGGATCATCCTGTCGAGCGGCGTCAGCGCTCCCTTCTCGGAAAAGCCAGTAACGGTGGCCGGCCAGATCCCGGCAACATCGGGTGGGTCCCCGCCGGCCGTGGCCAGCATCAGCTTGCGCTCGATTTCCCCAATCCCCGTGAGTTTCCGGACGAAAATACGGTTCTGGGAATTGTTGAAGTCATCGACGACGGCCTGCATCGCGTCGTCTTCAAATCCGGTCCACTTCTCCCAGTAGGAGATTTCGACGCGACCATTCGTGGGAGTGGGTGTCCCACAGACCGGTGAAAGCCAGCACCGTGCAAACGATTGCCATCCCGGCGCTGGTGGCGCCTGATCGGTTCCAGAATCCCATGAGGTCTCGGTCTGTGCGCAGGTAAGTGCCCCCGGTAAGGTTCAAAGAATTGGCCGCCAAAGTCAACCGGTTATTGTTACCGGACATTTCCCCCGTGCCCCGCGCCTCGCAAACTGGGAATCGGGATGCTGGCAGAAGAAACCGTCTTCAAATGCCAGCGCATACGGACATCCCTGCGGCGAACCCACCAAACACTCCACCAAGCCAACGGGTACCAGAAAGCCGAGCAACACAAGCGTTCGGGGCAGGTAGCAACTCCGACTGCACCTTTCGGGCGTCAGCCATCGTTCTGGCCCCTATCTACAATTCATGTTGCCGCCAATCAACGTCCCCGCCAATGGCCGCCGCATTATTTGCCGCGTCGAAACCGATAACCCAACAAAGTCATCAAGCTGCCGGCGACAAGGGCCAGCGTGCTGGGCTCTGGAACCACCTCCAAGTTGGCGTTGTCAAACCACACGGTTCCGGTTCCGTTTGGTTCAGCCAATTCAACCTTTACCAGGGCTGTATCGATGGGAGCAACCGCGGTCACTGTAAAATTAGACCACGGATGCGGTATGTCATAATTCTGCCCATACACCGCTGGGTCAACGGTCGCCAGAAAGCTCTCCGACAATTGATTGCTGCTGGCATCGAGGAAGAACAGCCTCATTTCACCATAGGGCAAGTACCAGGCCTGGGCGCCGCTGTCGACGGTAAGCGTGTACGTGTCTCCCGCTATCCCGGGAACTATCTGATACTCTCCAGCACCAGCGCTGGAACCGCCACCGTCGGCCATGTAGTACGAGCCGTCCACCCCATCGAGAGGTCCGCTGGTGTTGTTTTGGTGGTTGGCCCAGCCGCCACCATACGTCCACAACGTCCAAGCGGTCGGCGGCGCCACAGAGCTGGGATCGTTAAAGTCTCCGTTGATTAGAAGGTTGGATTGGCCATGGGCGAGGCTGGCCGTCAGGCCGATCGTCGCCAAAAACACCGCAAATGCTTTTTTCACGTGCGCTTCTCCTGTTAAGACCGGTTTCGTTACCCGTGCGTGCTGCATTGCTACCATTCGCAATTGGTATCGATACCAAAACGCCCCATTCCTGTCAACCACAATCTTCGCCGGTTGTCACAATTGTGTCGCGCGTCTCGGTCGCGCCACATCTTCAGGGCACAAGCTGAATCCGGCAATAGCGGGGCCGGCCCGTTGGTGGCGCCGCCGACGTCCGTGTAGTTGGTCGTGTACCCACCGCTGGAGTCACCCGAGGTGGCCTGCATCGGGTTGGGATTGCCGGCCGGAAGCGCGTTGGAAACCGCTGATGAAGTAACGCTGGCCCGGGTACTTGAGGGTCGGCGGAAAGTTTAGCCGCGATTCTTCACATTCTTCGCGCGGCGGCTGGCGCCATAGGCCGTGCCAAGACCGCACAGCCACAGGAGCACGACGCTGGGTTCAGGCACCGAGGAGACTTGCTGCAATTCCAATTGATGGATCTGGCCGTTGCCCAGCAGGGTGATGTCCGCTGATGAGAAATCGTTCGAATTGACGAAATACAGCACCGTGTTGTTGCTGATGATCAGGTCCGAGGAACCGAACAACGAAAGATCGTTCACGAACAGTGCGTTCGTGTCGCCGCTGGCGCCACCGATATCGGCGGACGCGCTGAGTTCGAGAATACTGTTGGTGCCCGCATTGCCGATTTCCAGGTTGTCCAGGGCGAAGTTGTTATCGAACCCGGTGACGGCGGCGAAGCTGGAAACGAGCTGCACGCCGGTGGCCGTCGGGCTTGGGGTGCCGACGAAGCCGCCGGTGAGTTTGAGTCCCGCGGTGAAGAATTGTTGCGTGAGCGTGGTGCCGACGGCCGAGGCGTTGTCAAAGATGAACTTGGTGCCGCTGGCGCCGCTGCCGCCGGGGGTGGTGTTCAGTGTGTTGTAGGATGTGTTCTGGGTGCTTTGGTTGACGAAATTGCTCTTGAAGAGGTACACGTCGCCAGCCGAAGCGCTGATGTAGCCGCTGGAGGTGACGGTGTAGGTGTTGTTGAACACGTTGGTTGTCGGGTCGGTAATCCACGCGCCGGAGTTGACCACCGTGCCGTTGAACGTGCCGACGCTGCCCACGGAAGCGAACGTGCCGCCGTTGGCGACGTTGAAGGCGCCGTTAATGATGATGGTCGCGGTGTTGGCGGTGACGACGCCGCCCGAGTTGTTGTTGAGCGTGGTGGCGCCGAGCACCAGCGGCGTCCGGCTGTTGGCGAAAATCGTGCCGTCGTTGTTGAGCTGCGACCAACTACCGTCAATCGTGCCGCTGCCCTGAATGAGGCCGCCGCTGGCATTGGCCAATTTCGTCGACGGAGTCCCGCCATCGACAGAAACGGAGCTGACAACGCCGCCGCTCATTTGCACGCTGCCAAAGTTCGTCACGGCGCCGCTATTGTTCCAAGCGTTTTGGGTGCGGGCAACCGCCAGGGTGCCGTTGTTGGCCAGCATAATCGTGCCGTCCACGGCGTTCTGCACGCCGCCCAGATTGGCCGCATCGTAGGAATTCAGCACGAGCGTGCCGTTGGTGGCGGTTATGACGCCGTGATTGATGATGGCATGGTTGACATTCCCGAAGCCAAAGCCGGTCTGCAGAGTGCCGTTGCCAGTGATGGCGCCGGCCGCGCTGTTGGTGAATTCACCGCTCGGGTCATTGCCGGTATTGTTGGCCATGAGAACCGTGCCGCCCAACAGGAGGAACGTGCCTTGATTGTCCTGATAGGCTCCGCCACCGACAACCGTTGAGGAAAGCGTCATGTTGGCGCCGGAATCAATCTTCACCGTCCCTTGAATTGCACTGCCGGGCACGTACGCAAGACCGAGGTCAACGTCGTTGCCCGAGGAGATTTCCAACGTGCCACCGGAGTTGACGATCCACGCTCCGCCAAAGCCGACGCCGGGGGCGACGTTGCCGTTGATGCGCATCGTGCCGCCGCTAACGGTCTTAAACGTGCCAAACGATAACGTGCTGCCGCTGGACGTGAACGTTTGCTGATTGCCGGCGATGGTCTGAAAAAGGTTCAGAACTCCGTTGCTGGCGATCACGCTGCCGGGCATCGCCCTGTCGGACGCGCATGGCGATCGTGCCGTCACCCTGAATGACGCCATAGTTGTCCATGCCGCGGTCGGTCGCCTGATTGCCGTTGAAATATACTGTGATGCCGCCGCCATTGAGCATCACCGTACCGTTGATTTGGGGATTGTTGCTATCCAAGGCGCCCCACGCTGCGTCGTTTCGGTCCAGCGCGAACGCGGCGCCGGAGTTGATCGTCAACGTGGCACCGCTGTTAAGCTGAAAGCCATTCGCGGAGGTGTTGCCACCGGTTTCCACCCATAGCAATCCTGACTGGACCTGGATTTGGCCGCCGTTGGTCATCACGAGGCCGTTGGCCTGGTTGAATATGTTCATATTCAGTGTGCCGCCATTCCTGGAGATTACCGTGCCGCCGAACAACGCGTTGCCGATGTCGGTATTCTGAATATTGATGCTGCCGTTATCCAGAACCAGTTGGCCGCCAGCATCCAGGTGGAATTGTTGGTAGGCGGTCAACGAGCCGCCTCCCGTGATGTCCAGCTTTCCGTGGTTCTGGACCCACATGTAGTCGCCATCCACGAAATAGGCATTCCCGTCCGAGCCGATGATCATCGTGTTCGTGCCCGTGTTGCTCGGATCGCTATTGTTGATGGTGAATCCGGAGCCGCTGTAGAAGGTCCACCGGCTGTTGAGATAGTAAATGTTCTCCGTGCCGGTCGCGACCGAGATTGTACCCTGGCCGTAATTACCGTCGCCGGCCGGATTGTTGTTCCAATTGGCACTGCTGGTCCAGTCATTGGAGCCGGAACTCATGATCCACGAGGTATCGCCGAATGCTGACGTTGTGGATGCGGCACTAGCCAGCGTGACAATTATGGAAGCAAAAAAACTCGCCTTCATGAAAATAGTGTTCTCCCCGCCCAATACGAAAACCAACCTTTTCATGCCATGTTCTCCCTTCAAAAACCCCAGCCGTTTGGCTGGTATCGTTACCAGAACCGGCCGTGATTGTCAATCGCAAACTTCGCAAGCTTTGGGAAGTTACGGGTACATCGTGCCCCCCCCCGTGGCGAAGCTGACTGTGATAAGCACGCAGAGGCTGCAGGAACTGCGGGGACAACGCTGGGCCCATGCACCACCACTGTAAACATCTTGTTCGTTGATAACTCTCTGGCCCCTTGGGGCATCGGTCGCTAGACTGAAGCTCCAACAAGGAGGTGGCAGTCATGCAGCAGATGGATCTGCTGGCCAGACTGCCGCTGGCGGAGGGAGTGTTCGAGCTGTGGCAGGCGAGCCTGCCCGATGAACGGCTGGGCGCCATCTACGAACAGCACCGGGGACGCTGTTACGAGAAGAAGATATGTTTTCCGCTGGTGGTGCAGTTGTTGGCCGACGCGTTGTGTCAGTATGGAGGCAGTGGCCGTGCCAGCTTCGAGCATTCGGTCGCGTCCAGGGAGTCGGCGGCCAGCATCCAAGCGTTCTACGGAAAGCTGCGCCGCCTGCCGATTGAAGTGAGTGAAGCGTTTCTGGCGGAGGGCAGCGCGTCGTTGCGGGAGTTGTATCCGGCGGCGGCGGCGCGCGAATTGCCGAGCTGCCTGCGAGAATTCGAAGTCCTGATCGTGGATGGCAAGGCCATTAAGCGGGTCGCCAAACGGCTGAAGGTGACGCGCGGGCGAGCGGGAGGAGTGTTGGGGGGTCGGGCGTTGGTATGTTTGTCGATGCGCAGTGGCTTGGTGGTGGCGATGGCCGGGCATCCCGACGGGGAGATCAATGATGTGCGCCTGGTACCGCAGTTGTTGCCGCAGGTGCGCTCGCGCCTCCGTGGACCGCGGTTGTGGGTCGAGGATCGCGCGTTTTGCGATCTGCAGCAGCCGGCGTTGTTCTGTGAAGAGGGCGATCAGTTCTTGGTGCGCCACCATCAGCGGCTGCACTTTCGAGTGGATCCAAAGCGCCCCTCAGGCTGCGGCCACGACGCGGAAGCTCGCCAATGGGTGGAGGATTGGGGCTGGGTGGGCGCTGCCAACGATCAACGCCGGCGGCGCGTGCGGCGGATTCGGCTGAAGTTATCGCCGCAAGAGTCACTGGTGCTGTTAACGAGTTTGCTGGATGCGGAGCGCTACCCTGCGGTGGCCTTGCTGGAGGTCTACCGTCAACGCTGGGGTATCGAACGAGTGTTTCAGCAGGTCACCGAGGTCTTTGGGCTGGAGGGCTTGATCGGTAGTAGTGCGCAGGCGAGCGTTTTTCAATTGGCGTTTTGTTTGGCGCTGTACAACTCCGTGCAAGTACTGCGGGGCTATGTGGCGGCGGGAAACCGCTGCCAGACCGAGCAACTCAGCATGGAGAAACTGTTTGTGGACGTGGAACGGGAATTGATTGCGTGGAGCGTGTTGGGCCGGGCGCGGGAGACGGTCGAATGGTTGGCACCGCCGCGCCGCCTGAAGGAATGCCGACAGCGATTGCGGGAGCGGGTGGGGGTTTTGTGGGAGGATCGTTGGAAGAAATCGCCGCCGCAGAAACAACGTCGCCATCCGTCACGAGGTCACGCGCCGGGCAAGCACACCTCGGTCTATCGAATAGTCGAGGAGTATCGTCGGCAAAGTAAACTCAACCCTCGCCATGATGAATGATGTTTACAGTGGTGGCCCATGCACTCCCCCGGTTTCGAACTGTCTCGCATGAAGGCGGGCCGACACTGGTTGCATCAGAAGCCCGCCCGGGCGCGTTTGATTGTCGGCGAGGGTTCCCCCACTTGGCACCACCGGCGCACAACTCCTTGCAAACACGCCTTGGACAAAAAGCACGTTGCAATGTCGTGACTGAATTTGAGTGGCTTCAGGCAAACGCGAGCAAATCTCCAACATGCAGAAAGCCCCTGCGGCCATTGGTTTTGTTCCCTCCAGCAAACCAGGGTAAACAAGGGCTAAAAACCTCGGCGGGGATTGGAAATCCGAGGCTCTATCCAGCTGGGCTACAGGCGCATCAATGTTTTTTCAACTCTAGGGCACTCGCTCTGCAGGCATGCGCCCTGTATCCCGCCCGGGACCCTCCACGCGTGGAACAATCCCGGCGCTACTGCAGGTAGTTGAGGATCGACAGGGTAAGATCGTTAAAACCGGCGGTAGCCTGGGCGGCGGCTTGAAAGGCGGTCTGGGTTTGGGACAGTTGTTCCATCACCTGCGCCGTGTCGGCGTCGGCCTGGGTCGAGGTCAACTGGCCAAGTGCCGCCGAGCGGCTTTGCTCGATCGTGGACTCCGCCGTCATACGCTGTTGCACCGCGCCGCTGGTGGCGATTTGCTGGGTGATGTCGTCCGAGTCCTTCTGCAAATTGTTCAGGTCGGTGGTACTGATGGCGCTCGTATTGCCCGACAGCAGATCGTTTTGCAACGAAATCAGGTGATTGAAGAAGTCCGCGCCCGTGCGGCTATCAGTGATGAGACCGTCAGTACCAGTCCCCGTGGTATTGGCGCCCACTGGCAGCACCGACAGCGTGACCCCTTCGGCAATTTCCACCGACGGGACCGTCGTATTCCCTTGATAGTCGACGCTGGTCACCTGTCCCGATGAGTTCAGGTTGACCACGTAAGGTGGCTGGCTGTTAAGCGTCCCCCCGAACAGGTAATTGCCCCCAGACTGGGTATTCACGGCCTGTGCCGCTTCCTGAATGAGCTGCGTGACCTGCGTCGCGTAGTTGTTCAGGTCCTGTTGCGTGGCCGTGCCGTCGGCTTCCGTGGCGATTTCACCGGCGCTCCGGGCAATGGTCTGCAGCGACTCCATCGCGCTCGACGCGGTGCTGGCCTGCTGCTGAAGCTGTGTGATGTTCGATTGGTACTGGGTGACCGACGAAGATTCGGCCTCGAGATTCAGGATACTGGCCATCGCCGACGGGTCGTCCGAAGGATTTTGCACGGCCAGTCCCGTCGTGGCTTCGTTCTCCAACTGTGCCTGGTTCTCCTCGATCAGGTTCATCTCGTACAGCATCGAACTGGTCATGGTGTTACCGGTTACGCGCATGATTGTTCAGTCCCTCCTCAGGATGTCTGGATACTCAGCAGTGTTTGCAACATCTCGTCCACCGTGGTCATCAAATGAGCCGAAGCTTCGTACGCGTTTTGGTACGTGCTGAGATTACCCATCTCCTCCACCAACGACACGCCGCTGATCGCGGAGCGTTGTTGTTGCAACATTTGCTGCACGGTCTCTTGGTCGCTTACTTCGTTATTGGCGGACGACAGCGATTGGCCAAGCTCCGCCACGGTGCCGTCGTATGACTGACTGAATGTCTCGTTGTTCAGGTCCGCGTTGGGCTGGTTCGCCAACTGCGCCATCTGGAGAACGATCGTGTTGTCGCCGGTGTCGCCCTGGACACCGCTGGCCTGGAATAGAGCCGGGTTGTTCACCAGGTCTTGATCTACCCCGATGTCGCTGGCATCCGAGCCCGAGAAAAACAATGCTTTCGTAGTGCCCGTGAGGCTATAGCCGGTCTTGTAGACCCCGTTACACGGTGTTAATCAATTGCGTGGCCAGAGTGTTGAGGTTGCTGGACAACGTCGCCACGGGACCGTCGCGGGCGTCGATCTCGCGGCGATGCTGCCACCGGTGAGCGTGAGCGGTGTTCCCGCCGTTGTCGCCCGCACCAACATCTGGCCGCCACCGGCGTCATAGACCTGCATGGTGTCGGTCACACTGTTATCTGACACCATCTGCACGCCGCCGATGCTGATGTTGACAGCGCCGTTGGTTTGCGGGGTCACGCTGATATTGGTCAGATTGGCCAGGTTTTCGATGTCTTCCTCGCGCTGGTCGAGCAGGTCGTTGGGTGACGTGCCGGTATTGATCTGGTCCGTGACAATCTGATTGTTGAGGCCGGCGATCTCGCTCAGAAGCTGGTTCCCGTTGGTCACGTCGGTTTGCAACTGGCCGTTCAATTGTGAGGTGAGCGACCCCAGCTGCTGTGACACTTGGTTGAATTGGCTGGCCAGCGTGCTGGCATCGCCGATCACCACCTGCCGCTCTGACAACGAGTTGGGCTCCGTCGAGAGAGTTTGCAGGTCATTGAAAAAATTCGATAGGGCGCTGGCGATCCCCTGCGACGAATCACTCGAACTGGTGCTGGAGCTGGTGACTTGCTGGCCGAGATCCGTTTGCGCGGATTCCAGGGCCTGCTGCTGGGTTTGCCAGTACGACGACGCGCTGTTTTCCGCCTGAATCTGGGTGTTCACCACCTGGCTGACAATCTGTTGAACGCCCGTCACTTGCACGCCGGTGCCCTCGTTACCGATATTCGTGGCCACGGACGGCGAGGTGGAAATCTCCAGCACTTGGCGTGAGTAGTTGGGATTGTTGACGTTCGACAGATTCTGTCCCGTCACTTCGATCCCCGCCTGCTGCGCGTCCATCGCCCGCGACCGCCCTGAATACGTCATTTATTAAGGCACAAATGGCCACTGATGAAGACTGGCAATCTCCGAAAAACACTTCTTGCCTTAGAAATGCGATGCTCTGTCCAACCGTGCCACAGGCGCAGACCACACGCGTCACACAAGGTGTGGAATTTAGGCAAATGGGATGATTTCCCTCGACATTTGAGGTGTTGGCCGGTCTGACGCGTTAAGACTTTTGGGTTTAATTCACATGGCGCGGCGTTCAACAATTAGGGTTCGTTTGCTGGGCTGTCCCATAGATCTATCTCAAACCCGGCAGATAGGCTTGTTCTGGCTGGGCCAGGTAGCGGAAGTGACCGTTGGCTGTCCCATAGCAGCGCAGTAAACTCAGCACATCCCATTTTTTCCACAGGGCGGCGCGGATCAAGGTGAAGAGGCGGCTGAAGCTGTGGCTCCAATCCGCCAGAAAGGCCAGATAGCGCAGGAGTAGATAGACCAGCAGCGCGGTCCACACCTGCCAGCGCACGGCGTTGGCGCTGGTGCCGAGGAAATCGGCCAATTGCAACGTCTGCTTGATCTGCTTGAAGAACACTTCGATCTGCCAACGGCAGCGATACAACTCGACAATGCTGGTGGCGCTCCATTCCAGGTTGTTGGTCAGGAATTCCATTTCCACTTCCCGACCGTCCACCTCGACGAGCGCGATAATCCGCCGCAGCTCCACCGGGTAGTCGGCCAAGGTGGTGGGCGTTTGTAGTTGGATCAAGTCATCGCGCAGGATTTTGCCCGCCGCACCGTGCTGAAAACACCGCACCACCAGGAAACTCAAGTTCTCCTTGGCGCGGGTGACCCAAAACACCTCGCGCATGGACAGGTCGGCCAGATGCTCGAAGTCCACGTACGCCTTGTCAAATATGACGATTTCACCCGCTTTGACGCCCGCACACAGTTCCCGTGCCCGTTTGGCGTCGTTGTGCCGGGCGGTGTCCACGATGGCAAAGAGCGGCAGGAAACTTTGCAGGTCCAATCGCAGATGACACTTGGCGGCGGCCTTGCGTCGGCGATGCTTGGCCCAATCCAGGCACGAGGCGATCAAGGGGATGGTGGTTGAATCCACCAGATGAATCGTGCGCTTGAACTTCCGGGCAAACCGCTGGCCCGCCCGACCGCTGACGAAGCCCGGAGACTGGTTGCCCAAATGTTCCAACACCGACCAGAAGAGTTGCTCGGCCATTTGTGCCGGGCGCACCTTGTTGGCGTGGGAGAGAGTATTGCGGTTGGGCGGGGTGGCCCCACGCAGACTGGACAGTGGCCCCGAGTGCAAACCCAGCGCGTCGCAGACATCGTTGAGGCCGATGCTGTGAGTGAGTTGGGCATACATCAGGGCGACCAGATGACTCCAGGGGCTGAAGGTGCGGGCTTTGTCTTGGACCCCGGTAGCCCGCGCCAGCTTGGGTACCAGGAAGTCAGGAATGAAGTTGCAAATCTGCCGCAGGAGGTTCAATTTTGCGGCGGCTGGAATGTTCTTGTTGTGCTTTTTCATCCCTGCCGTGTGGCAGGGCTACACGAGACATTCCAGCTTTTTTCAAAACCCTATGGGATGGCTGTGGGCGCAGACCGTTAGTTGATACGGGTCGTTGCTCGATCTGATGCGGCGCGATACGGGGTGCTCGATTTTCAGTTTCGTCGCGACAAATGAAAGCGGCGCACTCGGCTGAATGCACCGCCAGTTCGGCCGCCTGATTCCGCTCCACCGGCGCTCTCACTACCCTTGGGAAACAGTTGAAGTGGACCCACCGCCCTGCTACCTTACCGGCAATTGGCGAGAAGTCGTTAAACGTTCAACGCTTCGGGAGGATCCATGCCGACGATCAGCAACGTGCTTCAGCAGTTGGAAACACAACGTACGCTTACCCAGCGCGAACTCGAAAAACTCGACCTCGCGATCCAGGCGCTTACGTCATTCCATGGAAAGTCAGCAAGCGCAGGAGCCAGGCGCAAACCCAAAATTTCGGCGGCAGGCATCGCCCGGATCAGGGCGGCACAAAAGGCGCGGTGGGCAAAGGTTCGGGCGGCGCAGAACAAGTAGTGGGCCCAGAGCGCCAGAGTTGACTTACTGCGTGTGAGGACTAGGATCCACTTGCCATGACCATCATCGATGGCTTGGTGGCCGAGCACCGCGTGTTCCTGATGTTTTTCGATCAGGTTGAACGCGCGTTGCCCGGTGTCAAGACCGTGGACGAAGTCGGGTTGATGTGCCGCCTCTTGGAGGCACCACTCCACGACCACGGCGGGGCGGAAACGGACCTGGCCTATATCGCTCTCGATCATATCCTGCATCAACAGAACCGACTGACCCGTCTGCACCACGATCATCAGGAAATTGATGGGCTCCTGAAACGAGTGGAGGAGATCAGGGATCTTCCAAAAGCCTGCACCCAACTCAAGGCGGCCCTGAACGCCTGTCGCGCTCACTTCAGCGAGGAGGAGCAGACCGTGTTTCCCCTGATCGAGAAGGCGCTCCAACACGAAACGCTGCAGATACTGGGGAAGGTGTGGAGATCGCAATCGCATTTGTCGCCGCGGTCGTCGATAGACAAGAAATGATGGTCGAAAACCACGAAACCAACCAAGAGGAGGTCGTCATGGGACTCAAAGTAAGTAATGTGGATGTGTGGGCGGCAAGCATCGAGGATCAGGTGGGTGGTCTGGTGGGCAAACTGGCGCCGTTGTCCGCGGCCGGGGCCAACCTGGAATTCGTCATCGCTCGTCGGGCACCCGAGCAACCCGGCAAAGGCGTCGTGTTCGTCACCCCGTTGAACGGCGCGAAACAGGTGGCCGCCGCCGAGGCCGCCGGTTTTCTGAGGACCGGCAGCCTGCACTCCGTGCGGATCGAGGGCGCCGACAAGCCGGGCTTGGGCGGGAAGATCGCCGGGGCGTTGGCCGAGGCCGGCATCAATCTGCGTGGCCTGTCGGCGGCAGCGATCGGGACAAAGTTCGTCTGTTATCTGGCGCTCGACACGGCCGAGGACGCCAAGAAGGCGACAGACACTTTGAAGAACGTGTCCTGACCTGTCGCTCCGCGACGCCATTGGTACGGACACGCCATGCCCACCCGTCTGTGCGACCGCTGCGGCCAGTTGATCGAGGAGGGCGCGTTGCGGTACATCGCCAAGATCCAGGTGTTTGCCGCCTACGACCCGTTGAACGTCGATTTCGAGGACACGACCCGCGACCACACGAATGAGATCAAGGAAATCCTGAAGCGTTGCGAGGGCCTCACCGAGGAGGAGTTGATGCAGGACGTGTATGTCGATTTCCAATTCGACCTCTGCCGCGCCTGCCAGCGCTCCTATATCAAAGAGCCGCTGCCAGCGAATGGAAATTGAGGTGCGCGAACGATTGCTGAAGTTCCTGCGCGAACATCAGGTGCTGACGCTGGCGGTTGTGGAAGCGGACGGCAACCCCTACGCGGCAGCGCTGTTCTATGCCGTCGACGATGAGTTGCGGTTTTACGTATTGACGGATCCGGCGACACGCCATGGAAAGGCGATGCTGGCAAATTCATCCGTTGCGGGCACGATCCAGCTCGACCGTCAACAATGGCACGAGATCCGGGGCATCCAGTTTCGCGGCGCCTGCCGCCAACTCGGAAGCGCAGAGCGGGTGCGGGCATGCGAGATCTACAGCGCCCGGTTTCCCTTTCTGCAACGGCCCAACGCAATCCTGACGCGAGAGCTGACGAGTACCGCGATGTGGCGAATCGACCCCACATGGATCCGGTTGATCGACAATCGAGTCGGTTTCGGTCACAAGGAGGAGTGGACGCCACCCGCGGCAGACGGCCAGTAGCCGCCGGTCGTCTTGAACCTGTGCTTGTCGTCGTACCGATTCCACAAGCCGATAGTCGAAGTCCTGCGCGCGGTATGTTTACGCGACGGTGCGCAACCGCCACGAGGCGCACCAACTCCTGCTATTCCCCGAGCGAAAGATTGTTCACAGCTTTTTCGAATCGATTCGCCGGTGTGGCTGGATCGACGCAAGTCGGCCCGCCGCGGCTAAGGCCCGACACGGTTTCTGCCGATAAGATTAAAGAGGGGAACGGAGGGAAGGCGACATTCATGCGACCTTGGGATGATTGTGTCCAGTTCCAAGGGGTGATCATCCATCTGGATGAACTGCGGAGCATGTTCGCCCGCATGGCAGCGGAGTCGGGCGATTTGAGCCGGGAGGAGCGTTACCCCCGCGACAATTCGGAGCTGGATGCGGCGATCAAAGAGGCCCCCAACTCGCGCCGAGTCAGAAGCAAGAAGTAATAATTTATGAAGGGGGAAAGATTGATCAGGGCATCGGTGCTAAGCACCCTCGTCGTTGCGATAGTCGGGGTGTGCCCGGGGAGATCAGTTGCACAGGAGGCCGTCCTCACCGACAATTCTACAGTCGTGGCGGCCAAGCCCAAGACCGTTCCGAGTGCCGCATTACAACGTTCTCTTCACGTCGTGGGGCCATTGGACGCGCGCGTGGAATGCGACGCATTGCTGAAGTTTGACCTGTCCACACTCCCGGCCGGCACCGCCAGCACGAATATACTGAAAGCCACGCTGATCCTGTGGGTAAACACCCTCACTCACAGTGGTACATTTGATGTCGTCTCGGTTGGAGGAGCCTGGAACGAACGCACGGTGACGTGGGCGACGGCGCCCGCACTGATCCAGGTGGAAGCGGCAGGCGTGGTCCCGGTGCAGGATCAATTCGTTGCGGTGGATTTGACGGAGTTGGTGAAGAACTGGGTGGATGGGACGATCACCAACAACGGCATCGCCATCGTTCCAAACACATCCAGTATCAATGTCTTGTTTGACAGCAAAGAGAACACGGAAACGTCCCACCAACCGCAACTTCTCCTTGCGACGAGCCAGAATGTCAGCCTGTTCCCCAACGATGTCGGCTACGTCACGGCGACCGTGACCAATGCTGTTGCCCAGACCAACGGCGCGTATTCAGCCATGTCGGCTGGCACGGCCACGTTCGCTTCCAATTCCGCCAGCCTAGGAGATCTCTCGACTTCTGGCTGGAGCAACTTTGTGAACTCAGTTACCAATGCCCTGCCGGATGGCAACATGCTGGCCGGCAAGGCTGCCACCAACCAGAATATCAGCCTGTTCCCCAACGACGCCAACTACGTCACCATGTCTGTGACCAACGGCCTGCCGGATGTCAATACGCTGGCCGGCAAGGCTTCGACCAACATCTTCAGCGGCAGCAACACCGGCCTAGTCGCCAATGCCGGCGTACCCAATCCCTCGAAGTTCCTTCGCCAGGATGGCTCATGGACCGCTCCGGCGGGCGCGACAAATGGACTCGCCTATCTGAATGATCTGAATGCCACCAATGACACCATCCGCACCGGCTCGCAAGCCGTGACCAACGGCCTGCCGGATGCCAACACGCTGGCCGGCAAAGCCGCCACCAACCAGAACGTCAGCCTCTTCCCCAATGACGCCAACTACGTCACTATGTCTGTGACCAACGGCCTGCCCAATGCCAACACGCTCGCGGGCAAGGCTTCGACCAACATCTTCAGCGGCAGCAACACCGGCCTTGTCGCCAATGCCGGCGCACCCGATCCCTCGAAGTTCCTCCGCCAGGATGGCTCATGGACCGCTCCGTCCGGCGCGACAAACGGACTAGCCTATCTGAATGATCTGAACGCCACCAACACCGCCATCCGCACCGGCTCGCAAGCCGTGACCAATGGCCTGCCGGATGCCAACACGCTGGCCGGCAAGGCCGCCACCAACCAGAATGTCGGCCTGTTCCCCAACAATGCCGGCTACGTCACGATGGCTGTCACCAATGCTGTCGCACAGACCAATGGCACGTATTCAAGCATGTCGGCCGGCACAGCCACCTTTGCGACAACGGCGGGTTCTCTCAATGGTTCAGGTGTAACCGGGATATATTCCGGGATGAGCGTAGGAACCGCAACATTTGCCACCACAGCCGGCTCCTTGAATGGGAGTGGGGCCACGGCAACTTATTCTGGGATGTCTGTCGGCACCGCCACGTTCACCTCCAATTCCGGCAGTCTGGGAAATCTGTCGACTTCTGGCTGGAGCAACTTTGTGAACTCAGTCACCAATACTGTCGCTCAGACCAACGGCACGTATTCAGGCATGTCGGCCGGCGCGGCCACATTCGCCTCCAATTCCGGCAGTCTGGGAGGTCTCGCGGCTTCTGGCTGGAGCAACTTCGTGGACTCAGTCACCAATGGGTTGCCCGATGCCAACACGCTGGCCAGCAAGGCTTCGACCAACATCTTCAGCGGCAGCAACACCGGCCTGGTCGCCAATGCCGGCGCACCCGATCCCACGAAGTTCCTTCGCCAGGATGGCTCATGGACCGCTCCGTCCGGCGCGACAAACGGACTCGCCTATCTGAATGATCTGAACGCCACCAATGACGCCATCCGCACCGGCTCGCAAGCCGTGACCAATGGTCTGCCGGACGCCAACACGCTGGCCGGCAAGGCTGCCACCAACCAGAATGTCAGTCTGTTTCCCAACGACGCCGGCTATGTCACGAAAACCGTGACCAATGGGTTGCCCGATGCCAACACGCTGGCGGGCAAAGCTGCTACCAACCAGAATATCAGCTTGTTCCCCAACGACGCCGGCTACGTCACGCAAGCCGTGACCAATAGCCTGCCGGATGCCAACACGTTGGCCGGCAAGGCTTCGACCAACATCTTCAGCGGCAGCAACACTGGCTTGGTCGCTAACGCCGGGGCGCCCGATCCCTCGAAGTTCCTCCGCCAGGATGGCTCATGGTCCGCCCCGGCGGGTGCGACAAATGGATTCGCCTATCTAAATGATCTGAATGCCACCAATGACGCTATCCGTACCGGCTCGCAAGCCGTGACCAATGGCCTGCCGGATGCCAACACGTTGGCGGGCAAAGCTGCCACCAACCAGAATGTCAGCCTGTTCCCCAACGATGCCGGCTACGTCACGCAAGCCGTGACCAACGGCCTGGAAACGATCACCGCAGCGAATGGATTGGCCTCAACGAACACCGCCCCCAGCGCTCTGACAAATGCCACGTTCACCTTGGGCGCGAATTTCACAAACGGCAACTTCCGGTGTTTCTACGCCGTCAGTGTGAGCATGGCCAGCACTACGGTGGTCGATTTCATCAACCTAACGGATGCGACGACAAACACCATTTCGGTCGCCGACGTTGGTGGTCTGATCCTGACAAACTCAGTATTTCAATTGGCCGGGCCAAATGAGGTTTTCATAATCAACACGAATCGGTCGGGAGCAGGGCAGGCGCCTTCTCTCATCAGTGTGACGGGAAAGATACTATAGCTGGAACCGCATTTCTGTCGGCACCGCGGTGTCGGCGGGTTGACCGGTCGCGGGGCTGTTCTGGCCGCGATCCGCACGAACAACATCTCACGCCATTTGCCACATCCACAATCTCCTTCAGCGGTGCACTTTCTGCGTTGCCCGCGGCGGGGGATGTGATAGGTTGAGACAGCCATGAAACGCCGGGGGGCAATTTTAGCCGCCTACATTGTTCTTCTCGCGGCAATCCCAACCCTTCGTGGGACCGGTCAGGGACCGGGCACGCAGAGACCGTGTGCTTTATCAAAGTCGACGGCGTGATCGGACCGGCAACAGCCAGCTACATTTCCCGCGCCGTCGATGAAGCGGCGTCACAAGGCGCGCAATGTTTGCTCATCCAACTCGACACCCCCGGGGGACTGCTCGATTCGACCAAGGAGATCGTGCAGAAATTCCTTGCCTCGACCGTGCCAACGGTCGTCTACGTGGCGCCACAGGGGGCCCAGGCGGGCAGTGCCGGCTGTTTCATTACGCTGGCGGCCGACGTGGCCGCGATGGCGCCGGCCACCGCCATCGGCGCGGCGCATCCCGTCGAGATGGGTGGCGAAGAGATCGACAAGACGATGAAGGAGAAGCTGGAGAATTTTTACAGCAGTTACATCGAGGGTATCGCCGTCAAACGAAAGCGGAACGCGGAGTGGGCGAGGTCATCGGTGCGCGACAGCGCGGCGATCACCGCGGAAAAGGCACTGCAGATGAAAGTCATCGATTTCATCGCGAAGGATCGCGAAGACCTGTTGAAGCAACTCGACGGGCGCGAAGTGAACAGCCGTAAACTGAAGACGGCCTCGGCGACGGTGGTGGAGATTCCGCCGTCCCTGCGCGAAAAGGTTTTTCAGGCCATCGCGCATCCGCAGATGATGCTGGTACTGACATTGATCGTGATGTACGGGATCATCGGGGAGTTGACCAGCCCCGGCGCGATACTGCCCGGTGTGGCGGGCGTGATCGCGCTGGTATTGTTGCTGTATCTGGCGACGGCGCTGCCGATGAACGTGGCCGGACTGGTGTTGTTCGGCGTGGCGATCGCGCTGTTTCTCATCGATGCGTTTGCCCCGACGCACGGGGTGTTGACGGCCGGCGGCATCGTGGCGTTTTTCCTCGGCGCGCTCATGCTGTTTGACCGTTCTGATCCGTACTTGAAGTTGTCGCTGGCGTGGGTGGTGCCGGCCACGGTGGTGACGGCGTTGTTTTTCATTTTCGTGGTCGGCAGCGGTTTGCGGGCGCAACGGATGCCCATCAAGGCCGGCGCGGAGACGATGCGCGGCCGGGTGGTGACGGCGTTGACAGACATTGACGGGCAGGGCGGCAAGGTGTTCGTCGAAGGAGAATACTGGCAGGCCGTCAGTGATGTGCGCGTGGCGCAAGGCCAGCGCGTCGAGATTGTCGGGAGGCAGGGACTGACGTTGGAAGTGAAACCGAAACTTACCTAAAGGAGTGCCTATCATGGATGCCGCGGAAAAATCGTTTGGTCTGATCCCCTGGATTGTGGTGTTGTTCGTGTTGGGCGCGGTCGTACTGCCACAAACGATTCGCATCCTGCGCGAGTATGAGCGCGGGGTGATTTTTCGATTGGGCAAACTGCTCGGCGCAAAAGGGCCCGGGCTGATCCTGCTCATCCCGATTGTGGATCGCATGGTAAAGATGGACCTTCGCGTCATCACGATCGAGGTGCCCAAACAGGAAGTGATGACCCGAGACAACGTGCCCGCCACGGTGGACGCGGTCATTTACTTTCGCGTCGTCGACCCGCAGGCGGCGGTGGTCAAGGTGGAGAATTTCCTCAAAGCCAGTTCGCTGATCGCCCAGACGACACTGCGGAGTGTGCTTGGCCAGTCGCAGCTCGACGAGTTGCTGGCCCAGCGCGACAAAATCAATCAAGAGCTTCAGGAAATCATTGACAAGCACACCGAGCCGTGGGGCGTCAAGGTCACCTCGGTCGAAGTTCGCGACGTGGTTCTGCCCGACACAATGAAGCGGGCCATGGCCAAACAGGCGGAGGCGGAGCGCGAGCGCCGCGCCAAGGTTGTCAACGCCGAGGGCGAGTTTCAGGCCGCCGAAAAACTCGTGCAGGCGGCGGGTATGATCGCCGCGCAACCCATCGCCCTACAGTTGCGTTTTCTGCAAACGATGGCGGAGATCGCCAGCGAGCACAACACGGCGACGTTCATTCCGATCCCGATGGACCTATTCACGCCGTTCCTGAAGAAGTCCGGCGACGAGACCGCGAAACACTAGAGGCTGGCTCCGCACGGGATGGTGCTGGCCGGGTTTGGCACCGGCCGACACGACGAATCGATGTTGAAGCTTCTCGTCACGGAAGTTACAGTCCAGCCTTGTGAGACTCACTTCGTGGCGCGACGGCGTCACACGCTACCAATGGCTGGTGCTGTTCGTGGCGTGGCTCGGCTGGGTGTTCGACTCGATGGACGCGACGATCTACGCGCTGGTCATGCAGCCGGCACTTCACGACCTGTTGCGCACGCCGGGAGTCGTATCCGTCAGTGCCAACGTCATCGGCTGGTACGGCGGTATCATCTTTTCGGTGTTCCTGATCGGTTGGGCCATCGGGGGTGTCCTCTTCGGCGTCGTGGCGGACAATTTCGGACGGACCAAGGTACTGGTTTTTACGATCCTGATTTATGCCGTGTTCACGGGCATGGCGGCGCTGTCGCGGACGTGGTGGGAACTGGCGCTGTTCCGGTTCCTGACGGCGCTGGGCATCGGTGGCGAGTGGGCCGCTGGCGCGTCACTCGTGGCGGAAGTATTTCCCGAAGAAAAGCGGGCCCAAGCCGCGGGTCTTTTGCAGTCGGCCTGGGCCGCGGGATTCCTGGTGGCGGCAATTATCGCCCTGCTCCTGCGTGACCATGGGTGGCGGCCGGTGTTTGTGGTCGGCATTGCACCGGCAGTCGTGGCGCTTCTCGTGCGGCTGTGGGTCAAGGAGCCGGAGCGATGGATCAAGGCCCGCGCCGAGGAACGACAGTCTCCCGCTCGGGGCCGTCAAAGGCTGGCGGAATTGTTCGCGCCGGGGCTGGTGCGTTCCACTTTGGTCGGGTCCGGGTTGGCGTTTGTGGCCGTGTTTGGCCTGTGGGGGGCGACGAATTGGACGCCGACGCTTATCCGCGCGTTGCCCGATCTCCGAGATTTGAGTCCCTCGGAACTCACGGGCCGGGTCAGCTACGCGACGATGGTGCTCAACGTTGGAGCGGTATTCGGTTATCTGAGTTTCGGTCCGTTGGCCGACCGCCTGGGGAGACGTCCGGTATTCGCGATGATGTGCGTGGGCAGCCTGATGATGCTGCCGATCACGTTTCTGACGCCGCGATCCTACGTCCACGTGCTGTTGTTGTTGCCGTTGCTGGGGTTTTTCAACAACGGCATCTTCAGCGGTTTTCCGATTTACCTGCCGGAATTGTATCCGACGCGGATTCGCGCGACCGGCGCGGGCTTTTGTTTCAACGTCGGTCGGGCGCTGGCGTCGACCGCCCCATTTTTGACCGGTTGTCTCGTCACCGCGCTGGGTAGCTTTGGCCGCGCCGCCAGCGCGGTGGCGGTGGTCTATCTCGTTGGGCTTCTGATCCTGCCGTTCGCTCCCGAGACCCGGGGCAAACCTCTGCCGCCCTGAGGGAGGCGGATTTCCGACTTGACCAAGAGTCGGGCGCGGGGCGAAAATTCCCGCAAGTCGGTGGGCGCGTGCGGTCGGCGCAAACGCCTTCGGGTTGCGTGGGAGTTGATCGGAAATGAAAATGCCGCGCGGCCATGAACAGTACACTTTGCCTGGGTCTTTCTGCCGTTTCATCCGCTTTCTGGCCTCGATCCTGACGATCGTCGCGGTCGTGTCCCCGATGGAAGCGGTCGGTCAGAGCGCCAGCCCGGTCGCGACCAACCTTCCACGTTCTGCGCAATCCGGTAGCAGCACGACCGGATCGTCTGAGAGACTCGCGCCAGCGCTGGTCGTGAGAGAACCGGCTGTCGCCGGGTTGTTCTATCCGCGGGATGCGGGACAACTGTCGCAAACGCTCGACGCGCTTCTGGCGGGCGCGAGACCGCGGGTGATGGAAGGCGAGTTGCGCGCCATCTTGTGTCCGCACGCCGGTTACGAATTTTCCGGCCCGGTGGCGGCCGAAGCCTACCGGCTGCTGGACGGGCACACTTACGATACCGTGGTCATCCTGGCGCCGAGTCACTATGCGTTGTTTCGGGGCGCGTCAGTGATCGCCGCGGACGCGTATCGCACACCGCTTGGGCTTGTGCCCGTGTCGCCCAAGGCCCGGCAATGGGCGAAAGCCGCGCCATTCGTGCTCGAACCGAAGTGTCTGGTGCAACGTCCTCCGTGGTCGAAGCAGGCCTCGATCCGGAGCCGGAGTTCGGTGAGGATACGCCGGAGACGTGGGAGCATTCGGCGGAAGTGGAGGTGCCATTCCTGCAGAAGACGCTGACGAATTTCTCGGTCGTCTCGATCATTACCGGCGAGGTTGACACCGAGAGACTGGCGCAGGCGTTGGCGAACCGTCTCGACAACAAGACGCTGTTGGTCGTCAGCACGGACCTGAGCCACTACTACCCGTATGACATCGCGCGCGAGAAGGATGCGCGGTGCGTGTCCGCCATCTGTGACCTTGATATTGACCGGATGAAGGCTGAGGAGGCCTGCGGCAAGACCGGCGTGCTGACGTTGCTTTCACTGGCACGGTCAAAAGGCTGGAAAGCCACATTGCTCGATGCTCGCAACAGCGGCGACACTTCGGGGCGGAAAGACAGAGTTGTCGGTTACGCCGCCATCGCCTTCTGCTCCCCATCGTTGCAGGCGTTCACCCGTGAAGACCGGCAACAGTTGCTGCTGCTGGCCCGACAGAGCCTCACGGAGGTTGTCACCAACGACAAACTGCCGGACGTGAAGACCGACGGTTTTCCGCCGAAGTTCGCGGAAGTGAAAGGGTGCTTCGTCACGCTCACCGAACATGGTCGCCTGCGCGGGTGCATCGGCCACATCCAACCCCAAGAGCCGCTCTACAAGGCGGTGATGGACAACTCCCTGAACGCCGCAAAACGCGACCCCCGGTTCCAACCCGTCCGGCCAGACGAACTCGACCAGGTGGAGATCGAAATCAGCGTGCTCACGGTGCCCGAGCCGCTCCCGTTCAGCTCGCCCGAAGACTTGCTGGCCAAATTGCAGCCCAATCGGGACGGCGTCGTCCTGCGGATGGGCGGCCTCAGCGCGACGTACCTGCCGCAGGTTTGGGAGCAGATACCAGACAAGACGCAGTTTCTGGACACGCTCGCGGAAAAGGCGGGCGCAGCCGCGGGCGACTGGCGCGCGCCGGGTACGCAGGTGTTCATCTACCGCGTAGAATCCTTCAAGGAAGCGGAGAAGTGAATCGCCGCGTGGGGCTTGCCGTCGGCGCGCTGGGCGTCATGGCGGCGATGACGCAACTGGCGCTCATGCGCGAGATGCTGTGCGTGTTCAGCGGCAATGAACTGGCCCTTGGCGTGATCCTCGGCAACTGGTTGTTGTTGACGGGGCTTGGCTCCTGGCTCGGACGGACGGCCGGTCGCGTGCGCCACCCGCAACGCGCACTGGCGCTTCTGCTCCTGTTGGTTGCTCTCCTGCCGTTGGCACAGGTGTTCACGCTACGCGAACTGCGCAACGTGGTGTTTGTCCGAGGCGCGACCATTGGACTCTCCGAAACCGTGACGGCGAGTTTTCTGTGGCTGGCGCCGTTCTGCATCGTGTCCGGTTATATGCTGACGCTGGCCTGCGGCGCGCTCGCGACGCCCCAAGGACGGGGCGCCATCGGCACCGTGTATGTTACGGACAGCGTCGGCAGCGTTCTCGGCGGAGCGTTGTTTACCTATGTTTTGGTGCGGCGGCTCGACCACTTCGCGCTCCTGAGCCTGCCGGCGCTTGTCTGTCTGCTGGTTGCCGGATGGCTCGCCTGGCATGAACGGCAATACTGGGTGGTGGGAGCGGCGGGTATCATGGCCGCGGGATTGGTGGTGGCATTGGTCGCGATGGACGTGGACGGCGCCTCTACCGCGCGGCTGTTTGCCGGCCAGCGCGTGGTGTTTCACGGCAACTCGCCCTACGGCAAACTGGTCGTGACCGAATCGGCCGGCCAGTTGAACTTCATTGAGAACGGCGTGCCGGTGATTGCGACGCACAACATTGAGGAGGTTGAGGAAACCGTGCATTACGCGATGTCCCAACGACCCCGTGCCCAGCGTGTCCTGCTGATTGGTGGCGGCGTGTCCGGGACAGCGCGTGAGATTCTCAAGTACGGCGTCGCGGAGGTGACGTACGTTGAACTCGATCCACTGATTATCACGGTTGGCCGTCGGTTCCTGCCGGAAAGCCTCGCCGACCCGCGGATCCGGGTATTGAATACCGACGGGCGGTTGTTCGTGAAACGCACGGGGGAGACCTTTGACGTGGTGATTGTGGATGTGCCGCCGCCGTCCACATCGCAGATCAACCGGTTCTTCACGTCCGAGTTCTTTGACGAGGTGAAGCGGGTGCTCACGCCGGGGGGCGTGCTCGCCTTCCCGCTGGGGCACTACGAAAACTTCGTCAGTCCCGAACTGGCGCGCGTATTGGCCTCGGCATCCACGACCTTACGGCGGACGTTTCGCCACCAACTCGTGATTCCCGGCGGGCGTATATTTTTCCTGGCCTCGGACGGCGAACTCTACGCAGACATCTCCGCCCGCATCGAGCAGTCGGGCGTATCAACTCACTGGGTGAACCGGCATTATCTCAGCGCGGTGTTGACGCCCGACCGGCTGGCGGACATGCAACGAGCCACGGCGGCGACGGCGACGGCGAACGCCGATTTCAACCCGGTGTTATACTACTATCACCTGATGCATTGGATGAGCCAGTTCCGTGAGCGCTACGGCCTGTGGGCGATCGTGCTGGTCGCCGGCTTCGCGGCGTACCTTGCGCGGACACGGGCCGTGCCGTTTGCGATTTTCGCGTCCGGCTTTGCGGCTTCGGCGTTGGAAATTGTGCTGCTGCTCGGCTTCCAAATCCTGTGCGGCTCCGTGTATCGTCAGGTTGGCGTTATCATCACGGTGTTCATGGCCGGCCTGGCGGCGGGGGCATTCGCGGCGACGCGGTATCGACCCATCGGCAACCGCGTGCCGTTGGCGGGACTGGCCCTGGGGATCGCGCTCCTCGCGGTGATACTCCCGGCGGGATTGAAATCGCTCGAGCACGCTCCCGTGCCGATCGTCCAAGGGGCGATTGCCCTGCTCACGCTGGTGTTGGCGTCCATGGTCGGGATGGAATTTCCCCTGGCAACACGGACGATCTTCCGCGACATGGCCGGAACGGCATCGAGGTTGTACACCGCGGACTTCACCGGCGCGTGCCTCGGCGCACTGCTGGCCAGCACACTATTGATCCCGCTTCTGGGGGTGACGGCGACGTGCCTGTTGGCGGGCGGCGTGAATGTCGTGAGCGCGGTCTGGCTGTTGGCGGGGGATTTTCGATGAACCAGCGCCACAAGCGAATTCGGGTGGGCTACATTGTTATCAAGACGCTGCGCTTTACGAGCTGGTTTCTGCTGGCATTCGTGCTAACTTATCTGACGACGGGGTATATGATGAGCGGCCGGCTCACGCTCGGCGGTTGGGCCGACCCGAAGGCGGCGCTCACGATTCACCGCCTGCTGCACGTGCCGCTGCTGGTGATGTTTGGGCTCCACGCGCTGGGCGGCATTTACCTCGCGATGCGAAGGAAGCGATGGATCCGGTGGTGAAACCGACGGGACCGGAGAGAGAGGACGGACTCGACGCCGCGCTGTTGGACGCGCCGCAGCGACCCATGACGCGTCGGGAAGCGATCCGTTACGGCGCAACCGGGCTGGCGTGTGTCGCTGGTGCCAGCGGGCTGGCGTGGTATCTGTTCCGGCAGGCTCGCGAAGAGATCGCCCTCACTGGCGTGTTCCGGGGCGGCGGACCGAGTGACGAGGTTTGGACGCTGTGGCAGCAACGCGGGTGGGTGAAGGAAGCCGCGCACTATCTCCAGCTCGGGAGCAATGTGCAGTGCAAATTGTGCCCCAACAATTGCATCCTCGCGCCCGGCGACCGGAGCCATTGCCGAAACAAGGTCAATCGGGGCGGGACGCTGTACACGATGGCCTACGCCAACCCGTGCACATTTCACGTCGATCCCGTTGAGAAAAAGCCGCTGTTCCATTTTCATCCGGGCACGACGACTTTTTCGCTGGCCGCGTCCGGCTGCGGGTTCCGCTGCCTGAACTGTCAGAACTGGGAGATCTCGCAGAAGCAGCCAGAGGAGACCAAGGACCCGACCGGTCCCTCGCTGCGACTGCGTCCGCCGTTGCCCGCATCACTCAGCCTGAATGACCTGCAGCGGCTGACCATGTTGCCGGAAGACGTCGTGGCGGTGGCGGAAGCGTTGCAGTGTCCATCGATTGCCTACACCTATTCCGAGCCGACGGACTCCTACGAGTACGTGTCTGATACGGCTCACATGACTCACGCGCACAATCTCAAGAACATCTTCGTCACCTGCGGCTTCATCAACGAGACTCCGCTCCGCGACCTTGCGGCGCACCTCGACGCCGCGCATGTCGACCTGAAGGGGTTCGATGACGAGGTCTACAAGCGGCTCGACTCCGGCCACCTTCAGCCGATTCTGGATACGCTGGTCACGTTAAAGCAAATGGATGTGTGGTTCGAGGTCATCAACCTTGTGGTGCCGACGTACACGGACAATCTGGACACGATCAAACGGATGTGTGATTGGCTCGTCAGCAACATCGGGCCGGATCACCCGCTGCATTTCTCGCGGTTTCACCCGGCGCACAAACTCGAGCACTTGCCGCCGACGCCGGTGGACACGCTGGTGGACGCCCGCGACATCGCGCGCCGGGCGGGTCTGCGTTATGCGTATGTGGGGAACGTCCGCGGGTTGCCGGATGCCGAGACGACGTTCTGCCCGAATTGCCATCGGGCGATTGTCGAGCGCGACATTTTCGCCGTCACGCGACTGGACATCGCCGACGGGAAGTGCAAGTTCTGCCAGACCGGGATTGCCGGCGTGTGGGCGTGACGGCGCGCGCGGCGGCCCGCACATCGACCATCCCGAACAGCACAACGGCACGGACAGCGTCGTGCCGGTTGACCTCTACATCCCCGGTTTTCCACCGCCAACGCCGGGGAGCGATGATTCTCTCCATCGTGACGAACCCGATCTTTGGGCGACGGCAAAGGCCCGGAATCTGCTTGTGAACATTGTCAAAGGTGATATTACGAGCGGGCGGGCGGCGGAAGGGGCGGCAATTGTCGCGGGGCGTAAATCATATGGACCATGTTGGCTAACATTCCAGGAGCGCGAACGCGACGGCTCAGCGTCGTTACGCTGGCCATCGGTGTTTCCGCTGGTCTGTTGTTCCCGCGGACGGCATCCGCCCAGACAAACGATGCGAGCGCCTCGGCCATGTCGACCTCGGAGGTGGTTCGCCTGCCCGAGGTGGTGGTGATCGGGCGCGCGAGCAACCTCGTGGGCGTGGCCGAATCCGCGTCGCAAGGCACGACCGGCGCGGCGCAACTGGCCGACCGCCCGATTCTGCGCAGCGGCGAAATTCTGGAAACCGTTCCCGGCGTCATCATCACGCAGCACGCCGGCGGCGGGAAGGCGAACCAGTATTTTCTGCGCGGCTTCAATCTGGATCACGGCACGGACTTCGCGGTGTTCCTCGACGACATGCCGCTCAACCTGCCGTCGCACGCGCATGGCGAGGGTTACTCGGACATGAACACGGTCATCCCGGAATTTGTGCAGCGGGTGGATTACGAGAAAGGCCCTTATTACGCGGACGTGGGCAATTACGGTTCGGCGGGATCGGCGCATCTGGTTTTTTACAAGACGCTGCCGCAGGATTTCGTCACGGTCGAAGGCGGCATGTATGGCTACGAGCGCGGCGTGTTCGGCGTTTCGCAAAAACTGGGCACGGGCAATTTGCTTTACGGCGGCGAAGCGTATCACGACGACGGCCCGTGGGTGCATCCGGATGATTACTCCAAATTCAACGGCCTTTTGACCTACAGCCAGGGTGATGACGCCAACGGCTTCAGCGTCACGGCGCGCGGCTATCACGGCAAATGGAATTCGAGCGATCAAATTGCCGAAAGCGCCGTGCCTGACGGTTGGCTTCTTCGGCGCGATCAATCCGACCGACGGCGGCAATTCGCAGCGTTACAGCCTGCAAGGCCGAATGGCATCGTGACGGACGGCAATTCCGAGACCAAAATCACGGCCTACGGATTTTATTACGACCTCGATTTGTTTTCCGACTTCACTTACTTCCTGACGGACCCGAATCACGGCGACCAGTTCGAGCAGCAGGACCGGCGCTGGGTGGCCGGCCTGGACGCGCGCCACACGCATTTTCAGCCAGTGGTTTGGCCGCGACGTGGAAAACACATTCGGCCTGCAAGTCCGCAACGACTGGATCAACAACGGCCTTTACCAGACGGAAGACCGCGTGCGCGTGGACAAATTGGATCCGACCACGGCGGCACCATTCTGCCCGCCGACCACGGAAGCGGATGATTTTACGGACACGCAAGTCGGTATTTATGCTGGAAAACAAAATCCAATGGGCGGAAAAATTCCGCTCCGTCGCGGCCTTGCGCGGCGACCTGGATTATTTTGATGTCACCAGCCTGACCACCCCGGCCAATTCCGGCACCGCCTTCACGCTTCTGCCCAGCCCGAAGTTGAGTTTGATTTTCGGCCCGTGGGCCAAGACGGAATTCTATGTGCAGGGCGGATTTGATTTTCACAGCAACGACGGGCGCGGCGCGACGCAGACCGTGGAGCCGGTCTCGGCGGACAATCCCAATCCCGGCACGCCGATCGCGAGAATTCCCGGCCTGATCCAAACCAAAGGCGCGGAAATCGGCGTGCGCACGCTGATCGTGCCGCAATCTGCAAAGCACCTTTTCGCTGTGGTATCTGCACAGCGATTCCGAACTGCAGCAGGATGGCGACACCGGCGGCACCGTGGCTTCAAAACAGCCGAGCGACCGCTACGGCGTCGAATGGGCGAATTACTACACGCTGACCAAGCATCTGGCGTTTGACTTTGACTGCGGCGGATTCCATCGCCCGTTTCACTTCGGCTGGATGCCAGCGATGACGCCGCGCCCGGCAGTCCGGGCGGCACAGCACGTGCCCGAAGCGGTCGGGCTGGTGATTTCATCGGGCATCACGCTGCATGATCTTGCACGGCTTTTCGGCGAGCCTGCGGCTGCGCTATTTTGGCCCGCGCGATTTGACCTCGGACGGGATGTATCAATCCAGCGAAACGATTTTGCTCAATGCGGAAGCCGGCTACCAAATCAACAAGACCTGGCGCATTTCCGCCGAATTCTTGAACCTGCTTGACCGCCGCGACCACGACATTGATTACGCCTACACATGTCGCCTGACGCCGACAGCCCCGGCCTCGGGCGTTTACGGATGTTTTCCATCCCGTCGAACCGTTTCAAGTGCGCGTCGGCCTGACGGCGCAATTCTGATCGTTGGCGAGAGAGAGCCAAACTGCGCGGACGGCGCAACGGGTAAGGGCGAGAAGACGGGGGGCACGCGGCCTACAACACCCGGAACGGCTGGATACGACCGTCAGGCCCGGTTCCCGGCCATATATATGGATGCGACGGGGGGTGGCTAGAGGGAGGGAACCACGCCAAACACTAAAACCACCAAAAGAAGCCACTGTTTTGGGAATAATATACTTGCCTTACCTTGTTGAATGTGCGAACGTGTAGCCATGAAAGCGCAATCCGATTTTCCTGAGACTTTGAGAGAAGCGATTCAGTATTTCGCTGATGCTGATCGCTCGTTGCAATTCATGGCGAATGTCCATTGGCCTGACGGTAAAACGAGTTGTCCCGCTTGTCAATCGGTGAAGGTCACATTCATGCGTAGTTGCAAGCGGTGGAAATGCCGGGACTGCAAGGGGCAGTTCTCGGTGAAGGCGGGCACGATATTCGAGGAAAGTCCCCTTGGGTTCGACAAGTGGTTGCCCGCGCTGTGGATGATCGTCAACGCCAAGAATGGCATCAGTTCCTATGAGCTTGGGCGGTCGCTGGGCGTCACGCAAAAGACCGCTTGGTTCATGCTGCATCGGATTCGGTACGCGCTGCAACGCGGCTCGTTGTGCAAGTTTGCCGGTAACGTGGAAGTCGATGAGACTTTCATCGGCGGGAAGCGCCATCTTGCCCCTTGAAAGCAGCGTGTCCGTATCGTAGGCATTGACCTTTGTGACGTGGTAGATGTTCGTCTTGGCCAATTCGGTTTCAAGTTGCGTCTGGAATTGATCGAAATGGAATTTTACGACATGATGGCGCTCCGCGCCTAGAAGTTCATCGGGCGCATAATTGCCCGTTGACACCAAAAAATGTTTCAGGTATTGCGCCGCCTCATGGCAATCGACAAGGGGAATCTCGGGGTGGTCTAACAACCAATTCAACCATACGTATGCAAAACCGCAATCAGTGCGGAAATCATTCCAGCCTTGCACGTCCCCATACTTTGTTTCGGGAGTGAAACGCGCGAAAATTCTCGTAGCGCCGCCAAGACGGTATAGCCAAATTGGGTTAATGCGCTTCATGTCCGTTCCGGGAATAGAGTACCAAAACCACGTGGGAAATGGTATGGCCACGCAAAGGACCAAAGACCAGCCATCTAAGACTGCCGAATCGCAAGACCTATCCAATCATGCAAATACACAGGCGGCTGAAACCCGCTGTCAGGTAGCGCAAGTATATTATCCCCACTGTTTTGAGGTGCTAGCACTTTTTGATCTGGTTGACTAACAGGTGGTTGTGATGCGAAGTGTGCCATTTTGTCGCATGGCTTCGTTTGTGGGGGGGCCGGGGCTCTTCCGGTTACGAAGAGACGGTCGAAACGGCGTGTTTCTGTGACTTATCAGGGGTTGCGCGGTGATCCGGTGGACGCGGCGTTGGCTGTGGCGGCGGGTCCGATTTCGAGGATGCGCCACTCGGCCCAGTCGAGCGGTTCGTCGCCGAGGTAGGTATGGACGCAGGTGAGGACGCGTTGGGGATCACCCAGCGCTTTCAGGGGGATGCGGAGGTCCAATTCCCGTTCGTGGCGGTGGAATTGGACGGTGTTTTCGGGCAGCTTGCGCGTCTGATCGAGGACATCGTGCTTGAGTTCGCCGATGTTGACGCGGAGTTTGGGCATCTGGTCGAAGGGCCAGTTGTCGCGATAGCCGAAGGCAAAGATGGAGGCCGAGACGGCTTCCGCCAGGGGTTTGGACAGGCGGACGGTGACGACGAGATCGTCCGCTTCGCGCCAGGTGTGGACCTGTTCGATGCCGACGAAGCTGGCCCGTTCTTGCTCGGTCAATTGCTGCTCCTGGAGTTGCGGGGAGCGCTGGAGTCGGCCTGCGGAAAGCTGTTTTTCTGCGGGAACGGTGGGCACGACGACGGGCGGGAAATCGCCAAACAATTCGTTGGCTCGGACGAAGGAAAACAGGTATTTCCCGCTCGACTCCACCTGGCTGCGATGCGCCCGTAACGCCTGTTCCTTCACCTGAATCTGCTGTTCGGACAACGGCACGATTCCCCAGTCGATCAGAGTCCCGGTCCCCAGCGACGCGGGAGGCAGGATGGGCCGCGCCGGCAGCAAGCCTCGCGGCAGGGGCCAGTGTGCGAAATGGACAAGGTACGGATAGACTTCGGGATGGATCCGGCTTTCGAGGTCCCACAACGCCACGCGGGTGAAGAGGTACATGGCCTGGTGGTCGACGTTGTGGTCGGAGGGATGCGAGACGAAGACCTTGGTTGGTTTGAACTCCTGCAGGTTCGCCTCGAGGTCGTGGAGGATGTCCTCGCCTTTGTAGGGCGCGCCGGGGCGATAGGCGTCAGCGTAGGGCACCTTGGTGACCTTGGTGAGCATGCCCTCGAAGGGCGGGCGGGCGGCCCAGTCCCGGTACCAGATGGTCAGGGTGCCGAAATCCGGGTAGCCGAGGAAGACGAGTTGATGCGAGTCCACGCCGAGGATTTTGGCGGCAGCCACGGCCTCTTGGTGACGGACTTCGCCCATGAGTCGAACGGCTTCCGGCATGACGACGATATGCTTGCGATACAGGAAGAACGACCATTCGTTGTTATCGCCATAGGTGAGCCAGACGATGCGGACGGGGACCTTCAGGGCCAGGGCTTGCTGGATGATGCCGCCGCAGCCGATTGACTCGTCGTCCGGGTGTGGCGCGAAAATGATGATGCGATCGTCTGGGGTGAGCGTGGGACAGGATGGCAACGACATGGTGACCGACGACTGGTCCTGGGTCGTTGCGCCCGCCACGCCCGTCGTCCAGCACAGCGCGATGAGAGCTATTCGTAAGACCTTGGAACGAAATGGTAAACAGCGATAATTCAATTGATCCCAGCCTTCAGCACCACGGGGGAAACTTCGTTTCACCCCTTCCCTTTGTCGCACGGCGGATGATGTGTCAATATCATTTCGACTGGTGACTGGTGAAGCGGTGAGGAAGGCGGGAAGTTTCTCACCACGAAGTCACGAAGCACACGAAGGCGGAGCGCGGCGAGGGGGAGATCAACGGCGTTGTTGAAGACCGGATGAGCCTCATGCCCAGGGGCGAGAAGACGGAGTTTCGGGTTCTGGCAGGATTGGGGTGGCCAGGCGTGCGGGGATGGGGGGGCGAAGATGTGGGAATCGACAGGGTTACGTCATGCGAACGATCCGGTGTGTGTTTGATGGATCATTTGCCAGATGACGTCGCGCTCGCCGCTCACAATCAACTCCCACGGCTCACGATTACCGAAGCCCGGATTGCGTGTATGCAGCCATTGCCCAAGTTCGTCGGGTGGAATGATCTCCTGTAGCGCGTGAACCAGTCGCACGGCTTCTGTCACTTGAGGCCGGATTGGCGCTGGAAGCGTCGATTGTTTTTCGTAGGTCGCCAAAGTCCGCTCGGAAAAATTCACCAGCCGGGCGAACGTCGCGCGGTTGATTCCGAGCAAACGCCGCCATTTATAAAGGGCCGTGCCGCTTTCCCGGGCGTGCCTCCACGTCACGGTCTTCGTTTTGGCAGCGGTGCTCATGCTGATAAACAATACATGCGGCGGCGGTGAATGCAAGAGAAATCCTGCAATTTTGCAGGATCGCTATTTGGGCCATTCCGGTGGTGTCTTCACGCGGAAGTTGCTGCCCGCTAGAAGGTTGTCAGGGTAGACCAGCACGTTCGTCCCATTTGGGTGGGCCGCACTGGGCACGATGACCGCCTCGAAGCCCGCTTGGGCAAACGTGAGCCCCCATGCCTGGGTGATCGCCTCCGCGCTGCCCTGGTTATCACGCCGCCAGTCGCCGCGACGGATCGTGCGCTCTGACAGCTTCAGGGCTTTCTGCACCGCGCCCGTGCGCAGGTCGAGCACCCGGCTGGCTTTCAGATCCACCGCCACCAGCACCCCCGGCAGTGCTGTGCTCTCCGGCAGATTATAGTAACGAACATGCGCCAGCGCCTCTGCCAAAGCCGTCTCGATCTCCAGCGACGTGTAGCTGAGATTCGTGGCCCCGGCAAGGTTCCACCGGCCGTCGGCTTTCAATGCCCCGACTCCATTCAGAATGTCTTCGGCCTTCGAGAATTGCGGATTGATGAACCGGAAAAGCTCTGACACCAAGGTTGTGTCGAACTTGGTGCCAAGCGCTTTGAGTCGCGCTGCCAACACGGGACGGGCGGGGTGAGGCGCAGGTCTCATCGGGTGGACAGTTCTCCGGCAAACGCCCGCTGCAAATTGCTCGCCACCAGCGCAGACAACTCTTCCGCCGCACTCAAGCGCCTCTCCACTTCCGCCACACTGCGCTTTTGCTCAACGCAATCGCCGCAGAACGGGCTGTGGTCGCGGAGGATATCACAGGAGCTCCAGAGCTTCTGGACAAGTCGTTGGGAGTGAGTCGCCATCACGCTACACTTGTCTGAAATCGTCTCAATGAGACACCATACGAACCTAGCAGGGTACTAAAGAAGTCGGGTTGACGGGCCGGTTATACTACGTGGCGAACAGGGAGGGTTTCGCATGCGTGGACAGATTGATCGGCAAGAGTCGTTGTTTGTGGTCGTTTCGTTGGAGCAGCGGGTGCCCCCGAACCATCCATTGCGGCCCATCAAGCGCCGCTGTGACGAACTGTTGGCCCAGATGAATCGGCAGTTTACCCGCGCCTATAGTTCGCTGGGGCGGCCCTCCATTCCGCCGGAGCAATTGCTCAAAGCCCTGCTGCTGCAAGCGCTGTACTCGATCCGTAGTGAGATCGCCCTGATGGAGCATATCGAGTTCAACCAACTGTATCGGTGGTTCGTGGACTTGCCGTTGGAGCAACGCGCGTGGACGCCGGAAGTGTTCAGCGTCAACCGTGAGCGTTTTGCCGAGCATGGATTGGTGCAGGCGTTCTTCGATGCGCTGGTGCGCCAAGCGATGCTGGAAGGCTACGTCAGTGACGAACACTTTACGGTGGACGGCACGTTGCTACGCTCGTGGGCCAGCCTGAAGAGCGTGCAGCCCAAGGACGGCGCCGCGTCCAGCGAACCGCCCGACGATCCGGGCAATCCGACGGTGAACTTTCATGGGCAGCGTCGCACCAACGACACCCACCAGAGTGCCACCGATCCCCAAGCCCGCTTGGCGCGCAAGGGCCTGGGCAAGGAGGCGCAGTTGTGCCACAGCGCGCACGTGTTAATGGAGAACCGTCACGGTCTGTGCGTCGGCGTCGCCGTGGATGCCGCGGACGGACACGCCGAGCGGCGGCAAGCGCGGGCGTTGGTGCGACGCGCCAAACGTCGACAGCGACTGCATCCGCGAACGCTGGGCCTGGATGGCGGTTACCAGGACGGCAAGTTTCTGGCGCAGTTGGAGCGCACCGGGATCGAACCGCACGTGCCGATTCGCCGGGGGCGCCTCGTGGCCCGGGATGCGGCCAGGGCGGGCCCGCCACCGAGCACGGCAGCGGATGCGCACGGCGCGCTACCGGGTCAGCCAACGCCTCCGCAAACGGGTCGAAGAAATCTTCGGCTGGTGCAAGACGGTGGGCCGGCTGGCCCGAACCCGCTTCGTAGGTCGGTGGAAGATTGCCCAAGAGGTCCTGGTGATGGTCAGCGCGTACAACTTGGTGCGACTGGTTCGTTTGGAGACCAGTTCATGAACCGACCGATTATGTCGAACTGTTGGCTCAACCCGCACGACACTCAGGACAGGGCATCGTTACAGCCCTCCCAAACCGCCATCACCCAAACCACTGCCGTAATGCAGACTTCTTTAGTAGCCTGCTAGGAAAACACCATCGATCCACTTTTTGAATTCCGCCTCGGAAGCGTCACGCTTGAGCCAACTGAAATCATAAACGAATGGACCGTCTTCAACAATCCATTGCCTGACCATGTCGTACAGAGCGTTCCACTGGTAGAACCTGTCGAAGGTATGCTGGATTGTTTCACGACATTCCGGTGCGAACAGCGCAGGCCGAACACCTCCCCCCAAGTCGGCCCTAAACAAAGGTTCATGACGATTAAATAATTCCCTCACCTCATCCATGCTGATGGAGTTCGATTCGCCCACGAAGAACATTGCAGGCCAGCAAAAGAACTCGGGCTTTCTGCTCTTATCTTGCCCGCTGCAAAATTGGCCGGCGGAGGCAGTGGTTCGCTGGGGGTCAAGGATGACGTCGGTTTGCTCGCGGGGTCTTTCTCTTGGTGTCATGGTCGATCTGCCACGTCGCGCTTGGAAACGCGGCGCAATGTTACTTCCCGGCAGCGGCGCTGGCAATGGGATTTATGAAGTGTGAAATTGAGGCTGGGGCACTGCTACAGCCAACGGTCGTGCAGAAGCCCGACCCTCCGAGCGGAAACGACGGCAAGCCTACAACTCGGAGGGGATTGGCGGCGGATTAGGGGTCGAGGCGTCCACCATTGAAAAAAGACTAGACAGTCTACATATGATTGTGTATAGTCGGAGTGGTTTGGAGTTGCTCTTTGACATAGTGGACTAGAGGGCAGGGGAAACGACAGAGATCCCTCGACAAGCTCGGGATGACACCGTTGGGAAGGGAAGCTGCGGGCCGGACGACCGGTCCGCGGTCAACGCCCGCGGCTACCCTTCGGCAAGCTCAGGGCAGGCAGGGGGAAAGGGGCGACGCGAAAGGGTGTTTTTGCGAAACGAACCCAAGCCTATCGAATGGAAAATGCGTCTGAATGAGCTTGTGGGACTGGTGGTTAGAGCTTTTCGATTTGGGATTTTTGGTTGGGTTCGTCCCCCCTCCGGTTGGGTTCGGTAGACGGGGGTCCGGCAGGGGTTTGTGACCGATTTGACCCTCAAAATGCGCCAAGATGGGTTGTGCGCCTCGGGCGCGTTAACCCGCCGGAGGCGGGTGAGTCTCGTAGCCCAGTTTTTGGAAGTGCTGGAGCTTGTAGAGGAGGGCGCGGCGGCTGATGCCGAGGGCTTTGGCGGTTTCGGTGCGGTTGAAGTCGTGGTTTGCGAAGCGCCTGGAGGATGGCCTGGCGCTCGACTTCTTCGAGTTGCTCGGCGTTGCCTGATGCGGCGGTGCCGGGTCGGCCGGCGGCCTCGCGAACGCGCGCGGGCAGGTGCTCGGGCAGAATCAGTTCGCTGCGGGAAAGCAGCACGGCCCGTTCCATCGCGTTGCGCAGTTCGCGGACGTTGCCCGGCCAGGAATAGCCCTCGAGGCAGGCCGTGACCGTCTCCGAAAACCGCGCGCGGCCCTTGGCGAATTCCGCAATGAACAAGCCCGCCAGCGGCAGGATGTCCTCGCGCCGCTCGCGCAACGGCGGAACGTTCAGCTCCACCACGTTCAGCCGGTAGAACAGGTCCTCGCGGAACCGGCCGTTTTTGACCTCCTCCTCGAGGTTGCGATTGCTGGCGGCGAGGATGCGGGCGTTGGTCCGGATTTCGCGGTTGGAGCCGACGCGCTGAAACCGTCCGTCCTGGGTCACGCGCAGCAGCTTGGCCTGGAGCTGCGGGGACATCTCGGCGATTTCATCGAGAAAAATCGTGCCGTCGTTCGCTTCCTCAAAACGGCCGATGCGCTGGGCGTGCGCGCCGGTGAACGAGCCGCTTTCGTGCCCGAACAATTCGCTTTCCAGCAGCGTTTCGGGGATGGCGGCGCAATTGACCTTGACCAGCGGGCCGGCGCGCGCGTGCTCCAGGCATGAATGACATCGGCCAGCACTTCCTTGCCGACGCCGCTTTCGCCGGTGATCAGCACGCGCGTTTCCGACGGCGCGACCAGCGAGACGTCGCGAAACACGGCCTGCATCAGCGGGCTGTTGGCGACGACGTGCGCGGGCAATTGGCGGTCCTCGTCGTAGCGCAGCGGGGTGGACTTGGAGATGCCGGTGGCTTGCTGCACCGACGCGAGCAATTCATCCAGATCAATCGGCTTGGCGAGATAATTGACCGCGCCGTCGCGCATGGCGCCGACGGCTTCGCGAATGTCGGCATAGGCGGTGACGAGCAGGACCGGCAGGGTGGCGTTGATCTGGCGCGCGCGGCGCAGCGTTTCCAGACCGGTCAGGCCCGGCATCCGCACGTCGGAAATCATCATGGCGATGTTGCCGTCGCGCAGCATTTCCAGGGCGCGCTCGCCCGATTCCACGACCGTGGTTTGAAACCCCTGGCTCCGCAAAAATGAATCGAGCAGGCTGCGCTGGCCTGCATCATCATCCACAATCAGGATGCGCACCGTTGGTTCGGTGCCCGATGCCGGTGTTTTCAATTCTTTCCCGCGAGTTTTAAATGTGCCACACGGAAGATAGCACCTTTCGGCTCGTTGGGAAGGCATTCAATTTCCCAGCCGTGGGCGTGCACGATCTGCTGGACGACCGTCAGTCCCAGCCCGGTTCCCTTGGGCTGCGTGGTGAAATACGGCTTGAAGATTTCCTTGCGGCGGTCGGCTGGCACGCCCGGCCCGTTGTCGCGAATCTCCAGCACGGCCTCCGAGGCATTCGGGCGCGCCATGACGATTTGAATGACGCCGCCGGGCGTCGACGGCTTGAATGGCGTTGAGGAGCAGATTGAACAGCGCCTGGCGCAGCAATTGTTCGTCCGCCTCGATCGAGAGCGACTCGCCCTTGATTTCGACCTGGACACGTTTCTCCTCAATATCGTACCCCAACGCGCGAACCACTTCACTCACCGCCGACGAAAGCGCCAGTGGGGAGCGCCGCACTTCGCGGGGCCGGGAATAATTGATGAATTCATTGAGCTGCACCGTGACTTTGTCGGTTTCGTCCACGATGGCGCGCGATTTCTCACGGATTTCCGCTGGCGCGTCGGCTTGTTTGGAAATCATCTGCGCCAGTCCGCGGATGATGTTGAGCGGGTTGCGCGTTTCGTGAGCGAGGCCGGCCGCCGCGAGATTCATTTCCTTGAGATGGGTGGTCAATTCACTGGCGCGCACCAGCCGGAGTTGGAGATCGGAAGACGTGGTGAGGTTGCGCCAGGCCAGTCCCGAGCCGACAGCCGAGACGGTGGCCAGCAATCCGATGATGCATCGCAACCAGAGATCTTGTCGGCTTGCGGCCAGCACGGGTTGGGTGGACATAACAATAACAAAGCTGCGCACACCCTGCTTTTGAAGCATCGCGTTGTAAACTTCCTCGCTCATCCACGGGGGGCGACCAAGCCGTGGCCGGCCCGAACCGCCGCGGAACCACGGCCAGTTCGTGGAAGAACCGGATGGCGGCGGTTCCGCAGCCTCATTCGTCGCCGTGGGGGCACGGTTCGATTCCTCTTCGGGTGGTGGAGGCCCCGGCGGTGGCTCTGGTGGCGGACCGCCAGCGACCCGGTTGGTATCGGACGGACGGAAAAACTCGTCTCGGGTCAAAACAATCGGCGGGCGGCTACTCTCGATGTCTCTGGTTACGTTTGTCCCGAGGTCCACGAGGTTCATCAAGGTGACCGTTTGTTCGTCCCAGCGCTCGGCGGGTCCCTCGACACCTTTTGTTTGGAAATCGGCGAGCATTCCGGCTGAGGCCACGACGTCTCCGGCGGCATTGAGGAGGGCGATCCCGTTTAGTTCACCGGGCCTGACCAGATCGTGGAGCGCGGATTCCAACCGCTCCTTGGAAAGGACCCCAAAACGACGTTGCGACCGAAGCACGATGCCGAGCGTGGTGGAAATGTCCTGGGCCCGGTAGATCAACTGCGCCCGCGCGGCGCGGCGCACACGGAAATGCTCGGCCGTCTGCCAGGCCAACACCAAGACCCACGCGGCCAGCAGTAATCCATAGATCAACGTGCTGCGGCGGCCTATGTCCATGCGCGGCGTTCCATATTGCCTGGTTATTGAACCGTGGCGGAGGAGATCGACTTTCCGCCCTTCGATTGCTTTTTCGGCATCTTGTCGAGAAATCTATCCAATTCCTGCTCGGAATACGACTTGGGAATCAAAGAACGCGCCCTTTCCGTGGCGGAGAGCGCAACCAGTTGCGTCGGAGCCTGGACCACGTACGGCGTCAGGAAAATCAAGAGTTCCTGACGAGAGTTGCTGGCGACCCTCCGCTTGAAAACATTCCCGAGAAACGGAATGTCCCCCAAGATGGGAATTTTCTGCTCGGAGGAAGACTTGTCGCGCTCCATCAGGCCGCCGATGACAACGGTTTGCCCGCTGGGAGTGATGGCCACGGTGTTGGCGGAAACCGTGTCAATGACCGGAGCGTTGACCCCCTGGGCGATGGGAACCGTTAGCGTTGGGTCAATGGATGAGTCCTGCGGCGCAACGATCATCTGGACCATGCCATCGCTGGTAATGTACGGTGTCACCGTCAGAATAATTCCCACGTCCGTGTACGTGACGGAGTTGATGGGAGCGCCGGAGATCGAGTTGTAGCTCACGCTGGTGATCAAGGGAACATATTGTCCTACCACGACACTGGCCGGCTGATTGT
This sequence comes from uncultured Verrucomicrobiae bacterium, assembly GCA_963713705.1. Classification (GTDB taxonomy): domain Bacteria; phylum Verrucomicrobiota; class Verrucomicrobiia; order Palsa-1439; family Palsa-1439; genus Palsa-1439. The sequence continues at coordinate 105,185 of CAVQMY010000054.1, forward strand.
TCCGCGCCAGAATGGAAGGACGAGAAAGCACCTCGGCTTTTCCCGTCGCGGCAATGGCCCGCAGTGTCGCCTGAAAATCGTTTCCGAGGATTTGGTACATCCCAGCGCCCGCACCCGCCGTAAAGGGCGCGATGGCCGAAAAACTCTGGATGGGCATCCCAAAAACATTCGACACGGGTGCGTTGGAACCCGTGCCGGAACCGAGGCTGGACAGTCCAAATGAATTAGCTACCGCCCCCGTCATCGATGCGCCGATTCCTCTCATCCAGCCACCTTCCACGCCGATGTCCGTTGCGTCGCTATGCGTAACCTGCAAAAAGACGACTTTGATCAGGACCTGGGGTTGTGGACGGTCCAAGTTGGAAATGACGGCGCTGATATTTCGGGTGGTATCATCGTCGGCCAGGATCGTAATGTTGTGCGTATCCGGGTCGTACGAAATCGTGGCGTTGCCCACCGTGCCGTTGCCGTTGTATTGCTGGCTGCCGGTGGTTGTGCCGCTACGGTTGGCGCCCCCCCCCCCGCCCCCAAACCCGCCAAAACCACCGCCCGCACCGGCGGGGCGTTGCGCCTGCTGTTGGGCGTGGATTTCACTTGACGCGCACAAACAAAGACCAAGAATGAGCGCGAGTCGACATTTCGATTTCAAGAATTTGGTATTCATAGGTTCCTTGCGATTACATGCTTGGTGTTACACGTTCGTTAGAACGAAGTTCCTCCGAGTCCGCTACGCGACGATGATCCCAGGCTCGAGCTTCCCAGTCCCGAGCTGGAGGTCGTGCTGCCGGTATTCTGTTGAATCCGACTCTGCAGCGGACTGACCTGTGTCTGGCTGCTCTTCGTTGAGTTCTGACTCTGGAACATGTCTTGCAATACCGACTCCACTTGCTGCGGATCGGCGTTTTCCAGATGAACGACGCTCACGTGTGGCACCCTCGGCGAATCCTGATCGAGTTGCTCGACCATGCTCGCGATTTGTTCCATCATGTCTTTCGACGCGGTGACCGCCACGGAGGACGTGCGCGGATCGGCCACGGCAACGACCTCTTGCCGCTTCTTGATGCGGGCCGCCTGACCGTTGGCGGGCGTGCTGGCCGCGGCGCTGGCCGCCGCCGCACGTGCAGCAAACCCACCGAAACCGCCTCCGCCAAAACCGCCGCCGGGGCCACCAAACCGTATCGGGGTCTGGCTGCCGCTCGTATTGCTCTGTCCGGAGAACAATCCCGTCAACAGGCTGGCGATCTCCACCGGGTCATGGTGTTTCAAATGAAACACCCGCAATTCGGTCTCGTCCTCGGCGCTCGAATCGATCGCCTTGATGATCTCCACCAGATGCCGAATATTGGCCTGGGTATCGGTCACGGCGATGGAATTACCGGCTTCATTGGCAACGATCGTCGCGTGCGAGGACACCATCGGCGACAGGTCCTTCACGAGTTGCTCCGCTTCCACGAAACGGATGGGAATGATTTGCGTGACGATTTCGTCGTTCTTCGGAATGGCGTCCGGGTTGTTGCCGGTTTTGACCGGGATGTCGCCGTGGATCGCCTCGTCCTTGCTCACGATGGTCAGCGTCCGCCCGTTTCGAATGGCGGCGTATCCATTCTTGTTCAGCATGGAGTTCAACAAATCAACCGCCTCGTCCTTGGTTACGGGATGGGTGCTCCACACATCCACTTTGCCCTTTACGGGAGTATCCACTTCGATAATGAAGCCCGCTGCGTCGCTGAGATAACTCAACACCAGATCGATTGGCGCGTTGTGAAAATTCAAGTACAACCCCTTCCCAACGCCTGTGTCCTCGGGTGTGGATGCGGACGAAGACACGCCCTGCTCCCCGGCGGCATTGGGTTCCGTGGTGGCGGATGAATTCCCCGTCGCGGGCTCGGGTTGGATGGGTGCCGGGGAAGTCGCCATGCCCTGGTCCGCTTCTGCGGCCTGTGTTTCCTCTGGTTGCGGCGCGGCGGCCGAGGGCTCTGCCTGGACGGGCACGCTGTTGCTCACGGTGTCGGCTGGCTGTGGTTCGGGAGCCGGCGACTGCCCGGTTTGCGCGCGCGTCGTTAGCACAATCCCGAAAGCACAACTGGTGGCCAGAATTCGAAAAATAACGGTTCTCATTGTAACTCCTGTTCTCTCTGTTTCATCAGCCGCTTGAGGACATCGTTGCCCCCGCTGTCGGAATCGCTGGCCGCCGTCTCGGTTGGCGCCACATCCGCGTTCTCCGTCGTCTCGACTGGCAATTCACTCGTGGCCGCCAACTGCCAGGCCCCTTTTTCTTCGCGCCGCATTTGTGTCCCGACCTTCATCACCAACTGCTTGTCGCCATTCGCCAGTTTCACGGCCGTTGGCGTGATGTTGGTCACCTTGTAACCGGCGATCGTGCCGGCGTTTTGCACGACCCTCCGGTAGTCGGAACTTGTGCCGTCAAAAAACGCGAACGTGCCCTTGGCGTAGCTCATCGTGCCGACGAGTGAAAACGCATCCGCCACCGGTTGCGGCCGATTCCCATGCTTATGTCGTGCGGTCCGGTTCGGGTTGAAAATATTCCTCTCGCTAATGACCTGGAAATTGGAGAAGTCCACCTGGCTCGTGCGGTTCGTCTGCTGGGCTCGGGCGGCGAAGTCCCCGGCCATCACCAGCGCCGCAATCGCGAGAATCTTGCACACGCGAGTCTTTCTTCCGATGGTTGTTGGCTTCCGGTTCATTGGGTTTGTGGTGTCAATACAAGGCCGCTCACTTCCAGCGCCAAGCTCAACTGCTGGCCGATGGTGTCGTGCGAGCTCAACTCTGCCGACACCACCTTCAAGGCCATCGGCCCCTTTTCGACCGCGTACAAAAATTGCGCCAGCGTCGTCATGTCGCCCGTGGCGTCCACCCGACACTCCAGCGTCATGTAGTCGTCCGCGTCGTGTTTCCATTGAGGCGTGATTGACGTAACGCTCACCCGGCTCTGTTGTGACCACGTATCAACTGCCTTGAGCATCTGCTGCTCGGCCAGCGAGGCGTTGTTCGTCAGCGTGTTCGTCCGCATTTCATCCCAGCGACGGCGAATAAGCTGTTCCCGCTGCAGTAACGACGACCCCTGAGCGATCTCCTGGTGGAGTTCGGCGATTCCTTTGGATCGTGCCTGCCAGAGATGCGTCAGCGGCGTGAACACAAACCAGTCGGAAATCAAGAGCCCGAGACCGGAAATGGCGAGGATCGCCAGGAGTCGTTGGCGCTGGTTAATTCGCACTGCCGCCTCCTTGGCCCCACTGAAAATCAAACGTGAATTGCATCGGGGATTTGCCACGAATCTGGTCCACCTTTAGGGCGGTCACTCCGCTCGTGGAGCGCAACTGGGTCAGCGTCCTCAATAATACGGCATTGTCCCGCGCCGTACCCGAACAAGTCACCGTGTTGGCGTCGCGGATTTCCACGGTCTTGGCTGAGACAACCCCGTCCTCGGGAAATGCCAGCGTCAGCTCGCGCAGCACGCTCAAACTGGGGAATGACCGGTCAAACCAGGGGCGATACTGCCGGATCTGTTGTTGCAAGCCGTCGAGTTCTTCCACTTTTTGTGACATCGCCCCCCAGCGTGAGCGCAACCAGGTGAGTTGCCATTGTTGAATCAAAAACAGTCCCACCACCAGGAGCGCCACCGCGCCCGTGGTAGCGCCCGCCATGCGAAGCCGGCTGGAAGAATAGCGTGCCGCGAGTTGCTGCCACGGCGCAATTTTAGGCGGCAGGAATTCAAATGGCGCAGCCTGACGCGTCAGATAACGCGCTCCGAAACTGAATGCCCGGGAAACCGTTGCCCCCGCAGGAAGCTCGACGCCAAATTCTCCCGGCGAATACGCGGTGACCAATTCCATGGTCAATCCCATCGCGGCCAGGGGCGCCTCGATTTCGTTGGCCAGTTCCCCGGCAAGATCCGCCGGGCCAAAGAGACTGACGCCGCGGATGGTTTCGCGGAATTCCGACGGCAGTTGCCCGAGGGTGATGCGCACTTCGCGCGCGACAACGTCGGAATGGAGAAGCTTGCGAGTGCCTTCAATTTCCAGTGCGCCTTCCAACGCCCGCAATGCGCCCACTCCGCCGCCGCAGGTGACTTGCAAATCAATGTTGTCTTCGCCAATGGCCAGTGCCAATGCGCCGTCGGCAGACCCGACGCGGGGTGGTCGGAGGGCGGTGATACCGAGAGAGAAACTGACCGCCTTTAATCGGGCCCCCAGAAGGACCCGCTCCAGCAGAGCGAGGTGGTTCTCGGGAATCCCAATCAGGGTTGCGTACAGCTTTCCGGACGGCGCCTGCCATCGCGAGGTGGCCAACCGCAACGTGGCGACGTCGCAGGGGAATCCGCGCTCCGCTTCGATTTGCAGGAAGCTGGCCACGTCCGCCTCGGGCAACTCGGGTAATTCGACATGCACGACCAGCGCCCACTTCAGCGGCACACAGACAACGCAGTGCCGCTCGCGCACGCCGGCGGCATCCAAATGATTCCGAATTTCTCGACCTACGAGTTCGGAATCCGCCGTCAATGGATCGAGGGATAACGCCTCGGAAAACGACTGCAGCGCCTGGAGCGACCCGTTGGTGCGCCGCAACACAACGCCGTCCAAACGATCGCCATCCAGCGACAAGGCCAACACGGACGAGTGGCCCTGCCGCTTCCACGACTTCCAATTACGCCAATCCATCATGACGCCTCCTTGCCCAGCGTCGACTGGCGGACATCCTGGCCGAGCGCCCAACCGAGACGGGTAAGGTCCTGTCGATAGAGGACCCTTGCCGTGCCGTCACTGATGTCGAATATGAATTTGACCCGACGATAACCTCGTCCATACTGGCCCACCGCTGCGATATCTGCCGCAAATTGAAAACTTCGCGTGGTAATGTAATCGCCACTTTCCAGACCCTGGATTGCCGCGCTACCTCTTCCCAGTGCATCCACAATCCAAGCGATCGTCCCAAGATTGTTGGGATTGGACTGCCGGTAGCTAACGGCTTGCTGCGCGCTACCCAGATCCATACCGGGAAGGCAGGACAACACGGTCACGCTGGCGGTATTGATGTTCACGCGTCCCGGCGTGTAAGCAGTCGTGCCGACGGCGAGATCGGGATAAATTTCCGCAAACTCGGTTTCGCTCAACCCGCTACGCAGGTAAAATTGCAACAATCCATTCAGCGTGGCGGCGGTCCCTCTCGCGGGGGCGTTCGTCCTCGTACCCGTTCCTCCAACAGTCGGGAGCAGTCGGCTGAGAATTTGCGTGGCGCGTCCACCCCCAAAATTACTCTGCAACAGTGTTCGGAGTTGCGCCGGGTTGTTGATGTTGGTGAGTGCGGTGCCGTCGCTATGCGAGTTCGGCTCGCGGCTGTAAACCGTAAGATATTCAATAATCCCGGGGTCAACCTGTCCGTTGCCGTCTTCGTCCGGCTCGCTCGGATCCAAAACCCCGTTGCGATTCAGGTCGTCGCCGACAAGGATGTCCATCGTCGTTCCATACACCAGCCGCACTTCGTCAACGGTCTCAAACGGGGCGCCTTTGCGTTGATAGGGCGGTTGCGCCATCGCGTAGTAGAGTTCCGTCCCGCCGTTGCTGTTCGGGTTACGCCAATCGAGGATCCCGTTGACCACGTCCGATGTCACCCGCGGCAGCATCCCGAGAGTGTTCGTCGGGGCCGTGTTAAGGTTCAGCTTCGATGACTCGTCCACCAAGCCGAAGGTCACCTGATTGGGGTGCAGCGGGGGATAGCTGTTGTCCCGTCCGATGATCCAAAAGTGCGCGCCTCCGACCGGCACGTCTTCCGCCTGATACTCGGTGAGGTCGGGCATGACCCCGTTCGTGGCATACGTGGTGAGGACGTACCCGACATATCGCGCCGCGCCTTCAATAGCTTGGTCAGCTGCGACAGCGCTCGCACGATTGTCCGATGCCCGCAACTCCATGGCCATCGAGTGCGCGAAATACAACGCGATGCTGACCAATCCAAGCGTGACCCAGAGGACAATGACCAACACCGATCCTCCGCGGGAATCGGCGGCTTGCGTTTGACCAACGTGTTGTAGGCAGCAACGCTTCATGTCATTCAGCTTCCGGCAGTTGGTACCTGGTTGGTGCGCGATTGAGAATCAATCGGAACCGTCAAAACGATCGGTTGCCTGGCGCGCGGGTCGCCGGGGCCTTCTCCCGCCAATTGAATGGTGACGCGGACGGCAATTGGCAAATTGGTGTCGGACACGGTCGTATCCCAGGAATTGCGCCATTGCGTGCCGTCGTAACAATCGAATGTCAGGCTTTGCACGCGGCCCAGCATCCATTGGTCTTCGGGCACCGGAGTGATCGTCGCGAGGAGATTCCGGGTGATGCTGCGGACCAAATCCTGGCCCTGGTTTCCGTCGCCACTGGCCGCTGGACGGAGCTCATAAGTAACACACTGGACATCCCCCCACGGCTCGTTTTCATGGAGCGCGCCGGTGGTGGTGTACAACTCAATGGACACATTCTGATTCATAGCGGCGCTGGTGATGTCCCCCACCCGAAAATCGCCCGTCATCACGCCGTTGGTTGTCGGCGACATCGCCGACTGCAAATCATTGCGCATCGTGGCGAGCGCCAGTTGCGCAGGCTCGGATTCATCCACTGCCCGAATCGTGGCTTCGCGCAGACGCAACGCGCCAAAGAACACGCCGTTGATCGCGGCCAATGCGATGGCACAAACCCCCATGGCCAACATCAACTCCACCAGGGTAAATCCCCCCTTGTGGCCGGGTAGGCGGCGATATGGTTGTGCCGGACGGTTCATTTTCATTGCTGCGGCAAGTTCACCAATGTGCTCAGACGCGTCGAATACGCCCGGTCGCGCGAGGTAAAGGTCACTTCCATGGTCAGGAGTTGCATCGAATCCTGTGGCCAAAGCGCGCTATGCAACTTCCACTGGTAGTCGTGTCCACCCTCTTGAACGGTCCCGTTCTGAGCGGTGACTCCCCCCGTGGTCGTCGTCACGGCGATCTCGTTCAGTTCGCGTTCGGCCACTCGCACGGCTTCCGCCTTGTGGACGGCAAGTTCGCCCGCCGCGCTAGCGATGCGCAAGCCATCGACCGCCACCGGAACCACGATGGCCATGAACGCCAGCGCCGCCAACACCTCGGCGAGCGTGAAGCCGGCCTCCGCGCACCGTTGGGATGGCTTCCTAGCGATTGATGTTTTGAATGGCATAGGTCATGTGATTGGTTTGTTCGACCAACCAAAGAAGTGTTCCGTCCGCCCCCGCGAGACGCAGCGTCGATGGACTGGAATCGTCAATCGTCCCGTCGGGCAAAAACCGGACTGCGGGCAATTTCCGTCCACCAACCGAAATCGGCGCGGCGTTGACCGCGTCCACCTGCAGGCCGTCCGCAACAGTGAAATCTTCGGCCCGCGGATCACCCGTGCGGGACGCATTCTCCAACTCCAGTCCATACGCGTTCTGTGACGAATCGATCCACAACAGCGCGGGTGCCCCCTCGGAGACCGCCCGGCTTTGCCCCGCGCGTGTCAGGGACAACAACCGTCGCGCCTCCGAATCCAGCGTACGCCCCCGGAAAAAGCGGGACAGCACCGGCGCCGTCACGGAAATCGCGACAACCAGCAGCGCCATGACAAGGACCAATTCGATCAAGGTAAACCCACCGCGGCGGGTAAATGCCGGTTGAAGGTTTTGTTTGTCACGTTGTTTGGTCCGTCGACTCATCTTCGGAGCGTCCAATTGCAGATGTCGTCGTCGGTGCCGAACCGACCGTCCGGTCCCGCCGACGATATATCGTAGAAACTGGGGTTATGCTTACCGGGGCACTCATACTGATAATCGTTGCCCCACGGATCTTTGGGAATCGAGTCGCTTTGGAGGTACGGCCCGTGCCAGTTGGCGCCGTCGCGCGGCTGCTGGATCAGGTCCACCAGACCGTTTCGGCCCTTCGGATAATACCCCATGTCCACTTCAAATGCGTCGAGGGCCGTCTTGAACGTGGAAATTTGCGTGGCCGCCGCCGTCACCCGGCCGCGCTGGGACACGCCGGAGAATTTCGGGAGAACGATGGCCGCCAGCGTGCCGAGAATGACCAGCACGAGCAGCAATTCGACCAGGGTAAACGCGTGTTGCTCCCGGTGAACGCGAGTGAATGTGCGAGAAATGTTCTTCATAATAGTGTGGGGGTTATTTGATGTATTGTTGCAAGGTGAAGATCGGTAGCAGCATCCCGATGAAGATGGTGCCGATGAATCCCGCGATGAGAAACAGCATCAGCGGTTCCGCAAAGGCAACCGCGGTTTTCAATTGCCGGTCCAGATCGCCCTCGGTCACGTTCGCGACCCGGACCAATTCCGTGTCCAACCGTCCGCTTTCCTCGGCGACGGAAATCATTTCCAGCACGGAACTGGGAAACAACCCGCGGCACTCCGCCAGGCTTTGCCCGAGGCGCTCGCCTTCCTGTACGCGCTCGATGGACGTGGCAACTGCGTCGACAAGAATCTGGTTGCCGATGGATTTCCGCGCGACGTTCAGTCCCTGCACGAGGGGCACGCCGGCGCCGAGCAGTGTGCCCAGCATCCGGCAAAAGCGCGCCATGGCAAACTCCGCGACCAGTGGCCCCACCATCGGCAGGCGCAGGATCGTTCCCTCCCAGACGCGGCGTCCCTTTTCCGAGGCGAACCAATTGCGGATCATGAACGCGCCCGTGGCGAGGCCGGCGAGGACGAACAATCCATACGAGCGCACGATGTGACTGGCGGCAATGATCATCTGCGTCAGCAGCGGGAGCGAACCACCAAATCCCTGGAATAGTTTCTGGAAGTTGGGGATGAAATACACGAGCAGAAACGTCAACACCCCGAGTGCGAGCACGAGGAGGATGGTCGGATACAACATGGCGCTCGTCACCTTCGACCGCAGTTCCTTTTCGCGTGATTGAAAATCGGCGATCTGAGCCAGCACCACGTCCAGAAAGCCACCCGTCTCACCGGCTTGCACCATGGCCACGTACACACGCGGGAAAACGTCCGGCGACTTGGCCATCGCTTCCGCCAGCGGCATGCCGTCAATCACCAGGTCGTGGATCTCCTTCCATTTCGCCGCCGCGGCCGGCGTGGAGGCTTCCGAGTAGAGGATGACGAGTGCCCGGCTCGAACGACACGCCGGCGGCCAGCAAACTGGACAGCAGCCGCGTGAAATTTTCCAATGCCTTTGCGGACACGCGCTGCGACTGAAGCTTAAACGAAAAATCTCCGAGGTTGCCGAGGCTGGGACCGGCCTTTTTCTCGGTCGTTGCACCTTCTGAAAGACTGACCGGGCGCAACCCGAGTCCCTCCATTTGGCGAAACGCGTCGGGCCGCCCTGAGGCCTCCAACTGACCTTCGGCGACAGCGCCATCGGTCTGCAATGCTTTGTATCGAAACGTGGGCATGGTTGTGAATTATCCTGCGGCCTGGCTCGCCGCCGGAGCCGGGTTCGGTGATTCTTGTTTGGTTGTGCGGGCCACTTCCTTGGCGGTGGTCACGCTCAACACTTCCTCGACGGTCGTGATCCCCCGCGCCACCAGACGCCAGCCGTCTTCGGCCAGCGTACGCATTCCGGCGCGGCGGGCGGTGTCGCGTATCTGGTCCGTGGATGCGCTCTTGAGGATCAATTGCCGGATGTTTTCGTCGGTGTCCATCCATTCAAAAATCCCGTGGCGACCGAAAAAGCCCGTGTTACGGCATTCGCGGCAACCAACCGAGCGATAAATCGCCACGTTGGCGGGTATCCCCAAGCTTGCCTTGAAAGCCTGAGCGGTCGGCGAACGGTCTTCCTGTTTGCAGTGGGCACACAGGACGCGTACGAGACGCTGCGCGAGCACCGCTTCCAGCGACGAGGCGACGAGATACGGCTCGACCCCCATGTCCACGAGACGGGTCAATGCCCCGGGGGCATCATTGGTGTGCAGTGTGGAAAACACCAAGTGGCCGGTCAAGGATGCTTGCACGGCGATTTGAGCCGTCTCCTGATCGCGGATTTCGCCTATGAGAATGACATCGGGATCGTGACGCAGAATCGAACGTAGACCGCGGGCAAAGGTCAGCCCGGCCTTCTCCGAAACCTGGATCTGGTTGACGCCTTTGAGCTGATATTCGATCGGGTCTTCGATGGTGATGATTTTACGGAGGGCGTCGTTGATTTCATTCAGCGCGGTGTACAGCGTCGAGGTCTTGCCGCTACCCGTCGGGCCCGTGACCAGAATGATTCCATGCGGCAACTGGAGGATTCGTCGAAAGCTCTTGAGTTCACGTTCTTCCATGTCCAGTTCGCCCATTCCGCGCAGGGTCGCGTTCTGACGGAGCAATCGCATGACGACCGCTTCGCCATGCAGCATCGGGATGACGGAGACACGGATGTCGACTTCGCTTTCATCGATGCGGATTTTGATGCGACCGTCCTGAGGCAGGCGTTTTTCCGCGATGTTGAGATGACTCAGGATTTTGACGCGCGAGACGATGGCGGGCTGGAAACGTTTGAGCTGCGCGGGGACGGGGATTTCCTGCAACACGCCGTCGATGCGGTACCGAATGCGGAATTCGTCTTCGAACGGTTCGAGATGGATGTCCGAGGCCCGCAAATCGATGGCGTCGCGCAACACCTGGTTGACAAAGTGAATGATGGAGGCTTCGTCTTCGGCGGCGGCATCGAGGTTGGTGTCGTCAATGTTGTCATCGACGACCTGAAACGATTTCTCCTCGTGCAACGTATCGATGGTGTCGGCGCCGACGCCGAGATGTTTCTTGATTTCGCGCTGGATCGCTTCCATCGATGCGAGAACGGGTTTGAGACTCAGCCCGGTGAGCGTCTTCAGCGAGTCGAGTCCCTGGGTGGCGAACAGGCGGCTGGTGGCAACCTCGGCGGAACCGTTCAACCGCCGCAACGGGAGCAGTTGCTCCTTGAGAAGGATACGGGCGGGAAAGAGTGAGAGAAGCTGGCGATCCGGTTCGATGTTTTCCAGGGTGGTATACGAGAGGCCGTATTCTTTGGCCAACCACTGCAAAACGTCTTCCTCGCTTTGCACAGTGTGCTTTGCGCGAACCAGAGCGTCCGCGTCAACAGCGGACAGTTGCTTTTCGGATACCATCCGCTCCAGCAACGGCTTCGAGGGCGAGTCTTGGGTGAAAGTTCCGCTCATGGCACAAACCGCCAGCTTCTCTCCGGATCGATCGTTTAGTTCAGTAATCCCAATAACGCGGCTTGCGCCTCCTGTCGGGCCGTCAGCACCTTGCGAAGATCTTCCTGCGCCTGTGCCAGCTTGGCTTCCTTGTCTTTGCGCGCCGCGCGGTATTTCTCGAGCATGGCCTTCACTTGCGCGGCTGGGGCGTTGTCGTCGATGGCCTTTTGCAACGCCTCGGCTTCCGGACTGGGCGCAGCGAAGAACCCGCCGCGCCGACCACCCTGGGCATTGTCTCCACCACCACCGCCACCCCGTCGCATCATATTCATGCCGGGAAAGCCTACGTCGCGGCGCACATCGAATACCTTCTGGATAAGAGGTTGGACTGCTGCCCAGTCGGTGTCGTTGGTGAACGCGAGCCGATCCCGGACGTTGTCCATCATGCGCTGTTGGAATTGCGCGGGGTCGAAGTTGCCGCCGCTGCCACGACGGCCCTGGCCTCCGCCACCGTTTGCATTTGAATTAGTGTTGCCCTGCGCCAAGAGCGTGTCCGCGCTCAAACAAACAGCCGCGGCGATCCCGCAGATTCCCAAGATTTTTCCGAGCTTTCATTCCACGAATCTCCTTCTACAGCCATTATTACGTTGTTTTTGGTTCACGTCGAATCGATTGCTGGGCGGCCTCCACGATGCTGCCCACAAGCTGCCGCTTACGCTATTGCACAGAATGTGCCATTACAAAAAAGCCAATGAAACCAAGGGAAAACGACCGGAGCACTGCGCAAACTCTGCTCAAACGCAACGAAGTCGCGCAGATTCTGCGCACTCCATTTGAACCGCCGGATTTCGCCAGGACAAGTCGATACGATTGGCAATATGGGGCCGATGATTTCCCAATCAATACCGGAGTTGTGAGAGTGAAACCGAGGCATTAGCCCTACCCCGGCGACTTCGCCCTGCGTCAGACGCCGAACCAACTCCGCCGTTTCGCTTCCATCGTGCGCTATCGGTTGTCGGTTGACACGTGGCGTATCCTGAACCAGCTTCATTATAGCGTGCGGACGCCGAATGCGCGGGTGCAATTGAATGCCGCGCTGGCGTTGCTGAACCGTACCATCTATGGAACTGGCGGCGATCACGTGGTGAAAGTGACGGTGGACGTAGTGGCGTCGGGAGGCGAATCATGAATCTGGAGAAATCCGTGGGGTTGGGCCGGGCGTCCAGTGACGTCTGGGACAAGAAGACCATGTTGTACATCAACCTGAAGCTGGCGTTGATGGGGTGTCCCACGGTGGCGTCGGACACGGACCCCGAGTTGGCAGAACTGACTGACACCCTGCTGCTTCATCAACGGGAAACGGACCGCCTGCTGGCGGATTACCTCTGCCCGGCGGACCAGCGCATCCAGGATTTCCTGAACGATCATCTCCGGGACACCGCAACGACGGTCCGTCTGCCTTCGCGAGTTTTCGTCCTCGATCGCTTTGGCCTGGCGCGCGCACTCTCATTGCCGCCGGACCGAGACGAGCTTATTTCGGATCTCGTCCAATCCTACCGGGTCAAGCAGGGCGTCCTCCACAATCCGCGGAGCGATCGACGCACCACGCAGGGTATTTTTCACATTGCCGAAGGCGGCCTGCCGATCCCCGACGACAAACACGCCGTGCCGAAGGCTGCGTTCGCAAACCTCCTGCGGCGGGCGCTGTCGCCGCCGCGAGACATGCTGGAGTTGCCATTTACGAGTTCGCAGCCGGACCGGGCGGAGTGTTTCGTTTCGCTGCTGTTGCGACCGATCGTTTGTCCGCATGTCGATGGATTTTCGCCGGAGAAATCGATGGAGATCCGTTTCTTTGCGCCGGGCAACCTGGTCAGCAACCTCGATTTTGTGGAGAGCATCTTCGGAAACGCGGGCGACCCGTTCTTACCGGAAAACGATGCCGCACTGGACGCGGAACACTGGACGGGCCACACAGGCTGCGTGATCCTCGCGCCGCACCTGGTGCGGGTGACCAAGAAGGAGGTCGGACTTCCTCGGTGGGACGATGCCACGGAACGACAGCGTCGCGACGGCATGTGCTGGCGGTCGGACGGAGAGCCATACAATGACGGGGCCGCGTTCAAGGTGACCTGTCGCGACGCGCAAGGTGTGATGGTCACGATCATTGTAATAGGGGTTGCCCGGCCAGCCGGATTGGAAGCCGGGATAGTTTTCCGCCGGGCCGTTGACGGGCAACAGCACAAAATAATATACTGCAAGGGGTAGGGTGAATCGGTGTCGGCGGCGGGCATGGTGGTTTGCAATCTGCTGGGGTCCGGCTCATTTCCAGCGATTGCCAAATCTCGGCCTGATTGACGCGACGATAGCGAAGCACGAGCTTTTCCAACGCGGGCGGATTGGGCACTCCATTCAAACTCGCGGCGATTTCCACTGGCTTCCCTTTTTGGAACAGCGCGGGGATTTTGTGCAAGGTGTTCAAGCGTCTCGGGTCCGGCAAAGCTGCCGGGGAGAGAATTTCTTGCATCAATGCCTCCGCTTTAGCGTCGGGCCGGGCGCACCGTTCCAGGTGGTGCCGCAGAGTTCAGTGAGTCGAACAATTGCTGCATGTCGGCGATGTCCTGGTCCAGGGCCGGGAGGCGGTCCGGCCCAGTGACCGCGCAATTGTTTGTCGTTTCCAAAGGTGATGTCCGGCGTGTAAACGACTTTCGGCACTTTCGGCCATGATCCACCAGGCGTGCGCGCTGCTCGGTTGGCCTTGATGGCTTCTCCGAGTGGGGGAAGATGAGAACCCTTCTTCGTAGAGTGCATAAAGCAGTCGCGGCGCGAATTTGGCCGCAAAAAAATGACCGAACCCGGCCAGAATTTTCGACATCCGCCGCTAGTTCGCCGGACTCTGCGGCTGAATTGGGGTCGCGGCAATTGGCCTTGGCCAGCTCCTCAAGCCTGCGTGGCGGCGTTGCCAACGCCGCGTTCTCCAATTGCAAAGCCACCCAGGGCGGCGAGAGTACTTGCCGCTGCGCTCCCCCGCCAGATCGCGCCTTGACGTATTCGTCAATGCCGAAGAAAAATTCCGGGTCGAGCGGGGCTGGACGTCGCCCATGCGCCGCGGCGCCGGTGTGTCGGAATAAGGCTGCGCGGACATCGGCCGGACAATCGGGATCGGCGTGTGCACATTTCCGGCCAATAATTGGCGTTGGCGGCGGAAGGACAATGCGCGGTGGTGACGAGAGGGAGAATCAAGGAAGCGTTGGCCAGGGCCTTTTCGACGTGCGCGCGCGGCCGGGCCAAATTGACGGCGGATTTGTCGGCGCAGGGCATCGGGATTCGAGGCGGGATTATAAAGGGCGCGGCCCCAGAGGCGATAGCGTGTACAAATATTTTTCAAAATCCGCGCGGGGCGTATTGAGCGTGGCATCGAGGTAGGCTTCCCGTCCGCCGACCAGACCACTGCCACGGCGGCCCTTGAAGAAAAGCGGTTCGCACCACTCCATCCCCTGCCCTCCGCAAAAACCGGCGGCGCGCGAGAGGCGTCGACGATTCGGGATCGCCCCACATCAGCAAGTGCTGGGTGCCGGGCCAGATGCGGTGGATCACGCTGTAACGGCGGTCTTCCTTCATCAAATCGCCGTAGCCGTAACGAAGAAAATTCCGCTCGCCCGCGCTGAGGGACATCAGCAAGACCAACCGAACCAGTAGACGACATATACATA
>CAVQMY010000055.1:0-144195 GCA_963713705.1 uncultured Verrucomicrobiae bacterium
GTTTTCCTGCTTGATTCATCGTATTGCTGGCGGCAGGGCCATCAGGGAGTTCATCAAGCCGTATTTCGAGTACCACCAGCCCTTTTCGGGGTTGAATACAAAGTACTGCCCGGGCGCGCCGATCTGCTCGGCGTATTGTGTATTCACATGCAGCGCGCCGTCCCGTAACAGGCTGCGAGTTTCCTCGCGCCACGCGGATGGATCTCCTGCCCACCACGTCGCGGGCATGGCGGCGAAATTGATGGTGAAGACCACCACCAACAAAGCCGTGGGCACGATCCAACACGGCCAGGCACTGCGCTTTTCGTCCGGTGCTGTCATGGGCAGACGGGCTGCGGATGAACTATCTTTCATGAAACCTTCGTCTAGCCACCATCAATCTTGTCAGTTTATCACAATCACGGCGGCGGCATGCAACTCTCGAACCGCGCGGCGGCGAGGTGACATGCCGGCGCGTCCCCTCGACCGGCGCGGAGACGCAGGATTGACTTTGCCTCGTCTGCGCCGTATTAAACTAAGGCCTGACAGTTGGGAATTCCCATGGAACGGAAGACATTAGATCAACGCGCGAAGATGACCGACCTGGAGCGCATCCGGCATTCCGCGCGCACGTGATGGCCACCGCCATCCTGCGGCTCTGGCCGGAGGCGCAGTTCGCCGCCGGGCCGCCGGTCGAAAACGGCTTTTATTACGACGTGGAGCTGCCGCACCGCATTTCGCCGGAGGATTTCCCGAAGATCGAGGCGGAGATGAAGAAGGAGATCAAGGCGAACAATGTCTTCGAGAAAATCGTCGTCACGCGCGAGCAGGCGTTGCAGGACGCGCAGAGCGGGCGGCTGGGCGGGCTGGGCGAGCGGCCGGGCAATCCGAGCAAGTTCAAGATCGGCAACCTCGAAGCCATTCCCGAAGGCGAAGCAGATCACCTATTTCAAGAACGGCGATTTCATTGACCTGTGCGCCGGGCCGCACGTGATGCGCACCGGCAACATCGGCGCGTTCAAGCTCACCAGCGTGGCCAGCGCCTATTACAAGGGCGACGAGAAGAACCCGCAGCTCCAGCGCATCTACGGCACCGCGTTCAAGAACAAGACCGCAGCTGGACGAGTATTTCAAGATGCTCGAAGAGGCCAAGCGCCGCGACCATCGCAAGATCGGCGCGGAGATGGGGCTGTTCGCGATTGACACCGAATACGTCGGGCCCGGCCTGCCGCTGTGGCTGCCCAAGGGCACGGCGATCGTCGAGGAACTGGAAAAGCTGGCGAAGGAAACCGAATTCGCCGCCGGCTACGTGCGCGTGAAAACGCCGCACATCGCGAGGGAGAAAATGTATCAAGACCACCGGGCATCTGCCGTACTTACGCGGAGATCGATGTTTCCGCCGATGGAGCTGCGAGCGGAGAAAGCGACACCAGACTCGCCAGCAATTGAACAGGAGCCAAAGATCTAATCGGAACAAGGAGCATGAAATTGCGCAGATGACATTGCAGGATCAGAAGATCTATGAGATCGACACTTCAAGAATCAAACGAGAATCGTGCGGCATTGACTGACGATGACCGAGAGACATTGCGAGATTGGACTTGACAAGAATTACGATGAGCGAACTCGACTATCGCTGTCGCGAACGTCGAACCTGACCGCTACTACCTCAAGGCCATGAACTGCCCGCATCATCACCGCATTTTTGCGGCGGAGCCGCGCAGTTACCGCGATTTGCCGTTGCGCCTGGCGGAATACGGCACCTGCTACCGCTACGAGCAATCGGGCGAGTTGTTCGGCCTCATGCGCGTGCGCTCGCTGAACATGAACGACGCGCACATCTATTGCACGCCGGAGCAGTTCGCCGCGGAGTTCAACGCGGTCAACGAGATGTATCTGAAGTATTTCAAGATTTTCGGCATCGAGAAATACGTCATGCGCTTCAGCACGCACGACCCGTCGCGAATGACTGGGACAAGCAAGTTCGTCAACGAACCGGAGCTGTGGAAGAAGACCGAGGACATGGTGCGCAAGGTGCTCGATTGAGTCAGCGGCATCAACTTACGTCGAGGTGCCGAACGAAGCGGCGTTTTACGGGCCGAAGATTGACGTGCAGGTCTGGAGCGTCATCGGCCGCGAATTCACGCTGGCGACCAACCAGGTGGATTTCGCCGTGCCGCAAAGGTTCGGCCTGGTCTATCGCGACAAGGACAACACCGACAAGACGCCGCTGTGCATCCATCGCGCGCCGCTGGGCACGCACGAGCGGTTCATCGGCTTCCTCATCGAGCATTACGCCGGCAATTTCCCGCTCTGGCTCGCGCCGGAGCAGGTGCGCGTCCTGACCATCGGCGACGACGAGGCGCTGGTGAACTACGCCAAGGCCATCGTGCAACGAACTGCGCGCCAACATGGTGCGCGCGGA
Organism: uncultured Verrucomicrobiae bacterium; assembly: GCA_963713705.1. Lineage (GTDB taxonomy): Bacteria > Verrucomicrobiota > Verrucomicrobiia > Palsa-1439 > Palsa-1439 > Palsa-1439. The sequence goes on from CAVQMY010000055.1 coordinate 2,405, forward strand.
AGGCGATTACAGCGCCGACAAGATCAACGGCAAGATCCAGAGCGCCGAGAAGGCGAAAGTCCACACCATGCTGGTCATCGGCCCGCGCGACATGGAGGCCGGGCGCGGTCAGCGTCCGCCTCCACGGCAAAGGCAACGTCGGCGCGAAGCCGAAGGCGGAAGTGGTGGCGGAGATTCTGGCGGCGATTCGAGAACGAAGGGCGTAGTTCGGTCTGGAGTACGGGGTTTTGAGGCTCCTAATGGTTTGCTTTGGGGGCTTGGTATTGTTCGTCGCTGACCTTTTCCATCCAGTCAACCACTTTGCCGTCGAGCGCTTCCTGAATGGCGATGTGGGTCATGGCCGTGGTTGGCGCGGCGCCGTGCCAATGTTTCTCGCCCGGCGGGAACCAGATCACGTCACCGGGCCGAATCTCTTCGATCGGGCCGCCCCAACGCTGCGCTCGCTCGCCGCCAGCCGTGACGATCAGGGTCTGGCCCAAGCGGATGGGTGTGCCAGGCGGTCCGGGCACCGGGCTCGAACGTGACGCTGGCGCCGGCCACGCGTGCCGGAGCGTTTGGTTGGAACAGGGGATCAATGCGCACCGTGCCGGTAAACCAATCGGCCGGCCCTTTGACGGAAGGCTGTGAGCCACTTCGTTTGATGTCCATATTTGAGCTCCCTCTATTTGACTTAGAAGTCAGAGCACATTATCGTTTTCCCGTTTGTTATCATGCGCACCGACCAATGGTCATTATACTATTGGCCCAGTGGAGGTTTGAGAATGAAAATGTCGCCCAAGAAAACCAAAGTGCTGTTCATCAGTGGTTTTGGCCCTATCGTCCGAGATCAAAAATCGAGCCGGAAACTTTACGCGGATGATCTCGGCCTGTCGTTCAAAGAGGAAGAAGGCGGCTATCTGCACACGGAAGAAGTTGAGGGAGCCAAGACGTTTGCGTTGTGGCCGCTTTCCCATGCCGCGCATTCCTGCTTCGGAACGGACACGTGGCCGTCGGAGGTTCCGATTCCCCAGGCCTGGCTCGAATTCGATGTTGAAGACGTCGAAGCCGAATCGAAGGAACTGGAAAAGCGAGGATACAAACTTCTCGTCTCCGCCCGCAGGGAACCATGGGGGCAGGTGGTCAGCCGCCTGCTTTCACCCGAGGGGCTGCTGATCGGTGTCGCTTACACTCCCTCGATGCGCGATAAAAGGGAATGAGCATGGTGCCTTGGCAGTCTGCCACAGGACGGTAAGGGGACAGCCTGCCGGTAACGCCTTAATCCGGCAAGGCTGGGTAAACGATGGTAGCAGTCGTTTGTCTCGTTCAGCGACCGGTCATTTGCTCCAGCTTTTCCGGATACCGGGCGCCTTGCACCGTGATCTTGGAGGCGGCGCTTTCGATTTCACGAAGGTCGTCCGGCGTGAGTTCGACTGGCAACTGCTCCGATGTTTTCGTCCAGGCGATGCAGCTTCGTGGTGCCGGGAATGGGAACAATCCACGGCTTCTGCGCCAGCAGCCACGCCAGCGCGATCTGGGCGGGCGTCGCCTTCTTCCGTTTCGCGATCGTGCCGAGCAGATCGACCAGGGCCTGATTCGCCTTCAGCGCCTCCGGCGTGAAGCGCGGGAGCGTGCTGCGGAAATCGGAGCTGTCGAACTTCGTGTTTTCGTCGATCTTGCCCGTGAGAAAACCCTTGCCCAGCGGGCTGTAGGGAACGAAGCCGATGCCGAGTTCCTCGAGCGTCGGGATCACTTCCTTCTCGGGCGTTCTCGTCCACAGCGAGTATTCGCTCTGGAGCGCGGTGACCGGCTGGACTGCGTGCGCGCGGCGGATGGTTTGCACGCCCGCTTCGGAAAGGCCGAAATGCTTCACCTTGCCCTGCTGAATCAGTTCCTTCACCGCGCCCGCCACGTCTTCGATCGGCACGTTCGGGTCAACCCGATGCTGATAGAGCAAATCAATCGTCTCGACCTTGAGCCGCTTGAGCGAGCCTTCGACGGCCTGCTTGATGTGCTCCGGCCGGCTGTTCAGGCCCGCCGCACCCGGCCGCGTATCGCTGCCACTGAGGTCGAACCCGAACTTGGTGGCGATCACCACTTGCTTGCGGAACGGCGCGAGCGCTTCGCCGACGAGTTCTTCGTTGGTGAACGGGCCATAGACTTCGGCGGTGTCGAAGAACGTGATGCCGCGTTCCACGGCGGCCCGAAGCAGAGCGGTCATCTCCTGTTTGTCTTTGGGCGGGCCGTAGGAAAAACTCATTCCCATGCAGCCCAGCCCGATGGCCGAGACTTCCAGATTGCTTTTTCCAAGTTTGCGCTTTTGCATTTTTGAACTCCTTTTTTTGTTGTACGCCGCGACGAACCTACCCCACATCAGCGCGTCTGTCGCATGTGTTCTTGCTCCACCTGTTGTGATCTTGCTCGAAACTGCGGATTAAGGCGCAGGGGCGCCAGCACGACGCAATCTTACCAGCAGGCTTGCCCGGACGATGTCATTCCGAGCTTGTGAGGAATCTTTGCCGTGTCGTATTCTGCGGGCACCCAACGCGGAGGCCACGATGGACATTATATTCTCCTATCGCAAGTGCGGCCAGCATATGGCCGTTTCGGCGACCTCGCACAACTCAGATAGGACCTAACCTCGATGAGTAGCACAGGTTTGTGGGCGATTGAATTTCGCCAGCGAGCACAGGAAGTAATCACCAGTCTTATTGCCGCACGAACGGATACCGGATGGGTCAGTTGCTACGAAAACACATTCAGGATGCGCGCATTGCAGGCATGGTCCGGCAATAGGATTGATGGCGACAGCATCATTATGAAAGTGCTCACTCGAATGAAAGAGCGCGGCCTCGGTACAATTGAGGAATTTGAGAAGGTTCACAGTGAGATTCGCGGTGAATGGGCGAGAGAATCCAACAGCCATAGAAGTTGGTGGGAATTCTTCATTCCGTTTATCGGGAAACTTGCCGATGACATGCCTCGCGCCGCGAGCGTGACGCTGCTGGACGCGGCGTTTGTATTCGACAAATGGGGAGATGTTGAAGGAAAGCTAGGACCGGAAAATGTCCGGCATGCACTTGCCAAGGGCTTTCTAGAAGTCGGGCAACGGCCTGAAACTTGTCTGTCGTTGACCGCTGAGGGTGTGAATTCGATTCATGCTTGGAATTCACGATATAGAGGACGACGACATCAACATTCTAAAGCTGATATGCGAAATGGCGTTGTGGTCAGTGATGCAGGCGGCGGATAAATTACCCACCAAGGAGCATCTAAACCATTTCCTCGCGTTAAGCTGCCGCGCCAAAACCGACTTACAAACAATGGGCGAGGCGTTGAACTGGATTTACGAACTTGAAGAGAAACTGAGCGCCGGGGAAGAAACCAAGACAAGTTGAAGCCGTAGTAATTCCTGCTGGTAAGACTGCGTTGCGCTGCGTCCGGGCCTATTATCACACACGTGTGCCGGTGAGACTGCTGGCAGAAGCGCCGCTCACCGCTGGCGACGGTAGTCGCTCGGGGACAAGCCGGTTTCTCGGCGGAAGAGTTGGGCGAAATGGCTGGGATTGGTGTAGCCGGATGGCGGGGCTTGAATGTCGCGGCGGAAGCAAGTAGATTACCCGCGTCATGGATCGAATCACTGTCAATCCCGAGCAGTGCGGCGGGCGGCCTTGCATCCGGGGGATGCGCATCCGCGTCAAGGACGTACTGGACATGCTGGCCGAAGGCGCAACCGAGCCGGAAATCCTTCAGGATTTCCCCGACTTGGAAACCGAGGATATCCGCGCCTGTCTGGCGTACGCGGCCCGCTATTTCGATCATCCGATCCTGGTGAAATCCTGACATGCGATATCTGGTGGATGCCCAGTTGCCACCTGCGCTAGTGTGGTGTCACTGAAATGCCTTTCCAATGTCCATCTGGTCAAAATGAAGCGATTCATTGTAACGAAGCGTTAGGGACAGCACACTAGCCACTTGGATCGTTCAACGCGGCCACGAAGCCACAGCAGCGCGTGAAGTCGGCTTGCGTAACGCTGGGGATCCGGTCGTCTGGAAGTTCGCGGTCGAGGGCGTATGGGTGGTTGTGACCAAGGACGAGGATTTCGCCGAACGCGTTTTGCGCACTGGCACCGGTCCACAAATCATTTAGCTTCGCGTCGGCAACTGCACCAATCGGGTTCTGTGCGCTTGGCTCGAACCGCTTTGGCCGAGCATCATCCAGCAATTGGAAGCCGGCGTTCAGGCGGTCGAAGTGAAACGCACGCTCTAATGCGTCAGCGCTGGCGGCGGTAATCGCTCGGGGAGAGGCCGGTTTCGCGGCGGAAGAGTTGGGCGAAATGGAGGATGGGAGGCGCGGAGGATGGTTAATGGGAAATGGCTGACGAGGCGGGCGGAGGAAAATCGGCGACCCTACTTCTTCTTGCGGTGGGCGACATACCGGCCGGGCGATTCTTTTATGTGAAAGCCGATGTCCTTCTTCGGCGGTGCCGGCAACGACGGCGGGTCGATGATGTCCATGACCCGCTGCAGGATGGTGACGATGGCGGCTTCGTGCACGCCGAGCCGTTCCTTGAGTTCCTTTTCCAGCGCGGCGAGCCTGCGGGCAAGTTCGCGCGTCTCCGATAACACCGTGCGCATTTTTAAGAATGCCCGGACGACGAAGACGCTCATTTGGACGGCCTGTGGGCTGTTGAGCACCATCGCGGCCATAATCGCCCCATGCTCGGTGAAGACGTGTGGCCGATACCGCCGGCCACCCTTGCCCTTTGAGATCACAATTTGTGATCTCAAAGAATCCCACTCCGGTTCCGAGAGCTGGAAAATGAAGTCAACCGGGAAGCGACGGGAGTTGCGTTTCACGGCTTGGACGAGCACGCGCGTCTCCACGCCATAAACTTCAGCCAAGTCAGCATCGAGCATGACCTTCTGGCCGCGAATCTCGTAAATCAGGCGGTCGAGATTCCCGCTGGGAACCGACAAATCCTTCTCCCTCATGGAGGCGCAGTATGCCAAAGGGAGCCGGTAGCGCAAGCCTGCCGGTAAGACTACGTTGCGCCGTCGTCACCGCTGGCGGCGGTAGTCGCTGGGGGAGGGCCGGTTTCGCGGCGGAAGAGTTGGGCGAAATGGCTGGGATTGAGGCGGACAAGGCGGCGGGCGGAAACGAGAGCAACAAAGCAGAACGGCGGGATACCTACACGACAGGCATCCTGCCCTACAATCCGGAGGGGCGGCGCCGCGTGAGGGCACGCGGCCTACAAGGGAAGGACGACGCTGCAGGAGTCGTCGATTAAACCAATTATCTTTCAGCGATTATGTATTGGATTCGGGTGGGGAATTGTGGTATGGTCGGCGCGGTTCTTTGATATGGAAGATGGTCAATGGGAAATGGCTGATGGAAGAGAGGGGAAGCGCGTTTCGCGTGGAGCGTTCGGCGTTTGGAGGGAGCGGCAGGCGAGGAACAACAGAGATGGTTGCGCCGTCGGCAAACATTCGGCGCGTCTCGTCCGACTCGGCTCCGACAGGCTCAGCATGACACCGGGAAGTGGGGCACGGCGGGCTGGGCCCTTCGACTCCGCTCGGTTCGACGTTGCTCACCACAGGCAGGACAGGCCAGCGCGCCCCACCGGCCGACGAGGGAGATGGCGACCGCGGGGGTAAAATTACCAAACGAACCCAATTTTAAGCAGGCCGGTGTGGAAAAGTTGGGAAAACGAAGCCATTTGCCGCACACGACGGCGGCGTCTCGTCGGACTCGGCTTTGGGGTGGTGGGAGGGGCATTTGGGGACGATTTTGGGTCGAAAGGAGGGTGGAACGGGTTGTGGAAATGGGCCATCAAAAAGACTATTGCAATGGGGCGGGAAAAGCCGTACAAGAATAGGCCATTCGCGCCCGTCCTGATGGTGAAGTTGAAAGCGGAGTTGCCGGAGGGGAGGGGCGGGTACGAGCAGAATACTTGTGAGTTCATGGAGTCAACATAGCTGACCCGAACAGGGCCAACAGGAGATCGCAGCAATTCAACAATTTGTTCGCGTCAATCAGAAGATTCGCGCCCGTGAAGTGCGGGTGGTAGACTCAGACGGAAAACAACTCGGGGTCATCTCGATCAGCGCGGCGCTGGCGGCGGCGCAGCGGCAGGGGATGGACCTGGTGGAAGTGGCGCCGAACGCGACACCGCCCGTGTGCCGGATCGTCGATTTCGGGAAGTACAAGTACGAGCAGGAGAAGCGGGACCGCGAGGCGCGCAAGCACCAGCACGCGACGAAGCTCAAGGAGATCAAGATCCGGTTGAATATTGATCCGCATGATTATGTGACGAAGTGCAACCACATGCGGGATTTCCTGAACGACGGGATGAAGGTGAAAGTGACGATGATGTTGCGGGGCCGCGAGAACGCGCATCCCGAGTTTGGGAACAAGATGATGGGGAAGATCATCGAGGATTTGACGGATTGCGGTCGGCCCGAAGTGATGCCGAAATTGATGGGACGGAGTATTACGATGATGATTTCTCCGTTCCGCGGCGCGGGGAAGAAGGCCGGGGAACAGCGGACGAGCGCCGCCAGCGAAGACTAGAAATTTTCAGGAAGGAACGAGGACATGCCACGTTGGAAGTCAGCGAAAACGAAGAAGGCCGCGGCGAAGCGATTCAAGATCACGGCGACCGGCAAAGTGATGCGCTATGGGGCGGGCAAACGGCATTTGCTCGGGCACAAGTCATCGAAACACAAGCGGCGGCTGGGGCAGACCAAGGCCGTCAGCGACACGCACAAGCATCACATTACGGACGTGATGCCATTCAGCCATCGCGGGTAGCGCGAAGAATTTGAAATCACAGTTTTGAAATTTTAGGAGTTCACCATGCCAAGAGCCACGAACGCACCCGCCAGCCAGCGCCGCCGGAAACGGATGGTTTTAGCCGCGAAAGGTTATCGCGGCTGGCGGAGCCGGAAGTTCCGGTACGCCAAGAACGCCGTCTGGCACGGCTTGACCTACAGTTTTGCGCACCGCAAGGACAAGAAGGCGGATTACCGCATGTTGTGGAACCAGCGGATCAACGCCGCCTGCCGCGCGGAAGGGATGACCTACAGCAGGTTCATCGCCGCGCTCAAGAAAGCGAACATTGCGTTGGACCGGAAGAGTCTTGCCGATCTCGCGGCGAACGACGCGAAGGCGTTTAGCGCGGTGCTCGCGGCGGCGAAGTAGACGCAAGCTTCAGCCTGCGCATCGAAACGCACCCTGAAGGGTGCGGCTACAGTTTCACCAGGTCCCGCTTGCGCAGGGTGAACCGGGCAATTTTCTCGTACCCGCAGGTTCTTGCCAGAGCCACGGACTTTCCGAAATCGGCGCCGACATCGCGGGGAACGTGGGCATCGCTGCCGAGGGTGATGGGAACGTTCAAGCGGCGGGCGATGCGGAGGAACGGCTCGCTCGGGTAGATTTCCTTGCACGGTTTGCGGAGGCCGGCGGTGCTGACTTCGATGGCCACATCGGAGGCCGCGACGGCGCGCAACGCGTCTTCGAACACTTTCGTGAAATCGGTCTTCGGGCGGAAGTTGAATTTTTTCGGCAGATCGGGGTGGGAGAGGGAATCAAACAGGCGCGAGCGCGCGGCTTGAGTCCACACATCGAAGTATTCGCGCCAGCGGGCGTCAACGTCCTCGGTTGCCCAATCCTTCGCGCTGCGGTCGACGTTAAATTCGCCGAGGTAATGGACGCTGCCGAGAAAGAAGTCCCACGGGTACATGGCCGCGAGGTCGCGGACCCAGTTCTTCGCATCCGGGAATGAAATCGACTTCAAGCCCGAGCTTGATCGGCAACTGCGGGAACTTCGCCTGGGCTTCACGCACCCAGCCGACGTAGGTTTCCAGGTCGGGTTTTTTCATATGCCAGTCGGTTTCGCGGTCGGCCAACGGGGCGTGGTCGGAGCAGCCGATTTCGTCGAGGCCGCGATCGACGGCGACCCGGGCGTAGTCGACAGGATCGGCCGGTGCCGTCGGTCAATTCGGTGTGCATATGATAATCGATCAACATGGCAGGCGAAGTGTAACGGTTCCGGGGCCGGGCGCAAGGTTGGAAGAGGCGCGGGACGGAGGTCGGGGACGCCCGGATGATTGCGGCGCCTCGCGACTTGTCGTGCGGGCGAGCTTTCGGTAGAGTGAGGAAGCAATGAGGAAACTATTGCTTCCGATCGCACTGTTTCTGGCCGGGATTTTGGTGCTGGTGTCGGCGGTGTACTGGTACGATCACAAATTCGGTTCGCTGGGGGCAGGTCCGGCAGCGGGTTATCGGTGAGGCGACCATGGCAGGGATCAAGAGATTATTGCATACGCGGTATCGCGTGAACGATCTGGAGAAGACCGTGGCGTTTTACCGCGACGTGTTGGGATTGCGCGAGACGGGCCGGCACAAGTCGCCGCGGGGATCGGAGTTGGTGTTTATGAAGGCGCCCGAGAGCGAGGAGGAAATCGAGCTGCTGCTCGTATCCCGCCGCCGGACCGGTTCACGTGCAGGCGGACCTGACGCATCTGGCGTTTGAGGTGGACGATTTGGAAGCGTTCGCAAAGCAATTGGAGAAGAAGGGCGTCAAACTGTCCGACGGTCCGACGAAGTCGACCACGGGCATGGTGTTTGCGTTCGTCGACGCGCCCGAAGGCTACGAAATCGAACTTATTCAGCGGGCAAAACAGTGACCGGCAAACCAGAACTCATCATCGCGCCGTCGATTCTGGCGGGGGACTTCGGCAATTTTGCGCGGGACGCGAAGCGGGCGGAAGAGGGTGGGGGAGACTGGTTGCATTGCGACGTGATGGACGGTCATTTTGTGGAGAACATCTCGTTCGGCCCGGACACGATCGCGGCGCTTCGCAAAGCGACGAAACTGCCGTTGGACGTGCATTTGATGATCGAGCGGCCGGACCTGTACGCCGAGCGATTTATCGATGCGGGCGCCAGCCATGTGATTGTGCATCTGGAAGCGCAGCATGACGTGGGCAAGACGCTGGCATTGATTCGGCGGTGCGGAAGGGCCGCGGGATTGGCGATCAACCCCGCTACGACGGCGGACAAGGCGCTCCCGTTTCTCGGCCAGATCGATGAGTTGCTGGTGATGACGGTGAACCCGGGATTTGGCGGCCAGGCATTCATGCCGGACATGCTGCCGAAAATCCGCGCGTTGCGGGCGGCGGCGAAGCATTTGCCGATTCTTGTGGACGGCGGGATCAACCCGGAGACGGGCCGGCAGTGTGTGGAGGCCGGGGCGAATGTGATGGTGGCCGGCAATTCGTTATTTCGACATAAGACACTGGATTTGCGGGAGGCAATTACGGAACTGAGGAGACAATGCAACTGACCAAGATCAAATTCGGAACGGACGGATGGCGGGGCGTGATCGCCGATGATTTCACGTTTGAAAACGTGCGCCGCGTGGCGCAGGCGACGGCGGATTACTGGAACTCGCTGGTGGGGACGAACAAGGCGGCGATTGTCGGGTACGACAACCGATTCCTGTCGGAGACCTACGCGAAACTCGTGTGCGAAGTGCTGGCGGCGAACGGGATCAAGGCGCTGTATCCGCTATCGGCGAGTCCGACGCCGGCGGTGACGTTTGCCGTGCGGGACCGCAAGCTGTGCGGCGCGGTGATGATCACCGCGAGCCACAATCCTCCTCAATTTAATGGCTACAAGCTCAAGGCGCACTATGCCGGGCCCGCCGACCCCGAGATCTGCGCGCAAGTGGAGGCGCGGGTCGACCGGTCGCTGCTCCGCATGATCAACTTCGACGACGGGTTGAAGAGTGGCACGATTGAAATTTACGATCCAGTGCCCGCGCATGTGGCGGCGGTGAAACAAATCGTCAATTTAAAGAAGATTCGCGCCGCGAAGTTGCCGGTGGTGGCGGATTCGATGTACGGGTGCGGCGGGCATCTCCTGGAATCGCTCCTGGAGAAGTCGGCCTGCAAAGTGCAGACGATCCGGGGCGAGCGCGATCCGTTGTTCGGCGGGATCAGTCCGGAACCGATTGGCAAGAACCTCGGGGCGCTGTGCGATGCGGTGAAGAAGTCGCGCGCGCAAATTGGGGTGGCGACCGATGGCGATGCGGACCGTCTGGGGATCGTGGACGACAAGGGCAAGTACGTGTCGATCCAATTGGTGTTCTCGATGCTGTTGCTGCACCTGCTGCGCCATCGCGGACAGAAGACGGGGTTGGTGGTGAAATCGGCGAACAGCACGGTATTGATCGATCGGATTTGCCGTGCGAACGGCTTGAAGCTGGCCGAGGTGCCGGTGGGGTTCAAGTACATTTGCCAGAAGATGCGCGAGACGGATGTGTTGATTGGTGGCGAAGAGAGCGGCGGGATCGGGTTCCAGGGTCACATTCCCGAGCGTGACGGGATTTTGGCCAACCTGATGTTGCTGGAGATGTTGACGGTAACAGGGAAGCGGCTCAGCGAAATCGCGCGCGGCGTGCAGAAGGAATTCGGCGCGAGCTTCTATGATCGCATCGACATGCATTTCCCGTTGGAGAAACGCGAGAAATTCATCGCAACGCTGCGGACCGAGCCGCCGAAGCAGTTACTGGGCGTGCCGGTGGCGCAGATGAAGGACTACGACGGCGTGAAGTACATTTGCAAGGACGATTCCTGGCTGATGTTCCGCACATCCGGCACCGAGCCGATTATCCGCATTTACAGCGAGGCTTCCACGGACGCCCGGGTGAAAAAGTTGCTCGACCACGGCCGGGCGCTGGCGTTGAAGATCGCGAAGGAATAGAGTTGTCGGAGGCGGGCGTGCTCCTTCGCTGAAGCTTCGGCGGACAAGCTGGCGTCACAAGAGGCTACCCTCGCGCTTCGGCTTACGGGCGAGCTTGCAGTCGCTCGATCGCGTTCTGCGCTTGAATGTAATCGGGCTTGATCCGCAGGGCCTGCTGGTAGTGGCTGATGGCATCCTCAATCCTGCCCGGCTTGCACCAAGGCGATCCCCAGATTGTAGTGCGCCTCGGCGAGATCGGGCTCGATTCGCAATGCGCGCTCCAGATGTTCGATCGCTTCCGGTATCCGGCCCGACTGCGCGAGGTCGATCCCGAGGTTGTTGTGGGCCTCGGCGAGATCGGGCTCGATCCGGAGCGCATATTCCAACTGCTCGATCGCTTCCGGCATCCTGCCCGACCCGCGCCAAGGCGATCCCCAGATTGTAGTGGGCCCTGAGAAGGTCGGGCTTGATCCGCAAGGCCTCCTCGTACTGTGCGATGGCTTCCTCGATCTCACCCGTTTGCGCCAAAGCGACCCCCAGATTGGAGTGCGCCAGCCAATTGTCCCGGGTCACATCGACGGCATGCCGAAACAGTGTCTCGGAGTCCTTCCAGTACTCGACCTGAACTCTGGACAGCGCCGCGCAAACTGCGAGCAGTGCCGCCGCCGCGTCGCAGGTGATCAGTTTCAGATCCCACCGCTCCATCACGCGGGACGGCACGCTCCAGCACAGCATGATGGTCAACCCAATCAACGGCAGATACATGTACCGGTCCGCCATGGACTGGACTCCGACCTGCACCAATCCAATCGCCGGCACGAGCACCCCCAAAAACCAGAACCACCCCACAGCCAGATGCGGATCACGCCGCGCCCTGCGAATCACCGTGGCCGACACCGCCGCCAAAATCGCCCCCGCCACGATCACCACCCCCGGCGACCACACCCGATACGGATAAAAAACCGCCAGCCCAGTCGGCCACACGGCCTTCTCGATGTACCACACATACGATACCATTGCGTTGGCCATTCGCAACCCCAGCGGCAGCCGCTCCAACGAACTGATCGATCCGCCGCTGTGCTGCGCCCAGGTTGTCACGCCACACGACACCGCCGCCAGCGCAAACAACGGAACCTTCTCCCAGACCAACTCGCCGAAGCGCAACGGAGCTTTATTCCCGACAACTGACGGAACCCACCGCGTCCGCCCGAGCGGCCAATAATCCAGCAGCAGCAGCACAAACGGCAATGTCACCACCGTCGGTTTCGCCATCAATCCCATCGCGCACCACCCCGTCACCACCGCATACCGTAGCCGTGTCGGCCGCTCCACATACCGCACGTAACCCCCCATCGCCAACATCCAGAACAACCCGCTCAACACATCCTTCCGCTCCGTCACCCACGCCACCGACTCCACATGCAATGGATGCACGCCGAACACCGCCGCCACCCAGGCGCTTCGCCACGTCGCCCCTGTCATCCGCCGCAACACCAGGAACAACAGCAGCGTACTCGCTGTGTGCAACATCACATTCACAATGTGGTACCCGCCGGCGTTCATCCCGAACCATTGGTAATCCAACGCGAGCGACAGCCACGTCAGCGGCAACCAGTACGCTGCGTAAACCGAGGTGAAGGCCCACGCCACGCCCGGAACCGTCAATCCCGCCCGCACATGCGGGTTGGCGGTCACATACTGGTCGTCATCGTAGTTGAGGAACCCGGCGTGCACCACCGGCCAGTACACGGCAGCAATCAACACCGCCAGACACACGCAGATCAGGATGGCCTGTTGTCGTTGGCGAGATGTACTCATTGGGTCGGCTGGCTTGTTCTCGCTCACGATGCCAGTCTACCGCCAGTGGAAGCCTGTTGGCAATCCACCCTAACGGCTGATAAGGCGCGTGAAGGGTGGCAAGCGATGGAGGGTTTCGGCGCCAGCGGGGGTTATGAGACCACTTTTACTGGGCGGGCTGTGGCGCGTCGGCGATGGGCTTGGGTTCTTCGCGGCTCAATTCATCGGCCAGTTGCTCGGCTTTCGCCGGGTCGAGACGCTTCATTTCACGCGCGGCCTCGCCCGCCTTCTCGGTCTCGTGCATGGTGAGATAGGCCTTGACCAGACCGCCCCATCCTTCGGCGTAATCAGGACGGAACTTGACGGCCTGCTGGAAGAAGACAGCCGCCTCGTCGTTGCTGCCCTGTCGGCTGGAGACGACGCCGAGATTAAACCACGCCTCGGCGAAATTGGGCTGGTATTTGAGGGCCCGCCGAAAGGATTTCACCGCATCCTCGAATTTGGCCTGGCTGGCATAGGCCACGCCGAGATTGAAATGGGCGTCGGCATAATCGGGCTTTAACTGAATCGCCATCTGGTAGGCTGAAATGGCGTCAGCCTCATGCCCGAGCCGGGCTTGCACGCCGCCCAGGTTGCTCCACACTTGAGCGTCCTTCGGGGTGAATTTGATCAGTTGTTCGAACACGCCGATGGCCTCGGTAAGTTTCCCCGACTCCGTGTACGCCCAGCCGAGGTTGTTCCAGGCATCGACATAATCCGGCTTCAGTTTGATTGACTGCTGAAAGGACGCGGCCGCGTCGGCGAAGAAATGCATTTTCCCGTAGGCCACGCCCAGAATGTAATGCGCCAAACTGCTGTTCCGGGTAATCGCTGACCAGTTGCTTCGCGTTCTTGAGCAATCCCGCATAGTCCCTGGCGTCCTCAGCCGTTTCCGCGGCTACATAATCAGGGTCCGTGTAGATATAGCCGTCAGCGCCGCGCGCATACCTCCGCAACGGCCCCCGCATACTAAACGGCCACTGATTAAACCACCACGCCGCCACGCTGCCGCCCACCGCGATCAATAGCACCACGCCCACATAAACGGAAACTCCTCTTCGCCTTCGTTTGGATGGCCGGCCCAGCGCCTTCGCCGAGGGTGTTTCCTCGCGAAATGTTACGGTGGCCTCGGGTTCCGTACTCGGCCCCACCTTGACCGGCTCCTCCCACAACATTTCCTTCGGCGGTGTGCCGAGCATGTTCGTGGGGATCTCATTTCCGGCGAGCGCGTCGGCAAATTCCGGGAAGTCCGACAACCGCTTCCAGTGGCCCCGCGACTCCGCCGGCACCCACATGTGGGCATTCGCGAACCCCTGCGAAATCCACTGGCGCACACTCGCGGCATCGACCGGCCCATACGTCCGACCGTCCGCGCCGACAATTTTGAACTGCCGATCAGGAACGGGCGTCGAGGGGATGGCCCGCGAACGTCCCAATGGGAGAACCGTCTGGGGCGGTTCAATCCGCGGTTCCGATGCGGCGCCCGCCACTTCTTCATACCGCATCTCAACTTCCCCAAACCGCAGGACGTCTCCATGGCGCAGCACGGCTCCCGTCGTCCGTTCGCCGTTGAGATGCGTGCCGTTCGTGGAAATCAGATCGCGGACTTTGAAGTGGTCGCCGATACGAACCAAGAGCGCATGATGAGAGGAAACGGTGCTGTCATTGATACAAATAGCATTCGAGTCGTCGCGTCCGATATTGACGCGTTCCTGCGTCAGATCAAACGCGCGACCTGATCCATTGCCCGGAGACAAACAGCAGTCTGGCTCGGGCACTCGTCGTCTCGGCGCCAACCATCACGGCCACCCTATTCCAAAACCCAGTGTGCCCTGTGCTCGGCCATTTTGCAAGCGGCGAGCGCTCTTGCCCCAGGGCGATTGCATTTAGAAGTTGAGCAGGGAGGCGAGGTACTGGTGGTCCCAGCCGGCGGCCTTTTGTTTGGCGCGGATGCCGAGTTTGACTCGCTGGTCGCGGCGCAGTTGGTTCAGGCATAAGGCCCGCAGCGTGGCCAGGTTCTGCGCCGCGTTCTGCTGGCGCACGGCGCAGCGGTCTTCGCCCATCTGCACGTCCAGCACCCAGTGCAGGCAATTCTCGATCTCCCAGTGGCCGCGCACCGCCGCCGCAAACCGCTCGACCTGCGCCGGCAGGCTGCTGAGATAGTAGCGCCGCTGCGTCGTCGATTTCCCCTGCACCTCCCGCACTGCTTCGACCATCCCGACGCTGCGTAAGGCTTCCCACTGGGGCCTGTCGGCCAGCCAAGCGATCGCTTCGGTAATCCAATAGCGACGGGTCTCGATGCGCCCGTGATCCTTCTCCAGGGTCTGGGTGAATTGATGGGCGAGGCCAGCAAAACCGCGCGCGTGGGCGTCGTCCAGAAACGCTTGGACTTCGGCGTGCAGCGTGCCCTGATTGCCTTTCAGTGCCAGCACGTAGTCGGCATCGGCCTCGTGAATCTCTTTGGCCACGGTCTTTTGGCAGCCCATCGCGTCCACCGTCACCACACAGCCGGCCAATTCCAGCGCCCGGAGCAGCGGGGGCAGTGCGGTGATCTCGTTGCTGTGGTCGTCTACCTTCAGTTGCCCCAGCACCAAGCGATTCCGGGCCGCCCAGACGTTGACCAGGTGGATCGGCCCGTGCCCGCGCGCCCGACTGTGCCGCAGCGTCTTGCCATCCAACGCCACCAATTCGCCGACGACGACCTGGCGCAGGCTTTGCGTCCACGCCAGGAAACAGTCCCGAAACTTCGCCGGATCAATGAGCCCGAACACGCGGTTGAAGGTGTCGTGCGAGGGAATGCCGTGCGGCAACGCCAGCCAGCTTTTGAACCACTCGGCCTTGCACCGACCGCACTGGGCGATTTCGGTGAAGCCCTCCGCACCGCAGAGCATGGCGCAGACGGCGATCATCAGGATATCCAGCAACTCGTGGCGCTTGGCCGGGCCGACGCGCGGGTCGGGTCGTGGAGCGAAGTGGTCTTTCAAATTGCGGAACGAGGATCGTTGGTTTTGCATCCCCATCTTCCACCACAAATCCCCGGAAACCGGAAGCAAAAACTTGTCGTCGCAAACCGGCTCCACCGGCCCACTGACAAAGAATTCCTTTCGCACCCCCCTTAAGAATCAAAATGCAATCGCCCTGGAAATTACGATTGATTCTCTATGCTGAGAATGAATATTGAGTTATTATTGGTGTCGTCTGCAATGGCCCGCTCGGGCGGGCAGTTGGAAGACAGGACAGATTGAATTGAGGTAACGCATGAAAGTGCTACGGTTCGTTTTGGGAGTGATACTGTTCGGGGCGCTGATTGTGGTCGTCCAGCTGGCCGATTCTCCGCTGGACACGCCCTCGGCAAAATACGAGCGGTTGCCAGAGGTGAGCCTTCCGCACATGGCGGACGCTGAATTGGCGGCCGGGCGCAGCAGTTCGGCGTTACTGCTACTGGACTACGTGATCCAGCATGATTCGTCAGAGAAGCAACAAGCACTTGACGCCCGTCAGAAGGTATTTGCCCATCTCGCCAGCGAGAACACACCGGTCAGCCGCTTGAAGGCGACCGGCTGGGCCGCCGCCCTCAGCGGAAATTCATTCGAGACCCTTGCCGGCACCACGGTCGCTGACGCCGCATTGTATGGCGACATCGCCGATCTGGCCAGGCAGGGCGGGTTGGAAGGCAATCAGGACGGATTCATCACTGCGCTCAAT
Source organism: uncultured Verrucomicrobiae bacterium (assembly GCA_963713705.1). Classification (GTDB taxonomy): domain Bacteria; phylum Verrucomicrobiota; class Verrucomicrobiia; order Palsa-1439; family Palsa-1439; genus Palsa-1439. Next base: position 18,672 of record CAVQMY010000055.1, read on the forward strand.
GGCATCACCAGCATCGACAACGTCTTTCCGCCAGCGCAAGGCGCCATCACGCTCACCAAAGCCGCGCGACTGGCCGGTGCGATCAATGAATCCTTGACCATGCAGTTGACCCAAATGCTCAATCTCATGCAGTCCGACCCGAAATCCGGCATCGCCGTGGAAAAGTTCAAGGACAACTTCATGCCGATGTTCGAGTTGGCCAGACGCTGTCGCACGTGGGGCGAGTTTGAGACGATCTTGCGTCAGGCCGACAGCCCCGACCAGTTGGCGGTGTTGACGAAGATGGCATCCATGGCACCCGACGCGCCGAAGGAACTCGCGCAGGTTCTCGCCGTGGCGGGGGCGGACGGGCGGGCGGCGGCATCAGCGTCCATTGATTTCATCATGCGCCACGGTCCCCAAGGCTTGGACGCGCTGCACGCGGCCATCGGCAGGGGAATGGCAGGACTGAAGTTTGCGATCGATCATCCGGGATTGTCACCGCAACGTCTGGGCTCCATCGCCAAAGGACGGCCGTCAACGCTGGATTCGATTCAGCAGGCATATCAGTCGCTTCGGTTCCAGTATGGAGGAAGCGTCGCGGCCATCAAGTACGTGCTGATCGCTGTTCTGTGCGGCCTGCTGATCCTGGTCGTGGTGCCCGGCCGCTATCTGGAAAAGCTGATTGCCAGGCCTGGAAACGCTCCGGCGGCTCCCACTCCCGCCCATTTCCTGCTCACGGCGCTGGCCGTGGGGCTGGTATTGAGCTTGTTGCTGTACTTCTTGTCGTTGGCGATGCGTCCCGCGATGGAGTCGCCTTCCGTCGCCACGGGGACTGGTGAAATTGCCAACACGGCAACCGCCGCAGCGGGATCGGACAGCGCGCTGTTGTCCGGGACCGTTGTGCTGATTTCGTTGGCGGTGCATGCCATTGTCTGGTTCTTTGTGAGAGGGAAGATTCGTCAGGTCGAAGACGACGAAAGCGCCACCGCCGAGTTGCGTCTGAAGCGGTTGGAGAACATGGACGTGTTTTTCGATCTGCCCTTGTTCACCGGATTGGCGCTGACAGTCGTCGCGTTCATTCTCATTACATTGAACGCCGGGATGAGCCGCCATTTTGCTTACACGTCGACGGTCGTAGGCATCTTGTCGGCGGTGTCGCTGCGCATCCGCTACTTGTATCCATTGAAGGAGCGCCTCATCCTGCCAAAGTGAACTGCGGGACAGCATGAAGACGTCCATCCTGATCGTAATGCTCGATTTCTTGGTGTGTTCGCTGTTGCTGTTTGTCATCGGCACGGGCGGAGAGCACACTCAATTCGAGACCTCGGCTCCCAAAACGCCTCGCATCCACGAAGAATTCACGCCCGCGGCGATGCAGGCGCAGCAGGAAGAATGGAATCGCGACTATGAGCAGCAGTCGCTTCTCACCCGGCTCAACTCGGCCTCCTCGGAAAACCAGCAGCTTCGCACCCGTTTGAATGAAACCACCGCGACCCTCGCCCAACAGGAGGCGAACCTCAAAGTCGTCACGCAAGAAAAGGCGCAGACCGAAAAGGCATTGTCCAACGTCCAGCAACAACTCGCCCGCGTAAGCGAGGAGCGGCAGAAAGCTCAACAGGAGGGCGAAGCAGCCAAGGAGAACCTGGCGAAACTTCAAAGCGAAGAGGCCAAGCTTCAGCAGGAACGGTCCCAATTGACCCAGCAGGCCCAGCAGTTGGGGCAGACGGTCGCCAGCCAGCAGGCGACGATCAGCACGCTCAGCCAGCAGGTGCTCTCTTCACAAGAACGGGTCGAATCACAACTGACGGACGTTGCCAAGGGCCAGCAGGAAATGGGAACGACCCTCGCCCAGCTCGATGAGTTCGCTCGCACGCTCCCGGCAACCATCCAGAAGAACGTCTCGGGCGTTCACGATGAACAGCAGGCGATGCAGCAGGATCTGGCGGCCATGGCGGAAAACGTGAAGGGCTTGCAGTCGGAGCTCAACGGCGACGAGAAGGGCGGTCTGGGACAGGCGATGGAGGACATTGCCAAGGGCCAGCAGGATCTCCAATCCAAGTTGGACGCGCTGATGAAATCGGGGCAAGGCGATCAAATCGCCCAAAGCCTGAACGCCATCGAGGCCGGCCAGGATGCCTTGCGCCAGCAGACGGCGAAGCTCGGCGCCCAGATCGAATCGATCAAAGCCCGCGGACCGGGCCCATACAAGGCCGTCAAAGGCGCCCGCCTCGGCTTGCAGGTCGCGATCGCCGAAACCGATTCCTCCAGGGATTATCCCATGTCCCATTTCCGGTCGACCGCTTATCCCCCGGTGGTGAACGTCGGCGGTCGCTCGTTCGTTGTCGCCAATGGCCAGACCCTCGGTTTCAACTGGTGGGCGTTGGACAGCGAGAGCGAAATCACCCAGCTCAAATACACCGTCAACAGGGCAGGGGATACGCCTTGGTCCGGCCCGCTGACCGGCCCCGCGTGCGCCTTGCGCGCCGACCCGCACGTCGTCGCCGTCGAATTGAGTCAACCCACCCCCGGCGTGAGCACCATGGATTTGGCCGGGCCCGATGCCATCGTGCAAAGCGACCAGCACCGGCTGTACGTCTTCAAAAGCACGGCCGCGGGACTCAGTTTCGAAATCGATACCGCGCCCGACTTGGCGGACCCCCGCTACTTGGTCATCAAACGCGCCATGCGCGGCGTTGCCGCGTGGTTCGAGAACCCCGCTTACCGCGCTGATGTCGGTGACTACGTGGTGACCTCCGACGGCAAGCTTGTCGGCATCATGGTCACGCGGGAACGCTGTTTCATCCTCGGCAAGGACAATCTCACCGACTGCGCCCTGTCCGTCCCGCTGAATGATGGACGACAATTCCTCCGCGCCGTCACCGAATTCCAAAAGCTCAAGTAGCGGGCGAACGCTTCCTCGCGACAACCGCGTCAGTTCTTCGCCTGAACCACCGTGGCATCGCACACCACGCCGCATCCAAGCCAATTCTAACCCCCAAACGAACCCAACGAAACCCACAGCGAGGGGTGCGAACGAGCCCAAACACCCCCAAACGAACTCATTTTTGGCTTCGTTTTAGCTAAACGAAGCCAACGCAAATTCGACCCAATTTCCTATGTAACCAACTGCGCCTCAATGATACAAATGCCAATTTTTTGTCAATTATAATTGGCTTCGTTTGGCAGAATCGAGGGGTGGGGGTAACCCCGAGATGGCGTCGCGTCGTTTCGAGGCCCGTAGGGCAGCATGATCGGGAGAGAAGGCTGCCAAACACATATACGGGGCCTACCCCCTCTCCGTGCTTGCCGCTGTAGCCGCGGGCGCTGACCGCGGTCCGGCCGTCCAGCCCGCCGTTTCCCTTTCCAACGTTGTCACCCCGAGCCTTGCCCGCCTCTAGTGTGGTGTCACTGAAATGCCTTTCCAATGTCCATCTGGTCAAAATGAAGCGATTCATTGTAACGAAGCGTTAGGGACAGCACACTAGCGGGGCGTCGAGGGGTCTCTGTCTCTTCCGTCTACCCCTCTATATCAATGAACATTAAATCGCCCCGACTATACGCAATCACATGCCTACTGTCAAATCATTTTCAATGGCGGATGCCCCAGCCCCTAATCCGCCCCTCCGATCCCCCTGAATTGTAGCCCCCCCGCCTCAGGCGGGGCAAGCGGCCCGGTTTACCCCGAATCCCTTTCGGGGCGAGGTCAGGGTTGCCGTCGTACTCCCGGCGTCCGTCCTGCCCTCCGCTGTAGCCGCGCGCGGTGAGCGCGGTCCGGTCGTTTTCCTTGGGGAACGTTCCGATTGAGGATCTAGTCGAACTGAGGAGGAACAATGAGAATGAAAACTTCCGACGTCATCTATGCGGCTACGTTCAGCAACTGCAAGCGGCGTCACTCGGCGATGTTGACCGTGTGACGGCGGAAATCGCCCGTGGCATCGCCTCCCTCATGGCTGACCACGAAAAGGAGATCAAGAAGATCAGATCGACGTACAAACGTCATCATGCGCAGACGGCAACCGCCGCGTGGATAACGCTCGCTGCAACGCTGTACCCATCTTTGGCACCCTTTCTCGCACCATTGGCACCGCTTGCTGTAGGTGGTAAGTATGCTTGGGACAAGATCGCCGAGCGGCACGAGAGGGGAGAATTATCTCGGTCTCTAATGGGAGTTTTGGCTGCCGCCCAATGTCGACAGCGTGCAATTTAACCCGCGCTCCCCAGACGGGCCTCCGCGTCGTGGATCGCAGTCGCCGGCCCAAGCTACTCACTAGCGACCGCCGCCGCGTCTAATACCTCTGCACTCGCTCGCCTCGACCTTCGGCTCGGTTCCTAATTTTTATTACTCTCTGCAAATGCACGGGCGATCAGCTCAGTAAGCACTTTCCGGTATTTCTCCGTGTCGCCCGGTTGGAGCCGGATGCGGTAGTACCCCCAGCGACTGTCGTAGTCCATTACGTCGAGATCAGCACCCTCAAGAAAACTCTGAGTCTCCGGCGAGTTTCTCGAGTCGAGCTTCAAATCGCAGGAATCCCTTCTTCGGTCGGAAGACGATGAAGTTCCTCGGTTGGCCATTCTTTGCAAGGCCGATGTAAAACTTGTTGTACTTCAACTCCAAAGACTTTTCATGGACGCGCGCAAGTTCGAGCAATTCATCAGCCATCGCAACGGTCTTCTTTGACCCGCGTTGCTCCCAATACGCGCGGTCAGTTGCTTCCTGGACTTCCTCATCCTCGTCCACGAGACCCAGCGCCATCTGATCCACAACGGTTGTGAACACGAGGCCGATGCTGTTCCCCGATTTGAGAGCCTTCATCTGAATGGCAACCAGCGGGATCATCCCGTTAAACAGGCTGATGACATTGAGGAATCGGCTCGTGATGTCTTCGGCGACAATGACGGCTGTATGCTCATACTGTGGGAATCTCCGTCGCTCGAGATCCCAGTACTCGATTGTCCGAATTATGTGACTCTCGTTTGCCTGACCAAGCTGGACTTCAACCTCGTAACGTCTGTTGGACTCGGCCTCCTGAAGCAGGAGATCGAGACGGCCTGCTTTGGGCTGAGGCCGCTCTTTGTCTTTGAGGACGACATCACCCAGTCCCAAGATTGAGGGGTCTTCTGCAATGCGTGCCTGAACCCACTTCTCGTCCAGTTCTGGATGCGTCTTGATTGATACGGTCTCGAATTTTGTGAAATCCATATCCGCTCCTCTCTGAGCATTAACGCTTGGCCATCCTGTTTGCCCCGGCGGCGCGGGTCTTGGCCGCGTGAAACGTGGCAAGCGGCAGCGGCGGACAGTCCGCGCGGATCGGGGCCAGTGTTCGGCGATTTCGCGGCGGGGTCAACTCCATTCTTTACCGGTATGCGCTCAGACGGCTCCAGCCATCTCATTTGGACGCGTTCGCTGACCAAACTCAGGTGCAAGACGGCCGGGGAGCTTTTCAGTCCCCACCCTGCCGAAGAGGGACCCGGCTACCGATAACGCTTCTATCGCGTGGACTGTACCGCACCGTAAATGGCGGTATTTCAGGCCCAATCGAGCCCCGTTTTGTCCTGCCGCCACCACCGCAACCACATGCTGGACACCGCCTTGACAAGGTTCGGCAATCCTGTTACCTACATTGTGAAAATTGGAACTAGGGTCGCAGTTCGGCAGTGATTTGGTATCGGTCGCGTGAAAGATTTATACATAAATCAGTACCTGTTTGTCGTCGTGTTCCTGCTGGTGGCGGTGGCGTTTCCGCTGCTGCCGCTGGCCATCGCGTGGCTCCTCGCGCCGCATCGTCCCGCCGCCACCAAGAACGACACCTACGAGTGCGGCCTGACCTCCAAGGGCGACGCATGGGTCCAATTCCGCGTCGGCTACTACATCTATGCGCTCATCTACGTGATTTTTGCCGTCGAGACGGTCTTTCTATACCCGTGGGCGGTGGCGTTCGGGGGAATGGCCTTCGGCGGGTTCCTCGCCATGATGGTGTTCGTACTGCTCCTCGTGGAAGGGCTGGTTTACGCGTGGGCCAAGGGCGCGCTGGATTGGAAATAACATGGCTGTCGACGAAGGTCTAAAAAGCGAGCTGCAGAAACAGGGGATTTTCGTTCTCCCGTTCGAACAGCTTTACAACTGGGGCCGCAAAAGCTCGATTTGGCCGTTGCAGTTCGGCCTGGCCTGTTGCGCCATTGAAATGATCGCCAGCGCCGCGGCCCGCTACGATTTGGCGCGGTTCGGCGCCGAGGTCTTTCGCGCCACCCCTCGTCAGGCCGATTTGATGATCGTCGCGGGCACCGTCACCAAGAAAATGGCCCCCTTGGTCGTTCGCCTCTATAACCAAATGCCCGAACCGAAATACTGCATCGCCATGGGCGCCTGCGCCATTTCGGGCGGTCCCTTCAAGGACGGTTACAATGTGCTGAAGGGCATCGACCGCTATATTCCCGTGGACGTGCATATCCCCGGTTGCCCGCCGCGTCCCGAGGCGTTGATTCACGCCATCATGACTCTCCAACGAAAGATCGCAAATCAACATCTCGACACGGAGAACCGCCTGCGCTGGTACGACAAGAACGCCGTGACCGAATTCCCGATTCCGACCTACGGCGACCATGATTTGCAGCCGCCCGCAAATCGCGAACTCTGGCAGCCGCCGCGAAACTACCGCGACGTGACGCTCGATGAGGTCAAGAAAGCCTGATGGAAGCCATCGAGAAAATCAAAGAGGTCGCGGCACAGGCCGTTCCCGGCGCGCAGATCGAGATTGTCAACTCGACGCCCGCCGCGCAGCAACCCGCATTGCTCGTTGACCGCGACCATATCTATGCCATCGCGAAGTTCTTCAAGGAAGATCCGCGTTTCCAGATGGACTTTTGTTCGTGTGTGACGGGTGTCGATTATCTGCCGAAGGCTGACAAACCCGATTTCATCGAGGTCGTCTACCATCTGTACTCCGTTGCGCAGAAGCACGGGCCCATCATTCTCAAAGTGCGCACACCACGCGAACTCGACCAGTGCCGCGTGCCATCACTGACCCCTCTCTGGCGCGGCGCCGAGTTCCAGGAACGCGAAGCCTACGATCTCTACGGCGTGAAGTTCGATGGTCATCCCGATTTGCGGCGCATTCTGATGTGGGACGAATTTACGGATCATCCCATGCGCAAGGACTACGTGCCGCCGGCGGACTACGAGTGGGAGCCGACCCCTCACGACGATACACTCGAGCGAACGGTGCAAGCCGGTGGCATCACGCCGCCGACGGCCCGCGAAGAGCTGGAGAAGGCGAAGAAGAAATGATCCAGCCGCTCACAGAAGAGAAGCGGTTCACGCTGACGCCCGGGTCGGAAGGCTTGATCGATACCCAAACGCTCGAGGTTTCCATCGGGCCGCAACACCCCAGCACCCACGGTGTCTTTCGCATGGATTGCGTGTTGGACGGCGAAACGGTTGTCGCGCTCAAGCCCGTCATGGGCTATCTGCACCGCAATCACGAGCAACTGGCCGAGCGCATGGCCTGGCTCGGTTCGATGCCCTACACGGACCGCCTCGACTATTTGAATTCAATGAGCAACAACTGGGCGTATGCGTTGGCCGTCGAAAAGCTCGCGGGCATCAAGGTGCCCGAGCGCGCCGAGTACGTTCGCGTGATCATGTCCGAGCTGACGCGTATCCTGAACCATTCCTGCGTCATCGGGTTTATGTTGCAGGACCTCGGCGCGTGGGGCACGCCGTTGCTCTACGCCTTCCGCGAGCGCGAGCGGATTCTTGACCTCTTTGAAGCCGTCAGCGGCTCGCGCATGATGTGCAATTACATGCGGTTCGGCGGCGTCCGCGTGGACATGACGGAAAAAGATTTGGCCGTCGCGAAGGACATCGTCACTCGCTTCCCGCGTTTCCTCGACGAATTTGAAAAACTGCTCACGGGCAATGAAGTCCTGCTCGCCCGCACGCAGCGTGTCGGCATTCTACCGAAGGAACTCGCCATCAACGCCAGCATCAGCGGCCCGATGGCCCGCGCCAGTGGTGTGGAATACGATGTTCGCAAGGTCGACAAGTACGGCGTCTATGGCCGTTTCGATTTCCGCCTGCCTGTCGGCGACGTCGGTGACGTGTACGACCGGTATTACATCCGCGTCCTGGAAATGCGCGAGAGCATCAAGATTTTGCAGCAGGCGCTCCGCGATATTACCGCCGGACCGCACGTCGCGCCCGAGGTGAAGCTCCGCAATTTCAAAATCCCGCCCGGCGACGGCTATGGCCGCATCGAGGCCCCCAAGGGCGAACTCGGTTTTTACCTCGTCTCCGACGAAGGTGGCAAACAGCCCTACCGCTACCATGTGCGTCCGCCGAGCTTCGTCAACCTGACCACGCTCGAGGACATGTGCCTCGGCCACAAGGTCGCGGACGTCGTCATCATCCTTGGCAGTATCGATATCGTTTTGGGGGAGGTGGATCGCTAGTGGGCTTCATCGGCAAAGGTCTGTTCGAGGGCATGGTCGTCACCGCCCGCAATTTCGTCGGCAGCTACTTCGACAAAGAACGGCTCGTGACGGTCCAGTATCCCGAAGAGCGCGTCCAGACGCCTGAAAACTCGCGCACGTTCCCGTTCCTCGTGTATGACGACGACAAAAGCCCGGTCGACACCATGCGCTGCGTCGCCTGCAAGATTTGCGAGGTCGAGTGTCCACCCCAGTGCATTTACATCGTCATGGACCGTGACGAGAAGGGCAAACCGCGGCAGCGCCCCAAAGTCTTCGACATCGACATCAGCGTTTGCATGCAGTGCCAGATTTGCGTGGAAGTCTGCCCGTTCGACGCGATCAAGATGGACAACGACTATGAGAAGTCGCAGCACGGCCGCTTCGGCGAACTTGTCGAACACCTGCCCGACCTGCTCAAGTCGAACGAGTATTATAATCGGATCAAGCCGACTGAGGCGACCGCTATCGATGCCAAGCTGAAGGCGGAAAAGGAAAAGAAGGCGAAGAAAGCCGCTCCCGCTGCCGCGGCAAAACCGACAGCCCCAGCGGCCCCCAAACCCGCGCCAGTTGCCGCCGCTACTCCGGCCGCGAAACTTACCATTCCCGACGACGCGCCGTTCACGCCCGAGCAACGTCAATGGCTCAGCAAATTTCTCAGTACCGTTAGCGTTGGCGCCGCGCCCGTCGCCGGTGCTGCAGCGCCAGCTCCGGACGCACCCGCAGCCGAAGCCACACCGGCCGCCGAAGCACCTGCTGGCAACTGGCCGTGGCACGACGCGGGCATGGGCATGCAGCAACGCCTCGATTTGGCCAAGAGCGCACCATTGGCGGACAAGCTGATGGCCGCGATGGCGCAGACCGACTGTCATGCGTGCGGATACGACTGCCGCGGTTACGCCGATGCGATTGCCGGCGGCGCGGACAGCGATTTATCACTTTGCCTGCCCGGAGAAGCCGAGACCGCCAACATGCTCAAGAAGCTGATGGAGGAGGCAGGCAAAGCGTAAGAGTCGTGTGAGATTTGACACACGTTCGCTGTTTTCTTATAACCAGCGAACCTTGGGGTAGGGGATTCATTTGGTTTGGAAACGATTTATCAACAACTACATACTTGGTTCGTGAATGCGCCGGACGGCGTCTTGCTCTGGGCGTCCATCGTCATTCCCATTCTTTTCGTGCTCAGCGTTTTCCCCGGCATCTTCGCCTACACGACACTCGTCGAACGCAAGGCGCTGGGCCGAATCCAGAACCGCATCGGCCCGAACCGCGTCGGGCGTTGGGGCATTCTCCAACCGATTGCCGACGGCCTGAAGCTGCTCACGAAAGAGGACATCGTGCCGCGGCGGGCCGATCAATTCGTCCATTTCCTCGCGCCGGTCATCGCAGTGATCCCATCAATCCTGCTTTTCTCAGTCGTGCCGGTGGGCACGGGCTGGTTCCCGTCAACCTGAATATCGGGATTCTGTTCGCGTTTGCTGTCAGCACCGCGAGCGTGTTGGCTTTGTTCATGGGCGGGTGGGCGTCGCGCAACAAGTTCTCGCTCCTCGGCGCGATGCGCGCGGTGGCGCAGGTCGTTTCCTACGAAGTCCCGATGGTGCTGGCGGCGGTGGCAGTGGTCATGGCCGTTGGCTCGCTTTCGACCCTGCGCATCGCCCGCGCGCAGAGCGGGGGAATCCTCAACATCACCAACTGGTTTGTCTTCCGACCATGGGGATTTGTCGGGTTCGTCCTGTTCACGATCGGCGCGATGGCGGAATCGGCCCGTACACCGTTCGATATTCCCGAGGCCGAATCCGAAATCATCGCCGGCTATCACACCGAATATAGCGGATTTAAATTTGCGCTCTTCCAGATGGGCGAATATCTGGCGTCCATTGCCATGGCGGGCATCACCGTGACGATGTTCCTCGGTGGCTACAACGGCCCCGGCAGTGGTCCCGGCTGGATTGGCGGCTTGATCTCCATGTTTTGGTTTTTCATCAAGCTGGCGTTCATGATCGTGCTCAACATCTGGATCCGTGGCACCTGGCCACGGGTGCGCGTCGACCAGTTGCTGGGATTTGCCTGGAAAGTCCTGTTGCCGATGTCGATCGTCAACATCGTCGCGGTGGGCATGTGGCATTACCTGACGTTCCGGCCCCTGGCATGGGTGGCGACGACCTTGTGGCTCGTTCTCTGGTTCGTCACCCTCACCAAACTGGCCGCCACGGAGAACGTCGCACCCCGAACGTATCGCTACGCCTCCTGATCACCATGGAAGCCATCTTCTGGATTCTTTCTGCCATCACGGTGCTCGGCGCGCTGTTCGCCATCACGCTCCGCAACCTCATCCATTGCGTGTTATCGTTAATCCTGTTTTTCCTCGGCATCGCGGGGCATTACTTCCTGTTGCGTGCGGATTTTCTCGGCGCTGTGCAAATCCTTATCTATATCGGCGCCGTTGCCGTGCTGATGTTGTTTGCGATCATGCTGACAAGGCATGTGACCGGCGACGAAGGGCCGCGCGAGGTGTTAGGTGGCAAATGGTGGGCCGGCATGGGCACGGCCATCATCATCGCGGGGTTATTGTGGGCGATTATTCGCAAAGACCAGCTTGCCAATGTGCTCCCGATCAGTGGAGCGCAAACCTCCGTGGTGGAAATCGGCAAGGCGCTCGTTGCGGACTGGGTCGTCCCATTCGAGGCCATGGCAGTGCTGCTGACCGCAGCGCTTATCGGTGCGGTGGTTATCGCATTGGAGGAGGTCATCCGCAGACGATGAATATTCCGCTCGGGCATTATCTCATGCTCTCGGCCTTTTTGTTCGCCATCGGCCTGTGCGGCGCGCTGTCGCGGAAGAACGCCATCATCGTCTTGATGGGCATTGAGATTATGTTCAACGCCGGGCATCCTCAATCTGATCGTATTCTGGCATTACAAGTATTTTGCCGTGCCCACCGCCTACCTGTTCGCCATTTTCGCCATCTCGATTGCCGCGGCGGAGTCGGCTGTCGGTTTGGCCCTGGTCATCGCCATTTATCGGCAGTACAAATCCGTCGATGTCGACGAGTTCACGAGCCTGAAGGGGTAAAATGGGACACAGCGAATACCTTCAGCATCTCGCGCAACAGCAGTGGCTGATTCCGTTCTTCCCACTGGTGGCAGCGGCGATCCAGTCGTTGTTGAAGCGCCCGGGGCGCAAACCGTCCGGAGCGCTGACGATCATCGCGATGGGTCTTTCCTGCATCTTCGCGCTACGGGCGTTCTTCGCGACGACCGGCGGCGGCGAGCACCACGAGGTCGAGCGGGCGATCTTCAACTTTACCTGGTTCAAATTCGGGACCTCCAGCCTCGATCTCGGATTCATCCTCGACCCACTGACGGCGGGGATGGCGGCGATGGTCGCGTTCGTCGGGTTCTGGATTTTCGTCAATGCGACGGGCTACATGGCCGACGATGAGAATTTCACGCGGTTCTTCTGCTTCCTGTCATTGTTCGCGGCCTCGATGCTGGGCCTGGTAATTTCGAATAATCTGCTGCTCCTGTTCATGTGCTGGGAACTCGTCGGCTTGTGCAGTTATCTGCTCATCGGCTTCTGGTATTTCAAGCCCGCGGCCGCGGCGGCCATGAAGAAGGCGTTTATCACGACCCGCATTGGCGACGTCGGTTTCCTGCTCGGCATCGTGATGTTGTATTGGAAGACGGGCACGCTGACTATGTACACGCACGACGCGCTTCACCCCGGCGCGTTGGAGCAGGTGAGTGCGCTGGCTCTGCGAAACGGCTGGTGGGGTCTGTCGGCAGCGAGCACGATTGCGTTTCTCCTCTTTATTGGCGCGATGGGCAAGAGCGCGCAGTTCCCGCTGCACGTCTGGTTGCCGGACGCGATGGAAGGTCCCACGCCCGTCAGCGCCCTCATTCACGCGGCGACGATGGTCGCGGCGGGCGTGTTCATGGTCGGACGAATGTACCCACTCTTCACAGCGGAACCGGGTTCGTGGGTGTTGGATTTTGTCCTGTGGATCGGCTGCATCACGGCGGTGTTTTCCGCGACGATTGCGGTCGCGCAGTTTGATATCAAGCGCGTGCTGGCGTATTCGACGTGCTCCCAGCTTGGCTTCATGGTCATGGGCCTTGGCGCAGGCAGTTTGGTGGCGGGACAGTTTCACCTACTGACGCACGCGTTCTTCAAGGCGCTGCTCTTCCTCGGCTCCGGTTGCGTCATCATCGGCACGCACCACGAACAAGACATGCGAAAAATGGGCGGCCTGAGAAAATACATGCCCATCACGTTTTGGTGCTATCTCATCGGCATGTTGGCGCTGTGCGGGGTGCCGCCGTTCGCGGGATTCTTTTCCAAAGATGAAATCCTGCTGTCGACGTTCCATCGCAACAAATATGCGTGGGGTCTGGCAACGTTCGCCGCGTTTCTCACGGCGTTTTATATGACGCGCCAGATGTACATGGTTTTCGCCGGCAAATGGCGCGGCGGAGACAAGGACCACGGACACGGTCACGACGAGAAAGCGCTCGACGATCACGGGCATGGCCATCCCGGCGGCGAACCGCACGAGGTCTCGTGGAACATGTGGCTGCCGATCGCGGTGCTGAGTTTGTTCGCCATTGGCCTCGGTTTCTTTGGCCACAAATACGGGGAGTACCTCGGCGTCGAGGGGACTGAATCGGAGGAAGGAAAAGCCGTTGTCATGGGTGCCTCGCTGGCCGTGGTGGCGCTGGGTCTGTTGCTGGGGTGGGCGGTATACGGACGCAAGACCATGGAACACGCGACCGATGAAGACCCGCTTTCGGCGGCGTTGGGTAGTCTGTTCACGTTTCTGAACCGCAAGTGGTACATCGATGAGCTGTATGACGTGACGATCATCCGATTCACGGCCACGTGCGGCACATTTTTTCGGCTGGTGGACAAGCTGGTTGTCGATGGAGCCCTGCATGCGATTGCCTGGACGGTCTGGGGTATCTCGCAAGTCTTTCGTTGGATCGGTGACGAGTTCTTCATCAATGGCGGCTTTGACGCCGGCTGCGAGAGTGTGCAACTGGGCGGCGAGGAGTTTTCGAAGTTGGAGAATGGCCGCATCCAAAACTATTTCCGCGTGTTGAGCCTGGGGGCAGCAGTTCTCTTGCTGACTTACTTCTTCAAATGATCCACTCCTCGATCCCGTTGTTGTCGCTCATCACGTTTATGCCGCTGGTCGGTGCGGCACTGATCTTGTTGGTGCCGAAGAGCGGCGAGCGCGAGATCAAACTGATCGCGCTGGGTGCCAGCATCATCTCGCTCTTGACGACGCTTTGTGTCTGGAGCCGGTTTGATCCGAACGCGGGGCTGGTGTTCGAAGAGCGCTGGTCGTGGATCCCCACGCTCAATGTTGATTATCGTCTGGGGGTCGATGGACTCAGCATGACGATGGTCCTGCTGACGGCAATCGTCACCCCGCTGGCGTTGCTGGCGCATTGGAAGCAGGACCGCAGTGTGAAGCTGTTCTTCATTTTGTTCCTACTCCTGCAAACCGGCATGTTCGGCGTCTTTACGGCCCTCAGTTTTTTCCATTGGTTCATCTTCTGGGAACTCGGATTGATCCCGATGTACTTCCTCATCAAAATCTGGGGAGCCGAGGATCGCACGTACGCCTCGTTCAAGTTCTTCCTCTACACCTTGGCCGGCAGCGTTGGGATGCTCCTGGCGTTTGCGTTTATCTATCTGGCGACAAATTCCATGGACTTCCTGGACCTGCGTCAAAAGGCGGCTTCAGGGGAATTGGGCGCGGCCATTTCCAGGCTTGTGGCCAGCATCCAGGAGCGGACTGGTTTCCACATCAGCGCATCGTGCTTCGGATCGTTGCTGTTTTGGGCCGCGTTCCTCGGTTTCGCCATCAAGGTGCCCATCTGGCCGTTTCACACGTGGTTGCCCGACGCGCATACGCAGGCGCCGACCGGCGGCTCGATGTTGCTGGCGGCGATTCTGTTGAAGATGGGTGTGTACGGCTTCCTGCGGATCATCCTGCCGATTTTCCCCGAGCAGGTCCACGCACATGTGAACGTGCTGCTGTTTTTGGCGTTGGCCAGCATCGTGTTCGGCGCCTACGCGGCGCTGGCGCAGACGGACTTCAAGAGGCTCGTGGCGTACTCGTCAGTCAATCACATGGGCTACGCGATGTTGGGAATTTTCGCCACGGTCGCCTCGGCGCCGAACGTGGCCGACATCGCGAATGAAAAATCCGCGGCGCTCAACGGCGCGATGTTGCAGATGTTCAACCATGGCATCAGTTCCGCGGCGCTGTTCTTCCTGGTGGGGGTGATTTACGAGCGGACGCACACGCGCAAGCTCGAGGAATACGGCGGCCTGCGCAAGAACATGCCGATTTACGCGGGCATCCTGGGCATCTCGATGTTTTCATCGCTGGGATTGCCCGGACTCAACGGGTTTGTAGGTGAATTCCTCGTGTTCAAAGGTGCGTTCCCCATTGTCACGCTGGTCACGTCGCTCGCGACGATTGGATTGGTGATTACCGCCGTGTTCCTGCTCGGCATGATGCAAAAAGTCTGTTTTGGCCCGCTGAACACGAAATGGGCCGGTCTGCCCGACATGACAGGGCGGGAGATTTTCATTGGAGCGGTATTGATGTTTTTCATGTTTTGGATCGGGATTTACCCGAAGCCGATGATTAATGCCTCCAACATGGCGGTGAAACAACTGGTCGACATTTTCCAAACGATGACGGTTGCGAAATTCTGACAGAACCATGCAAGTTGATTGGACAATTTACCTGACATTCCTCGGCGTGGGGCTGATCCTACTACTGCCCCGCGAGTCGAAGACCCTGATTCGCTGGGTCGCGTTATTGACGGGTGTGGCGGCGCTGCTCGTCGCGCTCAAGGACTATTTCAATTACAACGATTGGGTCAACGCACAGATCAGCGCGCACGGCGCGCTGCAGGATGGCTTCATCCAGATTGTGAATGTGCCCTGGATTCCCGCAATCAACACGAACTACCATCTCGCGGTGGACGGCATCAGTTACCCGCTCATCGTGCTGAACGGTTTCGTGTGCGTGACGGGCATCCTGTTCAGTTGGAACATTGAAAACCGCGTAAAGGAGTTCTTTGCGTTTTTCCTGACCCTGATCGCCGGCGTGTATGGCGTGTTCATGGCGATGGATTTGTTCCTGCTGTTCGTGTTTTACGAACTGGCGATCATCCCGAAATACTTCGTCATCGCGATTTGGGGTTCGACGCGCAAAGAGTACGGCGCGATGAAGCTCGTCTTGTACTCGTTCATGGGCAGCGCGCTGGTGTTCATCGGCATCCTCGCGGTGTATTTCAGCGCCGGCGGACAAACCTTTGATATTCTCGAACTAGCCAAGCACCCCATTGCGCCCAACGTGCAGATCTGGGTGTTCCCGCTGATTTTTGTCGGGTTCGGCGTGCTGGCCGGTATGTGGCCGTTCCACACGTGGGCGCCGACGGGCCATGTCGCCGCGCCGACCGCCGCGTCCATGCTGCTGGCAGGCGTCGTGATGAAACTTGGTTCGTACGGATGTTTCCGCGGCGCGATGTTGCTGTTCCCCCAGGGTCTCGAGCACTGGAAATGGTGGATCGCGTGGATCGCGGTGATCGGGATCGTGTACGGCGCGGGGGTCGCGTTGGTCCAAAAAGATTTCAAATTCATCATCGGTTACTCGAGCGTCAGTCACATGGGCTTTGTCTTACTGGGCCTGGCCACGCTCAACCTGATTGGCATGTCGGGAGCGATCCTGCAGATGTTCTCCCATGGTATCGTCGCCAGCCTGCTGTTTGCCGTTGTCGGTCGCATGGTCTATGACCGGACACATACACGCCAGTTGGATGAATTGGGCGGACTGGCCAAGGTCATTCCGTTTGCTTGGGTGACGTTTATGGTGGCGGGCGCGGCTTCCATGGGCATGCCGGGGTTCAGTGGATTTGTGGCCGAATTCCAGATTCTTGTCGGTGCGTTCCACATGCACCCGATACTGGCGCTCGCGGCAGGATTGAGTATCCCGCTTACCGTTGCCTATATCATGAACGCCAATGACAAGGTGTTTATGGATCAGGATCAACCCGCAGGTGACGGCGGACATGGTCATGACCACAAGCCGGGCCGCGGTGAGTCGCATCCGGCCCTGCCCCCGATCACCCTGCCTGAACGTGTGGCGGCGATCATTTTGATGGCGTTACTGGTGATTGTGGGAGTGTACCCATCCATCATGTTGAACATGATCAAGGCGAACGTACAATTGTTCCTGCGGGGTGCGCCGTGATGCCCGTACCTTATTTCGATGTCCTGAAGGGACTGGGCGCGGAAGTGATCCTGACTCTGACCGCGCTGGTCGCGTTGACACTGGATCTCGTGTCGGTGCGCCGTGCGGAGATGACCGTGCGGTCACGAACCATCGGCACGGCCGCCGTCGTTGGGCTACTGGCGTCGATTCTTCCCCTGTGGCAACAACTCAACGGCCCGCGCATGGTGCTCTTGGGCGGCACACTGGCCGTGGATGACCTGATTATATTTTTCAAACTGGTGATCGTGGCGCTGGCGGTGATCACCGTGTTGATTTCCATGGACTACAACGTCGGGCGCCACGTTGGCGAATACTACGCCGTGTTGCTGTTCGGCGCGGTCGGGATGATGCTGCTGATCAGCGCGGAGGAACTGATAACGATTTTTGTGGCCCTCGAGCTGACGAGCGTCTCGTTGTACATCCTCACTGCGTTCCACAAGGGCGAGCTGCGGTCGCAGGAAGCGGCGGTCAAATACTTCATGTTCGGGGCGATGTCGTCGGCATTTCTGCTGTTCGGTTTGAGCTACGTATTCGGGGTGACGGGCACGACCGGGCTGCAAGCGATCCAGGACGCCGTGAAAAATACGTCCGCCTTGAAGATGAGCCCACTACTGGCGACGGGACTGCTGTTTACGATTATTGGCTTTGGGTTCAAGGTCGCAATCGTTCCGTTCCACTTGTGGGCGCCGGATGCGTATGAAGGCGCACCAACACCGGTCACTGCCTATATTGCGACCGGCTCGAAAGTGGCCAGCTTCTTCATTTTGTTGAAGGTCCTGTTCATTGGGTTTGCGGGCTTGGAAGGTTCGGCATTCTGGGGCAAGTTTGCTTCGGGATGGACAATGCTTCTCGCCGTCACGGCGGCGTTGAGCATGATCCTGGGCAACTGCGCCGCGATCGTGCAGCACAACGTGAAGCGCCTGCTGGCGTATTCCAGTATCGCGAACGCGGGCTACATCTTCATCGGTATTATCGCCGCCACGAAAATGGGCGCGACCTCGGTGTTTTTTTACATCATCGTGTACGCGCTGACGAATCTCGGCGCGTTCGGTGTTGTCGCCGCCTTGTCCAGTCGGGCCGGAGGAGATGAAATGCGGAACTTCGACGGCATGGCCAGGCGGGCGCCGTTCCTCTCGCTGTTGATGTTGATCTTCGTGTTGTCGCTGGCGGGGATTCCTCCGTTGGGCGGGTTCTTTGGCAAGTTTTACCTGTTTGCCTCCGCCGTGCAGCGGGACGCTCAACACTTTGGTCTGCTGTGGCTGGTGGTTCTGGGGATCGTCATGAGCGCGGTGTCGCTCTACTACTATCTCATCCTCCTCAAACACATCTATGTCATCGACGGTACCGCCCAGAGTCCGATTGTCACCCCGACGTACCTCAATGTCGCGCTGGGCCTTGTGGCATTGGCCGTGGTCGCGCTCGGCGTCTATCCGAAGCCGCTTCTTGAGCTTCTGAACAGCTTCAGCTACTCTGTCGTAGCCGGGTTGGTACACTAAAGCGCCACCGGCGCACGCAAGCCCGAATCACAGTCAAATGCATATCGACGGCTCAACGACAATTGTTGGAGTCTTCGGGGCGCCGATTACGCACACGGCGTCACCCGCGATGCACAATGCCGCGTTTGAAGCGCTGGGGATGAATTGGGTCTATCTGCCGTTCCACGTCGACCCGCGCAACTTGCGCACGGCGCTCCAAGGCGCGAGAGAAATGGGCCTGGTCGGCCTCAATCTGACCGTGCCGCACAAGATTCTGGCCCTGGATTGCCTCGATGAAATCGACGCCGAAGCCCAAAAGGTCGGCGCGGTCAACACGATTGTGATCGAGAAAGACAAGACGCGCGGGTTTAACACGGATGGCTCCGGTTTTCTCAAGGCCGTCAAAGAAGATTTCAACATTTCGATCAAGGGCAAACGCGTGCTCGTGCTCGGCGCGGGCGGAGCCGGGCGGGGCATCGCCGTGAAATGCGCCCTGGACGGGGCTGCCAAAGTTATCGTGGCCAATCGCACGCTGGCCAAGATTGAGCCCATCGCCCGCGAGATTGGCGGCACCAAAAGCGAATTTCAATCGCTGGCGCTCACGGTGGACGCCATTCAGAAGGTGATCCACGAAATTGACCTGGTGGTAAATGCCACGTCGGTCGGGCTGAAGGAAGGAGATTCACTGGGACTGGGCGCCGAACTGTTCTCGCCGCGCCAGCACGTGTACGACACGATCTATCGTCCTGCGGAAACTCAATTACTGCAGGTTGCCGAGAGCGCGGGCGCCAAGGTGGCGAACGGGCTGAGCATGTTGCTGCATCAGGGCGCGAAAGCATTCGAGATCTGGACGAAGCGGAAAGCGCCTCTGGCCGTCATGCGGCGGGCATTGCGCGCGGCGATCTATGGGGACAAAGCGTGACCGGGTTGCGGCTCTACCTTGATTTCGTCGTGTTCACGTTTGGGGCCGTGATTGGCAGCTTCCTGAACGTGTGTGTGCATCGCATGCCGCTCGAACAATCAATTGTCACGCCCCCGTCGCATTGTCCGCACTGCAATGAGCGCATCCGCTGGTCTGACAACATTCCACTCGTCAGCTACCTCGCGCTCCGGGGCAAGTGCCGCCACTGCGGGGCGAAGATCAGTCCCCGGTACTTCCTGATCGAACTGTTGACGGCTGTGTTGTTTCTCCTGATGTGGCTGAAGTTGACCGAGTGGGACCACCCGCCGGTGCAGGGCATCTACTTTCTGAAAGGCCCGATCTATTGGATGGTCATCGCCGGATTAATCGTTGCAACCTTCATCGACTTTGAGCACTATATCATTCCCAACGAAATCACGTTTGGTGGAGTGATCGTCGGGCTACTGTTGAGCGCGGTTTACCCGCCGCTGATGGATGCGGATACGATCAAGTTGTCGTTGATGCGCTCGTTGCTCGGTGTCGTCGTCGGTGGGTTGTCTCTGTTGGCTGTGGCGGTGGTCGGTAAATTGATTTTTCGAAAAGAGGCGATGGGCATGGGTGATGTGAAGCTTCTGGCGGCCATCGGAGCGTTTTTTGGCTGGCAATCGACGTTATTCACGATCCTGGTTTCGTCGTTGCTCGGCGGCGTGGTCGGACTGGTCCTCGTCCTGGGAAGACGGAAGGGCTGGGAAAGTCGCATCCCGTACGGCCCGTACATCGCGTTCGGGGCGGTGCTGTGGATGTTCCGCGGGCACGAAATTATCAATTGGTACCTGAGTTTCATTCGAGGATAGGATGCCACAATTACGTTACTTCACGGCGGGCGAATCCCACGGTCCGTGTTTGATTGGCGTGGTGGAGGGTTTGCCGGCCGGTCTCAAGATCGACCTCGCGGCCATCAACCGTGATCTGGTGCGCCGTCAGCAGGGCTACGGCCGCGGTGGCCGCATGAAGATCGAAACCGATCAAGCGGAAGTACTGTCCGGCGTGCGGCGCGGGGAGACCATCGGTTCGCCCGTTACGTTCACGGTCAAGAACCGTGACTTCAAGATTGACGAATTGCCAGCCGTGACGAAGCCGCGTCCCGGCCATGCGGACCTGGCGGGTGTGATCAAGTATGACCGCCAGGACGCGCGCGACATTCTCGAGCGATCCAGCGCGCGCGAAACGACGATGCGCGTGGCCATTGGCGGGGCCTGCAAACTTCTTCTGGCGGAGGTCGGCATCGACATCATCGGGCATATCGTCAGCCTTGGCGTCGTCCAGGCAAAGACGGATGGCCTGACGTTCGCGCAAATTCGCGAGCGGAGCGAGGCGAGCGAGGTGCGTTGCGCTGACCCAGTAGCCGAGAAGCAAATGATTGAGGCCATAGATGCGGCTAAAGCCCAGGGCGATACGATTGGCGGCGTGTTTGAAGTAATCGCCATCAATGTTCCGATCGGTCTGGGAAGCCACGTCCAATGGGACCGGAAGCTTGATGCCAATCTGGCGCGGGGCTTGATGAGCATTCAGGCCATGAAAGGCGTGGAGGTCGGGCTTGGCTTTGAAGCGGCGCGACGATTCGGGTCGCAGGTGCACGATGAAATCCTACCGGCGCAGGACGGCATCCTCACGCGCGCTGGCAATAACGCAGGCGGGTTTGAAGGTGGGATGACCAACGGCCAACCCGTTGTCGTCCGTGTGGCGATGAAGCCGCTGTCCACATTGATGAAACCGATGCGGTCGGTGGACATTCAGACAGGGCAGGAAGTGAAAGCTACTGTCGAACGCTCCGATGTGTGCGCCACGCCCGCCGCGGCGGTCATTGGCGAAGCGGTGGTGGCATTCGAACTGGCCAAAGCACTTCTCGACAAGTTCGGTGGCGACAGCGTCCGCGAACTCAAACGCAACGTGGCCAGCTACCGCGACGCCTGCAAGCGGTGGTAATATGGTGCGGTCGGTAAGGATTCGAGGCACGGCAGTCTTTTAGCCCACTCGACTTGACGGGGGGCCACTGCTACCATTCGGCCATGTCGGTGAGTAATACGGAAGTGGGGTTATCAGACGTTGAGGAATCCACTGTATCACTGCACCGATGGAGGCCCGTTCTTGGCGGTGCGACGATTGTCCTCGCGGCCTTGGCCGCGTACCGCAACAGCTTCGGGGTGCCATTTCTCTACGACGATTTTCCCTCAATTGTGGACAACCCAAGTATTCGCCGTCTCTGGCCGATCGGGAAGGTCCTCTCGCCGCCTGCCGCCTCGTTATCGGGAGGCCGCCCGGCTGTAAACCTCTCTCTGGCTGTCAATTATGCGCTGGGGGGGACGAGCGTTTGGGGGTATCACGCGTTCAATCTGGCTGTACATGCGCTGGCGGGCTTGACGCTGTATGGCCTCGTGCGCAGGACATTGGCACGGCCCGGGGTGTGGAAACAATTCGGCGTGTCGGGTGAATGGATCGCCTTGGCGGTAAGCCTCATCTGGACAGTGCATCCATTGCAGACCGAGGCCGTGACGTACATATCCCAGCGGTGTGAGTCGTTGATGGGGTTGTTCTATCTGTTGACCCTGTATGGATTCGTTCGTGGCGTGGAATCCCGTAGACCCCTCCGCTGGTTTACCCTGTCCGCAACCGCCTGTTTCCTGGGCATGGCGAGCAAGGAAGTGATGGCAACAGCGCCTGTCATGGTGCTGCTGTATGATCGGACGTTTGTCAGTGGGAGCTTCCGGGAAGCATGGACTCGACACCGGCGACTGTATCTAGGGTTGGCCAGCAGCTGGCTCTTGTTGGGCTTTTTGATGGCCGGATTGCACCGGCGCGGTGTCGGCTTTGACCCGAGGGTTACGTGGTGGGGCTACGCGTTGACGGAATGTCGAGCGATCGTGCAGTACCTCCGGCTGGCGGTTTGGCCGCATCCGCTGATTTTTGACTACGGGCCGTGTATGCCGACAGGTCGTCCGTCGGCGGCACCCTACGTACTAATTCTGACGGTCCTGGCCACTGCCGTTTTGGTCGAATTGAAGCGGCAACCAACCATTGGGTTTGTGGGAGCCTGGTTCTTCGTAATTCTGGCTCCGACTTCCAGCGTGGTGCCAATCTGGGGGTCACCGATAGCAGAACACCGGATGTACCTGCCGCTGGCATCTGTGATCACGCTGACCGTGGTCGGCGCGGTTGCGCTCGGGAAACGACTGCTCTATGAACAGCAGGGCGTTGTGCTCGGATGTTTGGTGGGTGGGTCGGCCGTGGGGCTGTTCACATTCCTGACGATTCAACGCAACCTGGACTATCGCTCGGCACTGACGATCTGGCAGGAGACTGTGAAGAATTGCCCGAACAATCCTCGAGCCAGCTACAACTTGGGAAACCATCTGGTCCAATTGGGCAGGGCGCAAGAAGCGATCGGGCACTACGAGTGGGCGCTACACATCGAGCCCGATTACAGCGAGGCTCACTACAATCTGGCGATTGCTCTTGATCAACTTGGGCAAACGCAAGAGGCGGTGCAACACTATGAGCAGGCCCTGCGGATCAAGCCCGATTTCGTAGAGGCACACAACAACTTAGGAATCAACTTGATGCGACAAGGCAAATTGCAGGAGGCAATCGCTCAATTCGAGCAGGTGGTGCGGATCACACCCGATTTCGCTCTTGCGCGATACAACTTGGGGTCTGCCCTGTTTCAAGTGGGCCAAACGCAAGAGGCGATGGAACGCTATCAGCAAGCCCTGCGAATCGACCCCAATTACGCCGAAGCGCACAACAATCTGGGGGCCGCCCTGATGGGACAAGGCAAGCTGCAGGAAGCAATCGGTCACTTCGAGCAGGCATTACGTATCCGGCCGGATTTTGCAGATGCGCACAATAACCTAGGTGTTGCCATGATTCGATTGGGTCGGGTGCAGGAAGCGATCAGTCATTGGGAGCAAGCGGTGCGGATCAGACCGGGTTTTGTCGAAGCTCAAAGCAACCTGGCGCGAGCACGAGCTGGTCAGTGAGAGTTTGACTGGTAGCACACGATATCGACTGTGTCCCGTCAGCCAAGACAGGGTCTCGGGAGTGTAGACAGCTACCGCGAAGCCTGCAAGCGGTGGTAGTATCCCGCCGGGCTACAAACTTTTCTTCAACTCCAGCTTGGCGATTTTGCCGGTCGCCGTGCGGGGCAGGGAGTCCACAACATGGACTTCACGCGGGATTTTGTAGTCGGCGAGCCGATCACGACAGAACCGCAGAATCTCGTCCGGTTCCAGCTTCGCGCCATTGACCGCGCTGACGAACGCAATCGGCACCTCACCCCGTTTTTCGTCAGGCTTGGCCAACACCGCCGCCTCCCGCACGTTCGGGAACTGGTGCAAGACTTCCTCGATCTCCCGTGGGTACACATTCATCCCGCGCACCAGCAACATCTCCTTGCGGCGGTCGACGATATAGATGTAACCGTCGTCGTCCTTCTTGCCCATGTCACCCGTGTGCAGCCAATTGTCCCGCAGCGTTGCGGCGGTTTCCTCGGTGTGGTTGTAGTACCCGCGCATCACGTTCGGGCCGCGCACGGCGATTTCGCCAACCTGACCCGGCGGCAGTTCGCGCCCCTGATCGTCGAGAATCTTCACCTCGATATCGGGTAACGGCAGCCCGACGGAGCCCGGCTTTTGGACGCCACGGATTGGATTGAAGGACACCACCGGCGACGCTTCACTCAGGCCATATCCTTCCAGCAGTGGGAAGCGGAATTTCCGGTCGAACTTTCCGAGCGTCTCGCCGGGAAGCGGAGCGGCCCCCGAGATCGCCAGCCGCAGCTTCAGTAGCCAATGCAACCAGAACGGGATTTTGGCGTCGGCCAGCGCCTGGAACAGTTGCGGGATGCCGACCAGGATCGTGGCGCGGTTGCGAATGATCTCGCGCATGGCAGCCTTGAATGGCTGAATGGACTTGATGAGCACGATGCCCGCACCCATCGATAGCGGCGTAAAAATGCACACCGTCAACATGAAACTGTGGAACATCGGCAGCAGCAGCGTAAGGCGATCGTCCGAGGTCTCCTCCAATGCCTTGATGCAACTGCGGACGTTGGATGCGATGTTCCTGTGTGAAAGCATTGCGCCCTTGGATTTGCCGGTCGTACCGGAAGTGTAAATGATCACCGCCAGATCGTCCGGCGTTACCGCCGGCCACGTCGGTGCTACCGTTGCCGCACCCTGCTCGAGTTCGGACAGTGGAACCGCGGTAATGCCCCGGAGTTTCGCGATCGTCTCGTCGAAATCCGCCGACGTAATCAGACATTTGATCTGACAGTCGTCGACGATGTGCTGGATTTCGGGGGCTTTGAGAAAATTGTTGATCGGCACGACGGTCGCGCCCGATTTCAGCACGGCGTACAACGCGAAGATGAACTCGGGACAGTTTTTCAGCAAGATGCCCACGCGGTCGCCACGACTGACGCCGTAACCGGCCTGCAACCGCGCCCCGTACCGCTGGATGTGCCCGGCCAAGTCCGCATTCGTAAATCGGTCACCGCCCCAGTAGATGCAGACCTTGCGTGGCTGCCTCGCCACGACTGCATCAAACTGCGTAATGACGGTTGACTCTGTCATGTCGACGCGTGGACGGCTTCTACCACAGCACTGACTTCTCTTCCGCCACAACCTTGTTGCCATCCCACAAACTCACCCGCCACGCGGAAACCACGCCGCCCGAGCGAAATTGTTCCCCGTGCACTTCAAAGAGCTTCCGTGCGTCTCCGTGCGGAACGTAGGTCTCCTCAAAAACCTCGCCGGGTTTGGCCACCTGGCGATATTCGAATTTTACCAAGCTGACGGTCCGGGGCGTCCAGCGGACGTAGAATTCCTCACGCTGGTCATTAATGCTCAGATCCTGCGGTTCGTAGCGAATGAGCGACGCTTGGTCCTCAATGAAATACTGGCGGTCGGCGAAGTCCACGTCCTGGAGGCGGGTGCGGCTGGTGACCTCCAGCACGCGCGGCCCGGTATAAGCCGAACAACCCCAAATTAGCCCGAACAAGGCCAAATAAAGAGGGCTACGCGACCACGCTGGAGCGCGGCCCGGCAAGCGAAACAGTTTACGGAGCGCTGGATTACGCGGCGTATTCATTCCTGTCGGCCCTCGACGATCACGGTAATTTCGCCCTTGATGGAGCGGTTCTCAAGCTTTTTCAGGACGGACTCGATATCGCCGCGGAGGAATTCCTCAAATTTCTTAGTCAACTCGCGGGCGACGACCACGCCGCGGTTTCCCAGCACGTCCCGCATGTCCCCGAGGCTTTTCAACAGGCGATACGGGGATTCGAAGAAGACCAGCGTACAGGGCAGGGGAGCGAGACGGGTGAGGGCGGTGCGGCGCTGCCCTGATTTGTGCGGAAGAAAACCAGAAAATAGAAACGGGCCGCCACGCCCGCTCCCCGCCAGCGCGGCGGTGACGGCGGAGACTCCTGGAACGACCTCGACGGCGATCCCGGCGTCGATGGCGGCCCGAATGAGGCGCTGTCCCGGGTCGGAGAGGGTTGGCATACCCGCATCGGAGACAAGGGCGATCTGGCGGCCCTGCTGGAGTTCCCGCAGCAGTTCCGGTGTCCGCCGGGCCTCGTTGAACTCGTGGTAGCTGACAAACGGCTTCTTCAGGCCGTGGCGGGCGAGCAGGATGCCCGTGTGGCGGGTGTCCTCGGCGGCAATGAGATCGGCCTCGTGCAGGACGCGGAGGGCGCGGAGGGTAATGTCCTCCATGTTCCCGATCGGCGTGCCAACGATGTAAAGTTTGCCTGTTCCGGAAGGCATGCGCCGACTCTATTGAGGAGTGGCCAAAAAAACAAGCCGATGCACGACACCGGAAGCCCCCAGGTTGCACGCTCCTTAACAAGAGGCCAGTTCTACTGCTGGTAAGCGCCGATGGCCCACGGGCCGGAGGCGGACGGGGATTGCCATCCTTGTCGGTATTCAGCCCCGGCAAGTTCAGACTACTGAGGTTGACTCCCGCGCCGATTGCCGGCGAGCCGGATTGCAGATGGTAATCGTTGTTGACGGAGTTGGTGCTGGAACTGAAGGCCAGGCTCATAAACTGCGGGTTGCTGGTGATCCCGTGCGCCTCGAAGCCGACGCTTTGGGCAGCCGCCAAGCCGCCCTGGATGTTGAACCCGGGCTGGTTGTTCCACCAGAACCAGGTGTTGGCAGTGCCCTGCGAGTGCCAGTCATTGTAATCGACCGTCCATTGGGCCACGGGATACTGGTTGGTGACCACCCCAAGCAGCAGGAGGGTTGCGTCATCGCCGCCCGTATAGAAGCTGTAGGCCAGGTTGTTCTCGACCTGAAGGGTGCCATTGGCGGGCCAAACCGAGGAGGGCTTCAAACAACCGCAGGCTCCCCAGCTGATGGCCGCGTTCTGCGCATTGGCGGTCGTGTTGATGATGAAGGTATTGTTCAGCACCCGCAACGTCGAGGGCTGGTTCAACTCATAGGAAATAGTGATCGGTGGCGCCCCGGCGCCGTCCGGGTCGGAGGGCACCGCCCCGTTGGGGATGCCGGCATTGGGGATGTTGAACAGATTGTTGTAGACATTGGCGCTGGGGGCATACTCCAGGTAGATGCAGGCGGTGTACACCTCGTAGGGGTGAGTCTCGTCGAAGGTGTTGTTGTAAATGTCGATGTGGCTGCCATTGGTGACGTTGGCGTTGCCGGTTCGATGGAAGATCGGGTCTTGATGGGGTGAGCCCGCGTAGCAACTGGTACAGCTCTCCGGGCTGTAGTTGTAGCCCGTCCAGTACGCCGGCGAGTAGGCCCAGCCCATGTCCTGGAAGGTGTTGTCATGGATGTAGGTGTAATCCAGGTTCCCCGAGACGCCCGCCAGATCGATGCCCCAGACAATGTAATCATGGAACAAGCAGGATGCGATGGTGAGATTGGAACTGTTGGTGGAGTACGCGAATTCGATGGCGGTGTGCTGTTTGGTG
Source organism: uncultured Verrucomicrobiae bacterium (assembly GCA_963713705.1). Classification (GTDB taxonomy): domain Bacteria; phylum Verrucomicrobiota; class Verrucomicrobiia; order Palsa-1439; family Palsa-1439; genus Palsa-1439. The sequence continues at coordinate 45,788 of CAVQMY010000055.1, forward strand.
AATTCGCAATTGGTGATCACCACCGAAGACGCCCCAAAGAAGATGACCCCGCCGCCGCTAATTCGGCTGTCCGACCCGCCCAACGAATTGCCATCCATCGGCTGCTGATTGAACCAGTAGCCCAGATCATGGAAGTAGCAGTTCTGGATCGTCACATTGTTCATCGTGCCATAGGCGAAGATGCCGTAGCCCTGATTGCTCGGCACGCCCGTGCCGGGATCCGGCGGCAGCGACGCCGCCCCGCCGATCGGACCAATCTCCAGATTGTTGAAGGCCAGATTGTTTACACTGCCGCCGTTGTAGAACGCCGCGATATACTTGGTGCTGTAGTTGTCCGTCAAGATGGCTCGTCCGGTTCCCCAGGTCCCGGCGCTGTTGCCGTCGTAGGTGATCGGCTGTCCGGCCGCCCCGCTCCAATTCAGCCCGATGCCGGTCTGGTAAACGGGGTTTCCGTTGCCCGTCAGCACGTATTGCACGCCGCCCTTGAAGAACACCGTGTCGCCGGGATTGAGCGAGGTGCTGGCCGCCGTGCCGGTCGCGGCCGGATCGCCCGGACAATGCTGCCATGCCGACGCCGGGTTTGTGCCAACATTGGAGTCCGAGCCGCCAACGTAATCCACGTAGTAGCCCGGCACCGCAGGAGGAGGTGGTGGTGGTGGTGAAACCAAGACCGACGGAACCGCGGGCACCGTGATGCTGCCCGACCCGCCCGGCGCAAAGTTGTCGGGGAACTGGGACAGCAGATTGTTGTAGGTGTATGTGCCCGGTGACAAGGTCACGCCGTTGATCGTCACCGCGCCGAACTGGCAATCCTGATGCAGAATCATCACGCCATTGCTTCCGGCCAGCGTGAGCGCGCCCGGAGTCTGGATATCGTAGTCGACTTCCAACGTGGATCCGTCAGAAACCGAGATATTACCCATGCCCAACGAACCCGCGCCTGATCCCATCAAATAGCCACTTCTCACCAGCCAACTGCCGCTATACGAATTATTTGTGCTTTGGATATCCAGAGGATCCGGGTACGGCGCCGTTAATAAGGATCAAATCGCCGTCACCAGTGAGTTGAGCGGTGATTACGAACCCACCGGTGTTCCACGGGTGGTCGATTCCGGAGGACCCCACGACGGCAATCGAGCCTGCGATCGTAAAGGTCCGGCTACCCGGTTGATGCGCATTTCTCAGAATTCCCCCGTTAAGTATCAGACCCGGATTCCCGTTGACGCCTGGGAAATTCAAAGTCCCGACAGAAAAATCGGTGGCGACGATTCTGGCGCCGCTATCCAGCGTGAGTGAGTCACCGGGAAATGTTACGAATCCGCTGGAGGCTGGGGTTTGAATGATGCCACCGCTCAGCACTTCGTAGGTGTTGCCGGCGGTGGGGGAAACCAATCCCGGCTCCCAAATGGCATCATTCCAGGTTTGTGTCGTAGTCTCCTGGACACTGGTCGTGAAATTCTGCGCCCGGCATGCAGCCAGCGGCATTAATAAGAGGGGGAGGAGGAGGAGCGCGAGGGCCCGGCACAAGCGGGGCAGAACCTCGGCGCGATACCTACGTGGCAGGCATCGCGCCCTACAATAAGCTGTGGATGCGTTAGCGGTTCCTGGTCTTCGTGGCGAAGAACGTTGGCGATACTTCATGGTGTCGTTGTTCCTTCCAGCTTCATGGCTGGCGTTCTCATGGGTGTTACTCATCACACCAAACCCTAGCGGCATTCGTGGAGAACCCGAAATTACTGGGTTCCCTATTTTCGCCCGGGAAAACACCCTAGAGGATTCTCCTGGACGAGACGCATAACATGCGACTGCATCATGACCGCATCGTCCGGGGTGAAGAGAACAACGGCGGTGGCAACAAAACAGCAGCGGCGACATAGCCGCCGAGGGTATACTACCCCATCTCCTTGTACTATGTTATCCCAACAAACATTCCTGCTTAACATCCCCCACATTCCCGGGCGGTTACAGCCCCAGAATTCTTTGTAGACTAGACAATTCGCGCGAATTGTCAACACATTTCTTGCCTCCAGCCCAACTTTTTCTTAGGCAAGACGCCTGTGGTCGAGAGGAGGCCGGTACGGAAACTCGCCAGGGAGTTTTCGCTTTCAATTTCGGCCAAGATTCGCGACGCTTATTGCCGTGGTTTGGTGCCAACCAATCAGGCAAGCATGCGTGAAGAAACTGCAGTGACCACGGCGCAAACGATCAAACGAATTACGGACAAGCCCTGGCTCCTGCCGGTTCTGCTGGTGGTCCTCACGTTTGTAGTGTACCTACCGGCTCTTCAGTGCGGGTTCATCTGGGACGACGACTACTACGTGACAGAGAATCGCGCTCTTCGATCCCTGGACGGCTTGGGAAGGATCTGGGTCGAACCAGGAACTACCCCGCAGTATTATCCACTCGTTTTCACAACGTTCTGGGGGGAGTATCACCTCTGGAGGTTGCAGCCTCTCGGGTATCATCTTGCCAACATTCTCTTGCACACCTTGAATGCGGTTCTGCTCTGGTGCGTGTTGCGCCGGTTGGATATTCGGGCGCGGGGTTGGCGGTGATGCTGTGGGCGTTTCACCCGGTAAGCGTGGAGTCCGTGGCGTGGATTACCGAACGCAAGAATGTCCTTTCGGGATTGTTCTATTTTCTGGCGGTGCTGGCGTATCTTCGGTTTCGACCATTGACAGGTCCAGACGCGGCCCGCGCGTGCGACTGGCGATACTATCCACTGGTTCTCGTGTTGTTTCTGTGCGCCCTGCTAAGCAAGACGGTGACGTGTTCGCTGCCGGCGGTGCTCCTACTCCTGGTCTGGTGGAAGACCGGCCGGGTTCGATGGCGGGATGTTCTGGTGTTGGCTCCGCTATTTGTCATGGGAGTTGCGTCGGGTTTCATGACGACCTGGATGGAGAAACATTATGTGGGCGCCAGTGGAGCGGAGTGGGCGTTGTCGTTTGTACAGCGTTGCCTGGTCGCAGGACGGGCGCTGTGGTTTTACGCCGGCAAGCTATTCTGGCCACGCGATTTCACCTTCATCTATCCGCGCTGGGACATTGATACGGGCGTGCCATGGCAGTACTTGTTCCCGGTGGCAGCCCTGGTTGTCCTGATCGCGTTGTGGTTGCTGCGGTCGCGGATCGGAAGAGGGCCGCTGGTGGCCGTGTTGTACTTTGCGGGTACCTTGGCGCCTGCCCTGGGTTTTTTCGATGTTTATCCATTTCGTTTCTCCTATGTTGCCGACCACTTTCAATACCTGGCCTGCATCGGGTTGATCTCTCTGGCCGCGAGCACAGGCGCGGCAATCTGCGAACGAGCCGGTCAGCGGGGCCGCGATTGGGGAGTCGTCACCGCCGCGATTGTGTTGCTGGTATTGGGACTGACGACCTGGAGACAACAACACATTTATCGCGATTTGGAAACGCTCTGGCGGGACACACTGGCAAAGAACCCAGACTGTTGGCTGGCGCATAACAACCTGGGAAACATCCTGGTGATGCGGGGCGAGACCGACAAGGCGAGGGCAGAATTTGCCGAGGCGATCCGGCTCAAACCGAATTTCACGTACGCCCACGAGAACCTGGCCAAACTGCTGGCGGAGTCGGGCAGAACCGCCGAGGCCATCCCCGAGTACGAGGCGGCGTTGAAGACCAATCCGCACTCGGCCGAGGACCACGATAACCTGGGTGTCGCGCTGGCGAGTCTGGGTCGATTCGACGAGGCGATTGCGCAATATCGAAGCACGTTGCAGATCGACCCGAAGTTGTCGGACGTTCATTACAATCTCGCCGTCGCCCTGGTTGAGGAGGGTAAGATGCCCGAAGCGATCACTGAATACCAAGCGGTGATACGGATCAAACCCGATCCGGTGACGTATAACAACCTGGCCGTCACGTTGTTGCGGGTCGGGCGCGTCCAGGAGGCGGTGGAACAATTTCAACGGGCGCTGGCACTGCAACCGGACGATCCGGGGCTTCATTACAACTTCGGAAATGCCCTGGCGCAACAGGGCAAGATCCCCGAAGCCATCGCGAGCTATGAGCAGGCACTGAAGCTCAGGCCGGATTTCACCGCGGCGAAAGAGGCGCTCGCAAGGCTGCAAGCCCGCCAGTAGGTAGCGACCTCGGGAACCTCAAAGCGCCGGGTTGGCAAACCGTCCAACGCGGGGAGCCGTCCTGAGCGATTCGTTAAGGGTGTTGTTCAGGGCGCAAATGGTCGGCACGGGCGAGATGCGACGGACGGAGCCGTGGCGTCAAGGACACAAGTAGAGTATAGCGCGTGCGCGGAGCGAGCCGTCCACTTACTCATTCCACGATGTCAGAACCGTCCGTCGAGGCCCGTGGAGAAAATCCGTCCGAAGTATCCGCTGTGCTGGATCAGCGCCCATTCGACCCCAGCTCGATCCCTCCAGTCACGACGGTGGTCGCGGAGAGGGCGCATAACGCAAGGGCGTGACAGACAGTGCTTATAACTCCGAGCTGGTTCTCCACCAGGATCGTCCATCTCAAGGAGCGACGACGTTCAGATGCTCTGGCAATCATCCGGGCAGGATGTTACCGTCGGCTGAGTGAGAGATTCCAAAGGAGTGTCAAGACCAGAGGGCCTTTCGATCATGAACAGGCACACGCCGGGTCTCGTTGCCATCGCGCTGCTGGTGTTGATGGTGTCATGGATGGCGGTGCCCATCAAGGAAGAGTCAGCCACCTATGATGAAACTTCATTCTTGGTGGCCGGTTACAGCTATTGGCACGGCTACGGTTTCACCTTTGACCCGGAGGCACCGCCCCTGGCCAAGATGATTTCAGCGACGCCGTTACTGTTCATGGATGTGAAAATATCCATGGTAGCGCAAGAATTGCTGGATCGACAGGTCGGGGCAGCGACGACGCATCGGTGGTCGGGGGAACCCCGGTTGGTTGACGAGCGTTTCCCGGTCGCGCGAGACAACTGGTATTTCTGGCCGATGATGGAGGCGGGAATGCTGGGACAGGAGATCGTTTATGGCGGCGCCAACGATGCCGACAAGCTTCTCCCCGCCGGGCGGTGGATGCAGGTGGCGCTCACGGTGGTTACGGGCATCGTGATCTATTTTTGGCTGCGACGATTGGCGGGCGGAATGGCCGGTGCCCTCGGCGTGGCGCTCTGGGCGTTGAACCCGGTGACGCTGGCCTACGGACACCTGGTGCTGACAGACATGGGCGAGACGTTGATGTTTGTTCTGGCGGGGTGGTGTTTCGCGATCTTTCTTGACCGGCCTTCGACAGGCCGTGCCGCTTTGTGCGGGCTGGCTTGTGGCGGGGCGCTGGTGATGAAATTCAGCGGCGTCGTGCTCGCGCCGATTCTGCTCGCGCTGCTGGGGCTGCACGCGATGCTGAGGCGGGAATGGCGCGGGCTCGGAAAACACTTGCTGGTGATAGCCTTGGTGGCGGGTGGGGTTGTGTTGCTGATCTACGCGCCGTATTGGAGGCCGGCGCCACCGTTGCCGGCCGACGCCGCCGCGACGATCGGGGTGCCAACATGGTTTCAAGTGCTGCGGCCGGTGCTGATCCCGCGGGATTTTTTCAAGGGACTGGCGCTGGTGGCCGGGCACGAATCGACCGGGCATCAGGCCTTTTTGTGTGGCCAATGGCGGCGGACCGGATGGTGGTACTATTTCCCCGTGACGCTGGCGGTGAAGACGCCCGTCCCCTTACTGCTGCTGACGATTGCCGGTTTGCTGATGTGGCTGCGGGGACTCCGTCGTTCTTCCTTCCAGCAGGGCATAGCGTGGCTGGCGGCGTTGATGTACCTACTCGTTGCCATGGTGGGGAACATCAATATCGGCGTCCGGCATTTGCTCCCGGTGTTCGCTCTACTGGCCGTGGGCACGGCGTCGCAGTTCAGCCTCCACGGCCGGCGGATACAGGTGTGCGCGTGGCTGGGTGCGGGCTGGTTGTTGCTGGCGACGTGGCAGGCGTATCCCTATTTCATCGAGTACTTCAACGAAGTCGCCGGCGGTTCGTCGAACGGGTACCTATGGTTGGTCGATTCCAACCTCGATTGGGGACAGGACGTCAAACGGTTGAAGCATTTCCTCGACGAGCAGGCGATCACGAACATCGATCTGGCCTACTTCGGTCCGGATCGGTCGATTGACTACCAGGGGATTACCGGCCGGCGGGTGATCCCGGATGAGGCGTACGGCATGCACAGCGGCACGCTGGTCGTATCGGCGACCGAGCTGATGCGTCCCGAGTGGGATTGGTTGCGCGCGAGCCACGAACCGGTCGCGCGCGTCGGCTACACGATGTTTATCTATCGCCCGGGGGATCCCGAGACGAAGGAACGCTGGGAGCAGATGTTGCGGATCAATCCCAACGATGGCCGGGCACATTACAATTTGGGCCTCGTCCTGGAACGAGCCGGCGACGACGGAGGCGCGATCACCCACTTCGAGCAGGCGATCCGGATCAAACCGGATTTTGCGATGGCGCACTACAACATGGCGGGCGCCTTGCAGCGAGCCGGGAAAGTAGCGGACGCCGTCGAACACTACGAGCAGGTATTACGGATCGAACCCGATTATGGCGAGGCGCACAATAACCTGGGCGCCGCTCTCGCGGGTCTGGGTCGATTCGACGAGGCGATTGCGCAGTATCGAAGCGCGTTGCAGATCTACCCGGAGGCGTCGGACGTTCATTACAATCTCGCCGTCGCCCTCGCTGAGGAGGGTAAGATGCCCGAAGCGATCACCGAATACCAAGCGGTGATACGAATCAAGCCCGATCCGGTGACGTATAACAACCTGGCCGTCACTTTGTTGCGAGTCGGGCGTGTCCAGGAGGCGGTGGAACAGTTTCGACGGGCGCTGGCGCTGCAACCCGATGATCCGGGGTTCCATCACAATCTCGGAAATGCACTGGCGCAACAGGGTAAGATCCCCGAAGCCATCGCGAGCTATGAGCAGGCACTGAAGCTCAAGCCGGATTTCACCGCGGCGAAAGAGGCGCTCGCGAGATTGAACGCGCCCGCAGGTTCCGTCCCACCATGATCGACTGTAGATCGTTGAAAGCGCAAAAATACATTCCCTTGCTGCTGATCGCCGCAGGACTGTTGGTTTATTACAACAGCCTGCAGGCCCCATTTATTTTTGACGACCTACGACACATCGGATTGAATCCCCGGATCCGCCAGCTCTGGCCGCCGTGGGACATCGTACTTCACACCTCGCGGCCCGTGGTGCTATTCTCGGTGGCGATGAACTACGCGCTCGGCGGGCTCAACCCGTGGGGGTATCACGCATTCAACGTGGGCGTGCATATCCTTGCGGCGTTAATCCTGTACGGCGTGGCGCGGCTGACGTTCCTGTCCGGGCCCTTGCGATCCCGATTTGGCGATGCCGCGCCGTGGCTGGCTTGTGTGGTTTCGCTGGCCTGGCTCGTGCACCCGCTGCAAACGGAGGCCGTGACCTATACCATCCAACGCGGTGAATCGCTGATGGGGCTGTTCTACCTGTTGACGCTGTACTGTGTCATCCGCGGCAGCGGCCCGTCGCGAAGCATCGGGTGGCAGATCGGCGCCGTTGCGAGTTGCACGTTGGGCATGGCCAGCAAACCCATCATGGTCACCGCGCCGGTGGCGATCCTGCTCTACGACCGCGCATTCCTTGCCCGATCATGGTGGGACGTGATGGAGCGACGATGGAAGCTGTATGTTGGCCTGGCGGCGACATGGGTGTTGCTGCCGCTGCTATTGGCCAACGCGCCCTCGGAATGGAAGGACAGCGCGGGGTACGCGACCCGGGGCATCCCGACGGTCCAATATGCGCTGACGCAGCCAAGTGTGATTCTGCACTATCTGCGTCTCGCCTTGTGGCCCGACCGCCTGTGCTTCGACTATGGTTGGTATTACGGCTGGCCGGCGGCGCAGACGGTCGGAGACGCGCTGCCGGATCTCATCGTTGTCGGCGCCCTGCTCGCCGGAACCGTGTGGGCGTGGCGACGCCAGCCGGCGCTGGGGTTTCTCGGGGTTTGGTTCTTCCTGATCCTGGCGCCGACATCCAGTTTCGTACCGGTTGCCGATCTGGTGGTTGAACACCGCATGTATTTGCCGCTGGCAGCGGTGGCGGCCATGGTGACTGTCGGCGGGTTCGTGATGGGGCAGAACCTCCCGGGCACCCGGCCCCAAGCGCGAAAAATCATTACCTGCGGAGTCGTCGGAATTCTCGTGGCACTGCTGGCGATTGTCACCGTCCGGCGCAATCACGATTACCGCACCGAATCTGTCCTCTGGCAGGACACACTGGCCAAATGTCCCCACAACCCCCGCGCGCATGACTGCCTGGGACTTATGCTGGCGCAGGCGGGCGACATTCCCGGGGCGATTGGCCACTATCAGCAGGCGCTACGCATCGCCCCCGGCTACGCCGAGGTACACAACAACCTCGGGCTGGCGTTGGTACAGGCGGGCAGCGTTCCCGAGGCAGTCCGCCACTACGAGGAGGCGCTGCGCCTGGTGCCGGAGTACGCCGATGCCCACAACAATCTGGCCGTCGCCCTGTACGGACTGGGCCGGACCACGGAAGCGCTGGAGCAGTTCCGGGCGGCGATACGCGTCAATCCCGAATTTACCGCGGCACACAACAATCTGGGCCTCGCGTTGCTGCGATCGGGCGATTTGGCGGAGGCAAAAGAGGAGTTTCAGCGGGCGGTCCGGATCGAGCCGGATTACGCCGAGGCACATAACAACCTGGGGGCCACCCTGGTTCGGCTGGGTGATCTCGCGGAAGCGAGGAAACAGTTTGAGGAAGCGCTCCGGATCGCACCCGGCTACGGCGCGGCGCAACGGAACCTGGCGAGATTACGGGCGGGCCAATAAGGCGAAGCGCAGCACCCGTCGAGTGAGCCGCGCCGAAGATTTGCCGACGGCACAACCCCGACAAAGGATGTCGGGGCGCGCGGCGTTGCTGAAGCGCGAACGGGCGCGGTCGACGACGACCCGGGAACTCCTTTTTGTGCTTTCCTCGCGGTTTCAGTAGAGGTTTAATGGGGTGCACACTTGAGAGGCGTGGAAGGAAGAATAGAATATCATGATGAAACGACGTGGCGCTTTATTCGCGATGATAGCGGCCCTGGGGCTGGGGGGATTCGCATGCGGAAGGGCCGGATCCAACAGCCAGGTTCTGGAAACGCGGTCCAACGAAACGAAGTCAGTTGGCAAGACTGCTGGCGAGTCCACCGGCGCGCCATCTGCGGGAGCGAAAACTGACGACGGATCCACCAATGGTTTTGAGAGCGGGACAGTCAACCTCGGCCTGCGAGATTGGTCGGGGCAAGTGGGCCGGTTTGTGAAGGGCGAGGGCAAGAACCTGCAAACGCTCCGGCAGCCGGACGGCACGGTCTATATGGGAGAGGTCGCGGGCGGCATTCCGGATGGGCACGGCATACTTACCCAGACGAATGGGACAGAGCAAGAGGGCGAATGGCGTCGCGGCAAGCCGTTCCGGATATCCGGGACCTGGGTTGGGCCTGACGGCACCAAAGAGGTTGGGACCTGGAATTACGACGAGACTCCCAGCGGCGGGAGCATTACCTGGACGGACGGGCGGGTGTACAAGGGTGACTGGAGGGTGGTCGAGGGAGCGAACGAGAGGCCGGACGGCGAGGGCACGATGACGTGGCCGGATGGGCGAACCTACACGGGGCATTTCCTGGACGGGGAAATGGACGGGGCGGGGAAAATGACCTATCCCGACGGCAAGACCGAAGAGGGCACGTGGATGCTGGGCAAGTTCATGGGGGCAGGCAAACCGTAGAAGCTGGCTGCGGAGCGAGGGAGAACAGGAGGCCGAGGGCATGGTGGGCTGGACCTCGCCCCGAAGAGGATTCGGGGTAAAGAATCGGGGGAAAGCCGCCGTGCCGTTCCAGAGGCAAGAACGGCGCGATTCCCGAATCCTTCGGCCCCGATCTCGAAATCGGGGTAAACTTCGCCCAAGGCAGGCTCTCGGCATCGCGCCCTACAATTGATCCGCAAACGAATGAGAACAGAATGCTGCTAATCCTCTATACGATCACTATTTTTCTGGGAGCGTTGTTGTTGTTCTGGGTTCAACCGATGGCGGGCCGGATGCTGTTGCCGTTGCTTGGTGGCGTGCCCGCGGTATGGAACACAGCGATGGTGTTCTACCAGGCCACGTTGCTTGGCGGGTACGCCTACGCCCATTTTGCCACCAAATGGCTTGGCGTTCGCCGTCAGGCCGCGATCCACGTCGTGCTGCTGTTGCTACCGCTACTGGCGCTGCCCATCGCCATCCCACACGGTTGGACTCCGCCGACGGACCACAACCCAATCCCGTGGCTGCTCACGGTGCTGGCCGTGGCCGTCGGACTGCCCTTTTTTGTCGTGTCCGCGACAAGTCCGCTCCTGCAGCGATGGTTTTCCGCTTCCGGTCACCGGGACGCCGCCGACCCATATTTTTTATACGCCGCGAGCAATGCCGGCAGCCTGCTGGCGCTCATCAGCTACCCGGTGTTGATCGAGCCCCATCTCCGATTGAGCCAACAGAGCCAGTGGTGGGCGATCGGATATGTCGTGCTGGCCGCGTTCACGGCCGTCTGCGGTGTATGTGTCTGGCGCTTGGCTCGGAATCCCGTGACGGAACCGCCATCGCCCCGGGCGACCGTCAAGTCCACTCTGGAACAACTGACCGTTGGACGCCGCTGGCGGTGGATACTGCTGGCGTTTGTGCCGTGCAGCTTGATGTTAAGCGTGACCACCTACGTTACGAGCGAGGTCGCGCCGATCCCGCTATTATGGGTGGTACCGCTGGGCATTTACCTGCTGACGTTCATACTGGTGTTTGCGCGCCGGCAATTGATACCGCATCGCTGGATGGTGTACGCCATGCCGGTGGTGGTGGTCATCCTGGTGACCATGTTGGCGAGAATGACGCTTAAGGGTCTGTCCTTCGCGGTGCTTCCCTGGCCGATCGCCGCGCATTTTGTGGGGTTGTTTGTCGTGGCCATGGTGTGCCATGGCGAGTTGGCCAAGGACCGGCCGTCTGTGGCGCACCTGACGGAATTTTACCTATGGATCTCTGCCGGTGGTGTGTTGGGCGGGATGTTCAACGCATTACTGGCGCCGGTGATTTTCCCGACCGTCATCGAGTATCCGGTCACACTGCTGCTGGCCTGCCTATTGATGCCGCGGCTGGGGACGAGAACATCCAGCGGACGGACACGAATTTGGGACGTCGCCCTGCCCGTGGTGCTGGGCCTGTTCACGGCGGGCCTGATTGCGCTCGTGGAACAGGCGAGAGTCGATTCGCCGCGGCTGGCCCTGGCATTGGAATGGGCGCCACCGGCGGCCGTGTGTCTGGCGTTCTTCCGCCGACCGCTGCGGTTCGCGCTGGGTGCCCTCGCGGTCCTCGTGGCCACCACACTGTCCCTTCACCCTGAATCTCGCAATCTGCTTGTGTCGCGCACGTTCTTCGGGATTTACCGGGTGGAGACGATGGCCGACCAAGGATATATCCATTACTTTTTCCACGGCACGACCGTTCATGGCATGCAGGATTTCGATCCCGACAGGCCCGAGATGCGACGCGTACCGATGTTGTATTACGCGAGGTCGGGGCCGCTCGGAGAAGCGATCCCCTGGCTCCCCAGGGAGTTCAAGCAGCACGTCGGGCTGATTGGGCTGGGAGTGGGCTCGATGGCGTGCTATGCCGAGCCGGGTCAGCACTGGACGTATTATGAAATCGATCCCGAAGTGGCGCGCATTGCTAGCGATCCACGATATTTCACGTTCTTGAAGGATTCTCCCGCAGACATAAAACTCGTGCTTGGCGACGGACGCCTGTCGTTGCAGCACGCTGCGGATGGCGAGTTCGGACTGATGGTCCTGGATGCTTACACTTCGGACACGATCCCGTTGCACCTGCTCACGCGCGAAGCCTTGGCGCTCTACATGCGGAAATTGGCTCCGAACGGTGTCATCCTCGTTCATATAACCAACACTCATCTCGATCTCGAACCCGTCCTCGCCAACCTGGCGCGGGACGCCAAGCTCTATTCCCTGTGTCGGATCGATTTCGTCTCGTCCGAGGAGCATTCCCATTCCGGCGCGGGATCGGCTTGGTGGCTGGTGATGACACGCAATACCCAATATCTGGACCTGCTGGCACGGGACAGCCGGTGGCGACTCCCGCAACCCCAACGCGGAGTGGGAATTTGGTCCGACGATTTCACGAGCGTGTTCAGCATATTCCACTGGGATTAGGCAGGTTCAGTACAATTTATTTGATGGGCTGGCCCCTTACCTTAATCATCTCCCCGCAAGCGGGGAGATGGGATTGGCAGACCACGCCTCACTTCGATCCGCCCTCCCTTGCTGTGTATGGGGGAGGGTCAGGGTGAAGATTGGGCAATGGGCTGTGGAGTGCGGCGTAAATCAAGTCCAGCACCCCTTCCAAATTGTCGTGAATCTCAACATTCCAGAATCGCAGCACTCGGATTCCTTTGCTCTCCAAATATGCGTCTCGCACAACGTCGTGGTTTTCCTGCCCGGGGACACCATGCACGTCACCATCCAATTCCACGGCCAATTTCTTCGATACGCAGTAGAAGTCTATTGAGTCCTGCATAATATAGTTAGTATTTCACCACAGTTCCGCCTGCTTCCAGAAGGCGGCGATCAGCCCGGGGCGACGGCGCATCCGGCGCAGCGCCCGGGTGGCCATGAGGCTCAGTTCCCAGCCGTGTTGGGCGCAGAAGTTCGCCAATTCGTGCTGCTTGAGGTGGCCCCAGATGTACTCGGCGGGGTTCAGTTCCGGCGCGTAGGCGGGTAAGTATTCCAAGTGGACGCGCTGGCCCAGCGTGCCGATGAAGTCACGGACCGCCCGACTGCGGTGGATGCCGGCACCGTCCCAGACAATCAACAGTCGCCCGGGCAGATGGCGCAGCAGATGCCGCAGGAACTCGATGACTTGGGGGCTCTTGATGGCGCCGTCGAAGAGCTGAAAGTAGAAGTTCCACAGGGTCAGCCCGGCCACGACCGAGAACTTCTTCCAGTTGAAGTGGTGCTGCAGGACGGGCGTGCAGCCGCGGGGTGCCCAGGTGCGGACGCGGTGCGGCTGTTGGCTCAACCCGCTCTCGTCGATGAAAACGATCAGCCGGCCTTCGCGGAGCGCTTTTTTTTAATATCCGGCCAGCGCTGGCGCTTCCAGCAGCGGATCGCCGGCTCGTTGCGTTCCAAGGCGCGACCGACGGGTCGCTGGCAACTCCAGCCCAGCTTCTGGAGCAGGCGATAAACGTGATCGGCATGAAACCGCACCCCGGTTTGCCGTTCGATGAGGTCGGCGATGCGCGGGGCCGTCCACAACGGCGTGTCGTAGCCGAGGGCCTGCGGTCCCTGACGGAGTGCCAGTTCGATCTGGTGGAGTTGGGCGGAGCCGAGTCGGGGTTTGCGACCGGCGCGTCCGGCCTTCTTCAGGCCGTCGGTCCCCTGCGCCTGCCAGACGGCGTACCAGCGCCCACTGGATTGGGCGCTGACACCCAAGCGTCGGGCGACGGCGGCCTTGCCGAGACCACGAGCGAAAAGTTTGGCCGCACGGAAGCGGCGCTGTTGGAGTTGGTCAAAGTCGCGCTTCAATCCTTTGAGGTGTCCCATACTACCTTCGACACCGCAACCCCCAATAGCGTTCACTATATTATACAGGACTCAATAGGATGTATGGCCCGATCGGATGTTGACGACGAAACTTGAACTGTGCAAAACCCCGGTTGCGGAAGCGGCGCCACAATTTACGCTCAGCCCACGTTGATGTCTTTCGCAAACCTCTGGCCAAGCTGCGGCTCACGGCACACCTACCACCTTTCGGGCACCCCTCACCTTAATCCTCTCCCCGGAGGGGAGAGGAGACTGGCAGACGACACTTCACTATGATCCCCTCTACTCGGAAAGTTTCTGTTCGGCTTTTTTGACGGCGTCGAGGATGAGGGAGGCGCGGACGGCGCGGGCGAGGCCGGCGTTGTAGGGGAAATCGGCGGTCAGGGCGCCCTTTTCATCGTAGAGGTTGATTCGATCCGTCACGATCGACGTGATCATGCCGGCCAGGCGGTCGTCCTGGTAGCTCAGCGTGATCACCGGCGAACCACTGTTCCCATGGCTGGCCGTGCCATCGATCAAGAACACGCTCCTGCCCGCGTTCTGGGCGATCATGCCGAAGCGGACGATCGGATGATTCCGGTCGTCCTCCGTCCCGAGCGCCAGCGGATAACCGGCGATCAACACTCCCTTTCCCTCGACCAGCGACGAGCCATCGTCAAAGATTTCCAACGGAATTGGCAGGTTCTCGACCTTACTGTTCTCGCCAACCCCATGCACCGGGTTCAAAACCGCAATGTCGTTGGCCGGGTCAACGTACAGAAGGCGGCATCGAGACCGATGGAATCCAGTCTCGGTATTGATTCCTGTGTACAGTGGCTTATTGAGCTTGGCCGCGGTCTCCACGACATGCGCGCACGTGACCCCGATAACGGCCGTCGTCGACGTCTCGGGTCCCACTGACGAAAAAACCGCTGCCCAAGGTCTGCCAATCATTGGAACCGTCGCCCGTCACCTGAACGACAAACACCGACCTGACCAAATTGGAAGCGACCCGCTCCGCGCCGGGAAACGGGATTGTATCCGCATTGGGCAGTCCTTTGACATCCGAAACAACGTCGGCCCGCGCAGGCAGGGACGCCTGCGCCACCAAGAGAGACAAGGCGAGAGTAAGGGTTAGAGCGCAAACGCGCGGATGCATGGTCGCTATTGCATACCATGGTGCCGTTGCGGTTGCAAGGGGCATGCGCCCGGATTTCAGTAGCGCAGGCTCAGGTCTGCGGCAACCGGCACGACAAAGGCACAACGGGACTCACACGAAGACGAGTTTTGTGGCCGTGCAGGTTCCCCGGGCTGTGGACGAGGTATGGTCAGGCCGGCTATTCCATTCTTTGGTTGTGACATGCTATTATCGGCTCGATGATAAGGCGTGAGCCCATCGATCACACCACCCATCCATGGAGGGATGCGTGGAAATCGCCGTCGGCTGGCTCGGCCCTTATCGTTGTGCTGACGGTAGTTGCGTACCTGCCCGTGATGCGTGGGGGATTAATCTGGGACGATGATGCGTGGACGACCGGCATCTCGGCGCTGCTGCGCGACGTTTCCGGCCTGCGTGCGATGTGGTGCCAGCTCACCGCTCTACAGCAATATTATCCGCTCTCGGGCACCACGTTCTGGCTCGATTACCATCTTTGGGGCTTTTGGCCGCTGCCCTATCACGTGGAGAATGTACTGCTACATGCCGTGTCGGCGGTGCTGTTTTGGCAACTGCTGCGGCGGCTGGAAACGCCCGGGGCGTGGCTGGCGGGCGCGATCTTCGCGCTCCACCCGGTGATGGTCGAATCCGCCGGGTGGATCACGGAACGAAAGAACGTCCTCTCACTGGTGTTCTATCTTGGGGCCTTGCTGGCCTACGGCCGGTTCAATTCGTTTTGGAAGGGAGACAACGGCTCCCGAGCGCGACACCGGGGCACGTATGCGCTGGCGTTGCTGCTGTGTCTGGGCGCGTTGTTGGCGAAGACGACGACATTCTCCCTGCCAGCCGTCATTGTGTTGATTGGCTGGTGGAAGCGCGGGCGGGTTCGCTGGCGGGAAGACTTGCTGCCGACGTTGCCGATGTTCGCGTTGGCGATCGGGTTTTGCCTGATGACAGCCTGGCTGGAGAAGACGCATGTCGGCGCCCAAGGACCGGACTTTGCCCTGACGTTCCCGGAACGGTGTCTCGTTGCCGGGCGGGTGCCGTGGTTCTACATCGGCAAACTGCTCTGGCCGGCCAATCTCTGTTTTGTGTATCCCCGGTGGCACCCCGACCCCGGGTCATGGCAGCAATGGTTGTATCCGGTGGCCACCGCCGGCGTGCTTGTCGGACTCTGGCTGGCGCGGCGCCGGATGGGACGCGGGCCGGCGACCGCGGCATTTTTTTTCGTGGGGACACTTTTCCCGCTGCTGGGATTCTTCAACGCGTTTGGAATGCTGTACTCATTCGTGTGGAACCACTGGGTCTATCTGCCCAGTCTCGGCCTGATTGCGCTGGCCGCGGCGCTGGCCGCCCGGGCGGCTGTCGTTCTGCGCGCGCCCCGGCTGTTCCACGGAGTGGCGACCGTCCTGCTGGTGGCATTGGGAACACTCACCTGGAGGCAGGGAGATATTTACCGGGATGCCGAAACGCTCTGGCGGGACACCGTAGCGAAAAATCCTACGGAGTGGATGGTGCACTACAATTTGGGGAAGACGTTGTCAGACGAGGGCCGCATTCCAGAAGCGATTCCGGAATATGAAGAAGCCCTGCGTGTGAAGCCGGATAATGCCGAGGTGCACAACAACCTGGGAGGCGCACTGATAGCCCTGGGCAGGCTGCCGGAAGCGATTGAGCATCTGGAGCAGGCGCTACGGATCAAGCCTGAGTACGCGGAACCGCACTACAATCTCGGGATAGCCCTGTGGCAAGCGGGCAAGACGCAGGAGGCAATCGGGCAGTACGAGCAGGCGTTACGGTTCAAGCCTGACTATATCAAGGCATACAACAACCTCGGAACTGCCCTGGTCCAACTAGTGTGGTGTCACTGAAATGCCTTTCCAATGTCCATCTGGTCAAAATGAAGCGATTCATTGTAACGAAGCGTTAGGGACAGCACACTAGGGAAGGGACAAGAGGCGATTGGGCGTTGGGAACAAGCGCTCCGGCTGAACCCCGATCTTGCTAGCGTGCACTGCAATATGGGGATTGCCATGGAGCAAATGGGCAAGGCCCCGGAAGCGATGGAGCACTATCAGGAGGCGTTGCGGATAGACCCCGATTATGCCGAAGCGCATTGCAAGTTGGGGAACGTTCTCGCTCGATCCGGCAGGTTGGGGGATGCAGTTGCGCACTACGAGCGGGCCTTGCAAGTCCGGCCGGACTATGCAGAAGCCCATCTCAACCTGGGCGCTGCGTTGGCCAAGCTGGGCAAGTCCGAGGAGGCGATCCAGCAGTACCAAGATGCGCTATTGGTTCAACCGAATTATGTGGCAGCGCACAACAGCCTGGCAAATGCGCTCGTGCGGGCGGGGAAGATCGACGATGCGATTCGGCAGTACGAGCAGGCTCTGCTAATTGAGCCCGGCTTGGCGGAGATCCATTGCAATCTGGGGGTCGCCCTTGAGCGTGCGGGGCGGGTGCACGATGCGGTAGAGCAGTACGAGCAGGCAGTGAAACTCCGACCCGATTATGCCCCGGCGAGAAACGCGCTTGCGCGACTGCGAGCTGCGCAGTAAGCCGAGTCCGACGAGACGCACTGAAGGTTTGCCGACGGCGCAACGGCACCCCTTGGAAGTTCAAACCGCAGGGTTCGCAACTTGTCCAAAGCGGGGAGGCCAGCTCAGGAAACACTGGTCGGGCGCGGGAAGCTGAGATAAACTCCTGGACCATTGAAACTGCGCCCATTCATCCCGGTGTTGGTAATTGCCGCTGGCATTTTGGCGTACCACAACAGCTTTCAGGGACCCTTCATCCTTGACGACCTGCGTTCCATCCTCACGAATCCGCACATCCGTCACTTGTGGCCGATTCGCGAAGCCATGTCGGCGCCGCGATACTGCTCGGTCACCGGGCGCGCGGTGGTTTGTCTGACCCTGGCCCTGAACTACGCATTCGGCGGATTGGATGTGTGGGGCTACCACGCGTTCAACCTGGCGGTGCACTTGTTGTCCGCATGGCTGTTGTTTGGGATTCTCCGCCGGACGCTGCAGGACGGGACATTTCGTGATCGATTCGGCGGCGCGGCCATCTGGCTGGCGGCCGCGATCGCGCTCCTTTGGGAGGTACACCCGCTGCAAACGGAAAGCGTCACCTACATTGTCCAACGCACCGAATTGCTGATGGGCCTGTTCCTGCTGCTGACGTTGTATTGCGTGCTGCGCGGTTCCCGGTCCGACAGCCCGGGCGGCTGGTACTTGTCGGCGGTCGTCGCGTGCGCCCTGGGCATGGGAAGCAAGGAGGTGATGGTCGGTGCTCCGTTAATCGTATTGCTGTATGATCGTGTGTTTCTGGCGTCGTCGTTTCGCGAACTGTGGCAGCGGCGCCGCGGCTTGTATATCGGCCTGGCCGCAACCTGGCTCATTTTGGTTGTGTTGGTGGCGCAGACGCCCCATCTCGCGACCGGGTTTGGAATTGAAGGTCTGACGCCGTGGAATTATCTGAAGACGGAGGCCGGCGTGATCGTCTACTATCTGCGGCTCTCGTTCTGGCCGCACCCGCTGGTGATCGATTATGCTGACTGGCCGATTACCTCATCGCTGAAAGACGGTCTGGCGTCCGGTGTTGTCATCGTTGGCCTGCTTGGCGCGACGGTGTGGGCCTTGCGTCGCCGACCATGGGTGGGGTTTCTGGGTGCCTGGTTTTTTCTCATTCTGGGGCCGAGTTCGAGTTTTCTGCCGAGCGCCGGTGAAGTGGCGGCGGAACGGCGAATGTATCTGCCGTTGGCTGCGGTGGTGACGATGGCCGTGATCGCCGCGTTCGCGATCGGCAAACGGTTGTTCCGTAAGCAGCAGGGCGTTGTGCTCGGATGCGTGGCTGGCGGGTCCGTGGTGGTGCTGCTCACATTCCTGACCATCCAACGCAATCGGGACTACAAGTCGGAGGTGAGCATTTGGCAGGACACTGTGGAGAAGCGTCCCAACAACCCCCGGGCGCAGTACAGCCTGGGGTTAGCCCTGGGGCAGGCGGGCAGGATACCGGAATCGATAGAACATTTGCAGCAGGCGCTACGGATCAGGCCGGATTACGTCGAGGCGCACTACAACCTGGGGGTCGCCCTGGCCCATGCGGGCAAGATTGAGGATGCCATTGGGCAGTATGAGCAGGCGTTGCGGCTCGACCCGGGTTTGGCCGACGCGCGCGACAACCTCGGGATGGTCTTGATGCGATCAGGCCGGATACCGGAAGCGATAGAGTGTTTGGAGCAGACGCTACGGACCAAGCCGAATTACGCCGAAGCGCACTTCCATCTGGGGCTTGCCCTGGCTCAGGCGGGCAGGACAGCGGAAGCGATAGAACATTTCCAGCAGGCGTTACGGATCAAGCCGGATTACGTCGAGGCGCACCACAATCTGGGAGTCGCCCTGGTTCAGGCGGGCAGGACAGCGGAAGCGATAGAACATTTCCAGCAGGCGCTACGGATCAAGCCGGATTTCACCCCGGCGCGGAGCGCACTGGCGCGGCTGCAGGCTCGCCCGTAAGCCGAGCGCCAACGCGTCGCGTCGTGCCGACGCCACACTTCCGCAGCTACCGGAAGAGACAAAGGACTGATCGCATAGAGCGTCTCACAAGAGTCGCATTTGACCGTCGCCGCACCGTTGCCATCTCCTAATGGGTCTCCTCGCAGACCCGGCTTAGGGTACGTGAAAACAGATTATTAGCGCCGGCTAAAGCCTGCGGATACCGGTGGTTATCTTAAGGTTCTTAGCGACTGCTTTCGGTGAAACGGCAGTCGGGGCTGCATTGGTCACCGAGTTGCCGTGCCTTCTTCTTGTTCCTGTCGTTAGGGGCTGTCCGGACTCGTCGCCGCGGCGGGCGGACTGTAGGTGCGTCCGCTCCGATACAACTCGAGTCGGGCTTGGATTTCTTTCACCAACTCAGCTTGCCCGGCCGGACGGGCCAGATCGATGGCTTTCCGCGCCGTGGCAATGGCGTCGTCGAACCGGCCCGCCGCGGCATAGGCGACAGCCAGGGTGTCCAGATCACCCGGCGCACGATTACCGGTAATCTCGCACGCCTGCTGCGCCAGGCTAACCGCCCGAATGGGGTTCCCTCCTTGCGCGGGCGGGAGCGTTGCCAACATCCAAGCCAGATTGTTTTGAGCTTCCGTCAAATCCGGGTTTATCCGTAACGCCTGCTCCCATTGGCCAAGCGCGTCATGGGTGTTGCCCGTCGCGATGAGGGCAATGCCGAGCTTGCTGTGCGCCTCAGCATTCCTGGGGTTAATTTCAAGGGACTGTCCGTAGTGGGTGATGGCTTGCGCTGCGTTGCCGACTCGGAGCAGGGCGTTTGCCAAATCGTAGTGCACCTCAGCGCTCCTAGGTTCAATCTCCAGCGCCTGCTCGTAGTGCCCGATCGCTTCCGGGTCTTTGCCGAGCTTCGCCAACACATTCCCCAGGTTGATGTGCGCCACGGCCAAATCGGGCTTGATCCGCAGGGCCTGTTCGTAGTCGGTGATGGCTTCCCTGGTCCTGCCCGCCTGTTGCAGGGCAAATCCCAAGTTGTTGCGCGCCTCGGCGTAATCGGGATTGATCCGCAGGGCCTGCTGGTAGTGCTCGATGGCCTCCGGTGCGCGGCCCAACTTCTCCAGAGCAATCGCCAAATTGTTATGCGCCTCGGCGTAATCGGGCTCGATCCGCAGGGCCTGCTGGTAATGCTCGATGGCCTCCCGTGCGCGGCCCAACTTCTCCAGAGCGATTGCCAAATTGTAGTGCGGCTCGGCGTAATCGGGCTTGATCCGCAACGCTTGTTCACAATGCCCGACAGCTTCGCTGATCTTCCCCTCCTGCAAGAAGGCATTTCCCAGGTTGTTATGCGCCAGCCAACACCGGGGATTTTTTGTCAGTGTATCGCGCCAGAGCGTTTCCAGGTTTTGATACATGCGCGCCTGCCTCCATGTGGACACGCCCAGTACCAACGACACGATCGCGGCGGCGAGCGCTCCCCAATCGCGGACCCGTTGACCGGCCCGATCGCAGATGGCTGTGACTGTGCCCACGGCGAGAGAGATCAGCCCGATGCAGGCCAGGTACTGAAAGTGATCGGCAACGTAGGAGTAACGGAATGGAAAGACGTCAAAAAAACCCAGGGCGGGCACCAAGGTACCCGCAAAGCACAACACGGCCACCAGCGGCCCTCTTCCGATCCGCGACCGCAGCCACCACAGCGCGATCAGAACAACCAGGGCAGCCACCGGGAACAAGTACTGCCACGCCGCGTCGGCATCAATTTCCCAGCGCGGATAGATGAAGGTGAAGTTGCCCGGCCAGAACAGCTTGCCGGCGTAAAACCACAGCGCCCGTCCCGCAACCAGACAACGCTGCACAAACGACAACGCCCATTCCGCTCCGCTGGCACCTACATACTGTTTCTCCATCCAGGTCGTCACGAAACCCGACGCAACTCCCATGACAAACAGCGGAGCCAGCGCCAGAATATCCCGCCGTCCAACCCGGCCGGTCTTCCACCAGACCAGGAGCAGGAGCACCGCCGGCAGCGAACACGTCACCGTCTTGCTTAGCAGGGCGCACAGAAACAACACAAGAACCAGTGGATAGTATCGCCAGTCGCACGTGCGGGCCGCCTCCCGATCCGTCAACGGTCGAAACCGAAGATACGCCAGCACCGCGAGAAAATAGAACAATCCCGAAAGGACATTCTTTCGCTCCGTGACCCACGCCACGGACTCCACGCACACCGGGTGAAGCACCCACAGCATCGCCGCCCACCAGGAGCCTGGAACCCCCAACCGCCGCAACACGCGCCAGAGCAGAACCGCATTCACGGCGTGCAAGAGGATGTTGGCAAGATGATACCCGAGAGGCTGCAACTTCCAGAGATGGTATTCGGCCCAGAACGTGGTGAGCGCCAAGGGATAATACTGCGTGGCCGTCCCTGGCTGGGCCCAGATTCTTCCCAAGCCCTCCAGGGATCGGAGATCCTGATTCTCTGTCACGTAGGAATCGTCATCCCAGATGAAGCCGGCGTGCCATGCGGATTGGTACGCGAGGACCGTGACGATCACCAAAACCAACGCCAGGAGCCACGGGCGGTGGGCGAACGGGGGGTTGCGACCTGGGCTCGACATGGTCGCGTTTGCGCTGCCTGCAAATCCGCAGCGCGTCTCGGCGGCTAGTGCCGCCTTCGGCTCCGAAGGCTCGGCTCCGTCTGACTCGGCTCCGACTGGCTTCCGTCCTGTCATCGCGTGGATAATAGCATGTCACCGTAAAGAAACGGAACAGCCTTGTCCTGAGCGGAGCGGTGTCGTGCGTCGTCTCGGCAACTGAACCCCAGAGGGTTCGCAAAGCGCCCAAAGCGGCGAGGCCCGGATCAGTAAACACTGGCCGCGCGCGGCAAGTCCCGTTACACTTACCGGCAGTTGAACGCGCGGAAATTAATCCCGGTGGTGGTGATCGGCATGGGTCTGTTGGCGTATCACAACAGCCTTCACGCGGGATTCGTCCTCGACGATCAGCCGCACATCACGGAGAATCCCCGGATTCGCCAGCTCTGGCCGCCGTGGGACATCGTGCTTCACACTTCGCGGCCGGTGGTGCTTTTCTCGGTGGCGGTGAACTACGCACTGGGCGGGCTCAACCCGTGGGGATACCACCTGTTCAACGTGGGCGTGCACATCCTTGCGGCGCTGACGTTATTCGGAGTGGCGCGGCGGGCATTTGTTTCGGAACCGTTGCGATCCCGATTTGGCGAAGCCGCCGAGTGGCTGGCGGCGGTGATTTCGTTGATCTGGCTGGCGCATCCGCTGCAAACGGAGGCCGTGACCTACACGATCCAACGCGGCGAATCACTGATGGGGTTGTTCTACCTATTGACCCTGTACTGTGTCGTTCGCGGCAGTGGGGCGCCGCGAAGCCAGGGGTGGTCGATGGCGGCCGTCGCGAGTTGCGCGTTGGGCATGGCCAGCAAACCCGTCATGGTCACCGCGCCGGTGGTGATCCTGCTCTACGACCGGGCGTACCTGGCGAAATCGTGGCGGGACGTGATGAAGCGACGATGGATTCTGCACGCGTGCCTGGCGGCCACATGGTTGTTGCTCCCGCGGCTACTGGCGAATGGATCCACAGAATGGAACGAGAGCGCGGGGTTCGCGTACAATGGCGTCCCCCCGCTCGACTACGCGTTGACACAGTCGGGGGTGATTCTGCACTACCTGCGGCTGGCCTTCTGGCCCCAGCCGTTGTGTTTTGACTACTGTTGCGCTTATGGCTGGCCGGTGGCGCGGACGGTGGGAGACGCGGCGCCCGGGCTGATGGTCGTGGGCGCATTGCTGGCGGTAACAATATGGACGTGGTGGCGGAATCCGGCGTTGGGATTTCTGGGGGTTTGGTTCTTCCTGATCCTGGTGCCGACCTCCAGTTTCGTGCCGGTGGCCGATCTGGCGGTGGAACACCGCATGTACTTGCCGCTGGCAGCGGTGGCGGCCATGGTGACCGTCGGCGGGTTCGCGATGGGGCAGAACCTCCTGAAAACCCAGCCCCAAGGGGAAGAATCATCGCCGGCGGGGTGGTTGGAGCCGTCGTATTGGCGCTGACGATTGTCACCATCCAACGCAACCGCGATTACCGCACCGAATTTGTCCTCTGGCTGGACACACTGGCCAAGTGTCCCAACAATCCCCGGGCCCACAACAACCTGGGAGCCGATTTGGTGGAGGAGGGGAGGGTGGAAGAAGCGATCGAACATTATCAGCAGGCGCTGCGGATCAAGCCGGATTACGCTGATGCGCAATACAATCTCGGGCTGGCTTTCATCCAACTGGGCCGGTTGCCGGAGGCGGTTGAGCACTTTGAGCAGGCGATACAGATCCAACCCGACCATGCCATGGCACGCAACGACCTCGGGGTCGTGCTGATGCAACTGGGCCGGCCGCGGGAGGCGATCGGACAGTTCGAGCAGATGCTGCGGGTCAGGCCCGATTATCCCGAGGCACACAGCAACCTCGGGGCGGCGCTGATGCAACTGGGCCGGGTGCAAGAGGCGATTGGGCACTTCGAGCA
Organism: uncultured Verrucomicrobiae bacterium; assembly: GCA_963713705.1. GTDB lineage: Bacteria > Verrucomicrobiota > Verrucomicrobiia > Palsa-1439 > Palsa-1439 > Palsa-1439. The sequence goes on from CAVQMY010000055.1 coordinate 69,614, forward strand.
AGCGGTACGGATCACGCCCGATGACGCTGTGGCGCGCAACAACCTCGGTCTGGCGCTGGCGCAGGCCGGTAAGATTCCGGAGGCCATCGGGCAGTACGAGCAGGCGCTACGGATCAAGCCCGATTATGCTGAGGCGCACAGGGAGATGGGTGCTGCCCTCATCATTCTGGGCAGGCGCCGCGAGGCCATTGGGCAGTTCGAGGAGGCGTTGCAGATCAAGCCTGACCTGGCCGGGGCGCAGAGCGATCTGGCCCGGCTGCTGGCCACGCTTCCGACGGCGCAAGGCGGCGATCCGGGGCGCGCGGTGACTCTGGCGCAGCGAGCGTGCGAGCTTACCGGCAATCGTGCGGCAGGTGATCTCGATACCCTGGCCGTGGCGTACGCCGCGGCGGGCCGGTTTGACGATGCCATCGCCACCGCCCAGAAGGCCATCGAACTGGCCGGCTCTGGTGGGCAGGTGAAGTTGGTGAAGGAAATCGAGACACGGTTGGAATTGTATCGCAGCGGTCGCCCGTACAGCGGGTCGGTGGGTGTGACGAGTCCAGGCACCCCGTAGCGACCGGAACAACAGGAAGGCCAATTCCCAAATTTGGGTCGCCAACCGCGTGACCATGCCCTAGTCTTTCCCCTCGTGAACGCGCGGAAACTCATCCCGTTGCTGGTCGTTGCGGCAGGGCTTCTGGCGTACCAGAACAGTTTCACGGGCCCATTCATCTTTGATGACGTACATTGGATCCCGGAAAACCGGACGATCCGTCGTCTATGGCCGATCGGGGATGTGCTGTCGCCATCGTCCTCGGCGTTGATTAATGCCCGACCCGCTGTCAACTTCTCTCTGGCCGTCAATTATGCGCTCGGCGGCTACAACGTGTGGGGCTATCATGCGCTGAACCTGACCATTCACATCCTGGCAGGCCTGACCCTGTTGGGCATCGTCCGACGGACCTTGCTGCAGCCATCTCTGCGCGAGCGCTTCGGCATGGTGGCCAATGAATTGGCTCTGGCCGTGGCGGTCATCTGGACCGTTCATCCTCTGCAGACCGAGTCGGTGACGTACATCATCCAACGGGCCGAATCGATCATGGGCCTGTTCTACCTGCTCACGCTGTACTGCTTCATCCGCGGCGCAACGTCGGACCGTCCGCGCCCATGGTACAGCCTGTGTGTGACCGCCTGCGCGCTGGGGATGGCCAGCAAAGAGGTGATGGTGTCCGCCCCGCTGATGGTGATGCTTTATGACCGCGCGTTTGTTTCGGGGTCGTTCCGCGAGGCGTCGCGGCGGCGCTGGCCGCTGTATCTCGGGCTGTCAGCCACCTGGATCTTACAGGGTTTTATGGTGGTTTCGGCAGGCACGTTCTCCAACGCGTCAGTCGCGGCGCGGCACGCGGGGGGCGTCACTCGGTGGGAGTACCTGCTCACCGAGCCCGGGGTGATCCTTCATTACCTGCGACTGACCGCGTGGCCGTACCCAGTATGTTTTGACTACTACGGGTGGCCCCTCGCCGGCACGGGGCTGAGCATCCTGCTGCCAACGTTGGTGATTGCGATACTGCTGGGAGCAACCGCTTGGACGTGCAAAACAAATTCCGCATGGGGCGTTTTGGGTGCCTGGTTCTTCCTCATCCTGGCGCCGAGTTCGAGCATCATTCCCCTAGACAGCCCGGCCTATGAACATCGCATGTACCTGCCGCTGGCGGCCATCGTGACGGTGGTGGTGCTCGTCGCGTTTGTGCTCGGAAAGAAGCTTCTCCGCAGCCAATCCGGCGCCGTTCTCGGATGGATGGCGTGCGGGTTTGTGGTGGTGCCATTGGCCGGCCTCACCATCCAACGCAACCGCGATTACATCTCAGACTTCGCCATCTGGGACGATACTGTGGCGAAGCGCCCACAGAACCCACGCGCTCACAACAACCTCGGGATTGCCTTGATGCGATCAGGCCGGCTGCCGGATGCGATTCGGCATTACGTGCAGGCGCTGCAGATCAGGCCCGACTACGCCGAGGCGCACAACAACCTGGGATTGGCCCTGCAACAGTCGGGCAAGATTCAGGAAGCCATCGCACACTACGAACAGGCACTGCGGATCACGCCCGATTACGCCGAGGCGCACAACAACCTGGGATTGGCCCTGCAACAGTCGGGCAAGATTCAGGAAGCCATCGCACACTACGAGCAGGCACTGCGGATCGCGCCCGATCGGGACGGGACGTACTACAACCTGGGAAATGCCTTTTTGGGGGAGGGCAAGATCAGTGAAGCTATCCAGCATTATGAACAGGCCTTGCGGATCAACCCCGGTTTTCCCGAGGCACACAACAACTTGGGGAATGCCTTACTGCGGACCAGCGAAGTTAGGAAGGCAATCGAGCACTGCGAGCAGGCGGTGCGGCTCAAACCCGATTTGGCTGCGGCGCACTACAATCTGGGGAATGCGTTCGTCCGATTGGGCAATCTTCAGGAGGCGATCCAGCATTACGAGCAGGCCCTGCGGATTAATCCCAAGGATGCCGATGCACATAGCAAGTTGGGCGTTGCTCTCATCGCGACGGGAAACGCACATGACGCGCTTGGCCAATGGGAGCAGGCGCTGCTAATAAACCCGGATCTGCCCGAAGCCCAGAACAATCTGGCATGGCTGCTGGCCACGCTTCCGACGGCGCAAGGCGGCGATCCGGGGCGCGCGGTGACTCTGGCGCAGCGAGCGTGCGAGCTTACCGGCAATCGTGCGGCAGGTGATCTCGATACCCTGGCCGTGGCGTACGCCGCGGCGGGCCGGTTTGACGATGCCATCGCCACCGCCCAGAAGGCCATCGATTTGGCTCGTTCTGCCCGGCAAGCGAAATTGGTGAAAGAAATCGAGGCGCGGTTGGAATTGTATCGCAGCGGACATGCGTACCGGGAGCTGTCGAATGTCACGAGCCCAGCCAACCAGTAGGGCAAATTCCAGGGCGCTTACGAGGGGAGAGAGCAGGGGAAGGTCGCGCGGATGGGGATTTCCAAGTTGTAGGGGACAATGGCGGAGGAGCGGCGAGGCGGGATACACCCGTCGGACGGGGCATCCCGCCCTACAATGCGGAGCGGAAACGAGTGCGGCTACGGTCCGGGCTGCAGCCGGGAGAGGGCAATTTTTGCGGCGGTCAAACCCGGCTGGAGCTTCAACGCCTGCTGGTAGTGGTCGATGGCTTCGGGGACGCGGCCGGCCCGTTCCAACACAACCGCCAAATTGCAATGTATCTCAACAGAATCGGGGAGGCTTTGCAGGGCCTGCTGGTACTGACCAATCGCCTCGTCGAGCCGGCCCGCCCGTGCCAGGGCATTAGCCAGACTGTTATGCGCCACGGCGTAGTCCGGCTGAATGCGCAGCGCCTCCTGGTATTGCTGGACGGCGGCATCGGACCGGCCCAGTTTCGACAACGCCGCGCCCAGGTTGAGGTGCGCCCCGGCATGATCGGGGTTGAGCCGCAACGTCTCCTGGTACTGCGTGATGGCTTCCGGCAAGTCTCCCCGAGGAAGCCAGGGCATTTCCCAAATTGTAGCGCGCCACCACAAACTCGGGTTTGATCCGCACCGCCTGTTGATAATCTGCGATCGCGTCGGGCAGGTTGCCCGTTTGCTGCAAGCCGAACCCCAGGTTGTTATACGCCTCGGCGTAATCGGGCTTCAGGCGCACCGCCTGTTGGTAATGCTCCATCGCCTCGGGCAACCGGCGTGCGCGCTGCAAGGTGAGTCCCAAATTGTAGTGTAACTCGGCATCGTCCGGCTTGATCCGCAGAGCCCGCTCAAAGCGCTCCAGCGCGGCCGCGACATCATCCAATTCCGCCAAGGCATTCCCCAGGGAACCGAGCGCGCGGGGGTTGTTGGGACGCTTCGCCACCGTGTCCTGCCAGATCGTCAACGCCGATCGGTAATCACGGTTGCGTTGGATGGTCAAGCCTGTGAGCACCACCGCCACGGACACGGCGGCCAAACATCCGAGCGCAACACCCGGCCGCCTGTTGAGCAGCCGTTTGCCGATCGCGAACGCGCCGATCACGACCATCGTTACCACCGCGGCCAGCGGCAGGTACATTCGCCGTTCCGCCGCCACTTCACCGACGCTGGGCAGGATGCTCGACGTTGGCGCCAGAATAAGAAAGAACCAAGCGCCCCAAAAGCCCGCCGCCAGCCGACGACGAAGCGCCCAGACAGTCGCGCCGAGCAGGGCAATCATCAGGAGACCCGGTGCGAGGCAATCTCTCAGCGACGACGCCACCGGCCAGTCAAAATAATCAATCACGAGCGGGCGCGGCCAAAACGAGAGCCGCAGATAGTACGCGATCACGCCCGCCTCCGTCCGCAAGTAGGCCCATGACGACAGGCCGTTGATCCCAAATCCCGTCATGGGATGGGTTTTCCGCGCCACCAACACCGCCAAGATGAGCCAGGTTGCGGCCAGGCCGATATACAAGCCGCGGCGCCGCTGCCACAAGTCGCGAAATGACGACGCCAGAAATACGTAATCGTAGAGCCACACAACCAGCGGAGCGGCAACCATGACCTCCTTGCTTCCCATGCCCAAGGCACACGCGATGACAGCCGACAAATACCAGCCGCGTGGGCGGACGGACCGGGAACCGCGCAGCACGCAATACAACGTCAGCAGCAGGAACAGGCCCACCAGCAATTCGGTGCGTTGGACAATGTAGGTGACGCTTTCCGTTTGCAGCGGATGCACCTCCCAAAGGAGGGCGATCACCGCCGCCAGCCAGATGGCCGCGCCGCCGAATCGATCACGAAATCTCCCGTCCTGCAGCGTCCGGCGGAGAATCCCAAACAACAGCCATGCGGACGACAAGTGCACCGCCAGGTTGAACGCGTGGCAGCCCCAAACGTTTAATCCGCCCAACGCGTAGTTCAGCGCGAGGGTGAGACAAACCACCGGGCGCCCGTTGACCGTGCAAGAGGGGGGCGCAGACATGGCCCGGGGAATCGGCCACAACTGACAGATGTGCGGATTGTCCGGGATGGACGCCACGTCGTCAAAAATGAATGGTCCCTGAAAGCTGTTGTGCCAGGCCCAGAGGCCCGCGAGCACCAGCACCAGCGGGACGAGTTTCCGCGCATTCACGAAGGGAAAGAGTAGGGGAGGGTCGCGCGGATGGCGAACAGAAAGTTGGAGTGGGGTGAGGACGGGCACGACAACGGTACGACAGGACGCACCTTAAAAGGTGCGGCTACAGGGGTCGCTCGGGCGGTGGTGTAGCCGCAGGCTTTAGCCTGCGTTGGGTTTTGTTGAGGTCCGCATTCATTACAACAACGACCGCGCACCTTAAAAGGTGCGGCTACAGGATACGGCGACAGGTGCGGCTACAACGACAGTTACAATGTGATCGTGCTGCTGATGATCGTGTCCAGACTGACTCCGATTGCGCCGGTAAACGGATACTCCCGCCAGTCCTTCACCAGGCCTTTGCGCACGGGGTTGCCGGCAATGTATCTCACGGGCGCGCCCAGGTCCTCGTCCCGACGGATGATATGGTCGTAGAAATCCTTCTGCCAACCGATGCCCGGGCGATGGCGTCCGAGCCAGAACCCGGTCCGTTGTTTGAACAGCGCAATGGCCGCCCACGTATCCGAGGACTCATACCGGCCGCCGACCAAAACGTGGACGTGGTCCGGCATGAAGCAGTAAATGGAGACGACACAGGCGTGTTTCTCCGCAGCAGCGCCCAACAGGGATATGAATGCTGCCACAACCTCACCGTCGACGAATAGCGAAGCCCGTTTGGCAACGCAAAGTGTAAACACCACGTTGATTTGTCCACGGTACGAGTCACGCGGGAGTCGGTGACGTTTTTCGCGGGGGAAGGGGGAGGCAGCCAGAAGGGCGCCGGCGCGGGGTTGGGGGTTGTTGGGGTTCGGATACATTAGGACAACGGCCACGCACCTTAAAAGGTGCGGCTACGGACACGGCAAAGGCGCGACAGGACGCACCCTAAAGGGTGCGGCTACAGGTGCGGCAAGAACACAGGGGGGAAAGAACAAGGGGCCAGTCTTTCGACTGGCCCCCTGGAAGACAGAGACAAAGGATTGATCGATTAGCTACGACGACGACGGATCATTCCGATTCCGCCGAGCAATCCCAGCACCACGAGCGCGATGCTCGAAGGCTCCGGAACTACTGCGGTCTCGAGGATGTTGTAAGGGCCTGAGCCGTCCACGCCCACGCTACCGAACACAACGGTCGCGCCAGCGGCTTCGGTGGCTGCCGTGTCCGTAAAGAACGACCCCAGGTCGAACGTTGTCGTGGTGCCCGCGTCCGTGTCCGCCGGGAACTGCCAAGAGCCGTTGTCTAAGTCGTTGACGTAGAAGATCCCCTCTTGCGTCGCCGCCCCGGCTGTCGGTGCGTTAAACTCAACGAAGTAGATCTGCTTATGGTTGAATGTCGCGCCGGCCGTGCCGGAGCCAGACGCAAATGCGTCTCCACCGCCGACAATACCAACGTTAGCGCCAGTGCCGGTGAGGTCCGTGGCGAACACGGTAAACCCAGCCAGGCTCGAGCTGCCCTGTGTGGGCGTTGTGGCAAACACGCCGACCTCATCCAAGTCGCCGCTGAGATAACCAGCCGCGCCGGTGCTGTCACTGAGGTATGTGGTTGTTGCCGTCTGCCAAGCCACTGTGATTGTCGCATACGACCGTGACGCGAGTCCCGCGATCACGAGTGCTGCTACGATATATTTGATGCTCTTCATTGTTCTTTCCTTTATCCTTTCCCTTCTGTCTTTCTTACCCTGATTGTTGATACGATTTTCTGTTTAACGACCTATTCAATTTCAATACGGCGCCGGGAGGTTCCAGTTGAACCCGGGATGACCCGTGCCGAGGTTAATCAGTATGTTTGCGCCCAACGGAATCGCGACGTTCGAAGCATCCGCGCCATTGAGCACGTTCTTCCAGCCAGCCGTGACGCTCTTGCTGGCATTTTCGTAGACGTACGTGCTGAGGACACCGGTTGCATCATTATGGACCGCAACCGAATCGATGGCAGCCACAACGCTGTCCGTCGAATTACCGTCGGTGTACAGATGACTCGTGGATAACGTGATAGCCGACGACGCATACACATTAGCGGCAAAGTTAGCGCCCGGTCCATCCAGCGGGATGATCGTCGTGCCGACTTTGACACCGCCGACCAACTGGACCAAGAGATTCGTCGTAGCCGTTCGGCTAATGAGAAGGCCTTGATCCTGATACAGCGGCACTGAGTTGGCATCGGCACCATTGAGCACGTTCTTCCAGCCAGCGGTCACGCTCTTACTGGCCGATTCGTAAACGTACGTCGCGCTACCCTTCGTCACCGGATTCGGAACCGTGACACTATCGCTGGCCGGTTGCAGGCCGGCCTGATCGGTCGCGCCGAACACGCTGGACATGGTCCAGTGCGGATAGATCTTGAAGTTATCGCCCGAGATAATTTCGAGGTGATCATCAGTGGTGGTGTACACGTTAGCGGCATCGTTGCTGATGATGTCGTCCGTGAACCCGACCGCGGTCCCATTGGAGCCCAAGTCCTCGATGTAATACTGCGCGCCTTCGGCCACGGCGTTGTACTGGCCGGGGGTCAGCGTGCTGTTGACGGGAAGCTGAGTGCCATTGACAGTGCCGATCTGGCCACGCAGCACGGAAACCGGTGTCATGCCCAAGCCCCAAAACGACTTGGCTGGGCTGCTGCCAGGACCGGCGGTCCCTTCAGCGGTTAGTGTGATGAAACCCACCGGGTCGGTGTACACATTCTGCGCGCTGGCAGAAAGCACTCCCACAGTGGTGATGAAAGCTACTATCGGTAGGAAGCGCAAGCCCCTTGCATAATTCGCTCTTTGCATGTCTTCTCCTCGCCTATTTCCCAAAACCTCGTTCACGACTCGGTGAACTTTCGTTTTCCCTATACGTCCTACTCCACTGACTCGGTGAATCTATCTGGGGCAAGACTATCAGGGGGGGCACATAGTGTCAATAACTAATTCACCTTTTTGTGCACTTTTTTTGGGGGGGCTGTCAGCCGCCTGAAAACCGTTAATTGAGCCCAGTTTTCAAGGGGTTATGGCGGGGCTCACCTCCTTTGATTGGCCTGGTTGAGCGATTCATGGTGGTCAATTTTGCTAGCGTTAAATGACCCTAGTTGCACAATCTGGGCCACTCTCAAAAGTGGCGTTTTAGAGGGGATTTCGGCGATGGGAGGGCAGATCGGCGGGGCAAAAATGAGGGTTTTTGGCAAATTTGGGTATTTGCCGTGGGCGGACCCTTCGACAGGCTCAGGGCAGGCAAGTTTGACGGAGGAGGGGAGGGAAAGATTTCGCTAAAGTTTCCGGCGTAGGCGCCGAGGGAGGGGAAGATGGTCAATGGAAAATGGTCAATGCCGGCAAAGGCACGACAGAGCGGGGCGGCTACAAGGGCAGGGGGGAGGAATACTACAATGGAACGAACTCGGCTGGATACCTACACGACAGGCATCCAGCCACAATATGGAGCGCCCAACTTACCTGGGAGCGCGCAGGAGGGTGAGGGCGGTCTGGGCCTCGGTGAACTTGGGATCGATCCAGAGCGCCTGCTCGTAGTGGACGAAGGCGTCCTCCGTCCGGCCCGTCTGCTCCAAAGCGGTCCCCAAGCCGAAGTGGGCCCGGGCAAACTCGGGATTGATCCGCAGAGCCTCTTGATACTGCGCGATGGCGTCGCTGATTTTCCCTTCCAGCAACAAGACATGTCCGAGACCGGAATGCGCCTCGGCGTAATCGGGCTTGACCCGCAGGGCCTGCTCGTAGTGGGCGATGGCGTCCTGCGTCCGGCCCGCCTGCTCCAAAGCGGTCGCCAGGCCGAAGTGCGCCCGGGCGAACTCGGGCTCGAGCCGCAGGGCCTGTTCATACTGTCCGATGGCGTCGCTGGTTTTCCCCTCCTGCGACAGGAGGTCTCCCAGATTGGAATGCGCCTGCGTGAACTCGGGCTTGATCCGCAGGGCCTGCTCGTAGTGGGCGATCGCTTCCTCAATCCGGCCGCCCTGCTCCAAGGCGATCGCCAGATTGTAATGGACCTGGAGCAAATCCGGCTCAAGCCTTACGGCCTGTTCATAGTGCCCGATGGCATCACTGGTTTTCCCCTCCTGCAACAAGACATAACCCAGATTGAAATGGGCCTCGGCGTAATCGGGCTTGATCCGCAGGGCCTGCTCGAAGTGGGCGATGGCTTCCTCCGTCCGGCCCGCCTGCTCCAAAGTCATCGCCAGATGGTAGTGCAATTGGGGCAACGCCGGCTTGAGCCGCACGGCCTGTTCATAGTGCCCGATGGCATCGTTGGTTTTCCCCTCCTGCAACAAGAGAGTTCCCAGATTGAAATGCGCCTCGGGGTAATCGGGATTGATCTCCAAGGCCTGCTCGTAGTGGGCGATGGCGTCCCCGGTCCGGCCCGCCCGCTCCAAAGCGACCGCCAGATTGTAGTGGACCTGATGCAGACCCGGCATGATCCGCAGGGCCTGTTCATACTCCCCGATGGCGTCACTGATTTTCCCCTCCTCCAAGAAGAGGTATCCCAGACTGCAATGCACCTCGACGGAATCGGGCCTCATCCGCAGGGCCTGTTCATACTGCCCGATGGCGTCGCCGGTTTTCCCGTCCTGCGCGAAGACAGTTCCCAGATTGTAGTGCGCCAGCCACGAGCGGGGATTTTTCGCCAGTGTGTCGCGCCAGAGGGTTTCCGAGTTTTGGTACACGCGGGCCTGTCTCCACGTCAGAATTCCCAGCGCGGTCAGGAGGGAGGCGACCGCCAATGCGGCAAGGTATTCGCCACGGCGGACAAGTCCGGCTTCGCCAACCTGCCTTCGCCAACCAGCTTTTGCCTGGGCTTCCTCCCTCGCCGAGGTGGCTATGGAGGACGAGACGGCGCGCTGACGGAGGGTCGCGGCGGTGCCGCACACCAAGGCGATGATCCCGACGCTGGCGAGATACTGAAAGTGGTCGGCGACAAAGGAGTACCGAAAAAAGAATAGATTAAAGAACCCGAGCACGGGCAACAGCGCCACCACAAAGTAAGTGCCGGCAAACGACACGGCGCGACACCACGCCCGGCCCCGGTATCGCCATAACGCCACGGTGAGCGCCACCAGCGCGGCAATCGGCACCCACGACCACACGGACGACGCGTGGATGGTCCACCGTGGATACACGAACGTCAAGCGGAAGGGCCACAGGACCCGGGCCGCGTAGAACCAGATGGCTTTCCCCGCGATCACGAGCCGCTCGGCCCACGTCAACCGCCATTCGGTCGCGCCGGCTTTCAGGGCCTGACTGTATTGTTCGAGAATCGCCAATCCCGAGACCAGCCAGGCCATTCCGAAATACGGAGCGATGCGCACGGCGTCCGCTCGTTCCCAATGACCGCGCTGCCACCGCACGACCAACAACAACGCCAGGGGCAACACGGCGGTGGTGGCGTTGCTGAGGATGGCCGCCAACCCGCACACAAGCGCCGCGACATACCAGAGGCCCGCCACGTACCCGGAGTACCAGCGATTTGTCACCTGTTTTTCCTCCGCGAATCTCAAGAAAAACAGCAGCGACAAGAAGAAGAACAGGCCCGACTGTGTGTTCTTCAACTCGGTAATCCATGCGACCGATTCGACGTTGACCGGGTGGAGCGCCCAGACCATCGCGGCCAGCCATGCCGCGGGTAGTCGCAGTTGGCGCAAGAGGAAATAGACCACCACAGCGTTGGCGGCATGAAAGAGGACATTCACCAGGTGGTACGGCAACGGATGCAATCGCCAGAGGCGCCATTGGAACCAGAAGTTTGTCAGGGTCAATGGGTAATATCGGCCGACGGCCAGTGACGACCAAATCATCTTCAGGCCATGGGGTGCGGTCATGGCCGGGTTGGCGGTCAGGTGAGCGTCGTCATTCCAGATGAAGCCGGCGCGCCAGATGGGCTGGTAGGCGACGAACGTGACGATCACCAAGACCAAGGCCAGGAGCCAGGGGCGGGGCGCGAACCGAATTTCCGTTGCCGGGGACGACATGGTGGTCGCGTTTGCGCCGTCGGCACACACTCGGCGCGTCTCGTCTGACTCGGCTTCGATGAGCTTTGTTCTTGTCGTCGAACCAATCATAGCAAGTCAGCTGTATATTAGCATGTTACGGGCCTGGTACCCAAGTCGAATTTGCGTGATTTTGGCGTAACGGCACACCTGTAGACGGCCGAATTCGTTCGAGAAGCTTGCGACCGGGGCTTTGGTTGGCTCCGCTCAGTCCCCTGAGCTACACCCTTCGGGCGTCGGCACTACGCGACGCCGTCTCGCGGCAACCCTTGCCGCTCGGCTTACTGGCGAGGTTGCAGTCGCGCGAGGGCGTTGCTGGCGGCGGTCAAATCCGGCTTGAGGCGGAGCGCCTGCTGGTAGTGTCCAATCGCCTCCGGCACCCGGCCGGCCTGCTCCAGAGCCATCCCCAAGGCGTTGTGCGCCTCGGCGTAATCGGGCTTGATGCGCAGCGCCTGCTCCCAATGTCCCATGGCTTCCGGCAGCCGGCCCAGTTGGGCCAGGACGAGTCCCAGATTGTAGTGCGCCTCGGCGAAATCGGGTTTGATGCGCAGCGCCTGTTCGTAATGCCCGATGGCATCGCCGAGCTGGCCCTCCTGCAAGAAGATATCTCCCAGATTGGCGTGCGCGTCGGCGTAATCGGGCTTGCTGCGCAGCGCCTGTTCATAATGCTCCCGGGCCTCCGTCACGCGGCCTGCCTGCTGCAACACGATCCCCAAGGAGTAGTGCACTTCGGCATAATCGGGGTTGATCCGCAGCGCCTGCTCCCAATGTCCCGCGGCTTCCGGCCGCCGGCCCAGTCGGGCCAGGGCGAGTCCCAGACTGTAATGTGCGTCGGCGTAATCGGGCTTGATCCGCAGCGCCCGTTCGAAGTGGGCGATGGCTTCCTCGATCTTACCGGTGTCCTGCAAGGCGATGCCCAGATTGCAGTGCGCTTCCGCGTAATCGGGCTTGATCCGCAGGGCCTGCTCGTAATGGGCGATGGCTTCCTCGATCCTACCCGTTTGCGCCAAGGCGGCCCCGAGATTGTTGTGCGCGTCGGCGTAATCGGGTTTGATGCGCAGCGCCTGCTCGTAGCGCCCGATGGCATCGCCGACCTTGCCCTCCTGCAACAAGACATCTCCCAAATTGTTATGCGCCTCAGCATTCCTGGGGTTAATCTGCAGCGACTGCTCGTAGTGCTCCCTGGCTTCCTGGATCCTGCCCAATAACACCAGGGCCGCCCCCAGATTGTTGTGGGCCATCCAACACCGGGGATTTTTCGCCAGCGTATCGCCCCAGAGTGTTTCCGAATTTTGATAGATGCGGGCCTGCTTCCAGGTGGACACGCCCAGGGTCAGCAGCGCGATGGCGGCGGCGACTGTTCCGAGACCGCGGCCCCAGTGGCCGGTTCGTTCGCAGATTGCCGCGCCTGTGCTCGCGACCAGAGAGATCAACCCGAGGCAGGCCAGATATTGAAAGTGGTCGGCAACAAAGGAGTACCGAAAGTAATAGACATCAACGAATCCGAGCACGGGCAACAGCGCCAACACAAAGAAACCACACGCGAACAACCCGGCCCGCGCCCAGGACTGTCGCCGCCTTGCCCCCAAGAGCGCGCCGACGGCCACCAGTCCGGCCAGTGGCAGCCAGCTCCAGAATGAGCCCGCGTCCAGGTTCCAGTGCGGATAGACGAACGTCAAGCGCACGGGCCACACTGTTTTCGACGCGTAAAACCAGACCGCCTTGCCCGCCACGATAAACCGCTCGCCCATCCCCAGATTCCATTCGGCGGTGTTTTCCCTCTGGATGTGCCCGCGTTGCTCGATGACGGTTAGCGCCGACATCCCCAACGCCAGTATCAAGAACGGGGCGATTCGCAGAATGTCCGCTCGCCTCCAGGATCTTCGCTCCCACCAGACACACAACAGCAGCGCCAGGGGCAACACGACGGTTGACGGTTTGCTGAGCAGCGCCGCCAGCCCACACAGCAGCGCCAGCCCGTACCAGCGACGCCGCGCGCCGGTTTCACACCGAAGAAAGCACCACACAGCCAGAAAGAAGAACAACCCCGATTGCGTGTTCTTGAGTTCGGTGATCCACGCCACCGATTCGACATTGACCGGGTGGAGCGCCCACAACATCGCCGCCAGCCATGCTGCCCGGACCCGCAAGCGACGCAACAAAAGGAAGACCAAGACACCATTCGTCGCATGAAAGGCGACATTGACCAGATGGTAGGGCAGGGGATGCAGTCCCCAGAGCCGCCGTTGGACCCAGAAGGTTGTCAGGGTCAACGGATAATATCGGCCGACGGCCAGCGACGACCAAATCAACTTCAGGCCATGATGTGCCGTCATGGCCGGGTTGGCGGTCAGGTGATCGTCGTCATCCCAGATGAAGCCGGCATGCCATGTCGGTTGGTACGCTGCGAACGTGACGATCACCAAAACAAACGCCAGAAGCCAAGGGCGGTGGGCGAAGTACGTTTCCGGTGCGGGGGACGACGCGTCCGCCTCTTGATGCGGAGGGTCAACGATTGGCTTCCGGCCTGTCATCGAGCCGACCATAGCATGGCACCATTACGAAAAACCAGAACAGCCCTGCGTGATGCTGCCTCGTCATCCTACTGTCGGCTCTCAGTTCCCACCAAACCACAGCCGGCCTTGCTCTGAGAAATACGGGCCGGGGAGTGACCGTCGCCGCGCACAACCCAGCGCAATGCGCTTGATTGCGTGGGCTCCTTCTTCTAGTGTCCATGAGAAGCGTGGCTCGGATTAACGAGCGCGTAGAGGTCTTCGATACTGCCATGACGAATCGACCCATCAACCACCGATTCCATTGGGCGTGGCTCATGTCACTAGCCATTTCAACAATTCCGGCTCTTGTGATTCTCGCCTTCATTCTTCACTACGGCGTGAACGCGCCCTATTACGACCAGTGGCAGTGCGAAGCCCCGATCTTCAAGAAATTCCTGGAGCATCAACTCACTTTCACCGATCTGTGGGCACAACATAACGAGCATCGAATGTTCTTTCCGCGGCTGGTTTATCTGCCGCTGGCGTATTTCACCCATTGGAACGTCAAGGCGGAATTGATCGGGACGTGGCTTTGCGTCTGCATGGTTAGCTTTAGTATCTATCGCATGCACCGCCGCGTCAGCGGCCCGATCGGTGCGATGGAAATGGGCCCCTTTATCGCGGCCAACGTGCTGATCTTCTCACCCGCCAGTGGCGAGACCTGGCTCTGGGGCGTGAGCCTGGCGAATCTGCTGCCGATGGCCAGCATCATTGGCGCGATGGCGGTAGCCTGCTCGAATCTGCGGCCCAACTGGCGGTTGGGCCTGTGCGCGGTTCTCGCCACGATCGCCACATTCTCCACCGCCAGCGGATTGCTCTGCTGGATTCTCTGCGGGCCGCTGCTCTTTCTCCGCAGCGATCCGCCTCGTTGGAGCGAGTGGCGGTTGTGGCCGGTGCTGGCATGGACCGGCGGTCTTGTGCTCACGGCGGCCGCGTACTTTTATCATTACACCCGTCCGGCCCACCATCCGCCGCCGACCGAGTCACTCCAACATCCACTCGACGCGTTGTCATTCCTTCTGCTCTATCAGGGTAATCCGCTGACCTTTCTCACCCAGATCGATTACTTCCTGATCGCCCGGATCATCGGCGGAACGATGCTGACGCTGATGCTGCTGGCCTGCGGCTATCTGCTGTATCGTTGGCACGACGATCAACTGCGCGACCGCGCATTGATTTGGACGATGTTGGGGGCCTACTCCATCGGAAATGGAATTCTGATCACCCTGAGCCGGATGGGGATTGGCCTCGGCGCGGCGGTCTGGACGCGCTACGCCAGCTACGCCCTCATGCTGCCGGTCGCGTTGATCTTTTTGCTGCCGTTGCTGGCCGAGGACCTGGTGCGGCGGACAAGCCGATGGAACATCCGACCGATGGTAAGCGGCGGGCTACGCGCGCTGCTGACGGCCGTGCTCGCGCTGCACATTTTCAAGTTTTCCGAGAGCGTTCAGGGCTTCGAGAGATTTCAAGCCAATTTGCTGCAGCGCAAGGCGGCTCTGCAGTTCATCGACTTGATACACCAGGACTCCCCGCGGCTAATGGGCGAAGCCTCCGAGGAAGAGATGCGCGGGGCCGCGGATTTCCTGAACGCCCATGGCTGGCTGCATCCACCGCTGATCAAACGCGCCCGTATGCAGGACATGGAGGATTCGGGTATCACCGACATCGACGCTTGCGGAAAAATCGAGTGGGTGGGCGACGCCGGTAACGGCAAGACCGGCATCATCGGGTGGGCCTGTAACCCGCGGACGCGATCGCCGGCCGACGCGGTCGTGCTGAGTTGGGGAACAACCGGGCGGCGATGCGGTGCCGTTCGCCATTGCCGACATGGGCTTCAAACGCCCCGGCGAACCGGCCGGTTCGTCCCTGAGGTTCTTCTACTGGCAAGTGGTCTTCCCCGCAAGCATGCTGCCCGCGGGAAAACTGGACATCCGCGCCTGGTCCCTCGACACCGGCAGCAGCAAAGCAGTTCGACTCCGCGGAGTTTTCAGGCCCAATATCTTGCCTCGACCACTGTCCGGCTCCTGAGGAGCTTCCGGTGCGGCCCGGGTGGCTTTATCGGTGTAGTCGATGCCGCGCTGGTCGCACCATTCGCACAAAAAAGCGTCGTGCTGCAGCAGGTTCACGATTCCGTGCCGAGGGTGTCAAGTTGACAACAGGAGTTGCACGCACATTCCGAAGCGACCGACCCGGCTCCAGCGCAACCCTCAAGCTTCTGCTTACCGGCCAGCTTGGAGTTCCGCGAGTGCGTTTCGCGCTTGAGCGAAATTGGGGTTGATCCGAAGCGCCTGCTTCAAATGCTCGATCGCTTCCGGGCTCCGGCCCGTTTGGGCCAAGGCCATCGCCAGATTGTAGTGGGCCTCGGCGAAATCGGGCTTGATGCGCAGCGCCTGCTCCCAATGTCCCATGGCTTCCGGCAGCCGGCCCAGTTGGGCCAGGACGAGTCCCAGATTGTAGTGCGCCTCGGCGAAATCGGGTTTGATGCGCAGCGCCTGTTCGTAATGCCCGATGGCATCGCCGAGCTGGCCCTCCTGCAAGAAGATATCTCCCAGATTGGCGTGCGCGTCGGCGTAATCGGGCTTGCTGCGCAGCGCCTGTTCATAATGCTCCCGGGCCTCCGTCACGCGGCCTGCCTGCTGCAACACGATCCCCAAGGAGTAGTGCACTTCGGCATAATCGGGGTTGATCCGCAGCGCCTGCTCCCAATGTCCCACGGCTTCCGGCCGCCGGCCCAGTCGGGCCAGGGCGAGTCCCAGACTGTAATGTGCGTCGGCGTAATCGGGCTTGATCCGCAGCGCCCGTTCGAAGTGGGCGATGGCTTCCTCGATCTTACCGGTGTCCTGCAAGGCGATGCCCAGATTGCAGTGCGCTTCCGCGTAATCGGGCTTGATCCGCAGGGCCTGCTCGTACTGGGCGATGGCCTCCTCGATCCTGCCCGTTTGCGCCAAGGCGGCCCCGAGATTGTTGTGCGCGTCGGCGTAATCGGGCTTGATGCGCAGCGCCTGCTCGTAGCGCCCGATGGCATCGCCGACCTTGCCCTCCTGCAACAAGACATCTCCCAGATTGTTATGCGCCTCGGCATCACCGGGTTTGATCCGTAGGGCCTGTTCCCATTCCGCCACTGCTTCCGGCGTTCTTCCCATTTGCGCCAACGCCATTCCCAAATTGTTGTGTGCTTCCGCGTAATCGGGCTTGATCCGCAGGGCCTGCTCGTAGTGTCCGATTGCTTCCCGCACCTTACCCGCCTGCTCCAAAACGAGCCCCAGATTGTTGTGCGCCATACAACACTGGGGATTCCTCGTCAGAGTATCGCGCCAGAGTGTTTCCACATCCCGGTAGATGTGTCCCTGCCTCCAGGTGAGTGTTCCCAGCGCCACCAGCACGACGGCGGCCACTCCGTAGACCGCACGGGGAGCCCGGAGAACGACAGCCGCACGGGCGACCAGTGCCGCGGCCAACGCAATCAGGCCGAGACTGGGGAGATATACCCAGTGGTTCCACACGAACGAGTAGCGCATCCCAAACGCGTTGAAGAATCCCAGCAATGGGAAAAGTGTCCCCACGTAAAAGAATGCCGCCGTCGCCGGCCCGCGTCCCATCCGGCGCCGCGCCAGCCAGAGCGCGACAAGCACGCCGGCGGTGGCCGACCGGATACAACCATTGTTGCCATGACCCGGCGTCGGGCTGCCACCGCGGATACACAAAACAGAGATTGGCCGGCCAAAGAAGCTTGCCGATGTAGAACCACGTCGCCCTCCCGGCAATCAGCCAACGTTCCGCGAAAGTCAGGGCAGAGTCCGGTCCCTGAGCGCCAACGTGCGTTTTCTCCAGCCAAGCTGTCACCAGGCAAAGCCCGATCGCCAACGCGAACATTGGCAGCGTTGGCAGTACGTCGTCCCGCCACCGAACCCGTCCGCGCTTCCACCAGCCGATCAGCACAATTGTTGCCGGCAGGGAGAATGCCGTCGTTTTCGCCAACAGCGCGCCCAGACACAACAGCAATGCCAGCGCATACGCGCCCCGGTGTTGCGATCCGGAGCCGTTGTCTTCCTTCCAAAACGAATTGAACCGGCCATACGCCAGCAATGCCCCAAGATAGAACACCAGTGAAAGGACGTTCTTCCGTTCCGTAATCCACCCGGCGGATTCGACCATCACCGGGTGAAGCGCGAAGACGGCGCCCGCCAGCCACGCCCCGGGCGTTTCCAGCCGCCGCAGCAACTGCCAAAACAGCACGGCTGATGCGGCGTGCAGCAACACATTCTCCACATGATAGGGCAGCGGCCAAAAACCCCAGAGATGGTAGTCGAGCCAAAACGTGGTGCCCGAGAGCGGATAATACTGCTGTAGAGCGGTGAGCTGGCACCACATCGAACGGAGGCCGGAAAAGTCGCGCAGCAACCCCTTGATACCGGTCGTCCACGAATCGTCGTCCCAGACGAATCCCCCGTGCATCACCGGCAGGTACACCAGCACCGTCAGCACAATGATGAGAGCCGCACCGGCAATGGGCGATTTACTTGCGTTCCTCATCGGTCGGACCCGAGTTTTCGGTGCCGAGGACGACATGGTCGCGTTTGCGCCGTCGGCACACACTCGGCGCGTCTCGTCTGACTCGGCTTCGATGGGCTTCTGCCTTGTCATCGAGCCAATAGTAGCATGTCGCCATCACGAAAAAACAGAACGGCGTTTCCTCTCACTGGCGAGCCTGCAGTCGCGCGAGCGCGGTCCGCGCCTCGGCAAGACCGGGATTGATCCGCAACGCTTTCTCGTAGTGGGTGATCGCCTCCGGCACCCGTCCCACCTGCTCCAAGGCAACCCCGTAATTGTAGTGCGCCTCGGCGAAATCCGGCTTGATCCGCAGGGCCTGCTCGAAATGGGCGATGGCTTCCGCAACCTTGCCCGTGTGCGCCAAAGCGGCCCCGAGGTTGTTGTATGCCTCGGCAAGATCGGGCTTGATCCGCAACGCTTCCTCGTAGTGGGTGATCGCGTCCGGCACCCGGCCCACCTGTTCCAAGGCAACCCCACAGTTGTAGTGCGCCTCCGCGAAATCCGGTTTGATCCGCAGGGCCTGTTCATATTGCCCGATGGCATCGCTGGTCTTCCCCTCCAACGTGAAGGCCGTTCCCAGATTGTAGTGCGTCTCCGGGTCATCGGGCTTGATCCGTAGCGCTTGCTGGTACTGTACATTCGCCTCCGGCAACCTGCCGAGCTGTACCAGGGCGTTCCCCAGGCTCTCGTGCGCGTTCGCGTAATCCGGATCAATCCGCAGCGCCTGCTGGTAGTGCTCGAACGCCTCGGAAACGTTGCCGGCCTGGAGCAGTTGATTGCCCAAGCCGGTCTGTAGCTCGGCAGAATGCTCAACGCCCGCCAACAGGTTGAAGGCCACCGAGAAACCCAGCAGCAGGCCCCAACCCGAGCGTAGCGCGCGCCGCCGAACCGGCCGGTCAGCCTGCCCCGACTCCGAGGTCGGGGCCAGTGCGCGCTCCAAACTCAAGATGCCAATCACCGCCAGCAGCACCAAGTCGGGCAGGAAGTCCACCTCATAGCGGGCACACGCGCCGTAGAAGAGGCCCATGGTCAACGCGCAAATTCCCGAGAGCAGGCCCACCGCCGTCACAAACCAGCGCAAGACCCCGCCCGCCGGCTCGGATCGACCCCGCCACGCCAGCGGCACCGCCAGCGCCAGCCATACCAACGGAATGGTGGTCAGGACGCCGAACGGGCGTTCCGGAACGCTATGACCCGGCGGAACGGGCGGCATGACGATTCCCCGCACGAACGGGGAGTGAGTCGTCCAGCGCACCGGCTCCAGAAAATACACCCGGAAATTGAACCAGAGATATTGCAGGCTGAAGAAATGCCGCGCCATCTGCCGCTCGGCGTGCAACTGGTAATGTTGCCCAAATTCAAACGGATTGTTGAATCGCAGGGCGTTGTACAGCATCAACCCCAACCCGATGAGCATGATCGGACCGGTCGCCGCGAGGAGCGGAGCGCCCATCGGCCGCCCCTCACGCCGTGCCTGTACAACCGGCACCAACAGAATGATCGCGCCAAACAACAGCGAGGGCCGCGCCCCCACCGCCAGTCCGTAGGCCAGGCTCGCAGTTGCCAGCCACTGCCACCTCCGCTCCGATTCGTCCAACGCGCACCAGATCGCCCCCAGCGCCACCATCGTCAGCATATACCCGCAACTGATCGGCACTTCCCAGACATCGGACTGCGACAACAACACCGGTACGCCCGTCGCCAAGCCCAGCGCCACCACGCAGGCCACGACCACCCCGACGCTCACTTCCGCAAAATAGCGCCGCCACATCGCGCGCAGCAGACCCACGCTGGCCAGAAAACCCAGGCCACAGAAGATCGCCACCGCCTCCCGGTGAAACAGGTAGTGGCCCGTCAGCGCGGCGAATGGCCAGAATAATATCAACGCGGGCGTGACCCCAAAATACAGGTAGAGCCGGCCCTTGTAGTAACTGAGGTCGAGCACCCCGGGAGAGCGAACAGACGTGGGCAGAACGTACGGGTCGGCGAGTTTTGCGAGCGCAGGCGGCATGTCTTTTTTCACGCTGAGCTGGCCGGCGCGAAAGCCCTGCACCAACAAATTGTAGTAAGCATCCGCCGCATTCGAACTCCCCAGTTCGACCGGGCCCGGTTGGACCACATAGGCGTACACGCCGATGACCAACGCGCACACTGCCGCCAGTGATCTCCACGCGTTTTTCATCGGTCGGGCGATCCTTGCGCCCGGTTGGCCGTCTGGAGATCGTCGTTATCCCCGATGAAGCCGGCGCGCCATGTGGGCTGGTACGCTGTGAACGTGACGATCACCAAGACCAACGCCAGGAGCCGGGGGCGGTGAGCGAAGGACGCTTCCGGCGCGAAGGACGATCTCGCCGTCTCTTGATGCGGAACATCAACGTTTGACTTCCGTCTTGTCATCGAGCCGATAATAGCACGTCGACAAGTCGTTCGTGCCGTCACTCGCAAACGCAGGACTCTTCCGAATCGTTGAGGACAGTTGACGATGCTAGTATAACCAGCCTCGACATGGGTACTGCTTCAGCCGACTACGAAGTGATTCGGCCTTCTATTGCAACCCAAACCCGGCCACCTTGCCGTCCTTCAGAACGAGCCTGGCCAGCGTGTCATCACCGCCGTCCTTGAACACGAGCTTCCAAAGAAGAACCCGGGTGCCATGCTGTTTCAATTCACCCAGATACAAGCACTGATACCCCTTCTTCATCCGTGGCGAAAGCTGGGTACTGGCTCCCGCCAGACTCTCCTTTGTTAAAACTGCCTTGAACCCGTCGGTGCCATCCACCGCCATGACGGCGTCGTGGTCGTTCGCTTCGATTGCCTTGAGGAGTTTGTCCAAAACGGCTCGCCCCGGCTCAACGGTCTCCCCGGCAAAACACGTCGCTGTCGACAGCGCCAGCCAGAGACACACCACACTCGACACCACGGCGAGGACTCTTCCCGTATTCATTCGCTTCATTGTGATCTTCCGTATTGTTGAAGTTTTTGTGTAAGCCGCCGTTTCGCCGCTACTGCTGCGGCGTAGTCACCGTCACCCTCTTCCAGTTTTCGAGCCAATCAATCGCGCGCCATAACCCGTCCTCAATTTGCTTTTCCGGCACCTTCTTCTGAATCAACGGAATCGCAGCCTGCGCCTCCTTCATGCCTTGCGCCACCGCCAGTGCGATCCATTTCACTGCCTCCGGCTCATTCTTCGTCACGCCGCGGCCCTTGTCGTAGCAGTCGCCCAGAGTATATTGAGCCGCGGCGAGATTCTGTGCGGCGGCTTTGCGAAACCATTTCACCGCCTCCACCTCATCTTTCCTCACGCCCTGGCCCGTGTCGTAGCCGTAGCCCAGATTGTATTGAGCCGCGGCGAGATTCTGCTCGGCGGCTTTGCGAAACCATTTCACCGCCTCCACCTGATCCGTCGCCACGCCCTGGCCACTGGCGTAGGCGACGCCCAGATTGTATTGAGCCACGGCGAGATTCTGCTCGGCGGCTTTGCGAAACCATTTCACCGCCTCCGCCTCATCTTTCCTCACGCCCTGGCCCTTGTCGTAGCAGGCGCCTAATTCAGCCTCGGCGTTGGCATCGCCTCGTTCCGCGCCGGTGCGGAATTCCTGGAATCGGATGATGTCAGCATCGCGTTCCTGGGCGCGGAGTGTTTGCCCAGCCAACATCAGCGACAAGCCAACACCAAATAGCCATGTCTTTGGGTTCACAGAATTCTTTTTCTTAACGTTATACGCGGGTGGCGAGTTCGGAGCAAAATGCGGCACGCCATACGGGACACGGTTGTTTTTACCGTGCCGATTTTTGTCGCGCTTCCCAGTCGCTGTCAACACAGAACGGCGACCAGCTCCCGATTCATCAACGACACGCTGTTGACCGCAATCGGCACACGAGAAAGAGATGTCCATTCCAAACCTCCGAACTGCCACGCGGAACTATGCTGCCAACCACGCCGCGACTCAAGCCAAACGGGCAGGGCGGCTTCCACTTCACGCCGCCCTCACGCCCGTCCCAGAACCGAGTTCCTTCTCATTGAGACTCATCGCCCCGGCGGTTGCAGGGGTGTTACGGCGCCATGTGCGATGCAAAGGATAGCCTCGTGGTAGAGCAGGGGACTCATTCTCACGGAACAGCCCGCGCTCGCGCCAGGGCGTTCTGGGCTTGGACAAAATCCGGCTGGATTCGCAAGGCCTGCTCGTAATGCTGGATGGCCTCCGGCGTGCGCCCCAGACTCTTCAGCGCGAGGCCCAGATTGTAGTGGACGTCGGCAAAATCGGGGTTGATCCGCAGCGCCTGCTCCCAATGCTCAATCGCCTCCGGCACGTTGCCTGCCTGGAACAAAGCATGCCCCAAGTCGTAGTGCGCCTCGGCGTAATCGGGGTTGATCCGCAGTGCCTGCTCGTAGTGCCCGATGGCCTGCTGTACCTTGCCTGCCTTCAGCAAGGCGTTCCCCAGGTTGTTGTGCGCCCCTGCATACTGGGGTTTGATCCGCAGTGCCTGCTCGTAGTGCTCGATCGCCTCCGGCATCCCCGTCCATCAAGGCATTCCCGAGGTTGTTGTGCGCGTCGGCTAAATCCGGATTGAGACGCAACGCTTGCTCATATTCCTCCATCCCCCCCTGCACCTGACCCAGTTGAACCAAGGCGTGCCCCAAGCTGTAGCGCGCCCGAGCGTTGTTGGGACGCTTCTCCACGGTGTCCTGCCAAATGGTCACCTCCGAGTTGTAGTCCCGATTGCGTTGGATTGTCAGGAATGTGAGCAGCACCACCACGGACCCGCCAGCCACGCATCCGAGCACAACGCCCTGCTGCTTATGGAACAGCCGTTTGCCGAGCGTATACGCACCGACCACAACCATCGTAACCACCGCTGCCAATGGCAAATACATCCGCCGTTCCGCCGCCACTTCACCGAGGCTCGGCAGAATGCTCGATGTCGGGCCCAAAATGAGAAAAAACCATGCCCCTAAAAACCCCACCTCCGGCAGGCGACGGAAGGCCCACGCCGTTTCAGCGATCAGGCCAACCACGACAACACCGGGTGCAAGGCTATATTTCAGCGACAAGGTAATCGGCCAGTCGGCATAATCAATCACCAGCGGGTGGGGCCAGAAGCAAAGCCGTAGATAGTAAACGATCACACCGGCTTCCGTCTTCAGATAATCCCATGACGTCAGGCCTGTAACCCCAAACCCCGTCATGGGATGGGTGGTCCGTGCCACCAATACCGCCAGTATGAGCCAGGTCGCGGCCAAGCCAACATACAAGCCGCGGCGCCGTTGCCACAATTCGCGAAACGACGACGCCAAAAACACACGATCATACAACAATATGATCAGCGGAGCACCGACCATCACCTCCTTGCTTCCCATACCCAATGCGCACGAGACGACAGCGGCCAGATACCACGCGCGCGCGCGCGCCGAGTGGGAACCGCGAAGCGTACAATACAGCGTCAGCAGCAGAAACAGGCCCATCAGCAATTCGGAGCGTTGGACAATGTAGGTGACGCTTTCCGTTTGCAGAGGATGCACCTCCCAGATGAGGGCGATCGCCGCCGCCAGCCCGGTGGCCGCCGTGCCGAATCGATCACGAAGTTTCTCGCCCGCAAACGTCTTCCGCAGGAGCGCAAACAGCGCCAACGCGGACACCAGATGCAATATAAGGTTGACCGCGTGGTAGCCCCGCACATTCAATCCGTCCAGCGCGTAGTTCAGGGCCAGGGTCAGACACTCCACCGGGCGTCCCTGGACTGCGATGGGGGACACCGCCAGAGCTTCGCGGATCGACCACAAGTGGCGGATGTGCGGATTCTCGGGGATGGAAGGCACGTCGTCAAAAATGAATGGCCCCTGAAAGCTGTTGTGATACGCCCAAATGCCAGCGGCGATGATCAACACCGGGATGAGCCGACGCAGTTTCAACGGTCCAGGAGTTTACACCCGGCTTGCCAGACGCGACCAGTGTTTACTGCCATACGCCTCTCCCCTCGCTGGACTTCGCTTGCGACCCTTGCCCTCACCGCTACGCCCGCCGCATTTCGCCCATGCCGACCGACTGCGCCGTCTGACCTAACGTATACGCCTGGACCGGGCACGCATGTTGAAATTGGTTTGTGCACGGGGCGGCTTAGGCGAGAGGATGGCATTGCTGAGGCCATCTTGGAGCGAAGGCAAAGGCTCAGAATCGGCTCGTCAGCATTGTCGAGGCTGATACAATGTGTGCTCGTCAGAGTAAATGGTCAACGGAGGCGTAAGTCATCTGTGAAGTGTCGGGCGAGAACTCAAGTCCCATGAGCACTAGCGTCGAAACCGCCGTTGGGACAAATCCCATAGCGACACGCAGGACCAACTACCTGCTTTACGGGATGTTGGTCATCTTCGTGGTTTGGCGTCTGTTCTATCTCCACGCTGATCCCAACCCCTTCGCTCCCTACCAAAACACCGATGAACAGCACCACATCGCCGACGCTCGTAAAATTGTGCTCTACGGCACGCCGTTTTACGACGCCTATAATCCGTCTGTCTTGATGCCGGTGTTCACGCTCTTTGAGGTGCCCTTTTTGGAGATCTTCGGTGTCAGCCATGTTGGAATGCGCGTGGGCTCTATTTGTAGTGTCATGGGAGCGGCCATGTTGATGTGCCGGTTGTTGCAGCGCCGTGGGGAACGTCTGGGGGCATTGCTGCTGATGTTCTGGATCGGGGTTGGGTTCTTTTGCTTTTGCCACTCACGATACGGCATTAACGATCCGGTGGTGATGTTTTTCTCGGCGCTGACTGTCTATTGGTTTTATCGGGCACTCGAGACCAACAGGGCCGTTCATTACGTGGTCGCATTTCTGTCGGCACTGGCTGTACCGCTCACCAAAACCTCGGGTGTGTTTATTTACGGGATGATCGGTGGCTGCCTGCTGTACAAGGCGTTCGCCGACCGCGAAGCCGTGAACTGGAAAGGCGTCGCGGCCGGGGTGGCCGCGAGCGGCTCGGTGTTTTTGCTGGTGTTTCTCTTTTGGTTTCGTCCGCATTGGGACGAATTGGTTTTCCTGTTTAACAGGGAGGCGGCAGCCAGGCCAACGCCGAATGTGCTCGCTTCCATCAATCGGTTGATACTTAACACAGTGGATTTGGCGCCGTTTGTCACCGCGATGTGCGCGGCATTTGTCATTCGCTTTTTTGACCGTTTCTTACGGAAGCCTCGCCGATGCGACAATCTCGATCTGATCCTGCTTTTCTGGCTGGCGAGTGTTTGCGTGCTGCTGGGTTGTTCGAAGTCGTGGTATCCGCGATGGATGATGTGGATGGTTCTGCCTCTGGGCATGACTGGTCTCCGTGAACTGGCACGGCTTACGACCAGGCAACAAACCGGCATTCAAAAGGCACTCGTGAGTGTTTTCATGTTGGGCGTGGTCGCGGGCAATTGGTCTTACTACTCTATCTACTATCGCACGATGAGCTTTCATATGTATCGGCTGATTCCCTATGTTGAAAAGATGGTGGGCACCAATGTCATTTCCGGTTCGGGACTGCAGGATCTGACGTATTCAGCCAAACTAAACATCGTGTTCAATTACGAACACACCGATCGGAATCAGGATTGTGACGAAATCCGCGCGACGTACCCGACGGCAGACAAGACGCCGCAATACATCGGCTGGCATGTGGGCAATGATTCATCAACGTTTCGCGAGAAACTGCAAGATTGGTACGCCTCCTGCCCGGAATGGAAGCAGCAGTATCAACCCTTCCTGCTCAATCAACGAATCGATTTCGTGGACACTTGCGACATTTGGCTTGTGCGCACCAATGTACCTTTGAGCGGCAAGCTCGCTGTAATCACGCCACGATCCGATCTCCCTGTAATCACGCCATGATCAGTCAGTGACGGCAATTAACTTCGGCTGTGTCTCCGGCTCAGGGAGTACACCTCCGAGGCACAATCTCACCCGTCAAACTGGACGTGCTTCGTCAGCTGGATGCTGGCAATCCCACCCCCAAAGTCCACTCGTAGGCCTCGCCAGCCCACGCCCTCCGCAGAGGTTCCCCGGGTTGGACGATTTGCGAAGCTTGCGGTTTGAACTTCCGGGGGGTGACGCTTACTGGCCAGCCTGCAGTCGTGCCAGCGCGTTTTTCGCCGCGGTGAAATCGGGTTTGATCCGTAACGCCTGCTGCAAATGTTCGATCGCTTCCGGTGTCCGGCCCGCCTGCCCCAGGGCGATCCCCAGATTGCAGTGCGCCTCGGCTAAATCGGGCTTGATCCGCAGGGCTTGTTCCCAATGCTCCACTGCCTCCGGTACCCGGCCCACCTGCGCCAGAACGTTTCCCAGATTGCAGTGCACTTCGGCGTCATCCGGCTTGATTCGTAGCGCCTGCTCGTAGTGGGCGATGGCGTCCTTGATCCTACCCGTTTGCGCCAAAGCGGTCCCGAAGCGGTTGTGCGCGTCGACGTAATCGGGCTCGATCCGCAGGGCCTGTTCGTAGTGGACGATGGCGTCCTTACTCTTACCCACTTGCTCCAAGGCGATCCCGAGATTGTACTGCGCCTTGGCGTAATCGGGCTTGATCCGCAGGGCCTGCTCGTAGTGGACGATGGCTTCCTCAAACTTGCCCACTTGCCCCAAGGCGATCCCGAGATTGTAGTGCGCCTCGGCAAAATCGGGGTTGATCCGCAGCGCCTGCTTGTACTGTGCAATCGCCTCTTGATGCTTGCCGATCTGATACAAGACCATCCCGAGATTGGAGTGCGCCTCGGCGTAATCAGGCTTGATCCGCAGGGCCTGCTCGAAGTGCGCAATCGCTTCCAGCACCTTGCGCTGATCCTCCAACGCGACTCCCAGATTGTTGTGCGCCTCGACGATATCGGGCTTGATCCGCAGGGCCTGCTCGTAGTGGGCGATGGCGTCCTCAAACTTGCCCGCTTGTTGTAGAGCCAACCCCAGGTTGTCGTGCGCGACCCAGGCCAGCGGGTTGTGAAGCAGATTGTCCCGGAACAACGTTTCCTGGTTGCGGAATACCAGACAGCGCTGCCAGCTCATGGCCCCCAACACAATCACCACCCCCCCGACGACCAGACCAATAACCTGCTGCTGTCCGCGATGGAGGCGCGGGCCAAGCGCCACGGCGCCGGTGGCCGCCAGCGCGCTAACCCCCGCTATCGAATAGTACTGCCAATGGTCCGCCACCATCGAATACTGGTAAAATCCCTGGTCGAAAAACCCCAGCACCGGGAACAGCATCACCACAAAATATCCGAACCCAAACAACAAGGGCCGGCCCCAGGCGTTGCGCTTCCACCACAGCAGCGCAAAACTTCCCGCCAACGCAATCCCGGGCAGCCAGCCACTCCAACCCCACGCCCCAGGATTCCACTGGGGATAGATCATGCAAAGATCCAGCGGCAGGACCGCTTTGGAGAGATAAAACCACGGTGCCACACCGGCAACCGCCAGACGGGAAGACAGTCCTCTGGCGGGGACTGCCCATCCGTCCAGAACCCGATGATATTGAAACCAGACAGTCGTCAATCCGAGGAGTATGGACAGAGCAAAGAACGGCACGGTGCGCAACCAGTCCCTCGGTCGGAGCCGGCCACGCAACCACCACACGCATCCCAGCAGCACCACCGGCAGCATCACCACCGCCGCTTTGCACAGCAGCGCCAGTAAAAATGCCACCAACGAAAGCCCGTACCAACGGCCCTCGTTCTCCTCATCAAATCGCACGTACCACAGAATCGACAGCGCGAAAAACAACATCGACAGTGTGTTCTTCTGCTCGCTGATCCAGGCCACGGTGGAGACGTTCACCGGATGGACGGCGAACAACAGCGCCGCCAGCCAGGCGCCGGGAATTCTCAGCCGCCGCAGGACCATCCAGATCAGCACGACATCGGTCGCGTGCAACAGAACGTTGACCGCGTGCCACCCCGCCGCGTTTTTTCCCCACATCCGCCACTGCCAGCCACCAGAAACTCGATGTGAGTGGGTAGTAATCTCTGGCCTCCGTCGTACACCAAAAGCGATACAGCCCGTCGCGTGCGTGGATCATCCGGTTGTCTGTAATCAGCCGATCATCATCCCAGATGAAGCCGGCGTGCCATGTGGGCCGGTACGCTGCGACCGTGACGATCACCAAAACCAAACCTAAGAGCCAGGGGCGGTGGGCAAAGTACGTTTCCGGTGCGGGGGACGACACCGCCGCCGTCGGTTGCCGTGAGGCGTCGTCGATGGGGTTCCGCCTTGTCATCGAGCTGATAATAGCATGTCACAATTACGAAAAAACAGAACGGCCTTGCCCAATAATCTGATGTCCAGGCCAGGCTCTGGTGGACATGGCAGAGACGCTTTCGGTCGTGCAACCGGGGAACCAGTTCCGTCGAGAATCAACGGGGCCGAGGCAACACTTCCCCAGTTTTTATCCCCATCCGAGGTCAACGGCGGTCGGGTAAGCCGTGCATTTTAAAATGGGCGACCTGTGCAGAAACTAAGGTTCATTTCACAGCCTTTTCTGGGGCTGCAGATGTCCACACGCTTTGCATTCCCTAATAATATCGGCTCGATGGCGGCTTAACGGCGCCCGGTGTCTCGGGAACGACGGCCAGTTTTCCATCAAGCAACTTCACCGGACCCGTGATCGTGAGGGCCTGGCCCGGCTGTCGTTTGTCAGCCGGCAGCCCCGCCAACACGGTCTCGCCCAGCAAGACCTGGATCTCACCGGTCGCGTCCCGAAAGCTGAACCGATGACCTTTGTCGGTGCTGCCGCTTGCTGAAATGGTGCCGGAAATGATCACCACGCGGCCTACCCAATCCTCCTTGATTTTCCCGATGACGGTTGGCACGGGCAAGGAGGGAGGCTTGGTAATCGGAGCAGCGTTGGTAGATGAAGCGGACGGAGAAGTACCGGCAAGCGGGGTCTTTGTCGGAGCGGCGTTGGTAGATGGAGCGGACGAAGAAGTGCCGGCCACCGGGGTGTTTGTCGAAGCAGCGGGTATGGGCGCCGTGCCCACCACCTTAATCACGTCGGCGCTGGCAATGCGCAGTTGTAAATTACCGCGATACGCGCTCACCTTGACATCGGCGCGGATGATATTGCCGGGTTTCACCTTCGAGGAAAGTTGCGGTTGCATGGCCGACCAATACACCAGTGGAACTGTCGCGTTGCTTTCCGTGAGGGTGACGATGTAGGGGGAACGCGGGCCGGTCGGTTCCCGGACGCTCGTGATGAGAGCTTGCACCGAGATCGACTCGTTGGTCGATGACAGATCAATGCTGGAAAGCGGCGTGAGTTCGTCCTCCGCCAGGGCCGACGCCAAGCCCGCCAAATTCGTGCAGACGATCGCGACAAAAAGGGGCAAGAGCCTGCGCAGGCCCCGGTTTTTCGCTGAAGTGATTCCGTTTCCTGACCGTGTACAATCGAGCATTGGCATCGGCATTTCCTCCCGTTCTCCAAGCGTGCGCGAAGGGTACTCCTCCGCGAGCGGGATGAATTGTTTCAGTTTGTGGCAGGCGAATCAATAAAAAACTTGACCCCTCGGGCGCATTGGTTGCCGTGGCCGCCGCCTAGTTGGCGGCCGGAGGAGTCGGTGGGTCTTCCACCACGATTTGCGCGGGGTCGTTGACCGCGATCTGTGCCTTGCCGCGGTTGTCCATCGTGATGACACCGGTAACACAAACCCATTTCCCCCAGAACGCCGTTTCAGGAGCCACCTTGAACCTGGCACGCCTCGCCTCGGCAATCACGACGGAGCAACTCTGGTGGGGGTAGGGACGGTCGAAGTTCAAATACGTGGGATTCCCCGGCGCGCCTACCGCGTATCTCGTGCTGGCGATCAACCCACAGACGGTATTGGTCTCGCCAAGATGCTGAAGCGCTTCGTCTCCGGTAAGCGTCTGGGCAACCTTGACGCCCGCTGTTGCGAACAACAAACCGAGTCCGCAGGCTGCGATGACTGCCAGCAGGTAAACACGCCCACCATGAAGGCCTTCCATCACAAACCAATGTACCATACAACGCGACCGCATACAACTTATAGCCCTGGCTCCACGATCAATTGATTATTGTTAAGCAGGTGAGCCGACGAGCCTTCTTCTCCGCACATCTGAGGGGCTTGAGCTTCCAGATGGCTAGAGCGGTTTCACCGACTGCATAGCCGCTAAATGGCCGCTTTTTCAAGGGTTTTCGGTGTTTATGCGGCTACGCTTTTACTTAAACCGCTCTAACGTGGCGTAACCTGATTTTTGGTCACAAGGGGTATGGGGGTAGCAGCCGGTGGGATGGCACACTGGGAACAGGCAGCCTCCCGCTTTGGACGATTTGCGAACCTTGCAGTTTGAACTTCCGAGAGTTGCCATTGCGCCGCCGGTCAATCTTCGGCGCGTTTGCGACCTGGGCACGACATGGCCGCGTCTCGTGGACTCGGCTCCGTCGGACTCGGCTTACTGGCGAGCTTGCAGGCGTGCCAACGCGTTCTGCGCTTGGGTCAAATCCGGCTTGATCCGTAACGCCTGCTCGTAGTGTCCGATGGCTTCCCGCACCTGACCCGCTTGCTCCAAAGCCATCGCCAAGGCGCAGTGCGCCTCGGCGTAATCGGGTCTGATCCGCAGAGCCTGCTCGTATTGGGCGATGGCTTCCTCGATCTTGCCTGTTTGCGCCAACGCGAGCCCTAGATTATGGTGCGCCTCGGCGTAGTCGGGCTTGATCCGCAACGCATCTTCGTAATGTCGGATGGCATCGCTGGCCTTCCCATCCCGCAAGAGTACATTTCCCAGATTGTAGTGCGCCTCGGCGTAATCGGGATTGAAACGCAGGGTCTGCTGGTAGTGTTCAATCGCCTCGTCACGCTTGCCAGTCTGATACAAGGCGATCCCGAGGTTGTAGTGTGCGTCGGTGAAATCCGGTTTGATCCGTAGAGCTTGCTCGTAATGTACAATCGCCTCCGGCACACGGCCTAATGATACCAAGGCCAACCCCAGGTTGTTGTGCGCCTCAGCGAAATCGGGTTTGATCCGTAGTGCCTGCTCATAGTGCGCAATCGCCTCCGGCACCCGGCCCAATGACATCAAGGCCAATCCCAGGTTGTTGTGCGCGTCGGTGAAATCCGGTTTGATCCGTAGCGCCTGCTCGTACTGTGCAATCGCGTCCGGCACACGGCCCAGCTGCACTAGAGCGTTTCCGAGATTGTAACGCGCCTCGGCGTAGTCGGGACTGATCCGCAGGGCCTGCTGGAAGTGTTCCAGAGCCTCGTCACGCTTGCCGGCCCGATACAAAGCGTTCCCGAGGCTGTTGTGCACGTTGGCGTAATCGGGCTTGCTCCGCAGCGCTTGTTCATATTGCCCGATGGCATCCCCGACCTTACCCTCCTGCAATAAGACATCTCCCAGATTGTTATGCGCCTCGGCATTCCCGGAGTTAATCCGCAGCGACTGCTCGTAGTGCCCCTTCGCCTCCTGCACCCTGCCCAATGACACCAGGGTCGCCCCCAGATTGTTGTGGGCCATCCAACACTGGGGATTTTTCATCAGGGTGTCGCCCCAGAGTGTCTCCGAGTCTTGATAGATGCGGGCCTGCCTCCAGGTGGACACGCCCAGTGTCAGCAGCACGATGGCGGCGGCGACCGTCCCGAGACGGCGGCCCCAGTGGCCGGCTCGTTCGCAGATGGATGTGCCCATGCTCGCGGCCAGAGAGACCAGCCCGAGGCAGGCCAGATATTGAAAGTGGTCGGCAACAAAGGAGTACCGAAAGTAATAGACATCAACGAACCCCAGCACCGGCAACAGCGCCAGCACAAAGAAACCACACCCAAACAACCCGGCCCGCGCCCAGGACTGTCGCCGCCTTACCCCCAAGAGCACGCCGCCGACTACCAGTCCGGCCAGTGGCAGCCAGCTCCAGAATGAGCCCGCGTCCAGGTTCCAGTGCGGATAGACGAACGTCAAGCGCACGGGCCATACCGTTTTCGACGCGTAAAACCAGACCGCCTTACCGGCGATGACGAGGCGCTCGGCCATCCCCAGATTCCATTCCGCGGTGCGTTCCCTCTGGATGTGCCCGCGTTGCTCGATCACGGTTAGCGCCGACATCCCCAACGCCAGAATCAAGAACGGGGCGATTCGCAGAAAGTCCGCTCGCCTCCAGGATCCTCGCTCCCACCAGGCACACAGCAGCAACACCAGGGGCAGCACCACCGTCGATGGTTTGCTGAGCATGGCCGCCAGCCCGCACAGCAGCGCCAGCCCGTACCACTGACGCCGCGCACCGGTTTCAGACCGAAGAAAACACCACACGGCTAGAAAGAAAAACAATCCCGATTGCGTGTTCTTGAGTTCGGTGATCCACGCCGCCGATTCGACATTGACCGGGTGAAGCGCCCACAGCATTGCCGCCAACCACGCCGCCCGGACCCGCAGGCGGCGCAATATGAAAAAGACCAACACACCATTCGCCGCATGAAGCAGGACATTCACCAGATGGTACGGCATCGGATGCAGTCCCCAGAGCCGCCGTTGGATCCAGAAGGTTGTCAGGGTCAATGGGTAGTATCGACCGACGGCCAGCGACGACCAAATCATCGTCAGTCCATGGGGCGCGCTCATCGCCGGGTTGGCGGTCAAGTGATCGGCGTCATCCCAGATGAAGCCGGCGTGCCATACGGGCTGGTAGGCGGCAAAGGTGACGACCGCCAGTACCAAAGCTAGGAGCCAGCGGCGGTGCGCAAAGGGAATTCCCGGTGCAGGGGACAACACCGCCGTCGGTTGATGCGGGGCGCCATCGGTGGGCGTCTGCCTTGTCATCGAGCCGATCATAGCATGTCACCATTACGAAAAAACAGAACTCCGTTTCCTCTTACTGGCGAGCTTGCAGCCGCGCGAGGGCGGTCTGTGCTCCGGCAAGATTGGGCTTGATCCGCAGCGCCTGCTCGTACTGTCCAATCGCCTCCGGCACCCGGCCCACCTGCGCCAGAGCGTTTCCCAAGTTGGCGTGCGCCTCGGCAAGATCGGGATCGATCCGGAGCGCCTGCTCGAAGTGCTCGATCGCCTCCGGCATCCGGCCCGCCTGGCCCAGGACGGTCCCGAGATTGTAGTGCGCCTCGGCAAAATCGGGGTTGATCCGCAGCGCCTGCTCGAAGTGAGCGATGGCGTCCTCTCGCTTTCCGAGTTGCTCCAAGGCGAGACCGAGATTGTACTGCGCCTCGGCGTACTCGGGCTGGATCCGCAACGCCCGCTCGTAGTGGGCGATGGCGTCCTTGATCTCACCCGTTTGCACCAACGCGGTCCCGAGGTTGTTATCCGCCTCGGCAAGATTGGGATCGATCCGCAACGCCTGCTCCAAATGCTCTCTTGCTTCCGGCATCCGGCCCGATCGCATCAAGAGATTGCCGAGGTTGTTGTGCGCCTCGGCCAGATCGGGATTGATCCGCAGGGCCTGCTCGTACTGGACAATTGCCTCTGGCACCCGGCCCGCCTGTGCCAGAGCGTTTCCCAGATTGTTGTGCGCCAGCCACGCACCCGGATTCTTTGCCACGTTGTCTCGCCAGAGTGTTTCATTGTCAGCATACACACAGCTCCGACTCCACGTCGCCGCCGCCAGCGCCATCAATACCGCCACGCAAGCCACGGCTCTGGCATACCGACCCGGTTCGCGCATTCGGCGGCATATCCATTCGCCGCCGGCGACCGCCAGGGCGATGGCTCCAATGATGGAGTAATACTGCCAGTGATCCGCCACCAACGAGAAGCGATAAAAACTTTGATCGAAGAACCCCAACACAGGAAAAAGAACCACCACAAAGTACCCCAACCCGAAAAGCAATGGGCGTCCCCAAGTGTTGCGCTTCCACCAGAACAATGTGAGAATCCCGATCAGAGCCACTCCGGGCGCGTAAGACACCCAGCGCGAAGGGTCGACCTCCCACTTCGGATAAATCACGCTCAGGTTGACCGGCAGAAAGACCTTGTACAGGTAAAACCAAGGCGCCCGGCCCGCAACTGCCAAGTGGGAAAGAAAGCCATCCGTCCGGGTCGCGCGTCCTCCCATGTCCCGATTGTACTCAAACCAGGTGGTCACTAATCCCATGAGCAATGAAAGGACGAAGAGCGGTAGGCTGCGGAGGAGGTCTTGCCGCCGCACCCGGCCCCGCAACCACCATACGCACCCCAGCAACACCACGGGCAGCATGACCACCGCCGTCTTGCTCAGCAGCGCCAATACAAATGCCGCCAACGACAGACCGTACCAGCCCCAACGCCGCTCCTCGTCGAATCGCACATACAGCAGAATCGCCACCAGGTAGAACAACATCGACAGTGTGTTCTTCTGCTCGCTGATCCAGGCGACAGTGGCCACGTTGACCGGATGGATCGCAAACACGAGTCCCGCCAGCCAGGCTCCCGGAATCTTGAGGCGCCACAGGATCGCCCACACGAGGACGGCGTTGACGGCGTGCAGCAACACATTGAGCACGTGGTAGCCCGTCGCGTTGTCGCCCCACCAGCGCCACTCCAGCCACCACAAGCTCGACGTCAGCGGATAGTAATCGGGCGCTTCGGTTGTAAACCAGAACCGATACAGGCCGTCGCCGGCTTTGACCATTGAGCTGCTCGTGATCAGGATGTCATCATCAAAGACAAAACCGCCGCGTAGAACCGGAAAATAAACTGCCAACGTGACGATCACCAAAACCAACGCCAGGAGCCAGGGACGGTGGGCCAAGGAGGTTTTCGGTGCAGGGGACGACACCGCCGTCTCTGGATGCGGAGCATCATCGATGGGGTTCCAGCTTGTCATCGAGCCGATTCTAGCATGTCCCCATTACGAAAAAACAGAACTGCCTTGCCCAGATGGTTCGATTCCGATAACGCCGCGGAGCTACGACACCGCTCAACACCGGGAAAGGACAGTTGTGTTGCGAGACGATGGTTTGTTACTAGTGGAGAGGAGACAAGCCGCATTCAACCGCCGCGCGACGGAGCCCCGAAACGGTTTCGGGGCCAGCGCGGCCTTCCAACGAAGATTGACAGGGTACTGATGAAAATTCTTTTGGTCGCAAGCGAGATGGCGCCGTACGCCAAGACGGGCGGGCTGGGGGACGTGGTGGGCGGGCTATCGAGCGCGCTGCGCGAACGGGGACACGAGGTCACGTGTTGTCTTCCGTACTATCGATCCGTCCCGAAGTTCGCGCCCGGGGCCAAGCCGATCGGACTCACCTTGAGCATCCCGCTCGGCAGCCGGGCGGTGACGGGCGACGTGCTCGAATGGACGCAGGCCGACGGCGTGCGCGTGTTGTTCATCCGCCGCGATGAATTTTTTGATCGCTCGGAGTTGTATAACACCAGCGTCCGCGACTACGAGGACAACGCGGAACGATTCTTGTTTTTCTCGAAAGCGGTGGTGGAGTTGATCGGTTACACGCGCTTCCGCCCGGATGTGGTGCATTGCCACGACTGGCAGACGGCGTTCGTCCCGGTGCAACTGAGTCACAAAACGCAAGCCGGGACGCTGGCGCCACCACTGCCCAAAACGGTGTTGACGATCCACAACATCGCCTACCAGGGAATGTTCTGGAGCCTGGATTTTCCGCTGGCGAATTTGCCTGGCGAGTTTTTCACGCCGGACACACTCGAGTTCTACGGCCAGATGAACCTGCTCAAGGGCGGCATTGTTTTCGCCGATACTATTACCACGGTCAGCCCGACGTACGCGGAGGAGATCCAGACCCCGGAGGGCGGGTTCGGACTCGACACGGTGGTCGCGACGCGGGGCGCGAACCTGCGCGGGATCATCAACGGCGTGGATTACACGCGGTGGAATCCCGAGACCGATCCGCACCTGCGTCAACGGTACGGGCCGGGGGATTTATCCGGCAAACTCGCCTGCCGCGCGGACCTGCTGAAGACGTTCGGGATCCAAGCGGGTGCGACCGAGCCCGTGGCGGGATTCGTGTCGCGATTGACCGCGCAGAAGGGCGTCGAGATCCTGGCGGGCGCGCTGGAGGAACTGATCGAGTCGGGACTGAGCCTGGCGATTTTGGGGAAAGGCGAGCGGGCGGTACGAGGAGTTGCTGACGGCCGCCGTCGAACGGTTCCCGGGCCGGGTGGCGGTGCGGATCGCCCACGACGAAGAACTGGCCCACCAGATCCAGGCCGGTGCGGACATGTTATTGGTGCCGTCGCATTACGAGCCATGCGGGCTGACGCAGTTGTACGCGCTCAAGTACGGGACGATCCCCGTGGTGCGGGCAACGGGCGGCCTGGACGACACGGTCCAGGCGTACGACCCGCGGACGGGCCGTGGAACCGGCTTCAAATTTGCTCCATATACGTCGGCGGCATTGGTGGAGGCCGTCCAACAGGCGATTTTGCTCCACAAACAGCCGAAGAAATGGCAGAAGTTGATGGGCCACGCGATGGCCGGCGATTTTTCGTGGCGGGCCAGCGCGGTTGAATATGAAAAATTGTACGCTGCGCCCTGATGCGCGGCGTCAGAAGAGTGGGGACAACCGAATATGCCAGAACTGCGCAAGGATCCAGTTGTAGGTCGTTGGGTCATCATCGCGACCGAACGCGGGAAACGTCCGAGCGATTTTATTCCGCAACCCGTGGACGTGCCCGAGCAGGCCCGGAACCCGTTTGCCGAGGGCAACGAGCACATGACGCCGCCGGAGATTTTCGCGTTCCGCGACCCGAAGAGCAAAGCCGAACGCGACCGGCTGGCAGGTGCGGGTGGTGCCGAACAAGTTCCCGGCGCTGCGCATCGAGGGCGAACTCGACAAGGAAGGGCAGGGGATGTACGACAAGATGAACGGCATCGGCGCGCACGAGGTCATCATCGAGACGCCGAACCCGTCCCTGCAACTGGAGCAGCAGACCGTCGAAGGCATCGGGCGCGTGATCGAGACGTACAAGATCCGCGTGACCGACCTGCTGCGCGATCCGCGGTTCCGGTTTATCCTGGTCTTCAAGAATTTCGGGAAACAGGCCGGCGCGACGATCGGCCATCCGCACTCGCAGTTGATCGCCATGCCCGTGACGCCGAAGCGCATGAAGGAAAAGCTCGTCGGCGCGATGCAGTACTACGCCTACAAAGACCGCAGCCTGTACGAGGACATCCTCAAGCAGGAGATCAAGGACGGCGCGCGGCTGGTGTACGAGAATGCCGGGTTCGTGGCCTTCTGCCCGTTTGCGTCGCGGTTCCCGTTCGAGGTGACGATCATGCCGCGCCGGCAGTCGGCGTACTTCCAGGACATTCATCCCGACGAAATCCTGTTGTTGGCCGATTGCCTGAAGGTGACGCTGACGAAGTTGGCGAAGGCGCTGAACCAGCCGCAGTACAACTTTCTGGTCAGCACGGGGCCGGCGCGCTACGCCCATCATGGCTATTGGTCGACCATCGACCAGGATTTCCGCTGGCACATCGAGATTCTGCCGCGGCTGACGTTGATCGCAGGGTTCGAGGTCGGCACCGGTTTCTACATCAACCCGACGCCGCCCGAGGAAGCGGCCAAGTACCTGCGCGAGATCCTCGTCTGAGGATGGCGAAGGGACCGAGCCATGCCGCTCCACGTCGCCTTCCTCTGGCACATGCACCAGCCGTATTACGTCGACCCGGTGCGCGGGGCGGCGCTGATGCCGTGGGTGCGGCTGCACGCGACGAAGGGCTACCTCGACATGATCTGGCTGGCGGACCAATGTCCCGAGTTTCACTGCACGTTCAACCTCACGCCCGTGCTGGTGAAACAGATCCAGCAACTCGCCAACGATGAGGTACTCGATTTGTGGCACGAACTGGCCGCGCCGGCTCCCGAGACGCTGACGCCCGAGCAGAAAGCGGGCATCCTCGAACATTTCTTCAAGGCGAACTGGGACAACATGATCAAGCCGTTCCCGCGCTACTGGGCGTTGTTGCAGAAGCGCGGGCTCAACGCGGCCAAGGTCAATCTCGAACACGCCGCCCGCAGTTTCACGGACCAGGAGTTTCGCGATTTGCAGGTGTGGTTCAACCTGACGTGGTTCGGCTACGCGGCGGAGCGGCTATATCCCGAGATCGCAAACCTGAAGCGGAAGGGTGGGGGATTCACCGAGGTCGATAAACAGGCGGTGTTCGACCAGCAACAGGACATCCTGAAGAACGTGCTCAGCTTTTACAAGGCGCTGGCCGAGCGCGGCCAGATCGAGATCAGCACCACGCCGTTTTTTCATCCGATCCTGCCGCTGGTCTACAATACGGAATTCGCGCGGCGCTGCCTGCCGGGGCGCGAGTTGCCGCCGCCGTTTTCGCATCCCGAGGACGTGCGCGCGCAACTGGCGATGGCCCGCGATTTGCACGCGCAGGTGTTCGGCGCGCCGCCGCACGGCGTCTGGCCGTCGGAAGGTTCGGTGTGCCCGGAGTTGATCCCGATCCTGCAGGAACTGGGTTACGAATGGTTCGCCACCGACGAGGAAAACCTGTGGCGCAGCCTGGCGGTGGTACATCCGGGCAAGGTCCTCGACCACAACATGCTGTTCCAGGGCTGGCGGGCGCAGTTTGGCGACGCGAGCGCGTGCCTGGCGTTTCGGGAGCGGACGCTGAGCGATTTTGTCGGGTTCACCGCCTCGCGCAACGACCCGCATCGGGCGGCGGATTTCATGGTGGGCCAGATCGAGCAGATTGGGCGCGGGTCGCACACGTCCGACCCGCTGTGCGCGGTGATCCTCGACGGCGAGAACGCCTGGGAAAATTTCTACGACGGCGGCCAGGCGTTTCTGCGGGAGATGTACCAGCGATTGTCCTCGAACCCCGGGATCGTGACGACGACGTTCCACGATTATTTCTCGGAGCATCCCCCGAGCGCGACCTTGAGCACGTTGCATACGGGATCGTGGATTCGCGGGGATTTCGACATCTGGATCGGCGACCCCGAGGAAAACCGCGGCTGGGAATTGCTGGGGCACACACGGGACTTTTTGCAGGCCCGCGCCGCCCGCCACGAGATCAAACCCGACCAATTCAAGAAGGCGATGCAGGAAATTTACGCGGCGGAGGGCAGCGACTGGTTCTGGTGGTACGGCGGTGATTTTGTGACAGACAACGACCTGATTTTCGACGAGCTGTTTCGGACGCACCTGCAAAACGTGTACCGCATTTGCGGCGCGCCGATTCCCGACGTGTTGAAGACGAATATCTGCCGGTCCGAGGTGGCCCGCGAAGCGCGCAAGCCGACCGACCTGATTTCGCCCGTCATCGACGGGTTGATGACGTCGTATTATGAATGGGCCGGCGCGGGCGTGTACGAAGCGGGCCGCAACATGGGTGCGATGTACCGCAGCGAGCGCTGCGTGGAAGCCGTCCATTTCGGATCGGATTTGACGACGTTTTATCTGCGGGTAGATTTCCGCAACGGCGTCGAGATTCCCGCCAAGGCGACGTTACGGGTGAACTTTGTGGAGCCGACGCATCGGGCGCTGATTGTGCCGCGGCTCAAGTCCGACCTGGACGCCGCCGAGCTGTGGTTGACCGATCCCGATGCGACCTACCGGAAATTGATCGTGGTGCGGCTGATCAAGTTCCAGAAGATCCTGGAGGTGGGCATCCCGCTGGCGGATTTGGGCTGGAACCAGCGGGAGCTGGCGTCGTTCTTTGTCCAGCTCCTGGAAAACGACGTGGAACTGGAGCGCCACCCCGACATCGGGACGTTGAACATGCCCGTGCCCGATGATTTGTTCGCCGCCGAGAATTGGTGGGTCTGAACGGCGGTCTTTGCTCTCTGGCGCGCTGGTATATTGGTCCCTCGCACGCAAGCCAAAATGCTCTCTTAACAAGCTCCTTGGTTTTCTTGGGCATGATGGGGCAGGGGACATTCGCGCAGTGCGAACGGTTCGATCTTCTGGCGTGTTGACTTGGACGAGGATGGCACTGCTGAGTCCGCTCGCTACGACCGCATACGGCTCGTCCCGTGGGGGCCGATGCTGTAAGAAACGGGTGACGCAAGTACGGCGGTCACACCCTCTGGAAGCCAGAATGGAAGCCAGAATGTTGTTGACGTTTGGGCGATCTTTTTCGATACTGCGCCCCGACTTGGAGAAATGGCGAGGCTGGCGTCTCGTTCGCGTTGTCATCTTCGGTTTCCTTCCGACATCGCAAGGCACGTTTGATGTCCGACGCATTACGCGGGTCGCACCGCAAAGCGGTTCATTGGTTCGCAACGCTACCCCTGCACCTATTTACCAACGCTTTGCTTGTCGGCGTGGGACACGCAGGAGGCGCCCCTCGAAGAGTATTTTCCCGGAATCGTCGGCGAGGGTCGTGGGGTGTAGGTCATATGGGAAATGTCGGATTACCACGCATAAAGGACCGAGATGGAGAAGAACGAACTCAACCAAAAGGAGCCGCCGCATGAAGAAATTACATATAATAACCGTCGCATTACTGGTCGTTGGAGCCGTAAGCAGTTGGGCGCAAGTCGAAACCGACCGGATCGTGTTTGGTCCCGTGCCCATCACATTCAAGGGTAAACTGAGCGACGGGACCGCTGTCACCGGTGCCACGTTGAACGAGGGGGATCTTGAGTTTGCCGCGGTGCAGCTGATCGGTCCGGAAGTGACTCGGAGCTTCGCATACGGGGACGGTGTTCCATGTGATCGGCAGCACCATTGGTTTGAGCAACGTGGTGACTGAGGCGGGAACGAACGCCTATCTCTCGGGGACGGACATCTGGGATGACGCGGATGGTTCTGGTGGTGTCGATGATGTTGACGTGTCAAAGTCACCGTCGAAGCCACAGACCTTTGGGGTGTTTGGTGGGGCGCAGCTTAATTTGTTTACTGGCGGCCAGGATTCCAACGTGTTCAGCGCCGTGAGTAATACGGTGCTGTTTGTTGTGTTCACCGAGTCATCGTCCACCAAGAGCACGAACGTGAGCGGGTCGGTGGTGGGCGTGTGGAAAGAGGGCTCCACCACGGTCAAGGGGACCATCTCGACTGAGAAGGTGAAGTAGCAGGGCTCGATCCAAGGCTTCAAGAGACGGAGCCCACTCCGGGCGGGCCGACAGCGGCGCGGTCGAAACGAAGGACCGAGGGCACATCAACCGCCGCTTCAGGCGCGTGGCTGTGGATCATCCCCGGCGGCGCTCCCTTTTTCTGCGTCGGGAAAAGTTCAGGCCGCCGGTGCGAGCCGAGAGGATAGCGCCTTGGCCCACCCCGAGGGCGTGAACCGCTTGATCTCCGTGATTTTTGCTGAGGGCAGACGCGTGAACAGGTCTTTGAGATAGTCGAATGGATTGAGGCCGTGCCGCCGACAAGGGATGGTCGCGGCTCGGTGATTTGGCGCGAATGGTGTGCCCCAGCCATGTCTGGCGTTTTCGGCAGGATTGTCGTGGATGCCCCGCCGGTTAACTCCGTGAGAAGGGATTGTCTGCGCAAGAGTGGCAGCAAACGGGGAACCTCGGCCGGGGGTGGCCGTCGAGGCCCGCGACGGTTCAGGAGGCGGAGTGGGAAGGTACTACTGGTTTGACTTGTCGTTTGGCAGGCGGGTAGGGTTCTTCGCGCCAAGGAACGAAGTATTACATGAGGCAACTCTTGTCGGCACAATGAAAGGCGCGTGGATCTCACTGGCCGCCGTGTGCCTGCTGGTCGTCGGGGTGTATGCGTACACCGCCCCGTTGGGCAAGCTGGAATCGTTGATCTCAAATCCGGCGGACACGTACTACAACTTACTGGTGCAAGGGTTTCGCGATGGCCACCTCAGTCTGAAAAAGGATGTGCCGGCCGGACTTACACAGCTCAGCGACCCCTACGATCCGGACGCGAATCGTCGCTACCGAGATCTGCCTTACGGGCTGCGCGACATGAGCTACTACAAGGGCAGGCTCTACATCTACTTTGGTGTGACGCCCGTCTTACTATTGTTCTGGCCGTACGTCGTGCTGACGGGACATTACCTGTTTGACCGTCAGGCCGTGACGATTTTTTGCGCCGTAGGTGTTCTGGCCAGTGTGGGCTTGCTGCGCGCGTTGTGGCGGCGTTACTTTTCCGGGGTGAGCGTCTGGGTGGTGGCGGCCTGTGCGCTGGCGCTGGGCTTGGCGACAGGCGTGCCGACGATATTGCCGCGGTCCTATGTTCACGAAGTGTCAACCAGTTGCGGGTATATGCTCACGATGTTAGCACTGGGAGGCATTTGGTGCGCATTGCACGCGCCGGAGCGGAGGGGCTGGTGGCTGGCGGCGGCAAGTGTGGCCTACGGGCTGGCAGTGGGCGCGCGGCCCTCGCTGTTGTTTGGCGCGGTCATCCTGCTGGTGCCGGTGGTCCAAGCGTGGCGTGAGCGGCGGCCGATTGGGGCGGCGCTGATGGCCGCGACCATCCCGATCACGCTGATCGGGTTGGGGTTGATGCTCTACAACGAACTGCGATTCGATAATCCGTTCGAATTCGGCGTACGCTATCAATTGGCCGGAAAGAGGCAGGTGACGATGCAATTTTTCAGTTTACGTTATCTCTGGTTTAATTTCCGGGTCTATTTTCTGAGCCGGCGCGGTGGAGCGCTCGCTTTCCCTTCGTGCAGGGAATCGCCGT
Source organism: uncultured Verrucomicrobiae bacterium (assembly GCA_963713705.1). Taxonomy (GTDB): domain Bacteria; phylum Verrucomicrobiota; class Verrucomicrobiia; order Palsa-1439; family Palsa-1439; genus Palsa-1439. The sequence goes on from CAVQMY010000055.1 coordinate 112,301, forward strand.
GCCACCCCTACCAGCGGGCTACTATGGGGCCGGGGATGCCTTCGGCATCCTGACGAACATCCCGCTGGTGTGGCTGGCGCTGGCAGCGCCGCTGGCGTGTCGAGAGCGCTCGGGTCAGGCGAACTCGATCTTGCGCTGGTTTGTAACGGCAGTAGCCCTGCTTTTCGGGATTTGCGCGTTGACCATTGGCACCTTCATCGCCGCGGACCTGCGTTATGCGGTAGACTTTCTGCCGGCACTGGTGCTCCTCGCCGTAATTGGGATCCTCGGATTCGAGCGCGCGCTGGCCACATCGATGGTGTGGCTGGCTGACCAGCCGGTTCGGCGGCGTCTGATGCGCTGGGGTTGGAGCGTGCTGTTAGTCTTCTCGGTGGTCTTTAACGTGTTGGTGAGCGTCAAGAACTACGCGTATGCGGGCTGTTCAGCGGGGACGATGCTGACGCTAAAGGGCCGGGTGCCTGAAGCCATTCGAGTCTTCGAGAACGCTCTCCGGATCGAGCCCGATTACGCCGGGGGGCACGACAATCTGGGAAACGCTTTACGGCGAGCAGGCAAGGGGCAGGAAGCCATCCGAGAGTACGAGCAGGCGTTGCGGCTCAAACCCGATTACGCCGAGGCGCACCACAGCCTCGGGACCGTTTTGGCGCAAACGGGTAGGCTCGCGGAAGCCATCGCACACTACGAGCAGGCCCTGCGGCTCAAGCCCGATTACGCCGAGGCGCATAACAGCCTCGGGACTGCTTTGGCGCAAACGGGTAATATCAAGGAAGCGATCGGCCAGTTCGAGCAGGCCTTGCGGATCCAGCCGGATTACGCCGAGGCGCACTCCAATCTGGGGAATCTCTTCTTGCAAGAGGGGAAGGTCAGCGATGCCATCGGGCATTATGAAGAGGCGTTGCGAATCAAACCCGATCTCGCCGGAGTCCACTACAATCTGGGGAACGCTCTCGCGCACTCGGGCAGAATACCGGAGGCGATCGAGCATTTGCAGCAGGCGCTGCGCATCAAGCCGGATTTCACTCCAGCCCAGGACGCGCTGGTGCGACTGCAAGCTGGCCGGTAATGAGAACAGGCCAAGCAACTGGGTCAGTCGCACAGTGCGAATCGGTCAATTCCAGGCAGAAACAGGCTATCCGATTGCTGCCGACATTAGACATAATCTATATTGTGCGACGTTCTCCTTGCCGCTCGTTCCCGTGTTCCAACAACTTCCAGTAGGATGAAGAAACTGTGCTCGGACTACTAATCAATCGGGCCGAACCGCCTGGTGAACGGCCAGTAGACGAACACGGCCCGGCCAACGAGGTCCTTCTGCGGCAGCGACCCCCAGAAGCGACCGTCCAGGCTGCTTAGGCTGTTGTCGCCCATGACGAACAAGTGCCGGGGCGGCACGGTGTACGTTGCGGTTGGCGAGGTCAGGTATTTCGCGGGGAATCGACTGATAATGACGTACCCGTTGTAGCCGTTCTGCCGCGAATAAATCCGCTCGAAGGCCGGCCGCGAGTCCAAAACCTGTCCGTTGACCAACACATGCGGCGGCTGGAGTTGAATGACATCGTTCTCCAGGCCAATCAGCCGTTTGATGTAGAACCTGCCGCGCGCGTTGCCGAGTTCCGTGATATGGGACGTGTCGAACACGATGACCTCACCGCGATGGGGCTTGCGGAAGTGGTAGCTGATTTTGTCTACGAAGATGTGATCGCCGCGGCTGCGGTAACCGTATTCCTCGTACATGTTGCCCTGAAAAAGCAGCCCGACGATGCGTTCGAGGAACGAAGGCCCTTGCAGCGTCTTGTAGGGTGCCGGTGGCGATGTCTCCGGTGGCGGATAAATCCCGTACAACGTCGGCTGCATCGAGCCCGTGGGGATCTTGAACGGCTGGATGAAAAACGTGCGAACCGCCATCGCGACGATGACCGCCACCAGGAGCACCTCGGCGTTTTCCCGAATGGCGGAATGCTTTTGCGCCGGCAGCACCCCCTGGATTTTCCGTTCCACCTCGTCGGCCCGGGCCGCGGCTTCCGTGGCCTTACCCGCTTGCAGCGCCTGCTCCAGTTCCTGCAACTTCGCCTCGATCTCGGGCTGTTGCTTCGCCGCCAGCAGGTCGCGGTTAATGCGCAGCCATTTCTGGCCGCCGCGAAGAATCTCGCGGGCATACTTCCGTGTCTGGCGATCTTTCCAATTGATCATCGATGGGTCCCCTACCCCGCCTTCAACACCTCGATGAACGCTTCCTGCGGGATGTTCACCTTGCCGATGGATTTCATGCGCTTTTTGCCTTCCTTCTGCTTCTCCAGCAGCTTGCGTTTGCGGGTGATGTCGCCGCCGTAGCATTTCGCCGTCACGTCCTTGCGCAACGCGCTGACGGTCTCGCGCGCGATGATCTTGCCGCCGATGGCGGCCTGGATGGCCACCTGGTACATGCTGGTGCGGGATGACTTCCTTCAGCTTCGCCGCCAGCGCCCGTCCCCGTGCCCTCCGCCTTGGTGCGATGCACGATGCAGGAAAACGCGTCCACCGGCTCGCTGTTCACCAGCATGTCCAGCTTCACCATGTCGCTCTCCCGGTAGCCGGCGTGCTCGTAATCCATCGAGCCGTAGCCCGCGCGTGATGCTTTTGATGCGGTCGTGAAAATCAATCAGGATTTCGTTCAGCGGCAACCAGCGCGGTCAGCATCACGCGCCGCGTGTCCAGCGTTTCCGTGTGGTCCACACTGCCGCGCTTTTCCGAAATCAGCGCCATCATGTCGCCGATGTTTTCGTTCGGGCAGATGACGAAGGCCTTCACCATCGGCTCCTCGATTTTCTCGATGTAAGTCGACGGTCCGGCAGGAACGCCGGGTTGTCCACTTCCTTGCACTTCGCCGTCGGTCATCAGTGACCTTGATAGACCACGCTCGGATAGGTGGCGATGATGTCCATGTCGTATTCGCGGCGCAGCCGTTCCTGCACGATTTCCAGGTGCAGCAGGCCGAGGAACCCGCAGCGGAACCCAAACCCCAGCGCCACCGAGCTTTCCGCCTGGTAGACAAACGCCGAGTCGTTCAGCTGCAGCTTGCCAAGGTCGCCTTCAGATGCTCGTAATCCGCCGTGTTGATCGGATAAATCCCGCTGAACACCATCGGATGGATTTCCTTGAACCCCGGCAGCGGCGCGGCGACGGGTTGCCGCGCGTCGGTGATCGTGTCGCCCATCTTCACTTCCTGCGGGCTCTTGATGTTGGCGGTGATGTAGCCCGTCTCGCCGGCTTCCAGTTTCTCGCGCGGTGTACGGGCTTCGGGATTGAAGCTGCCGACTTCCTTGACCTCGACGTTCTTGCCCGAGTGCAGCAGCTTGACATCATGCCCGGCCCGCAATTCGCCGTTGAACAACGCGCACATGCGTGACGACGCCCTTGTAGGTGTCGAAATAGGAATCAAACGCCAGCGCCTGCAAGCGTACGTTCGGCCGGTCGGCTTCGGGCGGCGGAATCCGCGCGACGATGGCCTCCAGGATGTCCTCGATGCCGATGCCCTTCCTTGGCGCTGGCCAGAATCGCCGTGTCGCCGGGAATCGCCAGAATGTCCTCCAGCTGCTGCTTGGCCTGCGCGACGTTGGCGTGCGGCAGGTCAATCTTGTTGATGACCGGGATGATCGTCAGGTTTTGCTTCGATCGCCAGATGGACATTGGCCACCGTCTGCGCCTCGACGCCCTGCGCCGCGTCAATGATCAGCAGCGCCCCTTCGCACGCGCTCAGGCTGCGCGACACTTCGTACGCAAAATCCACGTGGCCGGGGGTGTCAATCAGGTTCAGCTCGTACATCTCGCCGTTCTTGGCCGTGTAAAGCATCGTGACCGGATGCGCCTTGATGGTGATGCCGCGCTCGCGTTCGAGGTCCATCGAATCGAGCAACTGCTCCTCCATGTCGCGCGTCGCGATCGTGCCCGTCGATGCAGCAGCCGGTCGGAAAGGTCGTCTTCCCGTGGTCAATATGGGCGATGATGCTGAAATTTCGTATGTGACCCAAATCCATGAGCCGCACACTCTAGCAGCCTTTTCCGCGTTTGGGTAGTCCCCTGCTCCGATTTTGGGCAACGGTGGGAATCCCCGACAAAACGAATTGGCCCGGCAACACCGTGCCGGGCCAAAGTCTGATACCGTTTCCGACGTTATTCACAGCCGACCGAAGCGTAGCCCCCAAGCGGAGCGCCGGGCGGTTGTGAATAACTCGGCGGCAACAGTTGCCAACAACTTGGCGCCGCGTCATAGTGGGCGCGGCGTCCACGCAGCCACGATGGGTGTACGGTTCCCAAAGACTTGCCCTACGAGGGCTACTCAGAGAGCACCGGCCCCGTCGTTGGCTTCTGTCCAAACGTCTGAGAGAACCACGTCCCATGAGGACTCCGTATCAAACCAACGTCGCGACAGAGCCAAGCTGGGTGGGAGGGCCAACAACCAACCCCTCAATCGTATGAAGACATGGAAAGAAATCACTCACTGCGGCGGCCTAGACTGGGCCAAGAACAAACACTACCTGGTCATTCTGAATGCGGAAGGGCGGATCGTGGCCGAATTTGGCTTCGAGCATTCCGCCGAAGGCTGGAGTCAGTTTCGGGAGAAACTGCGGGCCTTCCCGGCGGTGGCCATCGCGGTGGAAACCAACCAGGGCGCGGCCGTCGAGAATCTCTTGCAAACGGATTGTACGGTGTATCCGGTCAATCCCAGGAGCGCCTGTCACTACCGTGAACGGAAACGCCCCAGCGGCGACAAGACCGACGCGGTCGATGCCTGGGGCTTGGCGGATGCGCTGCGATTGGAGGGCGCGACGTGGAAACCCCTTACCCCGGAAGACCCGCACATCGTCCAACTGCGCCTGTTGTGTCGCGATGAGATGGCGTTGATTGCCCAACGCACGGCCTTGGTCAACCAACTCCAGCAAGCGTTGTACGAGTATTATCCCGCCGCCCTAGTGTAGTGTCCTTGAAGTGTCTGCCTTTATTTCTTCGAGTTTAGCGCGGGCGCGGATGATTTTCTCCAGGATGGCGGTACCCTTGGCGTGCCACACATAGCGCTGGGGTTGGCGATTGCGTTCTGCCAACCAGACTTCGATCGTGCGCACCAGTTCGCGCACACTGCGAAAGCTGCCCTCCCGAACGACCTCCTCGGTCAGGTCACGGAAGAAGCGTTCGACCAGATTCAGCCACGAGCTGCTCGTGGGAGTGAAGTGCTGCCGCACGCGTGGATGCCGGGCCAGCCACGCGCGGACCGCCGGGTGCTTGTGCGTGGCATAGTTGTCCACGATCAGGTGCAGCGTCAGTGCGGGCGGCGTCTCCCGCTCAATCTGGCGTAGGAACCGCAGCCATTCCAGATGGGTGTGGCGGGTCTCCGTGCGTGCAATCACCCGGCCGTCCAGCGTGCTCAGTGCGGCAAACAGTGTCGTGGTGCCGTGGCGCACGTAGTCATGGGTACGAGTGCGAATGTGGCCCACGCCAAGGGGCAAGCCCGGCTGGCTGCGTTCCAAAGCCTGACACTGGCTCTTCTCATCGCAGCACAGCACCAGCGCCTTCTGCGGCGGTTGCAGATACAGCCCGATGACATCCCAGAACTTCGCCTCGAACTGCGGATCCCGCGAGAGTTTGAAGGTGCGCACCCGGTGCGGTTTGAGGTCGTTAGCCTGCCAGAGTTGCTGTACGCGACTCTTGGACAGCCCGGCGCTGCGGGCCATGCTGCGCACACTCCAGCGGGATCGCCCTTTGGGCGGTCGGGTCGCCGTCGTGAGCACCTTGGTCACCGTCGCCGTCGCCAACAACACGGGTCGCCCTGACCGTAGCGCATCTTCGAGCCCTGCCAGTCGCTCGCGCGCAAACCGCCGCCGCCAGACTCCCACGGTGTGTGGGGTCGTTTCCAGTTCCGCGGCAATCTCTCGGTTCTCCCAATCTTGGGCGGCCAGCAGGATGATACGGGCCCGCAACGCGGTCTGCTGTGTCGAACGGCGATCCCGCACACGGTCGGTCAGTTGTTTCTGTTCTAGGACGGTCAATACCAGTGGTTGAGCGCAACGCGGCATGACGGGAGTTTACCCCGTCCGACAATAATATCAATCACTTATTGGACACTACACTAGAGGCATTCGAGGAGTGGACGCAACCCGCGGCGTGGGCCTTCGTGGCGGCGTTCCCAACAACGCACGCACTGATCCAGGCCGGGCGGCGCAAGTGGGAGAAGTTTCTCCATGTCCATCGGCTGTGGCGACCCACCACGGCTGAGAAGCGATTGGAAATCTTCGCGCGGGCGGATCAGTTCTGTGGGGCAGAGGCGGTGACCGCAGCCAAGAGTCGCCTGGCCCTAACCTATGTCCCGATGCTCCAAGTGTTGCAGAAGCGGTTAGACGAGTATCGGGTCCGCATCGAAGAACTCTTCCGACAACATCCCGACCACCAATGGTTCGGTTCCCTGCCCGGGGCGGGAGCCAAACTGGTCGCCGCGTCTGTTCAGCGAGATCGGGTCGGATCGAGGACGCTTCGAGGATGCCAACGGGTTGCAGTGTCTCGCCGGGACGGCACCGGTGCGCTACCAATCGGGACAAATCAACCGCGCGCGCTTGCGGTACGCCTGCAACAAGCACCTGCGCTATACGGTGCACTTATGGGCAAACTTAAGTCGCGCGAGCTGTCCGTGGGCGCAGAGCTATTACGAGCACCATCGCGAAAAGGGACGGGGACACGCGGATGCGCTGAGGCGCTTGGGGAATCGCTGGCTCAAGATCCTCTGGAAGATGTGGCAGACACGCACCTGTTACGACGCCGATCAGCACACCCGCAACCAGACGGAGCACGGTTCGTGGGTCCTGAAACTAGAAAACGCGTGAAGTGCCAGAAGGAGAAACCACCATGTCAATAACTCCAGGAAAAAAGCCATTTACAACAGAGAGAACCTCTGAGGCGAACAAAACGATTCTGACTATCGGCGACGCCGAGCCAGCATGCCCCAGCCAAGGAGAAGTCCGCTCATCGCCAACAGGCCGATTGTGCTCGGCTCAGGAACCGTCGACGGGATCACCTCTTGCGTAAAGGCGAATCCTGAGGCGCCATTGAATTGTATCGCGTAGCTGAAGTCCAATAAGCCACCGATCGCGATCGGCGTTCCTCCGAGAAGGTTCACGGTCCCCTCGTAGTCGCCGTTGTAAGGGCCGCCGACCAGCGGAGTGGAGGGCTCGACGACGCTTGACACAGTCCAATCGTTGTAGGACGGATTGTTTACGGTTGGAGCGAGTGTACCGGTGTTGGCGATCGTGAAGGTTGAACTCATGTACACATTGATGTGATAGTCCGTCCACACGAAGTTGGTGTCATTGTTTATGGAACTGGCGAGAGTAAGTGTCGGATCTTCTCCGCCAGAGGTTTGAATCCATCCGTTCATGTGCCCCGGACCCCAGTTCTGAACTCCAGACATGCTCAAGGTTCCGCTTTGCGCATCGCCGCTCAAAGTCAGATTCGTCCAGCTACAAGCGAGCGCACCGTCGCCATCGTCCCACCACGACGCGGTGGTAATAGTGGCATGGCTGGTTGAGCAACAGAAAACCGTGGTCAGCACGGCTAAAAGTATCCCTCGCAGTTTCATAACAAAATCTCCCAATTCCACTCCCCTACCCGGGGTGTTTACGACACATGGCGCTCGCAACCTTGTGAAAAGTATCACTACCATCGTCCGGCTGTCAAGCAAAATTGTCCGTGTGGATGGCACATAATCCTCATCCAAACTCCGATCGACCGCCCCCTTGAAATACCTGCCTCGCAAGGCCGAACATAACGTCAGCCATGCGGATGCGACGGCCAGCGGGCCCGATCCCGGAATCGGGGTAAAGCCGCCGTGCAAACGGGCTACCCGACTGCGTCAGGCGGTCTTTGTGGCCGGGGGACTAATAAAGGCCCCACAGACGTGATGGCGAGCAGAGTTCTGACTTCACTGAGTCAACGTTGCGAGAGCTTTCGTGTGAGGCTTTTCACCACCTGCCACGTTCTCTGCCATCGCGCCGATTCCAAAAAAAGCCTTTCGATGCTCCGGGTGAACAGGCATCCAGCCCCACCTTTCAGATGGCGGCGCGGGGCTGTCAGGGGAATTGGATGTCAACCAAACATGATGTTGCGGGTGCACGAACGCCGGTGGAAAGGCTGTGGGAGAGCCGCCGGGATTGCGGAATCTGCGACTGGATTAAAAACGTCGGGCAAGAGCCAGGGCGATTGCATTTTGATTCTTCAGGGGGGTGCGAAAGGAATTCTTTGTAAGTGGGCCGGTGGAGCCGGTTTGCGACGACAAGTTTTTGCTTCCGGTTTCCGGGGATTTGTGGTGGAAGATGGGGATGCAAAACCAACGATCCTCGTTCCGCAATTTGAAAGACCACTTCGCTCCACGACCCGACCCGCGCGTCGGCCCGGCCAAGCGCCACGAGTTGCTGGATATCCTGATGATCGCCGTCTGCGCCATGCTCTGCGGTGCGGAGGGCTTCACCGAAATCGCCCAGTGCGGTCGGTGCAAGGCCGAGTGGTTCAAAAGCTGGCTGGCGTTGCCGCACGGCATTCCCTCGCACGACACCTTCAACCGCGTGTTCGGGCTCATTGATCCGGCGAAGTTTCGGGACTGTTTCCTGGCGTGGACGCAAAGCCTGCGCCAGGTCGTCGTCGGCGAATTGGTGGCGTTGGATGGCAAGACGCTGCGGCACAGTCGGGCGCGCGGGCACGGGCCGATCCACCTGGTCAACGTCTGGGCGGCCCGGAATCGCTTGGTGCTGGGGCAACTGAAGGTGGACGACCACAGCAACGAGATCACCGCACTGCCCCCGCTGCTCCGGGCGCTGGAATTGGCCGGCTGTGTGGTGACGGTGGACGCGATGGGCTGCCAAAAGACCGTGGCCAAAGAGATTCACGAGGCCGATGCCGACTACGTGCTGGCACTGAAAGGCAATCAGGGCACGCTGCACGCCGAAGTCCAAGCGTTTCTGGACGACGCCCACGCGCGCGGTTTTGCTGGCCTCGCCCATCAATTCACCCAGACCCTGGAGAAGGATCACGGGCGCATCGAGACCCGTCGCTATTGGATTACCGAAGCGATCGCTTGGCTGGCCGACAGGCCCCAGTGGGAAGCCTTACGCAGCGTCGGGATGGTCGAAGCAGTGCGGGAGGTGCAGGGGAAATCGACGACGCAGCGGCGCTACTATCTCAGCAGCCTGCCGGCGCAGGTCGAGCGGTTTGCGGCGGCGGTGCGCGGCCACTGGGAGATCGAGAATTGCCTGCACTGGGTGCTGGACGTGCAGATGGGCGAAGACCGCTGCGCCGTGCGCCAGCAGAACGCGGCGCAGAACCTGGCCACGCTGCGGGCCTTATGCCTGAACCAACTGCGCCGCGACCAGCGAGTCAAACTCGGCATCCGCGCCAAACAAAAGGCCGCCGGCTGGGACCACCAGTACCTCGCCTCCCTGCTCAACTTCTAAATGCAATCGCCCTGGCGTAATTTCCAGTATTTTTCAGATGTGAACGGTCGGCGGAAAGCCGGCCAGCAGGCGTTAGATGGCCACTTTAATGAAGGCCCACGAGGTTACCATCGAGTTACCAATCAGGGTCGATCGGCACACCCAAATGTTTCAACGCCGTCCCGGCAGCAATCGGCGTTTGCGGGTCGAATTTTAAGGAATGCTTGAACTTTCAGCCACCGGGGAGCTAAGAATGGCAAGCATGGCTACCATCCACAATGTCGTGGAGGAGGCAAAGTTCAACAAGGCGGTACGGCTCCCATACGAACTGCGGCTTCATGATTTCCAGATGGCCATGCAGGATGTTTACGATTTCTTCTATGACGTTAATGCCCACCTCGGCAAGAAGGGGCTGCAGCGATTGGATGATATGTTGCGTCCCGCGATCATGTCCGGTGTTCTCTCGGACATGCTGACGGCCAGCTTGGCGAAGCATTCGCGCGTCCTGACGGAGAACCGCTATTTTAATGGTCACCCGGACCTTATCGTGCAAGGCGTTTACCCTGACAACGCCGTCAAGGCCGGCAGTGACGGAATCGAGATTAAGACGACCCGCAAGTCGGGAGGCGCAGTTGATACGCACGGCGCAAGGGAACAATGGATGTGTGTTTTCGTTTATGATACCGACACGGAAACAGAGCCCGCTCGTGATCGACGTCCCATGGCGTTTACCGAGATTTATCTGGGCAAAGTTACTATCACAGATTTCCGGAAAAACCCCCGCGGCGAATTGGGCACTCGGACCGCTACGCTCCATCGCGAAGGGATCAAGAAGCTTCGCGAGAACTGGGTCTATCGGCTCTGAGGAATTCCGTTGGGGTGAAACCGCGCGAGTCTGGGAATGGCTTTGCACGCGATGTCGAAGTAGTGCCGGTCTTTTTCAACCCCGATACTGACATAGCCAATCGCCTCCGCCGCAGCCAGGGTGGAACCGGCTCCGGCAAATGGGTCCAACACGACTCCTTCACCCAAGGGCAGCAGCGCGCGAACCATCTGTCGAAGGAAGGCTTGTGGTTTGAGACTGGGATGTGGAGCAAGAGATCGTTCGGTCTTTCGTGTTGGCGATGACGGTATGACGTCGCCAAATGGCCTTTCGGAGGATGGACGGCGGAGTCCGCCGGTTTTCCATTTTCGCAGATTGTCCTGGGCTCGACCTTCCAATGGCTTGCGATAGACAAGCCAGGGCTCCCACATCGAGCGCGGCATGACGCTGACATCCTGAAATTCCTTGTGGGCGGCTTTGGGACGATCCCCTCCACGCATCGTCATGACCAGACGGATGATCTCGCCTCTGCGTTCCAGACCGGCGTCGGCAAGAGCACCAGCCACGATGTATGACAAGAGCGGGTTCGACGCGACGATCACGTGCGCACCAGGCACAACTTTGGGCAACAGCAGGCGCGCCCACACAAAAAAGAAACTGCGCAATTCTTCGAGTTGTTGGGTGGTCAGGGTGGTGAAACGAGGAAGCGGTGATCGGACATGTCCATCAAACGACGGCGGAATGCGCCACACTCCCCCTTTCCCGCTTCTGAGTTTGGCCTGCTGTTCGGGTGTGTATTCGTGAAGCCCGTAGGGCGGGTCGGTGAGAACCGCGTGGAAGCTGTTGTTTTCTTGCTTTTCGAGCCAATCAAAGCAGTCGGCATGAAAAAGCTGGGCCTTCCCGACGTGCGCTGGCGGTCTCCACGTGTCGTCTACCAAGGATTGCTGTACTCCGAATCCTCGTTCTCCACGCACGCAATAGACACCCAACTCCTGTCGCACGAAATACTGCGGTGTATTCAGGCGAAGGTACGAGCGTACGGAGGACGTGGGTGTCGGGCCGATTAATTGGGAAACTCGTTCCTGAATTTGCTTGATCGAGAGGGGCTTGGGACTGACGGACAGCACCTGAAAAATCGCATCACGAACCCGGCCTGGCGCATATCGAGTTTGACTCTCGCTCACATCTCGCATCCTGGACGTTTAGACGTCTAATGTCAAGGGACGATCTACAGGTACATCGCCTCGGAGGCGACAGCGCGGTATTCGTGGAGAATGGTTTCGAAGGCGATGGCTTGGGCCTCAACGCGTTTGCTGAGGGCGAAAAGGTTCGGGGTCTCGATAGTGATGTCGAATGGCTCACTGGCGCCTTTCGAGAGCGGACCAAGCGAGCCGGGGAATTTCTGATTGATGATGCCGTGTTGCGCGGGATGACCATCAATCACGGCGTCCGTGTTGATCGGGATGACGCCGCTGGCTTGAAAGAGCGCGGGTTTGGCGAGGCGTTCGCTCAGCACGGCGCCGGTGGCGTAGGCATACAGGCCGAACGATTCATAGTCGCTGTGGCCGCCAATGAAGCCCGTGAACTCGTGCGCGCGCAATTCGCGTTCGAGGAGAACGACCTCCGCTTCCCGGCTATCGCGGAAGAATTCGCGGTTGAGATCTTTGCCGGCGCTATTCTCGCGGGTCATGCGTTCGTAACCGACGGGATTGACGCACGGATAGATCGTGAGCGCATAGTTGGACACGAGTTGCGGCGCGCGGAAAAACCGGCGGGCGAATTCCAGCGCGGCGAGAATGCCGTCGGGTTCGTCGCCATGCACGCCCGCCACAAGACAGAGCGGGACCTGCACGGCGTAGGGTGAAGACAATGGACGGCTGACTAGTTTAAGGAGTTCGTGGTTCTTGCCTTCGAAGGTTATTCCTCCGATTCCGCGGACTTCGAAGACATCACCGGCGAGATTGTGGATATCGGCGACCAGTGAGGCGTAGTCTTTCTGACGATTGGGGCCGAGACGGGCGAATTCAGTTTGGATGGTTGGCGGGAAATCCTTTATCGAGAAATTGAAGCGGCTGTCGGCGAACATCTTCACGATGCGCCAGAATTCGTCGCGTTCCCCTTCCCGGAGCATCAGCTCGAGTTCGCGGACGACGATGGCGAACTGTTCTGGCGTGAGCGTTGTCATGGACCATGCGCATCGTTGCCGGATGGTTTGCCGGCGCAAGCTCATTTGCTAGGCTCGCCGACGCATGAAAACCGTACGACTGGGGATGATTGGTTGCGGCCGCATGAGCCGTTATCACGGGAAAGTGTATACGACGCAGGTGAAGGACGCGAAGATCGTCGCGCTCTGTGACACACACAAGCACAATCTCGACGTGTATCAGCGAGAGATCTTTGACCCCGTTAAACAGCAGCCGCCGACGTTTGCGGATTACCGTGACATGCTAGCGAAGGTGACCATGGACGCGGTGATGATCGTGACCCCGCATGCCGACCATTTCCAACAGATCACCGACTCGCTCGATGCGGGGTTACATGTGTTGGCGGAAAAACCGATGGTGATGACGTCTGAGGACGCGCGCAGCGTCATCAAACTCGCGGAAAAGAAGAAACGGATTCTGAGCGTCGCGTTTCCGGGGGCTTTTTCGGCGGAGTTCCAATACATTCGTGGTTTGCTCGACAATGGCGCGCTCGGCGACGTGATCGCGGCGGACGCGTTTGTGGGGCAGGCATGGAAACGCGGGACGAAAGGAACGTGGCGTCAGGACCCGAAGCTGGCGGGCGGAGGGATGGCGTTTGACACCGGGGCCCATGTCTTCAATGCGCTGCTGTTTCTGGCGAACTCACGCCCCCTGGAGGTGTTCGCGTTGATGGAGAATCGCGGGGCCCCCGTGGACATCACGTGTACCGCGTCAATCCGTTACGAGAACGGCGCGCTCGGCACGGCGTTGATCAATGGCGATTCCGTGGTGGGCTGGGAAGAGGGCGTGCGCGTTTCGTATACGAAGGGCGAAGTGCAAACAGGTATCCACGGCGGCCGCCTGCAGAAATGGGACGCGGATGGTAAACTGGTTCGTTATCCAGTGGTTCCGATGGTGCCATGGCTGCAGCAATGGTTCGTCGATTGCGTGCTCGGCAAGGCAAAAGACCCTGCGCCGGCAATCTGGGGTTTGCGTCTGGCCTTGTTGATGGAAGCGCTCTACGAGTCCGCACGGACCGGCAAAGCGGTCAAGATTGAGAAGGAGTAGAAGAACGCCGCCCACCCTGCAAATTGACGGCGACGTAGGATTTTGATACCTTCCAAGCGTGGCCGATACCCTTGTCATCAACGAGATTTTTCACAGCATTCAGGGCGAGTCCTCGTATGCGGGGTTGCCGTGTGTGTTTGTGCGGTTGACGGCGTGCAACTTGCGCTGCACGTGGTGCGACACGACGTACTCGTTTCACGAAGGCGCGCCGATGAAACTCAGCGACGTGATCGTGAAGGTGCTGGAGTACAACTGTCCGCTCATTGAGATCACAGGTGGCGAACCGCTCCTGCAACCGAATGTATTCCCGCTGATGGCGCGACTGTGCGACCTCGGCAAGCACGTATTGCTGGAGACGAGCGGGTCCATAGACTTGTCGCCGGTCGATCCGCGCGTGGTCAAGATCATGGATTTGAAGTGTCCCGGCAGCGGCGAGTGCGACAAGAACCTGTACGACAACGTTCGCCATCTCGACAAGAAGGACGAAGTGAAGTTCGTCATTGCCGACCGCGCGGACTACGATTGGGCGCGGGGCGTGATGGCCGAGCGCCAATTATCGAACACGTGCACGGTCCTGTTCTCGCCCGTGTGGGGCCAGCTGCCACTCAAAACGCTTGCCGAATGGATTTTGGCCGATAGACTGCCCGTCCGCATGCAGACCCAGTGGCACAAACATATTTGGGGACCCGAGACCCGAGGAGTCTAGCACCATGTCGCTTCGCATCATCGTCAAGGCCGATCAAATCCGACGCTGGATCGAGGAACGCCGCGGCACGCCCGCGCGCCGGCGGAATACTGACGCCGACGTGACCGTGCTATTTGGTGGGGACAGCCCCGACTCCGCCAAGGCTACGTCGGGCAGGGCTGATTACGACCCCGTCAGCGTCAATGACCTGCTGGAGGCGATGAGACTCAATCACCTTGTGCTGCTCGTCGACCAGGAGGCGGGCAACACCTACCACCGCTTCATCCAACACGGCTAGAGTGATGCCGTCGTTGTGAACGATTTGCTGCCATCGCGGAAGACCCGGATCCCCGGTCCGAAGTCCCGCACCTTGTCCCGCCAGCTTCGCCGTTACGAATCCCGCAATATCACCTTCGTGTCCGACCGCTGGCCGATATTCTGGCAGCGCGCGTCGGGCGCAAACGTGTGGGACGTCGATGGCAATCGCTATATCGATCTCACAGCGGCGTTCGGCGTCGCCAGCGTCGGGCATGGTAACCTGCGCGTTGTGGCAGCGCTCCAGGCGCAAGCGGGAAAACTCCTGCACGCGATGGGTGACGTCCATCCGAACGAACTGAAATTGGAACTTGCGCGGGAGTTGGTGGGGTCAACGTTTGGGCGGTGGGCGAAGTCGGCGGGGCGCGTGGTGTTTGCCAACTCGGGCGCGGAAGCTGTTGAAGCGGCACTCAAGACAGCAGCGATGCACACGAAGCGCCCCGGAGTCATCGCGTTTGAGGGGGCGTACCACGGGCTTACCTACGGTGCGCTGGATACGACATGGCGGGCGCACTTCCGTTCGCCGTTCTCGAAGCAATTGGGCCATTTCACGGCGCATGTGCCGTTCGGGCGTGTGCCCAATGTGGCGAACATCGAGAACTTCGGTGCGGTCATCGTCGAGCCGATCCAGGGCCGCGGCGGCATCGTCGTTCCGCCGGATGATTTTCTGCCAAAGTTGCGCAAGTTCTGCGACGTCCATGGACTCGTCCTGATCTTCGACGAAATCTATTCGGGTTTCTGTCGCACGGGTCGGTGGTTTGCGTGCGAACATTGGGGCGTGACACCCGACGTAGTATGCGTTGGGAAGGCGATGGCGGGCGGGTTTCCGATTTCGGCATGTATCGGCCGCGCGGAAGTGATGGACAGTTGGCCGGAATCGTTGGGCGAGGCGATCCACACGAGCACATTTCTGGGCAACCCGCTGGGTTGCGCCGCAGCCCTCGCATCGATCCGCGAAATGAAACGGATGAAGTTGGATGTGAAGGGTCGCGAGTTGGGCGGCTGGTTGGCGAAGCGGCTGGAGAAGATCGGCAAGGTTCGCGGCAAAGGTCTGATGCTGGGTTTGGAAGTGGGAAATGCGGTCCCGCTTGTCGAGAAGCTGCTGCAGCGCGGCGTCCTCGCCCTGCCCGAAGGCGACCACAACGAAATCCTCGGCCTCACCCCTCCCCTCGTGATCACGAAGCGGCAGTTGGAGTATTGTGTAAAGGAGCTAGCTAGGCTTCTTTGATTTACTTCTGCTCAGATAGTCGGCCAAATCGTCTTCGGGCTCGGTTGACTTGAAATAAATGTCGCCACCTTTCCGTTCCTCGCGGGTTTTCGATATTTGTACTCATGCCATGCCGCGTTGTCGTCTTTCAAGTCGGAGCCGACACTCCATAGCACCCAATCTTTCCCTTCGCGCCGGTATCGGAGAGGCTTGCCATCGAATGGATCGGTGGGGATCGCCGGTAACAAATCCGGAACAAGATCCGAAAGCTGGTTTGGTGGTGAACCGTGGGCCATCTCGTAAGACTTCAACGCGCAGACTGTGGGCGTCGCTTCGAATTCCAAGTCCGTTCGAGTAGTTCGGCCGTGTGTTGACTGCATGATGGGAAGCATTAGGGCAACGAGAATGCGCGGGATGGGTCGATTGATAGCAGTCAGCCATATAGATCTGTGTACTTGCCATTTCTGAATAATCGCCGTCGAATTGCTTTCCCAAAACGGCTTCTCCGCGTCCTGGATGAGTTCGCCGAAAGCTGCGTTGAAGTAACTCCGCACGATGCGCCGGGTGCTACCGGCCCGCATCTGTTTGAATAGTTCTCCGTTCAATTCTTCTTCTGAGTATTGCAGTTCATATCGAAGAGTCTCGGCAAGCGGAATTCTTTGGCTATTGATATGTCCAATTGTTTCCACGGCATTGCGCAATGCTTCCGGTGAAGGTGTGCCTTGTAGCGCCCAAGCTCTGAGCCCTTGAGTACCGATACCGACGATAGCGTCGCCTACCAGACTATAAATGATAGGCCCGCCCTTGGCGCAGTCCGTGCCGAATTTGACGGTGGTAAGATAGTCGTCAATGGCCCGTGAACAATCCTGTTTGCGCTCCGCCAGCTTGCCATCCGCCACGAGGAAGCGCGCCAATTGCCTTAACGAGCCAAGAAAGCTTGTGTTTTGGGCGATATTGATAAGTGGCATCTGGCAGAACGGGACACGCGAACCCTCTCGGACAAGATCCAACGCGGGCTGAATCTCTTTCAAAGTCTGCCCGATAACATTTGTGTCCACCGAAATAACACCGGCGGCGAACGCGTCGATTTGATCCTTGGATTTCTTTGACGACGGATGGTCTTGGATGAACGCGACTGCCTTCATGTAATGAAAGGCGCCATTATCCGGAGTGAGGCGCTCGGCTGTACGCGGTGGCGACAGCGGTTCGATTCGAACGCCTTGCGGCGGTTTCGGAAGCGGTGTCAGTCCCCAGCGAAAGCCGATGAAGCCCACCACGGCGAGAAGTATAAGAAGCACACCCAGAACGAGCATCACCCGTTTGACAATCGACTTCACGGGCCGCATTATGTGATGGCTGTTGGCGGAAAACCAGCTTCTAAGAGTTTGACGAGCATGGACAAAACCGCTTTGGAACTTGAACACCGCATCCTCGCATTGATGGCGCGCGGGGTGACGCGGGCGACGACGGATGAGGAATTCGATCAACTCGCGCGCGAGGTGTTCGGGTTTCAATACCAACGGTGTGCGCCGTACCGCGCGTACTGCGACCGGGTGAAGTGGACTCCGCAGAACGTCGCGCATTGGAAACAGATTCCCGCCGTGCCGACGAGCGCGTTCAAGAGCTTTGCGCTGACGTGTTTTCCAGTCGAGGAAGCGACCGCGGAATTTTACACGAGCGGGACGACGCGGGAGAAAGCCGGGAAACATTATTTGCGGACGCTGGAGTTGTACGAGGCGGCGATATGTCCGAATTTCGCGGCGCATTTGGTCCCAGACAACGCGCGCTTGCTGATGATGATCCTGATGCCATCGCCGCAAGAGGCACCGCATTCCTCGCTCTCGCACATGATGGGGGTCGTCGCTCGGGAGTTTGGGGCGGAGAGTAGCGAGTTTTATGTGCAAGACGGATTGCTGCGCGTCGAGCGCGTGGTGCGCGACTTGAGCGGGGCGCAACTGGCGCATCGGCCGGTATTTCTGCTCGGGACCGCGTTCGCTTTTGTCTATCTGCTCGACCATCTGGCCCGACAAGGTCTGAGATTCAAGATGGCCGAAGGCAGTCGGGCAATGGAGACGGGCGGGTTTAAGGGACGGACCCGCGAGATGCCAAAAGCGGAGTTGTACGGCTTCATCGAGAAGCTCATCGGCATCCCGAAGCCGCGTATCATCAACGAATACGGCATGACGGAGTTGAGCACGCAATTCTACGACGGCAGCCTGCAGGCCAATCATCAGACGGATTGCAAGGCGGCGCCGCCGTGGGCGCGGGTGGTCATTATCGACCCGAACACTGGCAGGGAGGCTGCTGAGAACGGGCATGGTCTTATCCGCGTCTATGACCTGGCGAATTTGTGGAGTATCATGTGTATACAGACCGAAGATTTGGGGGTCGCACGCGCCGAATCGGCATCGGGCACGAATTCATTTGAAGTCCTTGGGCGGGCGGCGGGCGCGGAAGTGCGCGGCTGCTCGTTGACGGCGGAAGATTTGCAACTGGAATGAGCGCAACCATTGAACAGATTCGCGAGGCGATAAGCCGGACGCGTGAGGCCCGCGAGCGGGTGTGGCAACATCGCACCACCGACGCGGTGATTACGGCGTTGGCGCAGGCCGCGAAGAACTGGCTCGACCCGAAGAGTCCGTGGCGAAAACGCGCCGCGGAGCAGGCCACCACACCCACGGGATTTTCCGAAGCGATGGTGAATGAGGCCATCGATCTCACGTTCGGCGCGATCACCTACGAGTCGCTGGGCGAACTGCTCGACCGCGAACTGGGCAACCGCCGCGTGCTCGACGAGTTCTGCCTGCGCGGGCGCCTGCAAACGCGGGCCATGGCCCCCCGGTTGATTGTGCATTTTTTGGCGGGCAACGTTCCGATGCCGGGGATCGTGAGCATTTGCGGCGGGTTGCTGTTGCGTTCAGCCAACTTGGTGAAGATGTCGGCGCGCGACCCCGTGTTCCCCGCCCTGTTTCTCGAATCGGTGCGCGAAGTGGACGCGGAACTGGCCGATTGCGCCGCGGCGCTGGACTGGCCGCGCGGGGAGTTGGCGTTGACGCAGGCGGCGGTGGGCGACGCCGACGCGGTGATCGCGTACGGCGACGACCATACGGTCTCGGCCTTGCGGCAACTGACGCCGCCGACGGCGAAATTCACCGGGTACGGTCACAAGATCAGCTTTGCGGTGGTGGCGAAGGAGGCGATGACCGAGGAGAACCTTCCCCAACTCGCGCAGGCGGCGGCGTTCGATGCGTCCGTGTACGACCAGCAGGGGTGCCTCTCGCCGCATGTGTTTTATGTGGAGGAACGCGGACAGTTTGGCCCCCGTAAATTTGCGGCGGCGCTGGCCGATGCGATGGCCGCGTACCAGACGCGCGTGCCGCGCGGGCAGCTTTCCGTCGAGGAAGCGGCGCAAGTCGTTAAATTCCGCACCGGTTATGAATTTGCCGCGGCGTCGGACCGGCGGATAGGCGTGTGGGCAAGTCCGTCGGGGAATGATTTTGCGGTGATTTACGACGACAGCCCCGCGTTTGTTCCGTCGTGCCTGAACCGGATCGTGTTTGTGAAGCCGACGGATGGCTACAAGCGCGTGCTGGATGCGATCCAGAGATTCGCTGCGAGTGTCTCGACGGTGGGAGTCGCGCCGATGAACGAGCGGGCCCTGGCATTTGCGAGCGATTTGGCGCGGATGGGAGTGCACCGCGTCTGCCCGATTGGCCAGATGCAACGTCCCCCGCTCTCCTGGCACCACGACGGCCGGCCCAATCTGGCTGATCTGGTGACCTGGACCGATCTCGGCTGACGGCGAGATTCAACACCCTTCGACAAGCTCAGGGCAGGCTCCGTCACGAAGAATACGAAACGGCGCAGAAGTGGCCGTGGGTCACTCGGACGAGGTGTTTGCATCCAAGAAGGGCCACCAATGATACGGCACGCCCGGGCTCCAGTCGCCGTTAATACTGCTATCATCCCACATGAGACTGCCGAGCGGGAACGGGCAAATGTTGATATTGCCAGCCCTGCAGAAGTTGGTGAAGTGGATCCAATCCGCATGGCCATCCCCGAAGACGAAGTTGCTGCCGCCAAAATGTCTGGTCACCGTGTCGTACTTGCCGTTCGTATTCGGGAAGTTGTCTTCCGGCTCCTCGCAGAAGAGAATGGTGTTGGGAGGGCTCATCATTCGGTTGCGCCGGAATCCAACACTGGTGCTGTCTTCCTCGTGCCAGCACGTACTCATCGCGTAATGAAAACCGGGCTGCCCATGGTGGGCTGCACGGTGACATTGGTCGAACTGGGGCAGGACCATACGCTCTTGGTGAGGGGCGTTGGCGGCATGCCGGCAAAATACAACTGGCACAGGGACTGTTGGCCGATGTAGCGGGGAACGACATTAAACCAGGCGTTTGTGTTTTGCGGAGCACAGGGATATTCGTAGAACCCATCGTAGGGGTAGTAGTCTTTGTAGTCGTTGGCGTACAGCATGAAGCCCAAACTCCACTGACGCATGTTGTTGAGGCAGGCGGCGGCTTGAAGTTGCTGTTTCGTGTCGTTGGACACGGCCAACAGCATCGTGCCCACCAACGCGGCGACCGGGACAAGCACCAACAACTCGGTCAATGTGAAAGCGTGTTTGGATCCGCGTTTCATTGTTCACCTACTCCCCGGGCTGACTGGTCCCGGCAAATCCTTGTGGGACCATCATGTGAACCCTGTAAAAACGTTGAGGTTGCAGGAGGGCGTTAAAGTCCGTCAAGGTGACGTTACCGCCCTGGCCGGTGTACCCGATGAGCGGGGTCCAGCTACCGGTGACAAGGTCGGTCGTGTACTCGAGGATGTACAGCAGCTGGGCGGCGGTCGTGAACTGAACCTCGATGTTCGAACCGGCCGCTGTGATCGAAACGATCTGGGGAATGCTGTTGGAGGTCAGCAGGATGCCATTGTTTACGAAACCGGCATGGAAATTCGTATTGCCGTTGAGGACATTGATCAGGCCATTGTTCACCATGGGGCCGTAGGATTCGAACGTGCTGCCGTTGAGGGCTGTCCAAGCGCCGTTATTGGTCACGACGCCGGTGAAGGTCAGTGTTCCCCCGCAATTGGCCACGACTGCGCCGCCGGCGTCCACGAGCACGCTGCCGTTGATCGTGCCGCACCCGCTCAGCACGGCGCTGTTGCGAACCTCCATGCCGTTGGCGAAGGAATGGATGCCGCCAAGCAAATTGTACGTGGCTGAATCGGCGCCATCTCCCACGAGGAACGGTTCCGCATTGTTGACCGTCGTCGCGCTCGTGTTGAATATACCCGAGCTGAGACTGAACGTGCTGTAGGTGCCGTTGGTGATAATGGCCCAGAGCGGCTGCACGGCCAGGGCGTCAGGATTGTATATGTTGTAGGTGCCGTTGGTGACCAACAACTGATTAACGGTCACCACACCCCCGCTTTGAGCGAATGTTCCAAAACCCGCCAAACCCACCACCAACTGCGCCGTCCCGGATTGATTGGTGATGGTAAGAGAGCCACCGGTCACTTGCACCACGCCGGTCGCATTAGGGAACACACCGACGACCATATTCGAAGCGACAGACATGGTTCCCCCGGCAATGGCCAGAGTCCCCTGGCAGTTCGTGCTGAGCCCCACTGTTACGGTTTGAGCGAGGAACAGTCCGTTCGACAGAACGGCCTGGCCAGTGCCCCCGAAGACAAAGACGTTGGTCCCGATGAACGGGCCAATCGAACTACTCGCGGACGCGATGGTGAACCGATCCGCCTGCACCGTGCCTCCGCTTTGAACGAAGGACCCGCTTCCCTGCTGGCCAATGGTCAAGAGCCCGGTTCCGGACCCGTTGGTAACAGTGAGACTGCCGCCGGTCACGTCAATGACGCCGGTGGCATTGGAAAGTACTACAGTCAAGCCGTGGAATCCTCCATAGTTGTTGGTGATGAAAGTACTAACTCCTGCGGTTAAGGCGGAAGCCACGGAAGCGGTCCCTCCGGCGATGGTGAGTGTGCCCTGGGAGTTTTCGCAGTTGCCGACGATGACAGACTGAGCGAGCAGCGAGCCGTTGGAGAGGGTCATCTGACCGACTCCGAAACCGCCAATGGTTAGCGACAAGTGGCCGGTCCCGAAACTGCCCACGGCCACGCCCTGGTTCGTGACCGTCAGCTGACCGCCGGTAATGAAAACCGATCCGGTGGCGCTCTGGGCCTGGATAACGATTGAGGTGGGGTTCTGGGGGAAGCCCTGACCCTGGCCGAGCACCATCGCGCCCGAAATATTTACGGTGCCCCCCGCGATGGTGAGCGTTCCGGAAGAACCCGCCGCGTCGCCGATGATCATGTGGAATGCCGCGAGTTGACCGTTGGAGACAGTGGCCTGCCCTGCCCCATTGCCGCCGATCGTGATGAGGTAGTTGGTGGTGACGCCCAAGGCCGGGTTGAACCAGAGCGGCTGAACATCGTTGCTGCTGGTTGAAACGGGACTGTTATTGGCGATGAGTTGTCCGCCGTTGAGCCAGAGCTGCCCCGTCGAGCCGGGATCCTCACCCAGGCTGAGGTGCTCGGGAACGAGGAGGGTTCCGGCGAGAACGGACAGTGTACCCTGCGAACCCGGCCCGAAGCCGACAAACATACCGTTCGGGACAGAAATGTAGTCCTCAGTCTGAAGTGTGCCGCCCAGGAGCGTAACCTGGGACGAACCATAGAACCCGATGGTCACATAGCCATTGGTGAACGAGGTCTGGCCGTCGATGATGGAAACGGAAGCGGCGGCATTTGTGGGAAAGGCGAGATAGAGGCCACCGGAGAGGAAGTTGGTGCCGGAAAGCGTCATGGTGTCCTCGACATCAACCGCTGCCCCCGCCGCATTGTCGACGAGCAGCGCGGAGTTGATGGTCAGCAGCGCGCCACCCGGGTTGACGATCAATGAATTCAGAATATGCAAGGGCGGATTGGAGCCGATATTGTCGATGAGAAGCAAATTCTGGGAGCCGTCTTGGCCGGCGAGGATCAAGTCACTCACCGTCATCGTATTCGAGTAACCCGAAGCGGTGGAGGAATCCATGAAGACGGTCTTATTGCCCGCGTTGGTGATGAGCATGGACTGAGTGGAATCGGGAGGCAGTCCCAAGGACCAACTTGTGGCGTCCTGCCAGAAGCCGGCGGTGGAATTGATCCAACTATTCGTCTGGGCGTTGGCATCAGGGATTGTGAAACCGAGAGCGACCAATCCCAGTGGCAGACGAACCAGCAACAGTGCGGTACGCAGCTTCATGATCTCCTCCCGAGCGTTCTCCTGCTCACGCGACGATTGTACGGCGGTCAGGAGACTTGTTAAGTAAAAGGTATGTAAAATTTTGCGAGGCTATTGGGGGGGATAAGCGTGGGGCGCAATTCCCCTCCAGCCCCAGAATTCCATCTGACTGACAGATCTTCTGAGCCTGTCGTATAGTTACCCTTCTCCGTCCACTACCGAAGGCCTTCTCGGGCTGACACTTAACTAGCGATGATATTAGCCAATTTAGGGAGCTGAAGTCAAGAATTAAAGGGTGGTTGGATC
This sequence comes from uncultured Verrucomicrobiae bacterium, assembly GCA_963713705.1. Classification (GTDB taxonomy): domain Bacteria; phylum Verrucomicrobiota; class Verrucomicrobiia; order Palsa-1439; family Palsa-1439; genus Palsa-1439. The sequence goes on from CAVQMY010000055.1 coordinate 135,580, forward strand.
GTTACTTCGCTAGACCGGCGTTGTGGGTGATGGCGGTGTAGTTGAGCGAGCGGTCCGTCGCGAAGCCCAGATCGCCCACGAGGGCCGCCACGGGGACGGTTACGGCGGCACCGGGATTCTGGATCGTAGCATCGACGAGGCCGTATGAGGCCCAAGAGGTATGCCAGTCGCCCTGGCGCAGCCTCACCTTCAACGTCCACACGTGCGTATGCTTGTTGAACCTTAGCCGGGCCGTGCTCGGCGCACTCACTCCGAGCCCATTCTTATCCAGCGTGAACTGTACCTGCGCGTCGCCCATATTCACGGCCAACGGTTGACCAAGCGGCTCGAATCCTTCGCCGAGGTCCGGTGTCGCGATCAGGATGGCCACGTCGGAGTTCGGCTTCGCGAAATTCGGTTTCAGTTGCAGTTTTACAATGGAGATCTCACAGGCGACAGCCACGGTGAGGTTGGTGGTCACGGACGCGTAGCCGTTGCTGACCGTCACACTGGCGACATAGGGCCCGCAGTTGGTGCCGTAGGCGTGGAGGGCCGAGGCCAGCGGTGCGGTCGCGTTGGTCATGTCGTCGCCAAACTGCCATTGATAACCGAGCGGAAGGTTTTGCGGATCCGTGGCGGTCACGGTGAAGAGATTGGTCTCGTCCGCCACCACCACGGCGTGATTGCCGACTTGCAGCAGGGCATTGGTCACCATTGGCGGCGAGTTGATGATCGGCGCCAACGTCTGGAGAACGGTGATGTAGCCGGGTCGCGTCAACGTGTTCGTGCCAGCCGGTCCTTGCGCCGTCAGGCTGACACTGAAGGTCGCCACGTTGGTGTAGGTATGCGTCGGGTTGGTGGCGGAACTGGTGGCGCCGTCACCGAAGTTCCAAACCACGCTGGTGATCAAGCCGGTGGAATTGTTGGCGAACGCCACCACGAGGGGCGCGACACCCGCCACTGGCGAACCGGTAAACTGCGCGTCCGGCGGGGGCGCTTGCACGGTGAACGTGGTGGTGCAGGTCGACGAATTGCCGGAAGCGTCCGAGACGGTGACGACAACCCTGTTCGCGCCGGGTCCGACGACCGTGCCGGCGGGCGGCGACTGGGTCCTGAGCAGCGCGTTGCTGGCGGTGCAGTTGTCCGTTGCGCGAACGCTGGCGGTGAAATTGGGCACCACCGCCTGCCCGATGCCGTTGGCTTGCGCGGTCGCGGCCGGGGCACAGGCGAGAATGGTCGGCGGCGTTGTGTCGACCACGGTGATCAGCGAGGTTTCGGTCAACGTATTGGAGCCACCGGTGCCGCGAACGGTGAGGCTGACGGAGTACGGGCCGCCACAGGTGTAGGTGTGCGCCAAGGTCGTTGCGACGGTATTCGTCACGGTTCCATCTCCCAGGTTCCAAGAGCGGTTGGTAATGGTGCCGGTGGAAGTGTCGGTAAAAGTAACCAGCAACGGCGACGAACCATTGGTCGGGGTGGCGGTGAACCGGGCCGCCGGGCCGGTCCTGCCGCTGCCAGTGACGGTGTTACTCGAATCGCCGCCGTTGGACACGAAGATGACGGTGCCGGCGAAGCTTTTTGCAGACGACGGGGTGAAATTGATCACGACGTTGGTGGAACCGAAACCCGGAACGTTGTACGCCGCGCCCGAGCCGACGGCGAATCCCGCGGCGGTGATTGTCGCCGTGCCGCTGAGCGTGGCGCCTCCGCTGTTGTTCACGAGGAAGCTCGCCGAGACGGTGTCGCCGACGGTGGCCGTCCCGAAGTTCAGCGTGATCGGGCTGACGCTGAGTTGTGCGGGCGTGAGCGCCGCGCCGGTCACCGCGTTGGACCAAACCACGCTGCCGCTGGTGAACACGACCGAGTCGGTATAGCTGCCCGGGGCGATGGGGCTGAACGTGACGGTGACGGCGCCGGTTTGTCCTGCGGAAACATTGAATGGACTTTCGCTGACAACCGCGAACGGGCTGCCGGCGGTAGCGAGCGCGACCGTGCCTGTTAGAATCGCCTGAGTATTATTGTTGATGACGGTAAACGCCTGATCGCCGGTTTGGCCGGTGAGGAGCGTCCCGTAGTCGAAGCTGCCGGGCCGAACAACGAAAGGCGGTGGATTGCTGATGGCGGTGATGATCGAGGAAGTATTGTTTGACGCGACGGGATCCGGGATGAGCGCGGACACAGCGGCGGTATTCGTGAGCAGGCCCGGGACATTGGGCAGGACGCTGATGGTGACGGTGGCGACACCGCTGTTGGTGAGAGCGCCGAGACTGCACGTGACAACGCCGGCGATACTCGTGCATGTGCCCTGACTGGCCGAAACGGAACTGAACGTGACACTGGCTGGCAGGGCGTCGGTGACGGTGACGCCGGTGGCCGTGGCCGGGCCGTTGTTGGTGATGGTGAGGGTGTAGGCCATGGGTAGCGTGGCGGTGGCCGGATTGGGTGAGGCAGATTCGGTAAGTACGAGGTCGGCGGCGAGACCGGTGAGGGCATCAATCAGGCTCTGGCCCTTGGGCGTGCCCCAGCCGGTGCAGAGGTCGTAGCCGGGTGCGGCAAAGAAGTTTGTGGGGCTGGCGCTGTTGGTGTTGTTGCCGGTGGTGACATCGTGGAAGTTGCTCGTGTAGCTGGAACTATTGCCGATCGAGTAGATGGCGGGATTAATGAATCCGACAGTCGCGTGGCCGTTGGCGGCGGCTTGCTGGTTGACCAGCGCCGTGAACGCCGTCCACAACGGCGCGGCGCAACTGGTGCCTCCGAAGCTACCCGACAGGCCGTTGTTGTAAACGACGTAGATGTTATCGGCGGTGAGGGCGACATCGGGAATGTTGCGCATGGTCGTCGAGCCGTTGTTGGCGGACATGCTGGTGCCCTGCTGCCAGTTGGGGATCGTGTAGGACGTACTGATCCCACCACTGCTGGCGTCGGGCTCGCTGGGCATCCAGTTCCAGACGGTTTCCGACGCCCACGGGCCGCCGGCTTTGGTTGTGGTCAGGGTTGTCCCACCGACGACGGTGATATACGGGTCGTCAGCCGGATAACTGGCCGACGAGATGGAGCCGGCATAGGCGCCGGTGCTCGCCGGAGGATTGGAAGAACGACTGACCCTGGGCGGCCATCTCTTGAAAGAGCTGATCGGTGGTGGCGCTGACTCCGCCGCTCCACGTCCACGAGGAACTGAGTTGTTGGGCGAGATTGTCCGTCACCATGCGGTTGAGGATGTCGTTGGGAATACCGCGCGATCCGGCTTCATACACGATCACTTTGGATAGTCCCGGTGCCATGGAAATGGCCATTTCGATATCGAGGGAAACTTCATCGTCTGCGGAGCCGGGCCGGCCGCGGAACCCGTCCAACAACACATTTGTCAGCGTGACACTGGGGAGACCGGCCTGCGTCTCATAGGAGGTGATGTCGCTGGCGTAGTAGCCGTCGAACTCCACGAGGCCGACGATCTGGCCGGTGCCGGTCAGGGATACGCCGGGGACGTACGCCGCCCGGAAATCGGAACCCATATAGGTACCGCCGGGTCCGGAGCCGGCCGCGGGCGTTTCGTTCGCCCGCTGTGTGCGGGGAGTCGGTTTGAGACTCATCGGATGCGGGACGATGTAGTTGTCCAATCCGCTGATGTCGAGGATGGGAACGGCGAGGCCGATGGACGGCTCGGCATCCGGCGCGTAAAAGGTGCGGGCTTCCGTCGGGTGTCGATACACGCGCATGGTCACGTGGAAGGCTCTCTCGATGTCCGCCACCGAAGCGTTCACGTCCAGCAGGACACGATTGGGATGCGCGGCGGCGATCGTGAACCCGTGGGACCTGGCGAAATCGATGACGGCCTGGTAATCCCGGGGTGTTGGGCCGAACATTTCGGTGAACTGCTCGGGCGTCAGGTAGTGATGATAATTGGGGCTGGCCGGGTCGTAAATCTGGTGGATCAAGTTGTCGAGGTTTTCCCGGTTGCGCAACGGCAACCCGATCGCGAGATACAAGCGGTTGGTGCCGGGAAGCCGGTCGACGGGCAGCAGGTTCAGCTTGGTTATGGCGTGCGGGACGTGGCCTTGGAGGACCCGGGTTTCAGATGCTTGAGTTGGGTGCGCGAGGAGAACCGCGGCGGCACTGGCCGCGATTAGACAGCGTGTAAGACGGGCACAGAGGGTGAGAGTTTTGGCGACGAAAAGTGGGGGAAAAAATGACACGGGGGCCGCGCGCCGCCGCGCCCCATGTCTCTGGAGGGCATTTCGAGACATATTCGAACGTTCGTGGCATCAAAAATAGCACCAGCCGTGCCACGGCCAGCGTTGCAGGTGGTTCGGGGGCAATGTGTTCCACGATAGTGGCGTACGGGCAGAGATTCACCACGAAGGCACGAAATGCGATTCGGCGACCGGCCCTAGAATTTGAGCTTGCCGGCGGCGAGCAACGCAACGATTTCCCGATGTCCCTTCTCCGCTTCGGATCTTTCGGCGTACTCGCGTTCGTAGAGGGGATGACGCAGAGATTTGATGCTGGCGGTGTAACTGGCCAGAACGCCGCGACAGGAGAAGACCTGAGTCACACAACGCGGCGGCGGCGGCGCGTTGGTTCCTTCCGACAGCTTGAGCATTTTGTCGCGCCACTGGACGTCGGTCTCGACGGTCGAGACGCGGAGATACCGGCCCGGCCACCAACTGGCGACGACGGTGGCAAGCATAACGGGTGGTGCGCAGGGACGTTCCGAAACCCAGCGGGCTCGCATAAGTGAAACAGAATCTAGCAGGCGGCCGGTGCGCGGGCAAGCACGTCGGAGACAGGAGACGGAAGTTTGGACGAGTTGAGATGTGACGGTAATTCGCATCGCCCGTTGCGTAATCCGGCTTGACCGGTAACAGCGCGGGAGTATCTTCCGGTTCGTCGCAGTGTAACCATTGGAGGCGAGTATTATGAAAATGCTATTGGACATCACCATTCCACATGAACCTTTCAACTCCCTGGCCCGTCAGGGCATCGTCGGCAAGAAACTCGGGGAAATCCTGGAGGCGCTCAAGCCCGAGGCCGCCTATTTCACCGAGCAGGATGGCAAGCGCGGGGTGATCCTCGTGGTCAACATGGCCGATTCGACCAAGCTCCCCTCGCTGGCCGAGCCCTGGTTTCTCACGTTCAACGCCGACGTCAAGGCCCGGGTCTTCATGAGTCCCGAGGACCTGAAGAACGCCGGGCTCGATGCCCTCGGCAAGAAATGGGCGTAACCGCCCGCCAGCGGTCCGACGAAACCGAGAACGGCCCGCGATGATCGAGGCACCGCACCGGTTGTTCCCGTGGGGTGAACACCCCATAGCGTTCCGTCTTTGTGCCCCGTACGGTTCTCTCATGAACCGTACTTTGAAATGGTCGGCAGTGAAACTGGCGGTGCTATGACTCCAATCGCAACACAGTATCGAAACCATAAGATTGTGATACGGGACGAGGTTGAAACCGTGGCCCATGGCGTCATGTTGACGTTGGGTGGGCCGCCGCGAGGCAAGAGGATCATTGAAGTGGATGATGTGGATGTGACGAATCGTTGCCGTGTGTCCGATACCGATGAACAGAAAACGGAGACGGCGATGCGTTTTATTGATCGTATCTACCCGAAAGGCCGGAACCCGTAGTCAGAAGGCAACGACACAGCCCCCTCACCTTACTTCTCCTGCTTAACCTCCTGGGTGAAGCGCAGGGCACACTGTCCGCAGCCTTCACAGAGCTGCTGCTGAAGATCGAATCGAATTTTGCCGAACTCGGCGGCCCAGACCGGATATTCCGTTTGGCAAATCCGTCGGCCGACGGTACCCGAGAGATGTTTTCGGCCTGACTTGAGCATTTGCTCATGCCACGGGCAGCGTTTGATGGAGACGGTGAAGCCATCGGCGGTCTTCTGGGTTTCGAATTCAAACTCCTCGAGGGTCAGGCGCGTCGTCAGGCATTTCTGGAGGGCGTCGATTCCCTGATCGACTTGCAGCGCGGATTTGAGCATCCGCGCCTGGATTTTGGGCAGGACTTTCCAGACTTGTTCGTCAGCTTCCAACGCGGCGACCAAGCCGTGCTTCTCCTCGGCCTTCATAAACCACAAGCCATCGACGGCGGTGTAGCAGCGCCGGAAGTACTGAGCCGCTTGTTTGTCCGTCAGCATTGCTAATGCTCCCCAGAATGCTGAGGGCATTATCGCATGGCCGTCAGCCGTGGGGAAGCCGGAAAGAGATACGCGGCAGGGACGCGGGCTGGCGAGCGGTTGCCCGCCCGGCGCGGTTTCAATTTCCGGGCCAGGCCGGGCGCGTGCGCTCCCCGAGCCGGATACAAAAGAACGAGCCCCGCCACTTGGCGGGGCTCATTCGGATGAAGGACGCGACTGACGGGTGTGGACGCTAGTTTTGCTGGTAGATGTCGAGAGTTACAGTTTCAGTTTTGGTCTTTTTCAAAACTTCAATCTTAAACTTCAACTCCGTTGTTCCAACCAGGGTGTAACCGGAAGGGGCAACCGAGTTGGTCGGCAGAACCAGATACGCACCTGCGGGCAGTGGTCCCCCCGCAGGTCCTTGTGGGCCAGCCGGTCCTTGTGGGCCCGTAGCGCCCGTCGCTCCTGTAGCTCCCGCGGGGCCCGCAGGTCCTTCTGGGCCTGCGAGAGCGGTGAGGTTTGTTGTCCCGAGTTGCCCGGCGCTGTTGACGACGACCACCGCACCGCCTGCCAAGCTGTTTCCACTAATCCCAGCGATAAACGTGTTCGTGTGGACGGCTTGTGTGCCGATACGGATGATACCGTCATCCGCGGCGAGGCCTTCGTTGCCGATATCGATATTATTATTATTGTTGCCCGCGGTCAGATTGGCACCGGCGAGAAAGCCTAATGCGATGTTGGTGTTGCCGCTCGGGAGGTTGGCGAGCGCGGAGTCACCATCGGCGGTGTTGGCGTTGCCGCTCGAGAGGTTGGCGAGCGCTTCATCGCCGTTGGCCGTATTGCCCTCGCCGGTTGTATTGTAGTAGAGCGCATCGTAGCCGTTGGCCGTGTTGTCGGCGCCGGACGTGTTGCTGTAGAGCGCTTGGAAGCCGTTGGCGATGTTGTCGTTGCCGTCCGTATTGCTGAAGAGCGCGTAGAGGCCGTTGGCCGAGTTGAAGAAGCCGGACGTGTTGTAGTAGAGCGCAAAGGCGCCGTTGGCGGTGTTGTCGCCGCCCGTCGTGTTGGAGAAGAGGGCCTGGTAGCCGTTGGCTGTGTTGTTGGCGCCGCTGGTATTGCTGAAGAGCGCCTGGTAGCCGTTGGCCGTGTTGTCGACGCCGAACCTATTGCCGAAGAGGGCTTGGAAGCCGTTGGCCGTGTTGTCGACGCCGTTCGTGTTGTAGTAGAGCGCCTGGAAGCCGTTGGCCGTGTTGTTGCTGCCGGTCATGTTGTCGCCGAGCGCCTGGAAGCCGTTGGCCGTGTTGTTGCCGCCGGTCGTGTTGCTGTAGAGCGCCTGGGCGCCGTTGGCCGCGTTGTAGCCGCCGCTCGTGTTGCCGGCGAGCGCCTGGAAGCCGTTGGCTGTGTTGGAGTTGCCGATCGTGTTGCTCGTGAGCGTTTCCAAGCCGTTGGCCGTGTTGTCGACGCCGATCGTGTTCAGCGAGAGCGCCAGGTAGCCGTTGGCCACGTTGCCAGAGCCGGTCGTGTTCGACGAGAGCGCCAGGTAGCCGATGCCCGTGTTGGCGTCACCGGTCAACGTATCGTTGCCGGCGCCGGGTCCAAACTCATTTTGAGCGCTGGCGGCGTACGCCAGCGCCACGACTGCGGTGATGGCTAAAACGGTGGTCTTCATGTGCTGATTCTCCTTCGGTGGGTATGCGGGGTTGCCGGAGCGTCGTGTTGGACGGCGATGCGATACAACCCGCATGGTTGGTTGACTGCCATTGATACTGCGACTCTGAAAACGGGTGCAAACGCGACACCAGCGTTTTCGTTTCTCCGAGAAGTGGTCTGGCGGGCCTCGCGGCTACGCCTCTCACGCCGAGAGTGGAGACTATCACCAAGCCAATCCTCCGGCAAGCAGATTCAGGGCTTCCAGAGTTCGCTGGAGATGGACGGGGACGGAAGACAGGAGCCAGAAGACAGAATTCAGGAGTCAGAAGTCGGAAGGCCCTGCCCTGTCGAGGAGGCGACGAGAGCGACGCGTGGAGAGCAGACTCCTGTCGTTGTGCTATCATATACAAGCATAGGAAGTATCACGCGACGGCACGGCAGCCACTTCATGCGGCGGCACAAGTTTTTGCTACGGAAGGGAAAAGTTCCGACAGCGCAGGAACTCTTGCGTGAGATTGGCAATCCATACCAATTACGCCTTGGCAAGTTGGGTTGGGAGACGGTTGTGACTGCGATCCCTATTTCAGATACATTTGTGCTCGGCTTGCCAGAGTGGCGACAACGCCCACTTACCACGGAAGAGCAAATACGTACTCTCTCAAGCAGCCCAGAAGAGGCTCTCCGGGCGGCCAAGGAATTGACGCATGGTGAAGTGGAGATACCGGTCGCACCCGTGAGGCCAGGCGGTCAACCGCATCTGCCAACTCCGCTCCCGTTGCCGGGGAGAAACGAGCCGTGCGTTTGTGGGAGCGGAAAGAAGTTTAAGAAGTGTTGTTTGCCGCGCTTCAAACTGAGATCAGGCTGGT
>CAVQMY010000056.1:0-17701 GCA_963713705.1 uncultured Verrucomicrobiae bacterium
GCCACACTGTTGTTTGGCGTGGCGGTCGGCAACGCAATGCGCGGCATGCCCATCGGCGCGGACATGGAATATCATGGGGGCTTTCGCGATCTGCTGCATCCGTACGCGCTGCTCGTCGGCGTGTTTGCGGTGGCCACATTTGCCATGCACGGGTCGATCTATCTCCATTTGAAGACGGAGGGCGATCTGCAAAAACGCATTCACGGGTGGATGTGGCGCACCTTTGGGATTTTTCTCGTTCTGTACATCCTCACGACGATCTTCACCCTCGTCGCCATGCCGCTGGCAACCCGCAATTTCCACGAGCACCCGTGGGTGTGGATTGTCGTCGTGCTCAATGTGCTGGCTATCGCCAACATACCGCGGGCGATCTTCCTGGGCCGGCCCGGTAAACGCCTTCCTGTCGTCGTGCGCGACGATTGCCGCGTTGACGTTCCTGTTCGGGGTGGCGCTGTTCCCCGACCTGATCCACTCATCGCTCAACCCCGATTGGAGCCTGACGATCTACAACGCGGCTTCGTCGCACAAAACGCTGGCGATCATGGCAACCGTCGCGGCGCTTGGCATGCCGTTCGTGCTGGCGTACACCTCGGTTGTCTATTGGGTGTTCCGTGGTAAGGTGCAGTTGGGTACACTCAGCTATTAATCAAGGAGACAGTTCATGGATATCCTCATCCAGGCCGACGGGGTGACTCTCACGCAAGCAATCAGGGATGCCATTGATGAAAAAATCGCTCACGTCGGGCAATACGCGCCCCGGGCCGTGCGCGCCCGCGTGCGCCTGCGGAAAGTGAGCGCGCATCCGTCGCCCCGCCAATACACCGTGCGCGTGCTGGTCGAGATTCCCGGCGCGGACCTCAGCGCCGAAGAATCCCGGGCCGAGGTGATCACCGCGCTCGACGTGGTGGCGGGGAAGATCGAACGCCGTCTGCGCAAACGCAAGACCGAGCGCCTCGCCAAACGCGAGCGCGGCCCCCGCCGCAAACCGTAGGTGGAAGTAAATCCGAAAACGGAAGTGTGCAACTAGCGCAAATGGCCGGTTGATATTCGTCAGCCTGAGCTTGTCGGAGTGTCTCCACTTTGTTAGACTGCTGCTATGAGTTCGGTAGTATTTCTTCATACGAAGCACGGGAAGATTTTCTTATGCGACGCCCTTGAGCTGATGCGCGGGGAAATCGCTGATTCATCCATTGATCTCATAATGACCAGCCCGCCTTTTGGCTTGGTCCGCAAGAAGACGTACGGCAACGTTGACGCACACAAATACGTTGAATGGTTTCGGCCCTTTGCTTTGTCATCCGTGAGATGCCGATAGAGGCATTCCCGGACATATCCATCTGGACTGACTACCGTGACCGAGCTTACGCCGAAGCGATGGAGGGTCAAAGGCTTCCCCCGGCCATAGTATGCGGCGGGAAGTGGGTGGATGGGAGACACCGTGTGTGGCTGTGGCGCAGGACTGGGATGAAGCACGTCCCTTGCATTGACTTGGCAGACATTGGTTTGGCGTATCCATTCGAGGGAATCGCACGCCTGAACGCAACGATATGAAACTGTACATCGAGACCAGTGTGCCGAACATGTTGTTCGCGGACGACGCGCCGGAGAAGCGGGCGGCAACCGAGGTTTTCTTTGAGTGGCTGCGCGTGACCGATGATGACTTGTTCAGTTCGGAAGTGGTGAAGAGTGAAATCGACCGCGCGCCCGAACCGAAGCGCACGCGGATGATCCAGGCGTTTGCTGGTTTGCCCATCACGGTATTGGACGTTACAAACGAGGCTGTGGGGTTGAGCGAGGTTTACGTGCGGGAAGGTATCACGCCGGTGCGCTACCAAAACGATGCGTTGCATGTCGCCCTCGCCGTTTGTCACGCGCTCGATGTTGTTGTAAGTTGGAACATGAAGCACTTGGTCAATGTCCGAAAGGTGCAACGGATCAACACGGTCAACCTGCGCTATGGGCTGCCCGCGATCCGTATTCACACACCGGAGGAGATCGTGACGCCATGAAACCGCTGAAACAGCCAAAAGTGCTAGAGGAACTTCATCGGATTCGTGAAGATATGGCGCGCGAAGCGCACAAAGTCGGCGTCGCCAAGTACTACCTGGCAATGAACAAGCGCAGCAAATGGCGGCTCGGCACAGAGCACAAGCCGCGGGCGCAGAATGCAAAAGGCTCTCTTGTGGTTCGAGAACGCCCGCACAAGAAGTACGGCGCTGATTAACCGCAGCGTTCGCATGGCCACGGCCTGCTTGACGCCCGGTTTGCGTCTCGCCAGATACCCCCGTCCGAAAAAAAACCGTTGAGGCTGCGCAGAAGCGTGGACTGACTGTGTTTTCTTGTGCCACCGGCTTGAGGGTTTGTGTTGGGCACGGCGCGTGCCGCGTGTTGCTTCGCCTGAACGGGGTCGAACCGAGACCGGATGGCCCGAAATGGGAGGCATCGACGCTGGCGGTGGCGACCGGGGAGATGGACTGTGAGCAGGCGACGGCCGGACTGCGCGGACTCGTGCCGGAACAATCCTGAGCGATCCTGTTGTGTGGCGCGAATGGCCCGGATGCGCTGGGGATTGCGCCGTCGGCAAACATTCGGCGCGTCTCGCGGACTCGGCTTCGCACGCTACACCCCGCGCGACCGGTTATCAGGTATGGATTCTTGGATTGACTTTGTATCGGCATTCCGATAGCGTGTGCGGCGTGTTCTTTCTCATAATAGGGTTAGTTTTGCATTGCGGCCGGGGCACGAAAGCGCGGCGACAGAGCGCTACGGCGTCTTGGTTGACTCCGCTCACGCCCGTTCGCGTCGCCCTGCGGGTGCCGAAACAGCACGGCCTCGTCTCGCGGCTACCCTCGCCGCTCGGCTTTGACATAGTGAGGGGGCGGGAAGCGTCCAGCGTTTAATGTGGTGGGAAGACCCCTCACCTCAAACCTCTCCCCGGTAGGCGGGGCGAGGGGGTGGGAAGGGGGCCACCGGCGGCGCGTGGTTCGACTGCGCACACCGCGAGCAGGGCAAGCACTTCAACCGGCCTTTGCCCGATCCGCCGTCGTTAGGACTACGGCGGACAGGGGTTACGGCTGGCAGGCAGGGGAGAGGGTCCAAAGGGGTAAAATTACCAAACGAACCCAATTCTATGCACGCCGGGTTGAGTTTCTTAAATTGGCTTTGAAGAAACGAGGCCAATTGGGGGGGGGTTCGGAGTGGAGAATTGGGTGAGAATCACCCCTTTGGGAGGGATGTTGGAGGCTGTGAACAATCCGTGAACAAGTGGATTTGGGGCGATGCGCCGACACTTTCTGGGTGCGGAGTAGCGGTTGCCTTCGTCGAAGCAGGTGGTGCCGGCTGAAATCGGTGACGTGCAGGTACTGGCGCCAGACGGTGTTGGTGGAGTCGCAACTGGCGTCGAGCCTGTGGACCTTGATGGGGGACAGTTTGGAGGTCAGCGGCCCCGGAACACAAGTTAGGACACGGCCAATCGACCGGTCTTTTCTTGTGCCACCGGATTCGGTGTTTGTGTTACGCTGGCGCGTGTGATCATCCGCAATGTCATACTCGATTGGTCGGGCACGCTCGTCGACGATTTAACGCCGGTGCTGAAAACCACGAACTATGTGTTGGAATCGTGCGGGTTGCCGGCCCTGTCCCGCGAGGAATTCCGCGCGCAATTCTGCCTGCCGATCCGAAAGTTCTACGAGCGGCGCGTGCCCCACGTGCCCCAAGCCCGGCTGGAACAGATTTTTCTCGCGGAGTATCCCAAGCATCACGCCGAGATCACCCTCCTGCCCCATACGCTGGAGTTTTTGCGTTTCTGCCAGCAGCGGCACATGGGCGTGTATATCGCCAGCACGGTGGATGCGCATACATATGAGACCCAGATGATCCGTTTCGGCATCGGGGGCTTCATTACCAAACCCTATATCGGCATCCAGGACAAGACGTCCAAGATTCATCACATTTTGGAGGAGAACAGTCTCGGCCGGGATGAAACGATGTTTGTCGGCGACATGGAACACGACGTTCGAAGCGGGCCAGGCCGGCGGCATCCACACTTGCGCGGTGCTAACGGGGTACAATCCTCTCGACAAACTGCGCGCGATGAACCCGGACCTGATCTGCCACCATCTCGGCGAACTGCAAGAGTTCATTGCCGCACGAGAGGTCGTGCGTGGATAAGATCGTCGTCAAAGATCTCGAAGTGGACACGCGCATTGGTGTGACCGAAGCCGAACGCGCCCGACCGCAGCGATTGCTCATCACCGTGGAACTCGAGTGCAATCTGACCGAAGCCGGACGAACGGACCGGGAGTATTCCACCACGCCGTACGACGTGGTGGCCGACATGATTCACAAGACGGCCGCGGAGAGGCCGCGGAAACTGGTCGAATCTCTGGCGGCTGACATCGCCAAGATCATTCTCTACCGCAAACTGGCGCAGGCGGTGACCGTCGAAGTGAAGAAATTCAGCATTCCGCGCAGCCAATATGTTTCCGTCCAAATCCACCGTACTCACTAGAGTCGGGTTGTGGGCGCACCGGTGCTGGTTGGTTCTGGTGTTTGCGCTGGCCACGGTTTGCGCTCGCGCGGATACGGTCACGCTCAAGGACGGCACGGTGTTGGACGGCGATATCCGGGCGGAGGACGACGCGACGCTGTCGATCTACCTCGAGTTTGCTCATGGCACAATCACCGAGACGCGGCACATCAACAAGACGGATATTGCCAAGGTCGTCCGTTTGACGCCCGAGCAACGGGTCGCCTGGCAAGCCAAGCGTGATTACGAGGCCCTGGACAAGTATCGCCTGGATCCGAACTCGAGTTATCGACTCAATGATTACGACGAGACAATCCGCAATGTTTTCCGCAAGTTCCTCGCACAACATCCGGGCTCGGCTTATGAATCAAATGTCACGGAGCGCATCACCCAGTGGGTGACCGAGCGTGATTTGGTGGCCGCCGGAAAAATGAAATTCCACGGCCAGTGGCTACCGGCCGCGGAAGGCGCGCGGCTGGCGGAGCGCGAACGCGGCCAGCAGTTGCTGCAACAAAGCCGCTGGCTGATTTCCCGGGGCCGTTTGGAAACTGCCATCCAGCAACTTCAGAAGGTCCTCTCCCTGTCCTCGCAGCCCGACCTTGTTCCTCAAGCGCGGACGCTGCTGGCTTCCGCGTTTCAGCAGGAGATCGCCTTGCTCGACCGGCAGCGGCAACAATTGGAAACTGACGTCTCGTCCGCGCAACAGCGGGTGGATCGAGCACAACAGGCGGTGAACGCGGCGGAGGCATCACTGAGGCCGGCCACGGGCATCGGACAATCCCTGGGAAGACCCGCACCGGTTGGTTCCCCCCACCAGGCACTGGGAGCCAACGCGCAGTCCTTCGTCCAGGACCAAACCTCCGTCAACAACGCGCGCAACGACCTGGCCAATGAACAGGGTTACCTCGACCAGGCCAAAAACCAGTTGAACAACGTGGTCCAAAAACTTGCGGCGCTACAATCCCAAGCATCGACCGTGGAGGCCCGATGGGGAATCGCCCCCGGAAATGCCAACTCGGGGATTGCCAACAGCCGGCTCGACCCCCGCGTCATCCGCGTCACCGGCCACCGCCAATTCGCCGGATATACTCGTCGGCCTCATGACGTGGGTGCAGAACAATTGGATCTTCATGGTGGCGGGCGGACTTGTGCTCCTGTTCTTGTTGTCTCGGTTTGTGAAGGGGTGAAGCACGAGTTCCCTTCGCTCGTGGATATCACCCACGACGCTTTTCTCATTGCAGAGGTCGCGGTCTTGGACGTAGCATACCTCCCGCAAATAGGAGCGCCTGCTATGACACCGATTCCGCGTTGTCGCTTCGTCCGGATCCTGGTCCTGGCCCTTGCTTTGTTGAGTGTGCGTTTCGCGTCTGTTTCCCTCAGCCAGACGACTGATTCCCCCGTCAACGATTACGTCGCGATCAAGCTCAAGGACGGTCGCGTGCTCGAAGGGCCGGTTCTCCTCGAGGACGATCGGCAGATCACCATCGAGGCGCAGTACGCCAACGGCACCATCTCCCGCAAGGCCCAGGTCGACAAGAATGACATTGCATCCATTTCGCACCTGAGCGCCGTCGACCGTGACCAGCGTCTGGCGACAATCGCCTACCACGACCTTGGCAAGTACCAACTGGATCCACAAAGCTCGTTTCCCCTGTCCTACTACGACAACGCCATCAGCCAGGGTTTCCTTCCTTTCCTGCAGCAATACCCCCACGTGATGGAAACCGCCATCATCAGCAACCGACTCGCCGAATGGCAGGCGGAACGAAGCCAGGTAGCCTCGGGCCAGGTCAAGTACCACGGGCAATGGATGACCGCCGCAGAGGCGAACAAACTTACCGAAACCGAGCGCACCCAGCAAATTGTCCAGGATGCCAGGGCGTTGATGGCGCAAGGCCAGTTCGACGCGGCCACTGAAAAGCTTGCGCCCTATTACAATGCGTCACAACCGTCGCTGCTCGTGGTCGAAAGCCGTCGTCTGCAGGCCGATGTGTATCGCTTGTGGATCAGCAGCCTCGAAACCGCGCAAGGACAACTTACCAAGGACCTCGAAGCAACCAAGGACAGGGTCACCCGCCTTGCTGAAATACGATCACGAGCCCAAGCCAACTATGACCAGGCTCGCGGCAAGAGCATGGTTACGGGAACAAGGGCCCTGGGCGACAGCGCGATATCCGGCCAAGCGAGTGCGGATTATCTCCGTGCGGAGAAGCAGTACGACGAAGAGCACAAACCGCCAGTTTGCGATTCAGGAACAGCTCGACAATACGATTCGCCAACTGAGACAGGTCCACCAAAGTCAGGATCTGTTCACGGCGGCTTATCCCGCCATCGAGGTGGTGAAGGAGACGCCGCCGCCGCCGAAGACGAACGGCCCTGCGGCGCCATCACCAACACCGCCGCCGTCAACGAACGCGCCCGCACCACCACCCCCGCCGCTAACACCAACGGTCCTCGAGCAAACGGGCGCCTGGTTCAGCAGAAATTGGGTCGTTGTTGCCGGCGTCGGCCTGCTTGGGCTCTGGGGCGTGTCGCGCCTGTTCACGCGCCCCTGACGACGGCGAGACCGCTATTTCCAATACTTCTGGAAGTCGTCCTGGTCTGCCTTCTCAAATGTCGGGAATCGCGTACGTCCCGGATCGTTGGCTTTGACTCCAATCGCATTTTCGATGGACTGGTAAACCTCGATCGGCTTCTGATCAAAACGGAACGTCAACGCGTCGGGATTGTAGGGTTCCCAAATCTTGGGAGCGATCACCGAGAGGCTCGTCATCACGCAACACACCAGGATCGTAGAGGAGATCAGGCCGAATACGACATCCCAACACCGCATCAACAATCCGCGGGTAACGGGGGACGGCTTGTTGCGTGACCTGATTGAGCACCAGAATCAGCGGTAGACACCCCAGCAGAAACAGCGCCCAGTAGGCGCCGAACGCGCCGTACGCGCCCGCCCCCGGCATCACCGATTCCACCAATCCCGTCGCCTCGTACCAGTACCGCATCGTCACCATCATGGCAAAAAACAACAGGAGCGAGCTGGTCAGTTCGTAAAACACGCCGAACATTGTCCCGCCCCATCCCAGCGACACGATCAGCACCAACGCCAGGATACTTAGGATGACTTCCACGTACATGGTTAGCTCGCCTGGATCACTTCCTCCACGGATGTAATCCCACTGAGGATTTTCTCCAGCCCCGTCTTCGCGATACGGCCGGAGACCCTTGCGGGCGGCCATTTCCGCCAATACCTGCTCGTTGGCGCCTTCATTCACGGCTTTCCGGAGTTCCTCGTCCAGCACGAGTAACTCAAAAATCCCGGTGCGCCCCTGATACCCGATGCTATCGCAGGCCTCGCATCCCGTCGCGCGATAGATGCGGCGCCCCGGCTCCAGTGCCAGTCCAATCTCACTCAACTCCGTCCCCGTCGCCTCATAGGCCTCGCGGCAATCCCGGCAGAGCACGCGTACCAGGCGCTGGGCCACAACCATCAACAGCGCCGAGGAGATCTGGTAGTTTTCCACCCCGATCTCCTCCAACCGCACAACCGTCCCGACCGCATTCTTCGCATGCAGCGAGCTGAACACCAGGTGACCCGTCAAGGCCGCGCGAATCGCGATCTTGGCCGCCTCGCCGTCGCGCATTTCACCCACAAAAATCACGTCGGGATCCTGCCGCATGATCGATCGCAGTCCGGCCTCACACGTGACGCCGGCTTTCACATTGACCGGAATCTGCGTGGCTCCCTCCAGTTCGTATTCCACGGGGTCCTCGATGCTCATAATGTTCAACCGCTTGCGGTCGAGCCGGCTGAGTGCGGCGTACAAGGTGGAGGTTTTGCCCGAACCGGTTGGCCCGGCGGCTAGGATTATGCCGTTGCGTGAGTGAATCACCCGATCGAACCGTGCCATCAGCTCCTTGCTCATGCCAAGCTCTCCCAAGCCCATCACCCCGGTCTTGCGGTCGAGAATCCGCAGCACCATTTTCTCTCCGTGAATGGCCGTGGCGGTGGCCGCGCGGAAATCCACTTCACCACCTTCGGTGCGCACACGAAACCGACCGTCTTGAGCCCGGCGTTTTTCCGCCACGTCGATCTGGGCCAGTGTCTTGAGTGCCGCGACCACGCGCAGCCCGTCCGCCCGGGTAAATATCAACCGCTCCTGCAACGCGCCATCGACACGAAACCGCACCCGGCAACCGTCGGCCTGCGGTTCCAGATGAATGTCGCTGGCCCGTTCGCTCATGGCATCCTGCAACACCTCCCGCGCCGCCTCGATGCCGGTCATTTCGGGCATATCTTTGCGGACCTGGATCTCGTTGCCGTCCACGTCAAGGAATTCCATGCCCACCCGGCGCTTTTTGGCTCCGAGGGTGGTGGCGACCTTCGTCCGCCCGCCAAACAGTCCCCGCTTTTTGGGGGCCTCGCCAGACACCAGCCCGGCCACGCGGCCGGTGAGCGTCCTCGGCCCTTCTCTCTCGCGCAACCGGCGCTGGCGCTTGACCAGATACATCATGAATCCGAGGCCAGGCAGAAGCAGCACGTCCGCATTCATACGCCTGATTTCTTCGGGCATCCCTTTGACGTCGTGTTGCACCCAAATCAACGCTCCAACCCATGCCATCGCCGTCAGTCCCATAACCAACAGAAAAACATCCATCGACCAGCGATGCACGTACGGGGGAACCATGGGCACGGGAAGGGAATTCGTGGCGGGTGCGGGCTGTGGCTGTGGTGCTTCGCTTCCAGGGGCTTCCAAACTCGGCGCCTTCGCAGACTGGGGAATCGCCACGCCGTCGATGCTCTCGACCTTGTCCAGAGGCAACTTGATCTTGCCGTGGGGCACGGCAATCTCGAGGCCCTGGTCATCGCGCCCCAGAATCGTCACGTCATCATACACCCTGCCGTCCTTCAGCTTCACTTCCGATGCAAACAGCGAGCCGACGGCCAGAACAGCCGCCAGGACGACGAGCTTGAAGCCTTGCAAGGTCGCGTGCCTCTCCTCTCTGATGCCCAGTGTGTCCGGCTACCGTTGATGAGTCAACAGCCTTTTACTAGCCGGACGTACGCTGACCGCAGAATGCGCCTACTGCGCACGGCCAAAACTAATCGTCCGCGGGTTCTTTGGCCGCCAATTCCCCGGTCGCTTTTGAATGATTGCCCCGCGCCTGAATCATGCCGCTCTTGCGGGCGAAATCGAAAAGACCACCCGCGTCGATCACGGGCCGCGCGTCCCCGAGTGACTTCGTTGCGAAAACCTTCGAGGATTTGAGAATCTTGAGCGTGTTCGCATCCAGATCGAGTTCGATTTCGTCGCCGGTCTGGATCGTTTCGCAGATTCGCGTTGTTGATTCCACGGGATAAAGCTCGCCCGTGGCCACACTATTGCGAAAGAAAATCCGCGCAAAGCTTTCGGCCACTACTGCCTCGCATCCCGCCGCCCCCAGGGCAATCGGGGCATGCTCGCGGGAACTGCCACAACCGAAATTGCGCCCGCCGATGACAATTGTGTACGGCCCCCTGGTTTGTCCCTCGGGGATGTACTGGGTCGGATACAGGTCCTTCGGCAGACCGCACATCGCGTAGCTGCCGAGTTTCTCGTATTCTTCCGGAATCGTCGGGACGAGGGTCAGATACTGCGCCGGGATAATCTGGTCGGTATCGATATTGTCCCGTACAACATACGCCTTTCCGCGAATGACCGTGCTCATGGTTCTGTCAGCCTACGCAAAGCCTCCATCCGAATCAACTCTCAAAACCTGTCGGCCAGCCCTGAATCGACGGAGGCCAGCGTCTCATGTCAGCCACTGGGATGTTCAATTCTGTCTGCCACGCCCCACCCCTCGGAAGGCCCCCCTCAGGAAGGCCCCCCGCAGCGTACCAGACCCTTGGCAAGGCGGCTGCTTTAGGGGTAGTCATGCCAGAGTACAGCGATCCCGAGAAGAGCTACACCGTCAGCTACCCCGAAGGGTGGCTGCCTCTGACACATGAAGGTTCCCCCCACGTCAGCCTCGCCAGTTTGACCACCGGCGGGTACCTGAAAGTGGAGGCCTGCCAATTCGAGAAGCCCGCCCCGGAGTCCATGCAACCCGAGCGCGCCCTGCAATCGCTCATCGAATGTGAGAAGCGCACGTGGCCCAACATCGATTATCCGCTCATTCAACGCGGCTCGCGCAACGGCTCGGCGCTCGCCTACACGACCTTTACCCGGGTCGAACTCCCGGACGAGGAGCACCTCGCCGATTTCGGTCACACCCGCGCCTGGATCTTCACCCGCGGCCGTGTCCAGGTCCGCTGCCTCTACCGCTGCCGCAGCAGCGATGCCGGCGTGGACGACGATGAGCTGGAAGAAATCGTCAACTCGCTGGAACTGCACGACGATCCGCATCTCGATACGGCCAGTTTCACGAATTACTATTTCAGCCTGCTCAAGCGCCATCGCCCGCAACTCAGTATCCGCCCGCCCGAGGGACTGGCCTTGACCCTAGCCGACGGCCAGACCGTCCTGCTCGAGCATCTGTATCATCATTACCTGCTCGAACCGCACCGGATGGACGAGTTGATCGAGGCCCATATCAATCTGCTCGATTTCTGCAGCGACGACGTGCCCGATCTGCGCAATTACAAGCTCATTCAGCCGCTCCTGTTCCCGAAAGTGTTCCGCGCCGCCTCGCACAACCTGCCGCCGCACCGCATGCCGTTGTGGCCCGGCATCTCCATCGGCGCCGTCATTCAAGGCACCGTGTTCACTTACGGCGTGAACTCCGAGCGGTTGAAAAACTGGTCGTGTGAGTCGCTCGACGACATCCTGGAAGACCTGACCGACAACCTGTACAGCATCCAGCCCGTCGCGCCCCGCGGCCTGCGCAACGAAGAAGGCGTGACCCAGGCCATCAGCTACGTCGACCACTCGTTTAGCGCGTCGTTCATCCTGTTCGAGGATTTCTACAACACCACCTCGCACAACCTCAGCGCCGAGGAATTCCTCGTCGGCCTGCCCGACCCGAGTTGCGTGTCCTGTTTCCGCGACGACGACCCGCGATTTGTCGTGCAACATACCGCCATGCTCCGCTGGGATTACCATCGCAGCGTCGAACGATTGACCGATATCATCTACCTCGTCAGCGGCCCGACCCTCAAAGACGTCAAACCCTACGACATCCTCCACTGCTGCCCCAAGCGGGTGTAGAACGCAATTTGGCTTCGTTTGGGGGGGACGAACCCAACGGATTTTCCGAATTCGTGTCGCCCTAACAATCTGTCCCTCAAATAGATCAACGCGTAATTCCGCCCCGACAGAATTGGGTTCGTTTCGCAAAAAGTGCCTTTTTCGGCGACCCTAACTCCCTTATGTCAAATAACGTCCGCGATCATTTGGAGAATTCTCCAAACAACCTCACATCCTAAAGTAGCCATCCGTTGGACGGCCCCTTACGGTTTCAATCGGTTGCGATCCCCGACCGCAACACCAACTAAAACCCATTTATCACCCAGGAGCATATTGTAAGACGATACTGAAGTCAAATACAAAATCGTGTAACGATTAACAGTCATCCCACGGGGGCGAGTTTACCCCAACTCCGAGGTCGGGGTGGTGCGTTAGTCGGGTGGCCCGCACGCCATGCTTGTCGAGAGCCCTTTCGCTGACCACACTGTGCGCCAATGCCGACGCTGAATTGGCTCCAACCGACATCATCTATCTCGTCAGCGGCCCGACCCTCAAAAACGTCAAGCCCTGCGACATCCTCCACTGCTGCCCAAAGACGGTGTGGGCGGGAGGATCGTGAATGCTGAGGCCTCGCCCATGGCAAAGAAACCCGAAATCCGAATGCCGAAATCCGAAACGCAGCCCCGATGCGGATTCCGGAGCAAAGTTTCCAGGTAATCCGGAAATAAGTTTCCACTGAATCCGGAGCAAAGTTGCCAGCGATTCCGGTTTGAAAGTTTCCAGTGTTTCGGTCCTGACCGGAATGGGTGGAAACAATCGACCGGAACGAATGGAAACATAACTCCGGAACGCGGTGCAGTGACGCTGGATACGGCGGCTATGCTGTGCGCCTTTCAACCATTGAAAGGAGCGCTCCCATGGCCCGAAGGCCAGTATCCATGCGCAAGACCAAAGAGATTCTGCGACTCAAACACGAACTGGGACTGACCAACCGTCAGATTGCCGCCAGTTTGCACCTCAGCCACACCTGTGTCGGCCAGTACCTGCGGCGGATCGGCCAGGCGGGGATCGGCTGGCCACTGCCCGACCCGCTCGACGAGGACCAGTTGCGGCAGTTGCTACTGGCCGCCCAGAAACCACCATCGGAATCCAAACGCTATTTGCCGCCGATGGACGAGGTGCATCGCGAACTGCGACGCAAGGGCGTGA
The DNA here is from genome assembly GCA_963713705.1 of uncultured Verrucomicrobiae bacterium. GTDB lineage: Bacteria > Verrucomicrobiota > Verrucomicrobiia > Palsa-1439 > Palsa-1439 > Palsa-1439. Next base: position 12,904 of record CAVQMY010000056.1, read on the forward strand.
CGCTCCAACTGGTCTGGGAGGAATATCACCGGGCGCATCCGCAGGGGTATGGTCACTCCCAGTTCTGGGAGTACTACCGGCGCTTCTGCGCCCAGCTCGAACCGGCACTGCGTCAGCCACACCCGGCGGGCGAACGGATGTTTGTGGACTGGGCGGGGGTGACCATTCCGCTGTTCGATCCGCAGACCGGTCAATCGCGGCCCGCGTACCTGTTCGTCGCGGTGCTGGGCGCCAGCAACTACACCTTCACCGAAGCGTTTGAGAACACCCAGTTGCCGTCGTGGATTGAAGCCCATGTTCACGCCTGGGAGTTCTTTGGCGGCGTGGCGCGGCTGACCGTGCCGGACAATCCGAAGACCGCCGTCACCCACGCCTGCCGGTATGAGCCCGAACTCAACACCAGCTACCAGGAACTGGCGGCGCATTATGGCACGGTGATTCTACCGGCTCGCGCCCGCAAACCGCAGGACAAGGCCAAGGTCGAAGCGGCCGTCCAACACGCCGAACGCCGCATCCTGGCCGTGCTGCGCGATCAGCGGTTCTTCAGCCTGGCCGAACTCAACACAGCCATCCGCCGGGAACTCCACTCTCTCAACGAGCGGCCCTTCCAGAAGTTGCCCGGTTCCCGCGCCACATTGTTTGCCGAACTCGACCAGCCCGCGTTGCAGCCCTTACCGGCCACCCGCTACGAACTGGCGTTGTGGCGCAAGGCCAAAGCCAACATCGACTATCATGTCCAAGTTGACTGGCACAACTACAGCGTCCCGTACCGCTTGACCCATCAGCCGGTCGAAGTGCGCCTGACCGTGCGCACCGTGGAGATCTTCCATCGCGGCCAGCGTGTCGCGCTCCACCAGCGCAGCCACCAACCCGGTGGGTTCACCACCGACCCGGCGCATCGTCCCAAGGCGCACCAACGCCATCTCGACTGGACACCGGCCCGGCTGATTGGCTGGGCGCAAAACCAAGTCGGGCCGCAGTGCGCCGCCGCCGTGACCTACATCCTGGAACACAAGCCGCATCCCGAACAGGGGTATCGTTCCTGTCTTGGTCTGATGCGGTTGAGCCGCCACCATGGACGCACCCGGCTGGAACAGGCGTGCCAGCGCGCCTTGCTGCTGGAGGTCTGCTCGTATCGCAGCATCAAATCGATTCTCGACGCCAAGCTGGAGACCCAGCCCGGACCGGCGCAACCCCCCGTCACCACAGGGCTGGTCACGCACGACAACCTGCGCGGCCGCCACTACTACCAGTAACCCCACAACACAGGAGAAACCGCATGCTGCACGAACCCACCAAAACCAAACTCTACGCCATGAAACTCAACGGCATGGCCGAGGCTTATGACGAACAACGCGCCCAATCCCGCAGTGGCGAGTTGTCGTTCGACGAACGCTTCGGCTTGCTGGTCGAGCGCCAATGGCTCTGGAGAGAGAATCGCGCGCTGGCCACCCGTCTGGCCCAAGCCCGCCTGAAACAGCCTGCCTGCATCGAAGACCTCGACTTCAGTCCGTCGCGCGGCTTGAAACGCGCGCTGATCGAACAACTCAGCCCCTGCGACTGGGTCCAGCATCGCCAGAACATCATCATCACCGGCCCGACCGGCTGCGGCAAAACGTTCGTCGCCTGTGCCCTGGCGCACAAGGCCTGCCGCGAAGGTCACCGGGCGCTGTACTTCTACGCGCCGAAACTGTTTCGCGCCCTGAGCAGTGCGACAGCCGACGGCAGTCTGACCAAGCTGCTCAAAAAGATCGCCAAGGTCCAAGTGCTGGCCGTCGACGACTGGGGCTTGGTCAAGGTCGATGAACGCCAATGTCGTGAGTTCCTGGAGATCCTCGACGATCGTCACGGCCACGGCTCCACCGTGATCACCAGCCAGTTCCCCGTCAGCGCCTGGCATGAGGTGGTCCCGGACCCGACAGTGGCCGATGCGTTGTTAGACCGGCTCATCCACAACGCCCACCGCCTGGAACTGAAAGGAGACTCCCTACGCAAACGCCAGGCACGTCCCTGATCCCAACGACCCGGTACCGCCCGCCTGCGCGGGCGGCTTCAGAATGGACGATAAAGCAAAGGAAAGGGACGGACACGTCGTCCCGCTGACGCGGGACTCCGATGATGCCCAGTGAACCCGCAAGCTTGACTCAAAGTTGCCACTATTATATGAACACAACAGCCAGCGTCGCTACGCTCCGACCACTGGAAACATAAAACCGGAACCAGTGGAAACTTTCACCGGAATACGCACCGAAAAGAATTCGGGGTGAAAGACGCAGAGGCAGCGGAGGGTGAGGACGGGGCGGGCGGGGCCTGCCTGTCTTCTGGTTTGTAAATTGGAAAGCGGTGAGGCCGTCCACAGCGGACAGGTGCGGAGCGCGGGGCAATGGGGGGTGGGGGCGGTGATGGACGAGTATGTCTAGAGCGTTATAATGGTCTAGTCTTGGTCCTTTATTCGAGGGGATGCCTTCAGCTAGATCGCGCCGTGTTTTCGCATGAACTCCTGCAATGGAGGATAGGGGATTCTTTTTAGTTTCCCGAAGTTCGTGTCCTTCTCGAAATCTTGTCCTGAAAGATGTTTCCCAGAGGCAAATTTGCGCATGCTGGTCTTCTTGACGACCTTGGGGACGCCGCCAATCCATCGTCCACCGGCTTCAGCAAGTCGGGCATCACGAGCACGCACGCACGCGACCATTGAGAACACGCCGATATCAATGATGTATGGCGAACATTGGTCCCGTTCGTCTGGCTGCAATTGAGCGGCCGCAACCAACAATGCATCATGTTTCGGGTGAATATCGTCCATTGTCACATTCTCTTTGAGACGAGCACTTGGTTCGCGCCGGGTCGGAGGTCGCTTCAGCTTGAGCTTGGGATTGTCCACGAAAAGACCTTTGAGTTCTACACGCTTACCAGAAACATGGACGTAGTCAGGATACGTTTCCCGCTGCCCGATCACGCCGGGGGCTTTGGATAGCCCGATTGCCCTGAGCTTTACCGCATTCGTTGGATCAGTTGCCAGATGTTCAATTTGCGGCAGGATGGCGTCCAGCAGTGTGTTTACGATGACGGCTATCTGGCTGGGTTCAAATCCTACAAGTGCAACACCGGGAATGGTTAACCAGCTCATTTTCAGCCGACATTTCCCATATGACCTGCGGCCCGCGACCATCGCGGGCCATTCAGTTTCATTGATTGCATTTTATCCCTCCTGACACTGCAAGCAAGCCCTTTCTAGGCTCCGGAGACGATGCCTTCGGCTCTGGATTGCGTTCTGCACCGATTTTTGACCGAACGGAGACAAAGCATCGCCGCTAGCCATTTTGCTTTCCCGTATTTGCCGCCCGGCGAGCATCAGCCGGGCAGCGGCATGGGCAATCTCAGCCACCCAATCCTTTCCAGAATAGTCCGAAACAATTCCCGCGAGACCGCCACCTCCGCCATCTGGAAGATCACCTGCCGCGAATGGCGCACCACCTTCGCGCCGATCTTCTTGATCAGTTTCTCCCGCAACGTCGTCAGCGTCCAGTGCCGCACCGCTTGGGGCAACACGGCCTGACGCAGAAAGTTGCCCAGATTGTACGCCAACACAAATAGCTGCAACCGCACTTGGTTGTCCACAAAGTCGTGACAGGACAGGCGCGTCCATTTGACGGCGTTCTTGCCTTCTTTTATCCACTGTTCCGCCGTTCCCCGCTGGTTGTAGAATCGCACGACTCGTTTGGCTAGCCGACCCAGATTGGTCACGATGAACCCGACGCGGGGGAACAATTCGCCCTTGTGCCATTCCACCTTGGCTACCACGCGGCGGGCGCGTTCCCAACTCTGCGCCTGATACAAAAAGTCATCATACCAGACCACCGGTGCGTTCGAGGGACGGCCCACTGGACGAGTCAGCAGCGGCTCGATTTCCCGCTGCAACACCTCATTAGCTGGCAGGCGGATGGCGTACCCGTAGCCTTCGGCTTCCAAGAACTCATACACCTCCGGGTTGGCAAAGGCCGCATCCGCTCGGAAGTAGCGCGGCAACTTCTGGCTGCGATAGCGAGCCACCACCGGCTCCAACACGGCTCGCCAATCTTTGGCGCTATGGACATTGCCTTCCCGCAATAGGGCTCGTTCCACGTCGCCGAACTGATTGAAGCAGAACAGCGGGTGATAGCAGGTACAGTCGAAATGCCCGTTGTAGGCCGTGCCTTCTTGTTCGCCGTAGGTTTCGCTGACCGAACTATCCAAGTCGAGGATGAGTTCCCGCATGGGTTGGCGTTCTCGCAACTGCTCAATCCATAACCCGGACAACCTCGTCAACTCCGCCAGATTCCTCGGCTGCGTCAACACCTCAGTCTCGAAGCGGCCCATCTGGCTGGTCGAGGCGGCATGGCGTTCGCTGGCTCGCCCGCCCACCACCTGCCGCATGGTCGGATCAACCGCGAGCCGTTCGGCGTCATTGGTGTCGTCGTAGCCCGCCAGACGGCTGAAGATCGACTGGCGCAGGAGCGCCACCAGCGAGTGTTGCGTATTCTTTCCCGTGCGCCAATCATCCAACAGGCCACCACTCCGGGCGGTCAATTCCAACACCTCATCCAGTTCCCGGTACGCCAGCAGGCCCGCATCGGAGGTAATGTTTGAGCCATGAAACTCCAACTTCAACCGCCCGTTAAAACTAACTCGCAGAGCCTGCTTTTGGCCGTCACCCATTGGATTCTCCATTTTTCGTTACTGCAACAGCGACGAAAGCCTTTGTTTATACGGCTGAACTATAGCTCCCTGCCTGCGGCTTGTGAAGCTCATCCGGGAAATG
>CAVQMY010000057.1:0-100293 GCA_963713705.1 uncultured Verrucomicrobiae bacterium
GATCGGGAAGCGGCGCAAGCTAAATCCAGAGTCGCGACAGATGGATCTGTTTGCAGGACCGCGCGCGGCGGGAATGCCAGCCGACTGGCCCGACCTGCCGGAGGGCGCGCGGGAGACGCTGATCGGCCTGATGACGCGGCTGATGCTCGACCATGCGCAGGCGGCGACGATGCCGAAAACGCCGGGGGCCGGCCATGATCGGTGACGGGCTGGGCCGTCATCATCTGGAGCGCAAGGCGATCCTTTACGTGCGCCAGTCTTCGGCGCACCAGGTGCTGCACAATCGCGGAGAGCGGCGCGCTGCAATACGCCATGAGGGATCGCCTGACGACGCTCGGTTTGGCTGATCTTCGACAGTTAACGCATGTGCGTGGCGCGTAAGTCATTGATATGATTTGAGCCGAGGGTGCGCGGACGCGAAAATGTAGTGCCACGTTTTGCGTCGATTTCGCTTGATTTTTTGGGAATCGCAGCTGATTCTGTGCGCACCGACATCGAGTTCGGCGGCAGGCTTTCCGCCATGTATTTCCGCAAGAAGACCTCCGGCGGCCGCGCCTACCTGCAGATCGTCGAGAGCCGGCGCGAGGGCGCCGCGGTGCGCCAGCAGGTAATCGCGACGCTCGGGCGGATCGAGGATCTGCAGGCGAGCGGGCAGCTGGAGCGGCTTTTGCGCTCGGGCGCGCGCTTCGCCGAGAAAGCGATCGTGCTCGATGCGCTCGACCGCGGCGAGGCGACGGTCGTGGCGACGCGGCGCGATCGGTCCGGCGCTCGCCTTCGAGCGGGTGTGGGAGGAGACGGGCTGCCGGGCGGTGATCGAGCGCATGGCGAGTGACCGCGGGCACGAGTTCTCGCTGGAGCGCGCGGCGTTTCTGACCGTGCTGCACCGCCTCGTCTGCGGCGGCTCGGACCGCGCCGCCGATCGCTGGCGCGAGGACTACCGCATCGACGGCGTCGACGGGATCGAACTGCATCATCTCTATCGCGCCATGGCGTGGCTCGGCGAGGAGTTGCCCAAGGACCAGCAGGACGCCGCAACGCCGTATGCGCCACGCTGCGTGAAGGACGTCCTGGAGGAGGAACTCTTCGCCTGCCCGGCGCGACCTCCTGACCACCCTCGATATCGTGTTCATGGACACGACGAGCCTCTACTTCGAGGGCGCCGGCGGCCAGACGCTTGGGCGGCGCGGCTTCTCGAAGGATCACCGGCCCGACCTCAACCAGATGATCCTCGCCGTGCTGCTCGACGGCGACGGCCGCCCGGTGTGCACGGAGATGTGGCCCGGGAACACCGCCGACGTGACGAGCCTGATCCCGGCGATCGACCGCCTGCAGCGCCGCTTCCGCATCAACCGCGTCTGCGTCGTCGCCGACCGCGGCATGATCAGCGCCGAGACGATCGCCGAACTCGAGGCGCGCAAGCTCCTCTATGTTCTGGGCGTTCGCGAGCGGACCGACAAGCTCGTGCGCGAACTCGTGCTCGACGATCCCGCGCCGTTCGTTCCCTTCGTCCTGATGAAGCCGCGGCGCGAGGTCGACTACGAGGCCAAGGCCGTGACGCTCGCCGGGCGGCGCTACGTCGTGTGCCGCAACCTCGACCAGATGGCGAAGGACGCCGCCGATCGCGCGACCATCGTCGCCAATCTGGAGCGGCAGCTGAAGAAGGGCGACAAGAGCCTCGTCGGCAACAAGGGCTACCGCCGTTTCCTCAAGGACCCGGAGGGCGACGGCTTCGCCATCGACCGCGCCAGGGTCGAGGAGGACGCGAAATTCGACGGCGTGTTCGTGCTGCGGACCAACGCCGCATCTCTCGCCGCTCGAGGCGATGCTCGTCTACAAACAATTATGGACCGTGGAACGAACCTTCCGCACGACCAAAAGTCTGCTCGACACGCGGCCGATCTATCACAAGCTCGACGAGACGATCCGCGGCCACGTCGCCTGCAGCTTCCTCGCGCTCGTTCTGAAGAAGGAGCTGGAGGACCGCCTCGCCGTCGGCCGACGACGGCGCCCGCGCGTCCTGGCCCGCCGTGATGGCCGACCTCAACTCGCTCACCGAGACCGAGGTCGAGCAGGACGGCAAGCGATTCCTGCTGCGCTCCGCCCCGCGCCCCGGCGCCAGCCTCGCGCTCGCCGCCCTCGGCGTCGCCCTGCCGCCGACGCTGCGGCAGATCGCGGACGCCTGATTTACGTCATTATTCGGTTTTGTAGTGCCACGCCCGCGCCTCAGCGCGATTTTGTCGCGCGCAATCAAAAACTTGGCTCCGGGCACTGTCGAAGATCAGTTTTGCCGAGATCGAGGTGATCGACGACGATCTCGGCCGCTCGGCTGCCGGCGGCGTTCAGCGCGCCGGCTTCGAACGGATGGTGGCCGAGGTCTGCCTCGGCAAGGTCGGCGCTGTCTGCGCCCGCGAGGTCTCGCGCTTCGCCCGCAACAGCCGGGATTGGCAACAGCTGATCGAGATGTGCCGCGTCGTCGACACGGTTCTCGTCGATCAGGAGACGATCTACGCGCCGAGACACGGCAATGACCGGTTGCTGCTCGGTCTCAAGGGGAGCCTCAACGAGTACGAACTCGACCTTCTGCGCCAGCGCTCGCTCTCCGCCCGTTACGAGAAAGCCCGCCGCGGCGAACTCGTCGTGGCGGCGCCGATCGGCTTCATCAAGGCTGGCGACCGTTCGAGAAGGATCCGGATCGGGTGCAAGCGGCGATCTCGCTGGTCTTCGACAAGATCGAGGAACTCGGAAGCGCGCGACAGGCGCTGCTCTGGTTCCATGAGCATGGCCTCGATCTTCCCGTCAAGCGGGCAAACGGCGACACGGTCTGGCGGCGTCCGTGTTACGCCACTCTCCACAGGATGATCGAGAACCCGATCTACGGCGGCGCCTATGCCTATGGTAAAACGGGCGCGACAATGGGGTGCACGGGCAATGGCGCGGGCGCGAAGACCCGTTGCCGCAAGGCGCGCGCCGACTGGATCGCGTTGAAGCCCGACACGCACGAGGGCTATGTGAGCTGGGAGAGGTTCGAAGCGATCCGCGCGATGGTCTCCAGCAACGTCCCGACAAGTCGGCATCATGGCGCGCCCAAGCACGGCGACGCCTTGCTCGCGGGCTGATCCGTTGCCGCCGCTGCGGCCGCAAACTGACGCTGCGCTATACCGGCGGGCCCAGCATCAGATCCCGTCGCGCAATTGTGCCCCCGCTCAGCAGCGCCCCGAGTTCGTCGCGCTCGCATTGGGTCAACGTCACACGATAGCGTATGTTCATCGCAGCCTCCGCGTTGGAGGCCCAGATGAAATCGACAGTTAAATCAAATGTCTGGCGAACGAAGGGCCGACTTCACGCCCAAGCAGGGCCAGTATCTGGCGTTCATCGACGCCTTTGCGCGCCTCCATCGAGGGCCGCCGGCCGAAGCCGACATGCAAAGGTATTTCGGCGTAACCCGCCTTCCGTCCACCAAGGATCGGTTCACCCTCGAACGCGCAGGCCTCATTCGACGCCAACCAGGCGCGCCGCGCGGCATCGAGTGCCTTCGTCCATCCCGCCGCGGCAGGGCGAAATCCTAAATCGTTAACGGGGCGAACAGCTTTGATCGGAACGCTGGGTCGATGCAGGCCCTGAGGCGTTTCCGGCGGAGGGAGCCGCGTGTGTTGTCGGCTTTGAGGAGGTTGTAGCCGGTATGCCGAATGACGGCGAAGTTCAGCGCCGAGTCGTCTTTTCTGGTTCTGCAGCGGTCTTCGTCGAAGGTCACGTCCAGCGTCCAGTGGAAGCTTTCGACGCCCCGATGGGCGCGCGTTGCGGCGAGAATGGCCTCGGGATCGGGTTCGAGCGAGGTGATGTAGTAGCGGGTTTCGAGGCTTTCGCGGCCGGTCTTCTTGTCGATGCGTCTTGCGGTGACGGCGGCGAGCGAACGCAGGCCCTCCCACTGCGGATGGCGTTGGGTGAGCCAATCTGTAGTAGCTGGCACTTGATCTGACGATCAGCGTCTCGGAGAGGGATCGGGTCTGCCTGTCAGGTGTGATCAGGCTGCAATCATTTTCTCCTTTGCAAGCGGCGTGGCGTCGAGGAAGGTCTGCGTTGGCGTCTTGCCGAAGCGCCGTCGGGCCTGGTGCGGCCTTTTCCTCGTTGTAGCTTTCGACACAGGCATCGAGGTCGGCCTGGAGTTCGGCGATCGATCGAAAGATCTTCTTGCGGAAGGCTACGCGATAGAACTCATCGAGCACGGTCTTGTGGAACCTCTCGACGATGCCATTCGTTTGCGGGCTCTTGGTCTTGGTGCGCGAATGGTCGACGTCCTTGAGCGCCAGATAGAGCCGGATGCGCCATCATCGCTTGGCTCAAGGTCCTATACTTTCCCCCTATATCAAAGAACCCAAACCGCGCCGAATATACATAATCGCATTCCAACTGTCTAGTTATTTTCCGATAGCGAATCGTCTTGGCTGCTTAACAATGCGTTTCAGACAACGACCGCTCTTGGCCTTGGACAGCTCATGCTCCCACACACGGCGCGATGCGCCGTCCAACCTTCTGCGTCAAGGAACCGGGGCCCGAAACGTCAGCAGATACCCTCTCCCATCCCAAACCTCTTCATAGCGGGGATCACTGACACCCTCCGGGACCCAATCTCGCGGACGAAAATCCGCCGGGGCGTCTTTGAAGTACGATCGCGTCAGCGGGTTCCTCTGATAATTCCTCTTCACCACGTCCTTCGTTTCATCCGCGATCAGAATAAGCGCCCCGGGTTTGGCGACACGCACCATCTCCTTCACGGCCACCGCGGGCTGGTCGAAGAAATTGATTCCCCCCACATGCAACACGACATCGAACAACTCATCGACCAATGGTAGCCGCTCGGCGTTGGCTTGCACCAGCAACGATGTTTCTGGATAAGGGCGGATTCTCGCCCGGCACCGCCGCAGCATCCCCATCGACAGGTCCAACCCAACCAGCTCGATCCGCTCCAGGGATACCTGTTCCGCAAAGTACGGCAGGTCCACCCCGGTCCCGATCGACGTGTATAAGAACCGATGCCCCGGTTTGAGTGACAGCTTCGCGGCAAGTTCCCGCCGCAGTCTGCTGATCTTCCCCCGAAAAACCAGGTCCCCCACCTTCTGGAAGAGGTCATACCCATACGACATCCAGTCGTACATCCCCTGATACTTGAGATTCTGCGGACCCAGCTCCGCCCGATCCAGCAGCACGGGGATCGACTCGACAATCGGATACCGTCGTTGGCTCGACTTGTTGACGAACTCATCGCCGTCGAGTTCCAACGGCTCAAGCGCCACAGGGTCTCGCAAGAGAGACAGCCATCTCACCGGAAATGCCATAAGACCCGCAGTCTATCAGCTTCCATCGAGAACACAAACGCGGGCCGCGGTGTCCCCTGTGACTCTGCGTGAGAGAATACGTCTCCTGTCTTCTTCGTGTACTTCGTGCTCTTCGCCTGCCCTGAGCCCAGTCGAAGGGTGATGAACTTCCCCAGCCCGACTTTCCTCTTGTTGTCGCGGGGTCTTGGGCCGATGATGCCGCGGGAGAGGCCATCGTGAAGCGCTACGCATGGACATTGCCGGCTTGAAATGAATGCTCGGACTATTCGAACACTCGCCAAATGGGGCGTCGTGATCGCCGGTTATGCCGCCGCGGGGCTCATCGCCACTGCCGCCGTCAATGCCCGCTACCTCCACCAATCGGCCCAAGCCCAGGCCTCCCCCGGCATGTGCGCCTGGGGCGATTTCGTCCTCTTTCTCGAAGTCTTCGGCCTCGGCGCCATCCTCCCGACCGCGCTCGCGCTGTACTTCCTCCGACCGATCCGGTTATTCTGGATCCTGTCTTCCATCGCGGCCCTCGCGTTCGCCGCCACCGGCCTCGGCGCCGCGCTTATCGTCGCGCTCATGGCGCAACTGGACCACGAGCGAACCCAATCCTTTGTGCGCATCCTCGCGGCGCACCGGGATCCTGCGGGAAATGATGTCACCTGCGGCGGGTGTTACCTTCGTGCTCGCCACATTCACGGCCCCCACTCGACGCATCCGGCTCGCGTTGTTGGCGGCAGCCGTGATCGAGGGATCCCTCGGCCTGTACTCCTTCTACCGCTGGTTCGCCCCGATTCACGTTCTCTGACCACCCTCCCAATGCGTGAGGCCGGCAGCGTCGGTTGCCCAAACGCCGTCGGAACCGGGTGCGTCTTTGGTGCTTTCCTCGAGGCTCCAATTTCGCTAGGCTAGCGCCGTGCGGAAGAATTTGAAGCGGTTGGGACTGATCGCCGCGGCAATCCTTGGAGCTTGCGCCATCGTCGCGGTGTTGATGGCGGGTGGGTTTGGACTGTTCAACAAGCCCGCGGGCGGCGGCACCGCAAATGACACCGTCACCCCTGCCAACCCTGTTCCGAACAGAACGCGGGGGGCTGTCCTGATGCCGCTCGGAACAAAGGACCTCACGGACACGTCCATCGAGCATGACCCGATTGAAGATGACCCGAAGCTGGGGCCGATTGTTGAGAAGGCCCGACGGGAAGCTGTATCAGAGGAGCTTGGGAACCAGCCCGAACGACTCGGTTTCTGTCATATCGTTTGGGCCACGCAGAAACGAATTCTCAAAGACAAGTACGGCATCGACTGGAAGACCCCGGCCGAGATGAATCCCGGAATCTTGTTCGACTAGGGATGTCCCGGACAGGGCGGCTATCTCCGGTCGACACCGACAGGCGTCACCCTCTATTTGCGCCCGCCGATGATGCGGCTGATGCAGACCAAGCCCGCGATCTCGCCCTGCTCGTCTCGATACGGAACCTTGCTCGTCGAGACCGGCGTTTGCTCCCCACGGTAATTCGTGAACTGCTCTTCGCGGCTCACCACGCCAATCTTCGACTCCAGTACCGCCTGGTCGTCGGCGCGAATCCGCTCCGCCAGTTCCTTGGGATAGAAATCGAAGGCGGTCTTGCCGACAATTTGCTCGACGGTCCGTAACCCGAGGAAGTTGCGATGGGTCGCGTTGTCCATCACGTAATGGCCCTGAGTATCCTTGATGTACACGAGATCCGGCAGGTTGTCGACGAGCACACGCAGCAGATTCTCCGCGATCATGCGTTCGGTCACGTCGCGGCTGATACCGGCCAGCCCGACCACCGTGCCACCCGCGTCGCGCAACGGCACTTTCGTCGCCGTCACCCAGCGAAACCGTCCGTCGGCCCGGCGGATCCGCTCCGTCTTGCTGATCAAGCCCTTGCCGGATTCGAGGATCCGCCGCTCGTCCGCCAGAGCCGCCTGGGCGTGTTCCGCCGTGAAAAAGTCCGCGTCATTCTTGCCGACCGCCTGATCGGGGGAATCCACGCCGAGCACCAGCGCCTGGGCGCGGTTGACGCGCGTGAACCGCGACTGCGTATCCTTGAAGTAGATCGTGTCGGGCATGCTGTCCATGAGCATTCTCAGCAACAACTGCTCGTGTGCCAGTTCCTTGGTGCGCTCCTGGACGCGTTCTTCGAGTTCATCGTTCGCCTTATGCAACACGACCGCATGGCCGCCGAACCACGCCGCGGCCAGCGCCAACAGCGACACCACCGTCAGCCCGAGAAGATTATGCGCCAGTTCCTGGTTCGCTTCCGCCAGCGCGATGCTCGCAGGGATGCTGACGCTGACATACGCTTCGGCGCCCCGTTTCGCGCCAATCGGATAGTATGCGTATATGCGCTGGACACCATCGTTGTCCGTGACCTCCTCCGTCCCACGCCCGCGTTGGGCCATGACGCTCTTGAGCAGTGCCGCGTCGCGCGCCGGGCTCCCCGGCGCTTCGACCGTGGAAGAACTGGCCAGAACGGTTCCCTGCCGATCCACAACCACCAACGACACGCCGTCGGTTAGTTGAACGCGGCCAATCCGGCTGTTCAGATACTTTAGGTTCAGCGTCGCAAACACGACGGATTGAAGGCGACCGGCTTCCACAATGGGCTGGGCGAACGTGATCGACGCTTTGCCGGAGAGGCGGTCGACTTGATACTCGCCCATGGTGAAGTTTCGCGTTTGACGCACCTGTCGAAACCAGCTTCGGTCCGCAACCGAGACGGAATTGGTCAGGGGCACGGCGCTGCAAATGACGTTGCCCTCCGGTGAAGCCACGCCCAGTGTCGAGTAGAATGGATAGATCGCCAGCAGCTTCGCCATCATCGTACCGCAGGCGGCGGAGTCCCCGCTGCGGATTTCTTGAGACTGCGCCAGCCCGCCGAGAAGTTGCTGCGCCCCTTCCATCACCTGCGAGGTGTCGGAGGCCGCCAGGCTGGCGATCCGGAACAGGTTTTCGCGAGCCGCCCCCCTCGTGATCGACCGCTGCACTCGGGCCGTGTATAGAATCAACGCCAGCGAGGGAACCATGGCCAGAAAAACCAGAAACACCAGCCGCACCCGCAAGCTACCGAGAGAGTTTGCCTTCATCGACACTACCTCCAACTTTGCAGACTTGATTACCGTCAGGACAGCGAATCTCCTCCTCAACATTACAAAATCCGCCCGCCGATTGCAACATCCGAATTCACGGCACCAGCCGCACGTCGCGTATTCTGGCTATCTCCGAGGCCGCTTTAATAGAAATGCATGGCCATCGGCTGGAGAAATCACGACGTCATCGACAACAATCCCCGTCCGCTGGTCCGCCGTGGCTTCAGCGAAGGCGGATTCGCGATCAACTCACAGCTTCCGATTCGTAATCAGCACCTGCTGGCCATCCGGCGTCCACGGTCGCGCGATTTGCAACGGAAATTTCGGCGGTGGAAATGTCTTCAAATCAAACATCTGGATCCAAAACCGCTGGTACCCCGTGATCATCTGCAGCACGTCCTGCGCGCTCAACGTCTCCTGCGTCAGGTAAATTCCCGACATCACTTTCACGTTGTCATTGATTGCGTAAAAATCCTGCTCGTCGAACGGGTTCCACACCGCCGACCGGTCCGCGTACCACGCCACCGCCCACGGGATGTCGCTGCACAATAATTCCTGTTCCGTAAACCCCTTCCCCAGCAGTGTCACCATGTCCGCTCGATACGGCGGATACGGCAGCGTCGTCGCCGGCGGCAGCAGCATGAATACAAACGGCAGCGAATTGAACACCGCAAACCCGCCCACAAACGCCGTCCGCACCAGCCGCGTCCGAAATTGCAGCCGCTCGAACATCACATAAAAAAATGCCACGCCATACACGATGATCAGCGGCTCGAACACCGTCAGAAAATTCCGCTTCGGCGGCCCGGCCACGCTCATCCAGATAATCGCCATCAGCACCGACCAGAACACGAACCGCCGCAGCCGGAACACCTCCTCCTGCCGATACCGATGCATCAGTCCCACGAGAAAGAAGACGACCAGATAGTTCGCGCCCACATCCTTCAGCGCCACCTCGTACAACTGCCGGCCGTTGATCAGCGCCCGCCGCACCTGCGACCGCAGCTTGATCTCCGGCAACGCGCCGCCAAACATCCGTTGCACCTGGCCCGCCTTGATCTCGTTCTCCGTCCCCGCGCCCAGCCCTTCCACCAACTGGTACCGGCTCAGCCCGAACAACGTCTCCGACGCCTTCCAGTTCCGCACCATCCACGGCGTCAACACCAGCAGAAACACCGCCACGCACAAACCGCATTTCGCCCGCCAGTTCTTCGGGAACGATACCCCCACATAAATCAATAGCGGCACCAGCACCGACACGAACGCGTATTGCGTCAGCGTCCCCAGCGCCACCGCCCCCGCGCTCACCGCCAGCGCGCCGTACACCCACGATGCCGTCCGCCCTTCCGCCTGCCATTTCTCCGCCTTGAACACCGCGTACGCCGCCAGCAGAAAAAATACCGACATCAATCCCCACGGCAGTCCCGCAATCGCCGATTCCATCAATGGATTGCAAAACAGGTACAGGAACGCGCTCATCGTCGCCACCCGATGGTCGAACATCTCCCGCGCCAGCGCGTACATCAAAAACATCCCGGCCAGGTAAAATAGCCAGCCCGTCAACATCACCACGCGGTCCGCCTCAATCGTCCACGCGCCGTTCGCCACCTCGAAATCCGGCGGCAACACGTGAAACACCGCCGCCAGCACCATCGGATACATCGGTGGCGTCCAGAGTCCGGTTGGAGGTTCGTGTTGGGATCGATGGGCCGATGGCCAATCGACGACAGGTACCAGATCTCCAGCGGACGGATGTTCTGCGTCGCGTACCCGCGTCCACGCCACAGATTCCGCGCCAGTTGACCCGCGTCCATCGCCTCCGGGTCGCGCAACCCGTAGAATTGCGTCCCGGTGTACAGCAGGACCAGCAGTAGCACCACCAGGCAAAACATCCCCAGCCGAAACGGCCCGATCCCGATGCCGACGTCGAGCTTGAAGATCAGGTCCTGGATCCGCTCAAAGACCGGCTTGTACTCCACGGGCTCGTCCGATTTTTTTCCGGGAATAAAAGGCATTATCGAAGTGCGAGCTTATCCCATGCCGCGCGTCTGTTCAAGTTTCCCCGGAATTCGGCGTCGTCCCAGTTTGAATGTTGAGACTGTTCGGGCCATTTCTCACCCTTGGTCTCAAACTTCTCGCCAATAATATCAAAAATCCTGTGCACTGCGCTCGGTAATGCCTGCCTATCGTAGCTCCTAGTCACCACATTCGTACCCTGCCTGAAACTCACAACGAGCAAACGGTTAAGCGGCGGCATCGAGCTTTCCACCGGAAGCTCCTCTATCGCCGACCGCAAGCCCTTGATCTCCACCTCCGATAGCTGCTTCCCGTGTGATGCCTGGCCAGCCCAATCGTAAACCTCGCGAACGTCGCTCTCTTCACCGCTTTCGTTCACAAAATACTCAAGTGTGAATCCGTGACAGAATGCAGAAATCACTAGGAGATTTTTGTAATGGAGACTCCATGCAGTATTTGTCTGCAGACCGATATCGCTTCTGAACGCATCTGTCTGCGGGTAAACGGAAAAATCAGGTGCAGTTGCCTTATCCGTGGCGCGTGCCCACTGGATGGTGAGAATGAATATTAGAAAGCTAGTGGATATGGTGCGCACACGTCACCTCAACGCCGGCGCGATCAACAACCCGATGCAATACGTCACCACCGCTTCGCCCACCCCGACAATGGTCATCTCCGCCCCGCTCTTCAGCCAGGACCGACCCGTCACGATCGTTTTCGACGCGCCCACCAGAAAATGCGCCAGCGTGCTGATGGCAAACGACCACACCAGCGCCGTCGTCCCCGTGAAAAATATAAACGGGATCACCGGCACGATCGCCCCCCCTGCCGTGCTCACCATCGCGCTCACCGCCGACTTCCAAGGATTCGGAAACGTCTTCTCGGACAACCCCAGTTCCTCATGCGCCAGCGCCTTCAGCAACTGCTCGGGCTGCTCCGCCAGTTTCGCCGCCAGCGTCTTCGCCTCCTCGGGCGAAAACCCCTTCAACTGGTAAAATAACTCCATCTCCTCGCGTTCCTGCTCGGGCTCCGTCTCGATTTCCATCCGCTCGCGCCCGATTTCCGCCTCGGACACCTCGCGCTCGGATTTCGTCGCCAGGTACGCGCCGCTGCCCATCGACAACGCCGACGCGATCGCCGTCGCCAGCCCGCTCAACAACACGAACTTCCCGTTCACGCCCGTCGCGCCCGCCACGCCGCTCACCACCCCGAACGCCGCGCCGAGTCCGTCGTTCACCCCGTAAATCGCCTGCCCGATCCAGCCCGGCGCCCGTCACGTGCCACCGTTCGGTGCCGAGGATCTTGTTCAACTTCCGTTGCGCCGGGGGCACGCTTCCCTCGGTGAACTCGCTCAACACCCGGCTGTGCGAGCGTTCCTCGGTCTGGGCCTCGATCAACTGCTTCCGCACGTCCTCGCTCGGCGCAATCTTCGCCAAATCGTCGTACATCGCGTCCGCCCCGTCCTCCATCGCCTCCAGCTTCACCACCGCCGTGTCCGTCCCGCTCTGCACCAGCGCCCACCGTCGCGCCTGTTCCGCCAGCGTCTCGCGGTATTCGCCCGGGTCCGCGCCCAACTCCTTCAGCCGCGCCGCCCAGTTCACCGCGTGCTTGTCTTCCGCCGCGGCCAGACGCAACAGGATCGCGCTCTTTTCGGGATTGGGTTCACGTTTCGCCAGCGCGCGGTAATTGCGCGCGCTCGCCATCTCGTCCCGCCACGCCTGCCTCAGTCCGCTGATCAATCTCTCCCGCTCACTCATGAGAGTGGAATTGTACTGGGATGGCCCGTCTCCGGCGAGCCGAAAGAGAGGGGGATCCGACGTTGATGAATTACGTTCGTTTGTAGCGGCGCTCCTATGAGCGTCGAAGGCTCGCAGTCGTGGAATCGACAAGTGGGCCACCAGACCCACAAGACATCAATAGGACCTGGCGTTCGACGGAGAAACCGTCCTACTGCGCCAAACTGTTCAGGACCGTGCGCAGTTCCGCAGCATGCGTTGCGGGGTTCACTTTCGGGTCAACGAACGCGATCTTGCCGGCCTTGTCGATCACGAATGTGACGCGGCTGGCCACACGGCTGCTATCGTCGGCCACGCCGTACAGCTTCGCGACCGATTTGTCCGTGTCCGCCAGCAGCACAAACGGCAGGTTGTACTTTGCGATGAATGCTTTGTGTGACGCCACCGAATCGAAACTCACGCCCAAAATCGTCGCGTTCAACCCCTTGAACTCATCGAACGTGTCGCGCAGCCCACAAGCCTCTTTGGTGCATCCCGTCGTGTCGTCTTTCGGGTAGAAATACAGGATGATGTTCCCCTTCCCCATGTGATCCTTCAGGTGAACTGTCGTCCCGTCACTCGCCGCCACGGAAAAATCCGGCGCGCGGTCCCCCACCTTCGGCATGTCCGCCGCGAATGCCGCGAACTGCGTCACGACCGCGCCAGCCAATACAACCACCAATGTTTTCATACTGTTCACTCGTTATGTGGAATCTTTACAGTGCTTTTGCCGATGAATTCACGGATCACGGAGTCACCGGGGATGGTGTCGTACGAGTCGGCTTGTTCCCGCGTGATACCCTCGATTGATTCGAGCAACGCCTTCACCCGGTCGTAGCGGATCCGCGCATCAAGAAAGCCCTGGTACAGCGCGAAATCTTCCGGCTTCGGCAAATACCCGCCCGGCCCGATGAAGAACGGTTTCAGCGCCGCCAGATCGAATGGCAAACCGCCGTTGACGACGTGATCGGCCAACCCCATCAACGGGATGATGCTGAACAATTCCCCCGCCCGCACGTAATGCCAGTGCAGGATCGTCGACAGCGGACTGTGATTGCGGTGCTGCACGTCGCGCAGCATCCGCCGGATCAGCCGCACGTCGGTGAACTGCGTCAGGCGATTGGTGCTGCCGTCGCCCTCGTAGAGCACGTTCAGCGTCTCGATGTACAGGCGGAACTGTGTCGACGGATCGATGCCCTCCGTGATCGGCGGATAAAATCCGTGCAGGCAATCCAGCAACAGAATCTGTCCCTTCTCCAGCTTCACCGGCTTCGACGAAACGCGCCGACCCTCTTTGAAACTGTACACGGGCTTCTCAATCGTCTTGCCATCGAGCAACTCGCGGAGATGACGGTTGAGCAATTGGATGTCCAGCGCCTCGGGCGTCTCAAAATTGCGGTCGTTGATCCAGTCCGTCGGATGCTCGATGAGCGCCCAGAAATAATCGTCCAGGTTCAACATCAAAAACTTCAACCCGTGCTTCTGGAGCCGCTCGGTCAGTTTCACCGTCGTGGTCGTCTTGCCCGACGAACTCGGCCCGCTCACCCACATCATCCGCAGGTTGTCGCCGGCGTTGAGACGCGCCATCACTTTTCGCGCCGCTTCGTCCAGCGACGTTTCATAGGCCGCCAGCGAGTCGTCGACGAGCGACCTCAACTTGCCCCGCCGCACGATCTCGTTCAGCCCCGCCACCGTGTCGCACCCATGCTGGCGGTTCCACTCCAGCGTCTTCTCCATTCGCTTCTTCGGGAAACCGTTCCCGACGAATTGCATCTCGTTGATCGCGCCCTCGCGCAACCAGTGCCGTCCCCAGCGGTAACATTCATATGCATCCGCCGTGTTCTGGAACCCGTAACTGCGTAGCGCGTGCAGGACGTAGTCCTGGATCGCCTCAATGGTCGGCGGGAAATTGGCAATCAGATGGTGCGGCTGCGAGTTCAGGCAGAACACCACGGCGTCCGCAATGAATCCCGCAATGCGTTCGTCCGAATCGTACGCCTCGAAAATCTTGTCGTTGATTCCCGGCAGATAGTCCTGCCGAAAACCGCCGATCGTTTCCGCCGCCCGCAATACCGCCTTGCAAATCCGGTCCTCATCGAACGTCACCAGCGCCCGGTTGCGTTTCTGCACTTTGATGATGTGGTTCTGGATCGCCATGAGAGTACTTTCCTCGTCTGGCCACTGTACCATATCCCCAGCTCGTTCGACAATAACCTTGACGCATCCGCCCCTCTTTTGATTGCTGGCGGCATTTGTCTGAACAGTGTAAGTTCAGAGCACGATTGGAGGAAACATGACGACCGAAAGTAAATGCCCGGTGATGAGCGGGCCTCACAAACACACGGCGGCTGGAGCTCAGTCAAATCGAGACTGGTGGCCGAATCAGTTGAACCTGCAGATACTCCACCCAAACTCTCCCCTGTCCAACCCCATGGGTAAGGAGTTCAACTACGCCGAGGAATTCAAGAAACTCGATCTCGATGCCCTGAAGAAGGACATCGAAGCGGTGATGACGACGTCGCAGGACTGGTGGCCGGCCGACTACGGCCACTACGGGCCGCTCTTCATTCGGATGGCATGGCACAGCGCGGGCACGTACCGCATCAGCGACGGTCGTGGCGGTGCGGGGGCCGGCATGCAGCGCTTTGCGCCCCTCAACAGCTGGCCCGACAATGTGAACCTCGACAAGGCGCGCAGGCTGCTCTGGCCGATCAAGCAGAAGTACGGCCGGAAGATCTCGTGGGCCGACCTGATGATCTTCGCCGGCAACTGCGCCCTCGAGTCGATGGGCTTCAAGACCTTCGGCTTTGCCGGGGGACGCGCGGATATCTGGGAACCTGACGACGTCTACTGGGGGTCCGAACGCGACGTGGCTCGGCGACGAGCGCTACAGTGGCGACCGGAACCTCGAGAATCCTCTCGCCGCCGTTCAGATGGGCCTCATCTACGTGAATCCGGAAGGGCCGAACGGCAAACCGGATCCGCTCGCCGCGGCCAGGGACATTCGCGAGACGTTCCGCCGCATGGCGATGAACGACGAGGAGACGGTGGCGCTCATCGCCGGCGGACACACGTTCGGCAAGACCCATGGCGCGGGCCCGGCTAGCAATGTCGGTCCGGAACCTGAGGCCGCCCCCATCGAGGAGCAGGGCCTCGGTTGGAAGAGCAGCTACGGCACCGGCAAGGGTGGCGACGCCATCACCAGTGGGCTCGAGGTCACCTGGACCACGACGCCCGACCAAGTGGAGCAACGACTTCTTCTCGACACCTCTTCGGCTACGAATGGGAGCTGACCAAGAGCCCGGCCGGTGCGCACCAGTGGAAGCCGAAGGACCGGCGCCGGTGAAGGCACGGTGCCCGACGCCCACGACCCGTCGAAGAAGCATCGCTCCGACGATGCTCACGACGGACCTCGCGCTGCGGTTCGACCCGGCCTACGAGAAGATCTCCCGGCGCTTCCACGAGCACCCCGAAGAGTTCGCTACGCTTTCGCCAAGGCGTGGTTCAAGCTGACGCACCGCGACATGGGCCCTATCTCCCGGTACCTGGGCGCGCTGGTTCCTGCGGAGCCGCAGTTGTTTCAGGACCCCGTCCCCCCGGTGACGCACGAACTGATCGGCGCGAAGGACATCGCCGCCCTCAAGGCCAAGATCCTCGCATCAGGACTGTCCATCTCCCAGCTCGTCTCGACCGCCTGGGCGGCGGCGACGACGTTCCGCGGCACCGACAAGCGCGGTGGCGCCAACGGGGCGCGCATTCGCCTCGCGCCGCAGAAGGATTGGGAAGTCAACAACCCAGCCGAACTGGCGAAGGTGCTGCAGACCCTGGAGGCGATCCGGAAGGATTTCAAGAAGCCGGTCTCGCTGGCCGACCTGATCGTGCTGGGCGGCTGCGCGGCCGTTGAGCAAGCCGCGAAGAACGCGGGACACGACGTTCAGGTCCCCTTTGCACCTGGACGCACAGATGCGTCGCAGGAGCAGACCGACGTCGAGTCGTTCGCCGTGCTCGAGCCGACGGCGGACGGTTTCCGCAACTATTCCGCACACGGACCCCGGTGTCCCGCGGAGCATCTGCTGATCGATCGGGCGGCCCTGCTGACGCTGACCGCTCCCGAGATGACCGTGCTCGTTGGCGGGATGCGCGTCCTAAACGCGAACTACAAGCAGTCCCCACTCGGCGTCTACACCAAGCGGCCCGGGACGTTGACCAACGACTTCTTCGTGAACCTGCTCGATATGGGCACGACGTGGACGGCGACATCCGACGACGGGGAGACCTTCGAGGGCCGCGATCGCAAGACGGGAACGCTCAAGTGGACCGGCAGCCGCGTCGACCTCGTCTTCGGCTCAAACTCGGAGCTTCGCGCCGTCGCGGAGGTCTACGCGTGCAACGACGCGCAGCGGAAGTTCGTGCAGGACTTCGTCGCCGCGTGGGCCAAGGTCATGAATCTCGATCGCTTCGACTTGGCCTGACCATCACCATCAGCATTCTCTTCGCTGGACCGCTGACGGGCGGCGCGATACCTGAAAGCTGTCGCGCCCACGCGTTGTGGGACTGCTGTCCACGTGTTCGTCAGGGCACACTGAGAAAGTGTGAGTTACTTTGCGTCTTTCTTTCCGCCGAACAAATACATCTGCGGCGCTTCCTTCGTTTCCGGCTTCGGCTTTCCACCTTCTGCTTTCCGCTTCGTCTCCGCCAATTTCGGCTTGCCCTCCGCCGACAACTCCGCCTCTTCGAGATTATTCAGAACCTCTTTCGCGCGGGCGAGCACTTCTTTCGGCAAACCCGCGAGGCGCGCCACCTGGATGCCGTAACTCTTGTCGGTGCCGCCGGGCAGAATCTTGTGGAGGAAAATGACCTGGTCGTGCCATTCGCGGACGGCGACGTTGTAGTTTTTCACGCGCGGCAACGCGACGGCAAGCTCGGTGAGTTCGTGATAGTGCGTTGCGAACAGCGTCTTCGCGCCGACCACGCCATGCAGATACTCGGCCACCGCCCACGCGATGCTCAACCCGTCGAACGTGCTCGTCCCGCGCCCGATTTCATCCAGCACGATGAGGCTTTTCGGTGTGGCGTTGTTGAGGATGTTCGCCGTCTCGTTCATCTCGACCATGAACGTGCTCTGGCCGCGCGCCAGGTCGTCGGTCGCGCCCACGCGCGTGAAAATCCGGTCCACCAACCCGACCGTCGCCCGCGCCGCCGGGATGAACGAGCCGGTCTGCGCCATCAACACCAGCAGCGCCACCTGCCGAATGTACGTGCTCTTGCCCGCCATGTTCGGGCCCGTGATGATGAGAAGCTGTTGCTCCCGATTGTCGAGTAACGTGTCGTTCGGCACAAACCGCTCTTCGATCAGCGTCTGCTCCAGCACCGGATGCCGCCCGTCCACAATCTCGATCCGGTCCCCGTCGTCCACCGTGGGCCGACAGTAGTTCTGGTGCCGGGCCAGTTCGGCCAAACCCGCCAACACGTCCAGCGCCGCGATCGCCGACGCCGATTCCTGGATCGGCGCCGATTTCTCGACCGCCGCCGCGCGGATTTGCTGGAAGATTTCGTATTCGAGCGCGTTCGCGCGTTCCTCGGCCCCGAGTATCTTGTGCTCCATCTCCTTCAACTCGGGCGTGAAGAACCGCTCGCCGTTCGCGATGGTCTGTTTGCGGATGTAATCGGCGGGAACCTTCTCGAGGTTCGCTTTCGTGACCTCGATGTAGTAGCCGAACACGGAATTGAACCGCACTTTCAGCGAGGCGATACCCGTCCGCTCGATTTCCTTCTGTTGCAACGCCGCAATCCACGCCTTGCCATCGGTTCCCGCCCGCCGCAGTTCGTCCAGTTCCGCGTGGTATCCCGCCTTGATCAGTCCGCCCTCCTTCAACGCCAGCGGCGGCGCGTCGGCAATCGCACGTCCAACGAGATCGACAAGGTCGGGAAGCTCGGTGATTTGGGAAACGAGCGTCTCCAGGAGCGGCGTCCCCGCGGCGGTGCCGCCCAGCGTCCCCTTCAATTTCGGCACGGCGACGAGCGATTCCTTGAGCACGACAAGGTCGCGCGCGTTGCCGGTGCCGACGCTGAGCCGCGCCAGCGTCCGCTCCATGTCGCGCACGCCATGGAGTTGCTCGCGAAAATCCGCCAGGACACGCGCCGCGTCGCAGAACGTCCCGATGACACCCTGCCGCAAGTGGATCTGTTCAACGTCCTTCAACGGACGCGTCAACCATTCCCGCAACAACCGCGCGCCCATCGGCGTCAACGTGCGGTCCATGCAGCCGATGAGAGTGTGCCGGCGGTCCGAGCGCGGCGATTCGAGCAATTCGAGGTTCCGCTGCGTCGTCGCGTCAAGCACCATGAAATCGCTGACGCTGTAGACCGTGAGACGGTGAATATGCGATGTGCTGCGTCGCAGGGATTGTTGCAGGTAATGCAGCGCCGCGCCCGCCGCGCCGATGCCCGCGCTCAATGCCACCCGCGCCAAAGCCATCCAGCGACTGCGTCTTGAAATGGTCCCGCAACGTGAAGTACGCCGTTTCGCGCTCGAACGTCCAGCCGTCATGCGGCGTGATCGGCAACGCCAGAGCCGCCAGCAGCAATTTCGCCTCGTCGAACCACTCGGCGGGCACGATGATCTCCGCGGGCCGCGTGCGCGTGAGTTCGTTGTGCAGTTGCTCGGCGGACAGCAACTCGGTGACTTTGAAATCGCCGGTCGTCAGATCGACAAGCGCGAGCCCGAATTTGTCACCACGGCAAATCGCGGCGAGAAAATTGTTCCGTTCCGCGTGCAGTAGATGCGCGTCGAAATGCGTACCGGGGCTGAGGATTTGCGTGACGTCGCGATTGACCAGCTTGCCGGGCTTGGCCTCCTCAAGCTGGTCGCAAATGGCAACCTTGCGGCCCTGCCTCAGCAGTTTGCCGATGTACGTTTCGGCCGCGTGATGTGGAATCCCGCACATCGGGACGCCGTTGCGATTGGTCAGCGCGAGATTGAGCAGTTGCGACCCGGCCTTGGCGTCATCGAAAAACATCTCGTAAAAATCCCCCAACCGGAACAACAGCAGCGCATCCGGCGGAATCTGGTGTTTGACGCGCCGATACTGCTGCATCATGGGCGTCAGGCCGTCGCCCGCCGGTTCGCCATCCCGCCGAGGTTGAGACTGGGATTTTTCACTCGCCATCGCGGGTTGGATTATAGCGGCGGCGCGGGCGGGGTCACGACCTAAAAACACGTTGGCCGACCCCGAACGCATTCGGGATCGGCCCGCGTATATTGCTCAAACCGCTCTCTGTGTCGCGCAGGCGTCGATCGTTCAACACCGGCTTCTCAGCGCGGTCCGTTCATCCGTGCGCCAGTCGCAGATCGTTCCACAACCGCGTTACGGCGAGGGTTGCCTCCTTGAATCGCCGGGCATCCCCCAACCCGACGCCGATTCCGTTAAGCATCGGCCTTGCCAACTCGTCAACTCCCGTGAAATCAGGCCTGTCGATTCAGAGATTGGACGGGATTGTCGGACGCAACCGTCCAAAAAGGAGCGCAGAACAAAAACGTCCAGCCGCCGCTTGCCTCAGCGCTGGATGGTATCCTGCACGGCCGCGCGGAATGCCGGCAGGTCGAACGGCTTCTCGATCAAATAATTCCCTGTCCGCCCCACGAATTCGCTGAAACCTGCCTTGCGGGACGCCTGTCCCGTCACGAAGACGAATCGGTTCGCCAGAAACGGGAATTCCCGGACGACGTCGTTATAGAGCACCTCGCCATCGACGCGCGGCATCATCAAATCGCAAACGACCGCGTCGTATTCCTCCGCGCGCAGGCGGTCCATCGCCTCCATGCCGTTCGTCGCGATGTCGACTTCGCAATTGTCGTACGTCAGCACCTCGCGCAACAGTTGCGCCAGATCATAATCATCGTCCACCACCAACACGCGGCGCATCACTTGTTGGGGTTGCTTCGTCCCATTCATTGCTGAAGCAACTTAGCCCCGCCTCGCCATTCCTTCAACGGTTTTTCTGCCGTGTCGAGGATCGCAGGGGCAACGGATGCAGACAAAAGTCTGGAGCCGGCGATCAGACTTGAACTGATAACCTGCTGATTACAAAGACGGCCAAGGCCGTTCCACCCCGTTTCAAGTTGTTGACGTGATTGCACGCAAGGCCTTGCGGCGTTGGTGATAGCGTGGTTCGGCTAACCAGAGCAAAACCGCTCAACATCCTGAAACTTGTAGCACAGGTGGTATCCACGTGTGGTATCCAGCTAAGCACTCGCTGCCGTCTCGACGGCGTGACCAGTCGCGTGCAGCCGAATCCGCTGCGCCTGTTTCATCAGGTGATCGTCGCGCAAATCGCCGTACACTTGCGCGATGAGACTCGGCCCCGTCTTGTCACCGATAAGCATGGCAATCTCTGCGTCGGTAAGGCCGCTCTGACGCGCTTGCGTGACGAAGTAGCTACGCACCCATGCGGCGTGACATGCGGCAGTCCCAGCCCCTCTGTCGCGCTTTTCAGCCAACGGTTGACCCGCGCCTTGTCGCGCGCCATCTCAGGCTCAAACGGTGACGGGAAAAGCAGGTAGCTCCGCGCCCGCTTCTGCATTTCCAACAACAGCCCGTGCAACTCCGTCAGAATCGGAACCCACGGCATGATACCGCGCTTCTCCCGTTTGACGTGGAGCAAACCCGCCGCCATGTCCACGTTTTCCCATTCCAGCGTGACGGCCTCGCCAATCCGCAACCCGGTAAACGCGAGGAAGCAAACCAGGTCGGCAACCTCTTGCTCCCCCTTGCCCCGCAACCAGTGTTCAATTTGCACCAGTCCTTGCGGTGTTGGCGCAACTTCCCGACAGTGTCGCACCGCAGAGGCCACGCCGTAGCGCGTGCGCCCCGCTAATGGATTGTTTTTCAGTTGCCCGCGTCGAACGACCAAGCCCAAGGCGTTGCCCAACGTGGTCAACTCCAAGTCAACGCCGCGGTCCCCGCCTTTCCCCTGATAGCTCACCGTGGTTCCGTTTTTCAGTGTCCGCTCGACCACGTAGCCGCCTGCATTCCGCCAGCGTCAACGTCACCGCCGCGCGCTCGGCAAAGTAAGCGCGAAGCATATTCAGGTTTTTCAACTCGTTGGTGACGGTCGCAGGCGATTTCGGGAGCATCTTCTTTGTGGGGCAACCCGCCGCAATGTAGATGTCCAACACCTTCCCCACCGTCAGCCGGTTGCGCTCTAGCAGGCCACTAAGGAAGTCCGTGATGCATCAAGTGTCGGTAGATAGAGGGTTTGTGGGGGGTAGCTACTCAGCCGCGCTGTGTGGCTGGTGCGCTGTAGAGGGCGGGTGGAGGGGCGGCGGGAGTTCATGACGGGGCTTTCAATCGGGCCAATCGCACCAAGTTGTAGGCGCTGAGCGTCATCAGTACCTCTTGGGCGATCTTCCATCGGCCGACGAAGCGGGTTCGTGCCAGCCGCCCCACCGTCTTGCACCAGCCGAAGATTTCTTCGACCCGTTTGCGAATCCGTTGGCTAAGCCGGTAGCGCGCCGTGTGCATCCGCTGCCGCGCCCGGTGGCGGGCCCGTCCCGCCGCATCCCGCACCACGATGCGTCCGCCACGAATCGGCACGTGCGGTTCGATCCCGCTGCGCTCCAAGCGGGCCAGAAACCGGCCATCTTGGTACCCGCCATCCAGACCCACCGTGGGCGGATGCAGTTGCTGACGGCGTTTGGCTCGTTGCACCAACGCCCGCGCTTGCCGCCGCTCGGCGTGGCCGTCGGCGGCATCCACGGTGGCGCCAACGCACAGACCGTGACGGTTCTCCATCAACACGTGCGCGCTGTGGCATAACTGCGCCTCCTTGCCCAGGCCTTTGCGCGCCAAGCGGGCTTGGGGATCAGTCGTGCTTTGGTGCGTGTCGTTGCGGCGACGCGGCCCATGAAAGTTCACCGTCGGATTGCCCGGATCGTCGGGCGGTTGGCTCGGCCCCGCAGCGTCCTTGGGCTGGACGCTCTTCAGGCTCGCCCACGAGCGCAGCAGCGTGCCGTCCACCGTAAAGTGTTCGTCGCTGACGTACCCCTCCAGAATCGCTTGTCGCACCAGCGCATCGAAGAACGCCTGCACCAACCCGTGCTCGGCAAAGCGCTCGCGGTTGACGCTGAACACTTCCGGCGTCCACGCCCGTTGCTCCAGCGGCAAGTCCACAAACCACCGATACAGTTGGTTGAATTCGATATGCTCCATCAGGGCAATCTCGCTACGGATCGAGTACAGGGCTTGCAGCAGCAAGGCCTTGAGCAATTGCTCCGGTGGGATCGAGGGCCGCCCCAGTGAACGATAGGCACGGCTCAACGGCCGATTCATCTGGGCCAACAGTTCGTCGGTACGACGTTTGATCGGCCGCCGCGGATGGTTCGGCGGCACACGTGTGCTCCAACGAGATGACCACGAACAGCGATTCTTGCCGATCAATCTGCCCACGCATGGGAACGCCTCCTTGCTCACCGCAGAGTATAACCGGCCCGTCAATCCAACTTCTTTAGCAACCTGCTAGTGCCGCCGTCTGGCGAACGTGTTCGCGGATATCCATCGTGGCCCAGTCACGGGAGAATGAATTTCTATCCAGCGATCGACCGGTATCTCCTTCAAGTTCTTACTCTCCTGCCCACCAACCTTCCGCGGTCGCCGGGCTTCGGCAAACCAGAAAGCGCAAGAGCGCGTCCAAGGTCGTCGCCAACGGCGATCACCGCCTGCGTTGGCGCGATGTTGTGCGGGGCGGCGTACACGTGGCCCATTCGTCGCCGGGCATCGGCGCACCGAAACGGTCAGCCACTTTCTTCAAGTCAGCGGCGAGTGTGTAGCGACCACGCATTCCGTTCAGATAATACGCGCACAGAAATCTGCTGGCAACTTGCTACGGTGCGGATGTCTGAGAGAGTGCTGACAAAGAATCGGCAAAGAAGCCAAGCGTGCGGTACACGGCGCGATCCGTCTACTGAACCGCGCCGATCTGAAAGTTCAGAATGGCCCGCTGGATCTCATAATCGTACTTGGCGCTGGTGTTGGCGATCTGGGCTGATGTCATGTCGAGTTGAGATTGGCTAACCTCGACAATGGAACTGCTGCCCATCGTGTAGCGGGCCTGCGCCAAATCAAAGGCCGACCTAGCGTTCTCGAAGAGCTTCTGGGTCAGGTCGAGCCGTTCGTAGGCGTAATTGACATTCAGACCAGCGTTTCGCACATCCTGAATGGCCGTGTTCTCGGCGTCGCGTAGTTTTTCGCTGGCGGCCTGGGAGCGCAGTTCGGCTTCCGCGTGTTTGGCGGAATTCAGGCCGCCGTCGAAGATGGGCAGACTCAAATTGACTCCCGCAGCGGCGTACCGATCCTCAAAATGGGCGGTATCACGCACCGGGATGAGGCCACCCGCGCCAATGGCGCTCACGGTCGGATAGTTCAACGCCTTTTGCGCCAGGGCGTACTGCGAGGCGGCATCACGCTCCAGGCGCAAGCGGGCCAGGTCCGGACGTTGCGAGAGCGCCGTATCCACCAACCCGGTCGGATCCACAGGCTTGGCGGCGAGCAGGGGTTCCTCGATGAGTCGATAGGCGCGTTTCTCCCGGTCGCCGAGCAGTGTAGCGAGGGAAATGAACGCCTGATCCAAATCGTTTTGAGCCTGGGCGACCAACAGTTGGCCCTGTTCGTAGGTTACCTGGGCAAAACGCAGATCGAGTTCAGACCGGAGTTTGTTGGTGGTCAGGGCGGTTATCTGATCCAACAACACCTTGCGCGTCTGCAAGGTTTGACGGGCCACGTCCAACACCGATTGCGCCTTGAGCGTGGTATAAAACGACACATCCACCTGAAGCAGAAGCTCATCGCGTGTAGCCTCGGTATTGGCGCTCGCTGCACGGGACGATAGTCGGGAACTGTTCAAGAGATGAGCCGTGAGACCGAAATCCGTCAGCAATTGAGTGACCGCAAGTCCTTCCGCATTACGATCATAGACCGAGGGATTGTTCAGGCCGCCGGCAGCAATGCGAGTGTTCGATTCGAAGGCGTCGACCGCCGTGGCGTTAAACATCACATTTGGCAGGAATCCGGCGCGGACCTGCGTCACCACCTGCTTGGATGCCAGTGCTTGCAACTCAGCCTCAGACAGTTTCGGGTGATTGCGGAGGGTGATCTCCTGCGCTTCCTTCAAGGTCAGCGTTTGCGCTTCCTCGGCGCGAACCGCGCGAAGACCCGGTCCGACAGTGCAAATCAACACAAGCCAGATGCAGGTTTTGTTCATGGCAACTCCCCGGTGGGCGCGACAGCAGCCTCTTGACGTCGATAGATCAGGAAATAGGCAGCGGGCACGAGAAAAATCGCTTGTACGGCGGAGACGGCCAGGCCGCCAATGATGGCGCGGGCCAGCGGCGCGTAGGCTTCGCTGCCGGTGCCCAATCTTCACCGCCATCGGAATCAGCCCGATCAGCGTCGCCAGGGAGGTCATCAACACCGGGCGCAACCGCACCCGCGGGCCAGCGCCACCGCCTCGCGCAAGGACCGGCCCTCCGTCGCGCAGCCGGTTGATGAATTCCACAATCAGAATGCTGTCGGAAACCGACGATGCCCACCATCATCACCACGCCCATCAGCGACATCACGTTGAGCGGCGTGCCGGTCAGATACAGAATCAGCAGCACCCCCGTCAGCCCCGGCGGCACCGCCAGCAGAATCAGGAACGGGTCCACGAAGGAGCGGAACTGCGCCACCAGAATCAAATAAACCAGAATGACCGACAGCACCAGACCGATGGCGAAGCTCTTGAACGACTCGCGCATCGCCTGCACCGAGCCGCGCACGGTGACGGTCATGTTTTCCGGCAAGTGCGTCTGGCCGATGATCTTCTGCACCCCGGCGTAAACCCTGCTCAGGTCCTCGCCCGTCGGCGCCACATACACGTCCACCGTCCGGCGGATCTGGTAGTGATCCACCTCGGTGGGCGCCAGGATGTGGGAGATGTGGACCACCGAATCCAGCCGGGTCGGCTGCTTGAGATGCGGCGCCCGCAACGGCATCGAGCCGAGGTCGGCCAGATTCTTGACGATGTTTTCCGGGTATTGCACGGTCAGCAGGTAGTTGTTGCCGGTCTTGCGGATCGATCCAATAGCTCGGCGCAATCATGCCGATCGGAGGTCAGCGCGGTGATGAGGCTGTCCACCACTTCCTTGGCGCTCAGGCCCAGTTCGCTGGCGCGCTCGCGGTCAATGTCAATTTTCAACGCCGGATAATCCACGTCCTGCGGCACCAGCACGTCGCTGACGCCGGGCAGCGCGCGCACCTGCTGGGCGATCTTGGTGGCGACGTCGTGGGCGGCCTTCATGTCCATGCTGCTGACCTGGATGTCCAGCGGCGCGGGCATGCCCTGGTTGAGAATGGCATCCACCAGGCCGCCGGTCTGGAAATAGGCGCTGACCTGCGGCAGGTCGCGCTTGCAGCCGGGCGCGCACCAGGTTCATGTAGGCAAAGCTGCTGAGCTGGTGGCCCTCGTTCAGCCCCACCTGCACAAACGCGGTGTGCGGCGCGGAATTGGGATTCAGGATGGAGTTGAAGCCGGGCGTGATGCCGATGTTGGAGACGATGATTTTGAGGTCCTGCTTCGGCACCACTTCGCGCACGATGTCCTCCACCTGGCCGACCAATTGGTCCGTCAGTTCCAGCCGCGTGCCGGAGGGCGCTTTGACGTTGATGACGAACTGGCCGGGATCGGTGCGCGGAAAGTAGGACTTGCCGATCAGCGGATAGAGCCCCAGGCTCAGCACGAAAATGCCGGTGATGCCGAGCACGGTCGCCAGCGGGCGCAGCAAGGCGACGCTCAGCGATGCCTTCGTAGCGGTCGAGCATCCGGTTGAACTTGCGGTTGAACCAGGCGTTGAAGCGCTGCGCCCCAGCTCTGCGGCGCTGGCGTCGCTCGGCTTCCCCAGCTCGTGCGCCGTGATGGCCTTTGATCAAGTTCGCGCAAAACAGCGGCACCACCGTCATCGCCACGAAATAGGAGGCAAACAGCGACAGCACCACCGACAGCGCCAGCGCGCTGAACAGGAACTGGCTGACGCCGTAGAGAAAGGTCACCGGGAAAGAACACCACCACCGAGGTCAGCGTGGCGGCCAGCACCGGCAGGGCCACTTCCTGCCCGCCGCGTTCGGCGGCGACCTCCGGCGGCTCGCCCATTTCCAGATGGCGGAAGATGTTCTCCAGCACCACCACCGAGTTGTCGATCAGCCGGGAAAAGGCCAGCGCCAGACCGCCCAGAATCATCGCGTTGATCGTGCTGCCGCCCAGCGCCAGCGCGATGAACGCGGCCAGCGCCGAAAGCGGGATGGAGAGAAACACCGCCACCGTGGCCCGCATGCTGCCCAGGAAAACCAGGATCATCAGCCCGGTCAGCACCAGGCCGATGGCGCCTTCGTGGATCAGGTTCTCGATGGCCGTGCTTGCACGAACACCGACTGGTCGAACACCACCTGGGTGACCAGTTGCTTGGGCACGTCCAGCAGGTGGGAGACGACCCGCTTGACGCCGTTGACCACCGCGATGGTGTTGGCGTCGCCGCCCTGTTTCAGGACCGGCAGATAGACCGAGGCCTGGCCGTTGACGCGCACTTTGTTGTACTGGATTTGCGAGGCGTCCTGCGCCTTGCCCACGTCGCGCCACCAGCACCGAGGCCTCGCCCACCGTTTTCAGCGGCACCAGGTTGATGTCCTTCATGGCGTTGATCTGGCTGTTGGCATAGACGTTGTAATCGTAAGGCCCGATCTTCACGTCGCCCGCCGGCAGGATCAGGTTGGCTTCGTTCACGGTGCGCACCACGTCCATCACGCTCAAGCTGATGCGCCTCCAGCTTGAGCGGGTCCACATAGACCATGATCTGGCGGTAGCGTCCGCCGAAGGCCGGCGGCACCGACGCGCCCGGCACGCCCGCCATCTGGTTGCGGATGGTGAACTGGCCCAGGTCGCGCAGTTGCGCCTCGCTCAGCCCCTCGCCTTTGAGCGTGACCAGGCAGACCGGCAGGCTGGAGGCGTCGAACTTCATCACGATCGGCGGCAGCGTGCCCGGCGGCAGATAGCGCAGGCTGGCCATGGCCAGATTGGCGATGCTGGTCACGTCCGAATCGGGATTGGAGCCGGGCTGGAAATAGACCTTGATCAGGCTCACGCCCGTGAGCGAGCGCGATTCCATGTGGTCAATGCCCGGCGCCAGCGTGAACATGCGCTCGAACTGGCCGGTGATGTCGTTCTCGATCTGCTCCGGCGGCATGCCCGGAATAAAAGGTGGCCACCACCACCACGGGAATCTTGATCGGCGGAAACAAATCCACCGGCATCCGCACCAGGCTCGTCACCCCCACCACGCAGGTGATCAGGCAGATCACGATGATCAGATACGGATAGCGGAGGGCAAATCGTGACATGGTGAGAGCGGGCGTTTAGGGACGATTTCGTTTGACGGCGGCCCGCAGTTTTTCCATGGAGAAGTCCGGCGACTGGCACAGCTTGATGAGCGCCTGCTCCTCGGCGGCGATTTTCGCCGCCACGGGCGGGATTTGGGTGGCAATGTCCTCGGGAATGGATTGGACCCCGTGCAGGTCGCCGTGCAGCAAATCTCCGGATTGGATCTTCAATCCGCCGATCTCCACCGGCGTGCCGAATTCGACGATGTGAACATAGGCGTGGGAAACCGAAGCACCGCCGGTGAAAAGTTGGAAACCAATTTCTTCGGCCGCCGGCATGTCCCGCACGGCGCCGTTGGTAACCGCGCCGACGCAACCGCAGCGCGCGCAGGATGTTGACGTGCACCGCGCCAAGCAGCGAACCCGAGCCCGGGTCTGGTGGCCATGTCCTGTACGACCACCACTCGCGGCGTGGGGATCGCGACGACGTAGTCCCACCAGTCGGTCCGTTCCAGGTAGGCGTTACCGGCCACCGGCGGCGCCGATCCGCGAATTTTCACGGTAGCTGCGTAGCCAGCCACGTGGGGAAGATGCGGGAACAGGCACCGCACGCTGCCGTCGGTGAATCCTTCATTGCGCAGGCGGTGTTGAAAACTCTCGATGGCGTTGGCCAGCGTGGAAGCATCGAGACGGCGCAAGGCTTCCAGTTGCTCGGTAGTCAGGGGTGTTTTCATTCCACAACCTCGGGCTCAATTGTTTTGGGTTCGACCTTCTGGCCCGGTCTGAGTTGGGCTGGATTGCCCAGGATCACCAGATCCCCTTCTCGCAGACCGGAGACGACTTCGTACTTGGAGGATGTTTCAAGTCCCAGCGTCACGGGGCGTTCCTCGATTTCATGGTTGGCGTTGACGATGAGAACCTTGGCCGTTCCGCCCGAGGCCGAGGCTTGGATGGGAATCGCCAGAGATTGTGGGCGCTCTTCCGCCTTGAACATCACCGTCGCGTACATGCCGGGGACGATTTCGAGATTCGGGTTGAGCACCTCCAGTTCGGTGATCATCGTTCGCGTGTCCTCGGCGACTCTTGTCGTGAAACGAGAAATCGTGCCCGTGAACGTTTTGCCCCCAAGAGATTCCACTCGCACGTCCACCTTGTCCCCCAGATGGATGTCTTTGACGTACTCCACGGACACGGGGAAATCGAGTCGCAGGTGGTAGTTGTCGGAGATCCGCAGCAGCGACTTGGCCTGGGTCGCGGCCGCTGTGCCCGCCTCGATGAGCGCGCCGGGATCCGCGTAGCGCCACGTAATCACGCCATCAAATGGGGCGGTAATCTGCGTATAGGCCAGCAGTGTCTGATACTTCGCCACCTCGGCTTTGGCGGCATCGATGGCCGCCGCCGTCTCGTGATCCCTGGCTTCGGCGGTATCGAGGTCCTGCTGAGCGACGAGATTGGGCTGCTGTTGGTTGACCCCGACGAGGCGGGTGTAGATGAGATGTGCGTCGGCGTGATCGGCTTGGGCTTTCTGCACGGCCGCCATCGCGTTGTGGAGTTCATCCAATAATTCCGGGACTTCGAGCGTGGCCAGAAGCTGGCCGGCTTTCACGCGGTCACCGAAGTCCACATTCATCTGCTCCACGTAACCGGAAACCTTCGCGTGCAACTCCACTTCCACATACGGTCGGAACTCCGCCGGGATGGTTACCTTCCGGTACAGGTCTTCGCGATCCACCTTCGCCACGGCGACCGTGGGTTCCGAGTGGATGGCAGGTTCGTGGCTCGCCTCCACATGGCGCACCAGCCACAGCAATCCCACTGCGACCACCACCACCGCCATGACAAGGACCAGCCGCAGTTTGGGGCGCGTTGCCGCCTGCCGCAGGACATGGGCGAAATCTGGATTCATAAGGTTCTCAGGGCAGCTTGTTGGCGCGGGCGATGGGGAATTTCACGCGGAAGCAACATCCGCGGCCATTGCCGCTTTCCACTTCCACTTGTGCTCCGTGAGCGGTGGAAATCGATTTGACAATCGCCAGGCCCAACCCCGCGCCGCCCGGGTCGCGGGTCCGCGCCTTGTCCACGCGGAAGAAGCGATCAAACACATGGGGCAGCGCCTCGGGGGGAATGCCGATGCCATTGTCCGACACCTCCAACACCGCGTGACCGTTGGTGGCGGCGACGCGCAGATGAATCTCGCCTTTGGCCGACGTGTATTTGATGGCGTTGTCGAGCAGGTTCACCACGACCTGTTTGAGCCGGGCTCGGTCCCCGTCGATCATGACACGCTGCGTCGCGTCGCAGGTGACGGTGATCCCTTTATCTTCGGCGAGCAGGCTCATCTGCTCGGCGGTCGTCACCGCCAATTCCGCCAGATCGAAGTGGACCCACTCCGATTGCGCTTCGCCGGCATCCAGTCGTGACAGGGCGAATAATTGCTCGACGATTCTCGCCAGCCGTTCGACTTCTTCGAGCAGGCTGCCCAGCGTTTCGCGCAACTCGGGCTTCAGGCGCACGTCGGAAGCGAGGCTTTCGAGTTCGGCGCGCATGGCCGTCAGCGGCGTGCGCAATTCATGGGAGGCGTCGGCGACAAATCGTTTCGAATTCAGGAGGGCATCTTCCAGCCGCCCAATCATCAGGTTTAGTGACAGCGAGAGCCGCTCGAGTTCCTCGGCGGTGCGCGCCACCGGTAGGCGCTCGCTCAAGTTGTGTTGCGTGATCTGCTCCGCCTTGCGCGCGATTTGATCGACCGGCGCGAGCGCGCGCCCGACCAGCAGGTACCCCCCGCCGATGGCCACGAGTACGGCCACCGGCAGCCCGATGGCCAACAGCACCAGAAACTGGTGAAGCATCGCCTCGACCGGCGCCATTGGCGCCCCGACTTCCACAACGTACCGCACACCATTGGCCGACGGAGAATTCAGCGCCGCGATAAGCAGGGTTTTCTTGTCGGCAAGCCTCTGTTTCCGCACGGATCCCTCCGTCGGCGGGGCCGAGAGGGACGGTAATCCAGTCGGGTCGAAGCTCTGGTCCATGGGAGGATTCGATCCATAGAGAACGCTTCCGTCCGGACGTGATACACGGATGAAGCGGTCGTTGATCTCCGGGGCATACAGGGAATTGATTTCCCTGCCGACGGCGGCTTCGCCAGTTTGGCTCACGTTGGCGAGGAGGGTGTCGGCGATCTGCTGCGCGCGCCGCTCCTGGGCGTCGGCAAGGCTGGCTTCCAGATAATGTTTCAGGCCGACGAACATGAGCGCGCCCAGCAGCAGAAACACAGC
Organism: uncultured Verrucomicrobiae bacterium; assembly: GCA_963713705.1. Taxonomy (GTDB): domain Bacteria; phylum Verrucomicrobiota; class Verrucomicrobiia; order Palsa-1439; family Palsa-1439; genus Palsa-1439. The sequence continues at coordinate 30,906 of CAVQMY010000057.1, forward strand.
GGTCAGCAAGCCGGCGTACCAGGCGATCAATCGGAACCTCAGGGAACGCGTGCTCATGGCTCGGTTTCATCCGTGAGGCAGTAGCCCACGCCGCGCACGGTGCGGATCAGCTTGGGCTCGTGTCCCTCATCCACCTTTTCCCGCAAATGGCGCACATACACATCCACGATATTGGTGAGTCCCTCGAAACTTTCGTCCCAGACGTGCTCGATGATCATCGTGCGGGAGAGCACCCGCCCGGCGTGAGAGGCCAGGTATTCAAGCAGGGCGTACTCTTTCGAGGTCAACTCGATGCGCTTGCCCGCGCGCTTGACCTGTTGCGTGAGGCGATCGATTTCGAGGTCAGCGATTCGCAGCACGTGGTCGTGGCTGACCGGTGGACGGCGCAGCAACGCTTTGACACGGACCAACAATTCCGCAAACGCAAATGGCTTGGTCAGGTAGTCGTCGGCGCCGGCCTCGAAATTCTCGACCTTGTCCTTGGTGGCATCGCGCGCGGTCAGCACGAGCACGGGCATCTTGCTGCCCTTGCGGCGAAGCCGGCGGAGAAGCTCCGTGCCGTTGAGTCCCGGCAGCATCAGGTCGAGAATAATGAGGTCGTAGTCGACACTCGACGCCATTTGCCAGCCGGTGTCACCGTCGTAGGTGACATCGATGGCAAACCGCTCGGCTCGCAACCCGCGGGCGACGACGTCGGCCACCTTCCGTTCATCTTCTATGAGCAATAAGCGCATGTCTACTTTGACACCACCATACCATGACAGACCAACATTAAGATTGCATGAACGCCAAGTTAAAATTCATTCAGAAACTTTGCGCAGGCGCAAACCTGTGGCACCTTTGCAGTGTTATGAAAACCTACTATACAGTTGCCTTCTTACAGCCGCCACGTTGTGGTCCGGCAGGAGGAAGATTGTGAACAAACGCCTGGCCGCCTGGATAGTTGTTGCGATATTGCCGCTGGTGGCTTCTTGCGCCAGTTCAAGGGATTCTGTGGTGCTCGGCCCTGTTGGTCCCGAACCGTTGACGGCGGAGGAGTTGGCTCCCAAAGGGTATCTGAAGGTCTACTCGGCGACGGAAGACCACGAAGACGGGCATGTACATTATTTCCCCCACACCAGTTACACCGTCTACGCTGAGGACGGGAAAACAGTCGTGAAGAAAGTCGCCAACGCTCTCAGCATTCATGATGAAGAGCCGTTCCTTGTCCAATTGCCTGCCGGTACGTATGTCGTTCTCGCGAGAGCGAGAAACACCGGCATGGTGAGGATCGCGGTCATCATTAAACCGGGACAACTGACCAAGGTTGATCTGCATTATGACTGGAACCACCGTGTCCCTCCCGGAAACGCTGCCGATTGGGTGCGATTGCCCAACGGCCAGGCCGTCGGCTGGCGTGCAACCACCGCCGTTTCCCAGAGTCCCTAGACCCTGTTCTGAGATGTTGGAGGACATTCGATCAATCCCGGGTCAGGGCGAAGTCCACGGTCTGCGTTGGAGGATGGACTGTCTACTCCGTGAGTTGGGCGTGCACGAGTTCGCAGAGTTTCACGGCCAGCTTGTCTTTCACGGCGTAGTACACACACTGCCCGTTTTTGCGACGGGCCAAGACGCCGCCCGCGGCCAGCAACGCCAGATGCTTGGAGACATTGGCCTGGGTGGACCCGACAGCGGCCACGATCTCATTCACGCTGTGGGGTTCCTTGCAAACGGCCTGCAGAATGCGCAGCCGCATCGGTTCCCCAAGCACCTTGAAGCGGCTGGCGATCCGCTCCAGTTCCTCGGCGGTGAGAAGACGGGTGTTCTTTGTTGTTGACATATAACTATATGGTTATATAATAATACCATGAACGCGCCGATTGTCCATTTCAAAACGTCCATCACTCCGCGGGAACTGCACCGGCGCATGACCGAAGGACTCCCCGTCGAATTGCTCGATGTACGCACCCCCGCTGAATACACCACTGTCCATGTGTCGGGGTCACGTCTGTTGCCACTGGACCAACTCGACGCGGCCGCGTTTCTGAAGAATCGGGGAACAAGCGACGCCCCACTGTATATTATGTGCCAGTCGGGAATCCGGTCGACGAAAGCCATCGAGAGGTTCCGGCGAGCGGGTTTTGAGGGTTGCGTGGCAGTCGAGGGCGGAATCGAAGCGTGGGTGCAAGACGGACTGCCGGTGGAACGCGGCGAGAGCAAGGTGCTGCCGCTGATGCGCCAGGTGCAGATTGTCGTGGGCTTTTTGTCGGCGACAGGCGCGGCGCTGGCGTTGGGGGTGAATGTGCGGTTTGCCATCATCCCGCTCCTGACCGGTTGCGGACTGTTGTTTGCGGGACTCACTGGCACCTGCGGCATGGCGTTGCTGCTCGCCAAAATGCCTTGGAATCGCAGTGTCGACGGTTCGTCAGGCTGCGGATGTGAAGTGAAACAATGATTTCGTTGGTGTGAATTATGAGCACTCCTCGTCGAATTATCATCATCGGTGGCGTGGCCGGAGGCGCTTCGGCTGCCGCCAGGGCCCGCCGCGTGGATGAAACCGCGGAAATCCATGTGTTTGAACGCGGCCCGTATATTTCGTTCGCGAATTGCGGTCTGCCGTACTACATCGCCGGCGAGATTGATGATCGAGCGAAGCTGATCGTCATGACGCCGGAAAGATTTTGGGCGCGGTCCCGCGTGCAGGCGCATGTGAACCACGAAGTGTTGTCGATCGACCGCGTGGCGCGGACGGTACGGGTCAAGGGCCCGGATGCCAGCGAGCGCGACGTGACCTACGACAAGCTGATTCTCAGCCAGGGAGCGAAACCGATTGTCCCCCCCATCCCCGGGGTCGAATTGCCGCACGTGTTTACGTTGCGCGACATCCCGGATATGGATCGGATTGCTGCCTTCGTAAACGAGCGCAAGCCGCAACGCGCCGTGGTGATCGGCGGCGGGTTCATCGGTCTGGAGATGGCCGAGGCGTTTCACCGTCGCGGCCTGCACGTCACCATTGTGGAACGGAACCCGCAGATCCTGCCATTGTTGGATCGCGATATGGCCCGTCATTTGCAGGATAAGATCCGACGGCCGGAATTCGATTTCAAACTCGATGCCGAGGCGTCGGCATTTACTTCGGGCGGTGTTGAATTTGCCGACGGGAGCAAGCTGCCGGCGGACTTGATCCTGCTCAGCGTGGGCGTGAAGGCCGAGGTCGAGCTGGCCCGGGTGGCCGGGTTGGATATCGGCGTGACGGGGGGCGTCAAAACCAACGGTCGGATGGAGTCGTCCGACCCGAACATTTACGCCGTGGGGGACGCGGCGGAAACGATGCATGCGCTGACCGGCGCGCGGGCGCGGATTGCGTTGGCGGGCCCGGCCAATCGGCAGGGACGCATCGCCGGAGCCAATGCGGCCGGCGCGCGAATGACGTATGCGGGCGCGCTCGGCACATCCATTGTGCGGGTGCTGAACATGACGGTCGGCTTCACCGGAATCAACAGCGGGCAAGCCGCCAAGGCCGGGTTCAGTGTGTTCACGAGTCTCACGCGTGACAACAGCCACGCCCATTACTACCCGGGGGCGACGCCGGTGCTGATCAAGTTGATCGCGGAGGAAGGCACCGGCAGGCTTCTGGGCGCGCAGGTGCTCGGCGAGAATGGCATCGACAAACGGGTGGACGTATTGGCGACAGCCATCGCGGGCAAGATGAGCGTGTTCGACCTGGAAAACCTCGACCTCGCCTATTCGCCGCCGTTCGGCTCGGCCAACGACCCGGTGAATGTGGCCGGGTTTGTGGCGGGACACATCGCCCGCGGGGATATCGCCACCGTCTCACCGGAGACGTGGCATCCGAATGGCGATTTTTTGCTCGATGTTCGCGACGCGGATGAATTGGCGGAGTTTGGACGGCTGGCCAATGCAGTGAACATACCGCTGACGCAACTGCGCGAGCGGCTGGGTGAACTGCCACATGACCGGCGCATCGTGACGTATTGCCAGAAAGGTCAACGCGGCTATCTCGCCGCCTGTTTGTTGCATGGGCGCGGTTTTGAAAGCGTGGCCAATCTGCGCGGTGGGTTCCTGCAGGCGGCGCTCTGGGACCACGCAATTCTCAGGTGAACCGTCGGCCCAGATAAATTGGAGTGGAAACCATCGTCTCACCACAATGCACGCGCACTCCCACGATCCTCGGACGGTAGGCTGAACAAACTCTAGAAAGAAAACTCAGCGCGGGCCATGATTTCGTCGAATTGATCGGTACCGAAGGAGGGGTTCAATTCGCGGAAGTGCGACCAGGTATGCAGGTAGTCCATCATCAACGTGATCTCCCCGGGACCGTTCCCCCTGACGTACCAGTTGACACCGCCCGTGGTGGTCCACAGGTCGTCGCTGGGCAACTGGTCGGGATCGAAGTATTCATATTTGCCCACGAGTTCCAGCGTCTTCGGAATGACCTGAAAACCGGTCAGAGCCCAATAGCCGTGCGCCGTGAAATCGCGGACGGTGACCAGGGCATCATGGAAATGGGTCTAGAGGTATTCTGCCTGGATGGTGAGCGGTCCACAGTTGAACCGTTGGTCGATGCCAGCGGCCAACCGTTGATCGCTCTTGGTCTGCACGCTCAACGGCTTCAGCGAACCATCGGGCTGTGTCCAGATATTGCCGATTTGGCTCACCAGCGTGTTGGTGGCGTCCGCCGAATAATACCCGTCCACACCGAGCTTCCACGTGGTCGGTTGACCGAACAGCTCGCCCTGGAAGGGCTGCATTTCCACGCGTCCCATGTACATGAAGTCGTTGTTATCGTTGACGGTGACATTTCTCAGGTTGCCGTTGAAGACGCCAACGTAGTAGGCGAGGAGATCCTTTTCCTCGGGCCAGACATCGGCGAGGGGTTTTCCCCACACCATCACGCCAATCTGCCGTTCGGCCCGCAATCCCTCGGTCACTTCGGAGCGCTCGGGTGTCAAGGTCAGCATGTCGGGGATTGAGAACTGTTCCATCCCAAACGGAGTATCGAACTGTCCGACTTTGATGTTGGCCTCCGGGAGGCCATGCCAGTTGAGGTAAATATCGGTCCCGGAGAAAGCAGTGCGAGGGCTGGTCCCGTCGCTCTGGCCGAAGTCGCCCATAAGCTTGAAGTCGAAGTTCTCCCAAAAATCGCCCCACACGCCGAGGCGGGCACGGCGGATCTGGAATCGGTCGAAGGCGCGCGAGTTGTGACCATTGACGCCGGCCCAGGAGCCGCGATACGCATCCACGTCGCCGAACTCGGCGTTACCCTGGAAGTAGCCGCCCAGAACCAATTTACCTTCCGTGCCACCCGGGATGACAAACAACGCCGGTTCATTTGTTTCGGCGGGCTGCAAGATGTGCGTCAGCCCCGGGGATTTCAGGTCGTTGATCTCCTGTTGGAGCCGTTGATTCTGGCTGCTGAGCTGACGCACGGCGTCCTCCAGCTTTTGGATGCGGTCCGCGTCCGTCGAGCCCGTGGCATTGTTGGTGTCCTGGCCGCGAACCGGACCGTCCACACACACTGTTATGGCCAGACTGATTACAAGGCATGCAATTCGTTCTTGCTTCGATTTCATCGTCGGTATGTGGAACCTCGTTGGTTGGGACGCGAATACATGCCGACCCCTCTTGCCTCACTCAAACACGACAAATCTTGCAAAAAAGACGCGGCAATCAAAGCACGAAATCGGTCCGCTGAGCTGAACTTTGCTAGTAATTCTTGCGTTGCGAAAATGCGCCCGGGTCAGTTGCAATGGCGGGTGGAATCGATTATTGGTGATGGAGAACCATTGGGACAGACGATGAGATGAAACGATTGCTCATGCTGTGTTGGCTGGGGGCGTCGACATTCGCGATGTCTTGTGCGCTGACGACGAAGCCGGTAGTGCTTGGGACGGTCGGGCCCGATCCTACTGCCAAGGTCCTGGCGACGACGACTGGATTCTTAAAGGTCTACACGGCGGTGAAATGCTATCCTTATGATCGTCAGTACTACTTCGGACACACCGACTATGGGGTCTATGATGCGGCGGTGAAGCGCGTCAAGAGCGTCCAGAACGCGGCTTGGTTTCATGACCTGGCTCCCGCGCTGGTGACATTGCCGGCCGGCACCTACAACGTCGTGGCTTGGGCCGATGGCTATGAGTTGGTCGAGGTTCCTGTCGTCATCAAAGCCGGGCAATTGACCGAGGTGAATTTGGAGGCCAACCGGAAGCCGTCCATCACCGCAACAGCGGAAGGCGACGTGGTGCGCATGAACGATGGACGTATTGTAGGATGGTCAGCCGCGTCCACAGGCACCTACTCTCACCCAACATTCTTGCCCTGAAATGACGTAAGTGTCTGCAAATCGATCCCAGAAATTGACGTACGTGTCTCCAAATCAACGGGTGATTTTTCCCTCGCTAAAACCTACCAAATCGCCGACCATCTTGGTCCCCATACAACCATGCTCCTACCGTATTTCTGCACGATCCATCATCGAAAACCCCAATGAATTGCATCTTTTCACATGCGAACGGAAAACCATCATTCTCCGTTTTCGACCTACTTCCTGCGCTTCACCGATGCCTTGGTTAACACTCTGCTCAACCTTGTCCAGTGCGACCATGAAAAAAGCGTGGTGGTATCCACGTATGGTATCCAGCGCCCCCTGCCCTTTTGGAGACACCAAACACAAAGCCCACGCAACCTGTTGAGACTGCGTGGGCTGGAATGGAGCCGGCGATCAGACTTGAACTGATAACCTGCTGATTACAAATCAGCTGCTCTGCCAATTGAGCTACGCCGGCTTATATTAGCAAATTGCTGCCATACAGGCTAATTATGTGAGGCGAAAATTTGCTGTTGCAATGTTTTGTTGCATGGTCTAGGATATTCGTATCATGAGAACCACCCAAGCCAAGGGTCGCAAGCAGCAAAAACTCATTCATGTCGGCGATTGTCTTTATCGTTCGAGCCTCACAGATCGTTACTACGCTATTTTTGAACGGGATGGCAGACAAGTCAAGCGAAGTCTGAAGACCACAGACCCCGAACTCGCCAAACGCCGCCGCGAAGAATACCGTCGTAAAGTTGAACGTCTGACGGCGGACGATGCGAAGACCCTGCCTTTTGCCGAGTATGACAAGAAGAGGCCCAAGGAGTTGGTGGGTGGGCTGGCGAAGCGCTGGTTGGATTCGGTTGCCGTTGCGATCAAACCCAAAACACTCCGCATGTATCTCAACTCAGTAAGAATGCTGGCTCGACACTTCGGCGGTCTGACGGTCCGTAGCATAGGCCTGCGGCAGACAGAGCAATGGGCAGCGCAGCGTAGCGGTGGGTGTTCGGCTCGCACATACAACGCCGATCTTGATGTGTTGCGGCGCATCTTGGACTACGCCTGCAAGCACGGCCTACTCTTGGAGAACCCTGCCAGGGAGATCAGTCGGCGCAAACTGAGCAAAGAGAAGTTGGTCATTCCGACCAAAGAACAGTTTCGCAGGTTGCTTGAAACCATGCGAAAGAACAACGGCAGGGATTCCGCCGATCTGGTGGAGTTCCTCGCCTACTCTGGCTGCCGACTTTCCGAGGTCGTCGGCGACAGTGGGTTTGGCAAGCCGCCGATGGTCTGGGGTGACGTGAATTTCGAGTTAAAAACATTCACTGTTGCAGGAAAGGGCAGCGGCGAAACCGGCAAGAGCCGCACCGTGCCACTGTTCCCGCCACTGGAGAGATTGCTTCTGGCATTCAAAGCCAGGCTGGCCCGTCCACCGGAAGCTACGGACAGGATTGTTCAAATCGAGTCGGCTAAGACCAGCATTATTAACGCCTGCAAGGAACTCGGCCAGCCCCAATACACACACCACACCATGCGGCACTTCTTCTGTTCCAACGCCATCGAATCCGGTGTGGATTTCAAGGTCATTGCTGGCTGGCTCGGGCACGTTGACGGCGGCGTGTTGGTCGCCAAGACCTACGGACATCTGCGTGACGTTCACAGCCGCGAAATGGCAAAGCGCATCACCTTTGACGCCACGGCTGCGGAACCCGAAAACGTGGTGCCCAGGACTGCCCCGAAATAAGGCGGGTGAGTCCAACGAGCGGTGCGGGTAAGGATGTGTCATTCAGCACTGGTTTCTTTCAGAAAACGCTCGATCTCGGGGAGCGGAAACAGCGGTCGCCGCAATGCGCGGCAAGGTCGCAGTAGTCCGCGAGCAACCAAGCGGTCAACGGTGATCGGTGTCACGCCCAACGCTTTGGCAGTTTCGTATCGCGTGAGCGCAAGTCGAAATTCCATCTTGTTCGTTTGCATGGTGGTGCTCCTCGAAATACTCTTTCGCGTCCTCCAAGTCGCATGGCACATTCCCCGACAGCATGAACTAGGAATACCGTGATGGACCGCAATTCTTGTTCGTAAGGGCGAACAAAGTTCTTCCCGATGCGCGCTTTCCGGTTGGGTTCCCACTATACACTCGGATCAGACCAGTCAGCGAGACAGGGCTTGACAACAAAAGCCGGAGGGTTTTGAATCTTCGCGGTGACCGGTTTAATGCTGGCGCGTTCGAGTGGCAACAGGTCGCAGCAGGCGGTGAAGAGACGGGCTGTTGTGGCGAGTGACTTGAGGAGAACGCGATATGCAAAGGCGGGAACTGGTTCATCTGTGTCTCACCCTCACGGCATTTCTCTGGTTGGCAACGGTTCGGGCGGACATTCCGCAACTGGAAGAGAATCCCTCGGCTCAGCCTCAGTCGGAATTGCTGTTGACCAATACCACAGACCTTGTCGGTCTGTATCTGGAGGGCTACAATTTCCCCATCGGCTCATGGGTCTGGTCACTTGGGACGTGCTGCCCCCCAGTGCTGTTCCAGCCGATGACCATCGTCTGGGCGAATACGAGCGACCTGGCAGCGGGACTGGCCGGGATTACGAATTCCGTTCCGACCTCTATCGGGAGCGTGAACGCCTGGCCCCTTTGGGTCACGCTCTGGCCCGCGTCGAACACCGTGACGGTGTTGCAGCCGTGGTCGGACCAACCCCTGACAGAATTCTCGGTGCCGGACTGGTTTCCCTCATGGCAGGTCTACGAAGCCAACCTGTATCCCTCGTGCATCCTCTCCGGAATCAACTACACGAATTGGGAGACGCTGGTCGAGCAGGGCTATACGCAATTCTCCGTGCCGCTCGTGATAACGCATGCGTGGCTGATGGACGTTGGCTCTCGGAATACCTACTGGAACAATATCGAGGCCCAATGCGAGGCGGCACAAGCCGCCCAAGTGCGTATTCCGGTGAAAGTTTCCACTGGTTCCGGTTTTATGTTTCCAGTGGTCGGAGCGTAGCGACGCTGGCTGTTGTGTTCATATAATAGTGGCAACTTTGAGTCAAGCTTGCGGGTTCACTGGGCATCATCGGAGTCCCGCGTCAGCGGGACGACGTGTCCGTCCCTTTCCTTTGCTTTATCGTCCATTCTGAAGCCGCCCGCGCAGGCGGGCGGTACCGGGTCGTTGGGATCAGGGACGTGCCTGGCGTTTGCGTAGGGAGTCTCCTTTCAGTTCCAGGCGGTGGGCGTTGTGGATGAGCCGGTCTAACAACGCATCGGCCACTGTCGGGTCCGGGACCACCTCATGCCAGGCGCTGACGGGGAACTGGCTGGTGATCACGGTGGAGCCGTGGCCGTGACGATCGTCGAGGATCTCCAGGAACTCACGACATTGGCGTTCATCGACCTTGACCAAGCCCCAGTCGTCGACGGCCAGCACTTGGACCTTGGCGATCTTTTTGAGCAGCTTGGTCAGACTGCCGTCGGCTGTCGCACTGCTCAGGGCGCGAAACAGTTTCGGCGCGTAGAAGTACAGCGCCCGGTGACCTTCGCGGCAGGCCTTGTGCGCCAGGGCACAGGCGACGAACGTCTTGCCGCAGCCGGTCGGGCCGGTGATGATGATGTTCTGGCGATGCTGGACCCAGTCGCAGGGGCTGAGTTGTTCGATCAGCGCGCGTTTCAAGCCGCGGGCGGCGGTGAAGTCGAGGTCCTCGATGCAGGCAGGCTGTTTCAGGCGGGCTTGGGCCAGACGGGTGGCCAGCGCGCGATTCTCTCTCCAGAGCCATTGGCGCTCGACCAGCAAGCCGAAGCGTTCGTCGAACGACAACTCGCCACTGCGGGATTGGGCGCGTTGTTCGTCATAAGCCTCGGCCATGCCGTTGAGTTTCATGGCGTAGAGTTTGGTTTTGGTGGGTTCGTGCAGCATGCGGTTTCTCCTGTGTTGTGGGGTTACTGGTAGTAGTGGCGGCCGCGCAGGTTGTCGTGCGTGACCAGCCCTGTGGTGACGGGGGGTTGCGCCGGTCCGGGCTGGGTCTCCAGCTTGGCGTCGAGAATCGATTTGATGCTGCGATACGAGCAGACCTCCAGCAGCAAGGCGCGCTGGCACGCCTGTTCCAGCCGGGTGCGTCCATGGTGGCGGCTCAACCGCATCAGACCAAGACAGGAACGATACCCCTGTTCGGGATGCGGCTTGTGTTCCAGGATGTAGGTCACGGCGGCGGCGCACTGCGGCCCGACTTGGTTTTGCGCCCAGCCAATCAGCCGGGCCGGTGTCCAGTCGAGATGGCGTTGGTGCGCCTTGGGACGATGCGCCGGGTCGGTGGTGAACCCACCGGGTTGGTGGCTGCGCTGGTGGAGCGCGACACGCTGGCCGCGATGGAAGATCTCCACGGTGCGCACGGTCAGGCGCACTTCGACCGGCTGATGGGTCAAGCGGTACGGGACGCTGTAGTTGTGCCAGTCAACTTGGACATGATAGTCGATGTTGGCTTTGGCCTTGCGCCACAACGCCAGTTCGTAGCGGGTGGCCGGTAAGGGCTGCAACGCGGGCTGGTCGAGTTCGGCAAACAATGTGGCGCGGGAACCGGGCAACTTCTGGAAGGGCCGCTCGTTGAGAGAGTGGAGTTCCCGGCGGATGGCTGTGTTGAGTTCGGCCAGGCTGAAGAACCGCTGATCGCGCAGCACGGCCAGGATGCGGCGTTCGGCGTGTTGGACGGCCGCTTCGACCTTGGCCTTGTCCTGCGGTTTGCGGGCGCGAGCCGGTAGAATCACCGTGCCATAATGCGCCGCCAGTTCCTGGTAGCTGGTGTTGAGTTCGGGCTCATACCGGCAGGCGTGGGTGACGGCGGTCTTCGGATTGTCCGGCACGGTCAGCCGCGCCACGCCGCCAAAGAACTCCCAGGCGTGAACATGGGCTTCAATCCACGACGGCAACTGGGTGTTCTCAAACGCTTCGGTGAAGGTGTAGTTGCTGGCGCCCAGCACCGCGACGAACAGGTACGCGGGCCGCGATTGACCGGTCTGCGGATCGAACAGCGGAATGGTCACCCCCGCCCAGTCCACAAACATCCGTTCGCCCGCCGGGTGTGGCTGACGCAGTGCCGGTTCGAGCTGGGCGCAGAAGCGCCGGTAGTACTCCCAGAACTGGGAGTGACCATACCCCTGCGGATGCGCCCGGTGATATTCCTCCCAGACCAGTTGGAGCGTCACGCCCTTGCGTCGCAGTTCGCGATGCACCTCGTCCATCGGCGGCAAATAGCGTTTGGATTCCGATGGTGGTTTCTGGGCGGCCAGTAGCAACTGCCGCAACTGGTCCTCGTCGAGCGGGTCGGGCAGTGGCCAGCCGATCCCCGCCTGGCCGATCCGCCGCAGGTACTGGCCGACACAGGTGTGGCTGAGGTGCAAACTGGCGGCAATCTGACGGTTGGTCAGTCCCAGTTCGTGTTTGAGTCGCAGAATCTCTTTGGTCTTGCGCATGGATACTGGCCTTCGGGCCATGGGAGCGCTCCTTTCAATGGTTGAAAGGCGCACAGCATAGCCGCCGTATCCAGCGTCACTGCACCGCGTTCCGGAGTTATGTTTCCATTCGTTCCGGTCGATTGTTTCCACCCATTCCGGTCAGGACCGAAACACTGGAAACTTTCAAACCGGAATCGCTGGCAACTTTGCTCCGGATTCAGTGGAAACTTATTTCCGGATTACCTGGAAACTTTGCTCCGGAATCCGCACCCAAGCCGCCACCGCCAGCATAAGCGGCAATTTCACCGCGATGGACGATGATGATGACGGTGGCGGCGATCCGTGTACGATTACAAGCCTGACACAGCCGTTCTACGTAACGATCATCACGCAAAGCGTCAACCACGCCATCACAATCACTTGGCAGTCCTGCCAGTTCTTCCGCTATCTGGTCTTTTCCGCCAGCGTGATGAGCACCAACATGCAGTGGGCGCCACAGGCGTATGTCTGGGGCTCGAATGGTGCCAGTGTGACTACGTGGACGGACACCGCCACGACTAACGACGACGGGAGCACCGTTACGCAACGATTCTACCGCGTCCAGCGCATACTGGGGAGCCCGATAGCCGCCGGTGAAAACCATAGCTTGGCGATCTCGATGAACGGCACGCTGTGGGCCTGGGGAGACAATTCCGGCGAACAGTTGGGTGACGGCACTATTGCCGGTTATCAGCCAGCATTCTTTCCGATGAATATATCATCGACCAACATCTGCCAAGGGGGTATCAGCAATGTCGTCGCAGTGGCTGGCGGAGACGAATACAGCGTGGCTGCGGACAACGTCCATGGGGTTGTGTGGACGTGGGGCGATGTGGGCAACGGCGAACTCGGGAATGGGCAGAATTACTCTACCAATTCACCCGCCCCAATCGCGCGCACAAGCAACATTGTTAGCGTGGCCGCCGGCTCGGCGCACACCTTGGCGTTGCGCGCTGACGGCGCGGTATTCGCGTGGGGAAGCGACTCATCAGGCCAATTAGGCGTCGGCGGGCTTACGGGTTATACTTCTACCAACTCCCCGGTCCGGTCGTTGATTTCGACCGAGACCGTCATTGTTGCCATCGCTGCGGGCGACGAGCACAGCGTGGCCTTGGACACCGGCGGAAATGTGTGGACGTGGGGCAACAATGATGGCGCGCTGGGTAACGGCGAGGACTCCTCTTGTGGCGGCAGCAATAGGGTGGCGATTCCCACAATATTGACGACCATCTCCAACGTCATCGCAATTGCGGCCGGCTACGAACATTCAATCGCCTTGACCGCCGACAAAACCGTGTGGACGTGGGGTGACGACAATTATGGCGAATTGGGCCGGACCAGTACCTACGATCCTTGTGACGACGACATCGATCCGCTGCCGGGACAGATTCCCCCGTCAATACTGTCCAATGTCGTCGCAATTGCGGGCGGAAATGAATTCACGTTGGCGGTCACCAGCAATGGCCAGGTGTACGCATGGGGGGACAATTTATTCAACGAACTGGGTACCTTTAACACGTCGGAGGCGGGCGCGGACGGCGTGGACTCGACCAACTCTCCCATGCTCGTGGCGGGCATCAGCGACGCGGTACTGGTCAGTGCCCATCCCGACGGCTATCACGTCATGGTTTTGACGGTGGATCAGGGAACAAATCACTATTGGGGTTGGGGCTTGAACGAGGAGGGCCAAGTTGGCACTACTAGTCTGATGTCCCATAATTAACGTGACAATGGTGCGTTCCGTGGTATTCTCTGGGTATGTTCAAACCCGCTCGGCCGCTCCACCTCGATTCGACCCAACAGAAACGGCTCCAGTCACTCGTGCGCTCAGGCAAGACATCACAGAAGATTGTCCTGCGGGCGAGCATCATCTTAGCCGCGGCGGCTGGGACACCCAACCATGCCATCGCCCAAGAACTCCACACCAGTCGTCCAACCGTGTTACGCTGGCGCGCTCGGTTTCGCCGCTTCGGTGTGCCGGGTTTGATGAAAGATGCCACGCGCGCCGGACGCAAACCGTCGCTTTCCGCCGAGCGCATCCAAGAGATCGTCGAGGCCACCTTGCACACGACTCCGGCCCAGGCTACACAGTGGAGCGTCCGCACGATGGCCAAGGCGCAAGGGCTTTCCCGCATGACGGTCCAGCGGATCTGGCACGCGCACCGGTTGCAGCCCCACCGGGTGGAGACGTTCAAGCTGTCGCGGGATCCGCACTTTGTCGAGAAGCTGCGGGATATCGTGGGGCTGTATTTGAATCCGCCGGACAAGGCGTTGGTCTTGGCGGTGGACGAGAAGAGCCAGATCCAAGCGTTGGATCGGACGGCACCCTTACTGCCGTTGCGACCGGGGATTCCGGCCCGCCAGACCCATGATTACAAGCGCCACGGCACCACCACGTTGTTCGCCGCGCTGAGCCTGTTGGACGGCAGCGTCATCGGCGAATGTTTACCGCGACATCGGGGGCGCGAGTTCATTCGCTTTCTGGAGCGCATCGACCGCGAGACCCGGCAGGATCTCGACCTGCATCTGATCGTGGACAACTACAGCACGCACAAGACTCCGCAGGTGCAGCGCTGGCTCAAGCGTCACCGGCGCTTTCATCTGCATTTCACCCCGACGAGCAGTTCCTGGCTGAACTTGGTCGAACGATGGTTTGGCGAGATTACGCGGCGACGGATTCGGCGCGGCAGCTTTCGCAGCGTCAACGAACTGATTGCGGCGATCAACGCGTACTTGGAAGAACACAATCGGGAACCCAAGCGGTTCACTTGGACCAAGGATGCAAAAACGATCCTGCGCAAAATCCAGCATTGTAACGAAGCGTTAGGGACAGCACACTAGTGTGCTGTCCCTAACGCTTCGTTACAATGAATCGCTTCATTTTGACCAGATGGACATTGGAAAGGCATTTCAGTGACACCACACTAGCGGCAATGTGACAAATTATGGCTACATCTATGCGCCCACGCCCGAGGAGGTACAACTCTGTTCCGACTACATCCAACTCGGAACCAGCAATGTCTTTACGGCCCAATGCACCGGCACCCTACTGCTCTTCTTCAATGACGACTATCCCCCGGACGACGCCGGGACGTATACAGTGGTAGTTTCCCCGCTGATCTCCACTTCGGTGGTCGTGCAGGCAATCAACAGCCTCGGGACCGTGGTTGGGACGGTGTCCAACGGGGTCACGTACACCTGCACCGCGAGCGGGTTTTGCTCACGGGGCGGCGGTACCTGTTCCCCATATCCCGACTGCTACACCGACCCGAACGGCAACGCTAGAAACGGGAGCATGGTGGGCTGCGCAGGGGGCCGTGGCGTTCCGTGTAACACGCCGTGTCCCCTTGACATCTGCTACTCACTCGTTGGCAAAATTGTGCCACAATAGGGAAAACCAAAAGGCTATGACGATCCTCCCCCAGAGCGCCGGTCGTAGAATATCGGGCTACCCCCTCTCCTCCAATGACCCCCGCTCGGCCACCCAAAATGTCTCGACTTTAACCCCGTCCCTTGTTATACTTATACTAGCAAGGCTGAAAGGATACTTGCGATGAAGATGAAGTACACTTGTCCCCTTGTTCGTCTTCTTGTTCTTGCGCTGCTCGCCTTCACCTCGATCCCGACCCGTTCCCAAACCGTCGTCGGCTTCGATGACCTGTCCGAAACGGCCTCTGGCTCGTGGCTGCAAAATGGCTACCAAGGACTAAACTGGAACATGGTACTTGTAAATAACGCAATTCTCGGTACCAACTCCGTCTGGCGGGGCCCGACAGGGGACTATTACGGGATGGTGTCGCTCTCAAACGTGGCGGTGTTGTTCGGTAATCCCAGTATTACCGGCAACTCCGAGATTGATTCACCCGGCACCAATTTTAACTTTCTGAGCGCCTATTTCACCGGCGCCTTTGACAGCAATTTGAATATCGAAGTTCAAGGATTCAACGGTACAAATCTGACATACGATCAAACAGTTGTGGCCAGCGCAACGAACCCGACTTTGTTTACGTTCAACTACTTGAACATCGACCGGCTTTATTTCAACTCTTCTGGCGGTCAGCCAGCCTTTGGCTTTTACAACGACACGGGTGAGTTTATTATGGATGATTTCACCTTCGAGTTCATTCCCGAGCCTTCGTCCCTGCTGCTGACCATCCTCGGTGGCGTATCGCTCATCGCCTTCCTCAGACGCAAGCGCCACCGATCCGGCGTAGAGCGGATACAGAATCACAGTTGATCCCTCCGAACAGCGGATGAGAGACCGAGCGTGACTCGTAAGCGCGGACTCTTGGCGGAATGTTGAGTATGCATAAATGTGAAGCTGATGCGAAAGACCCTGTAGTCACGCGGTAAACACGCAAGCGGACTCAACATTTATGCAACGCCCGGCAAGCCTTCCGGTTGGATTCCACGCAACCCATCGCGTTGGCCCTGGTTCTCAGGGAATGCTTAGCTCGCCGTTGCTGCGAACTGTTTTGCCGTTGTGGGAAGGGCCTTCCGTTGGATTCAAGTGCCCGTTGATCAGGGAGCCTCGCATTCTCGGCGACGCCTCTATTGCCTCCAGTGGTCGAAAGTACAGCCCACAGATCCTCTTCGTAAATGTGGAGTTGGTTGGCAGAAAAAGCGATAAATCGTGCCGATTTCCGCCCAACTCCACATTTTTGCGTTCTCAACATTTCGCCACTTTATGTGGAGCTTCACATAAGCGGCGGAGCCAGCGCAGTCAATCGTGGAGGCGCGGAGAGAACGGAGCGCACTACGTGACGGCGCGAGCGAGCCATATAATCGAGGCGCAGGCACGGCCACAGTCATGTTGACAGCGGATAGCGCAAATCGTGTTGAATTGCATTGAACTAAACCCGGCTCACGCCGGGTAGCAAAGCACGCGCCCTGAAAGGAGGAAAAGGCGATAGTCACGGGCGGGCGCGAGGGACAAACTGGGTTCCGAACGGAAGGGCTGATTGCTCTGACGAGTAATCCATCGGTTTGGACCGATGTGGAACCCACCCTTCCCGCAAGGAGCCATGACAGCCCTTCGCCAACGCTTCATTGAAGACCTCAAACTCCACAGCCTGTCCGCTTCGACGCAGCGGGTCTACGTTTCTGCCGTCCGGCGGCTGGCCGCGCATTACCATCGTTCTCCCGATCAGATCGGTCAGGAGGAACTGCGAGAGTATTTTCTCTATCTGACCTACCGCCGCAGGCGGTCGCCCTCCAGCATTCGGGGCACCCTCGGCGGGCTGAGGTTCTTTTACGAAAAGACGCTGCAGCGTAACTGGCCGGTCTTTACGGTGGTGCGTCCGCCGTATCAGAAGAAGCTGCCCGTGGTTCTGACCCGCGAGGAAGTGCAGCAATTTCTGGACGCGCTGCCCGAGCCGGTGTATCTGGCCTATTTCACCACCGTGTATGCCTGCGGCTTGCGTCAGAGTGAAGCGGCGCAGTTGACGGTGGAGGACGTGGACGGCCAACGCCACCTGCTGCGGGTCAATGGCAAAGGCAGCAAGCAACGGTATGTCCCGCTGCCCGACCTGGTGTTGCAACGGTTGCGCCGGTTCTGGAAGACCCACCGTTCCCAGCCGTGGCTGTTTCCGTCCCCGTCGTGTTGGGCCGGCCAGCGCCCGCTCCAGCGGGACCAGATCCGCCACGCCTGCCAGAGCGCCCGGATGACCGCCGGGATTCGCAAGCCCGTCACCGTCCACACGCTGCGCCACTCGTACGCCACGCATCTGCTCGAAGCCGGCGTCAACCTGCGCATCATTCAGATTCTGCTGGGACACTCGTCGTGCAGCACCACGGCGATTTACACGCATCTGACCGAACCAGCGGCGGCCCAACTGCAGCAAACGCTCAACCAGCTCATGCGAGATTTGTAAGCCGCGACCATGCTGGAAGTGGCGGAGATTCTCCGCCGATGCGTTGCGGCCTACCGCGCCCGCCATGCGCTGTTGCCCAGTCAGGCGCGCGCCCTGCAGGACATCCAACAGTGCCGCACCGCCTTTTTCGGCGGTCACGTGGCGCAGTGCGACCACTGCGGACACCGGCGCTATGCCTATCACTCCTGTCGCAATCGGCACTGTCCCAAGTGCCACGGTCAACAGACCCGTCGCTGGCTCGAACAACACGGCCAACGCATGCTGCCCGTGCCCCATTATCTACTGACCTTCACGCTGCCGTCCGAACTGCGCTCTCTCTGCCAGGCGCATCCCAAGCCGCTCTACGGGCTGCTCCTCAAATCTGCCGCTTCGTCGTTGCTCAAACTGACGCGCGATCCGCGCTACCTGGGTGCACAACCCGCCATCCTGGCCGTGCTGCACACCTGGACCCGCGCCCTGCTGTATCATCCCCATGCCCATCTGCTGGTCAGCGCGGGAGGACTGGACGGCGAGCGTTGGGTGGTGCCAAAGAATCCTGCCTTCCTGGTGCCGGTGCGCGCGCTGTCGGTCATCTTCCGGGCCAAGATGCGCGAGGGTCTGCGCCGCGCCGGGCTGCTCGACCAGGTGCCCTCTCGGGTCTGGCGCAGCGCGTGGGTCGTGCACTGCCAGCCGGCGGGCAGCGGCCGCAAGGTGCTCGAATATCTGGCCCGTTACGTGTTTCGCGTGGCCATTACCAACAGTCGTCTGGAAGCCTTCGATCAGGATCAGGTGACCTTCCGTTACCGCGACAACCGCACCCAACAGATGCGTCGCGTCACGCTCCCGGCTCTGGAATTCATCGGACGCTTCCTCCGACACACCCTGCCCAAGGGCTTTGCCAAGGTGCGCGCCTACGGTCTGGCCAGCGCATCCCGCCGAACGGCGTGTGAGCGACTCCGCCGGATGCTGGCCGGACAAACGGACGTGGTCACGCCAGCCAGCACGCCCGCACCCCGTCCTCCGGCGACACCTTCCGCGGATTCCAACACCCTCTGTCCGCACTGCCGCATCGGACATTGGGTCGTGCGCGAGATTCTGCGGCCTCAACGTCGCTTTCCACCATGACGCCTCGGCCAATTCTCAACCGGCGGCTGGATGGCCGCGCCCGCAGTTTCACTCCGTGCGCCGGCTCGCTCCGGCTTTGCCATCCGCGCACCATCCGACGCTTCCGACATTCGCTCCCGACCCTTTCTCCCCAACGAATCCCCTCGTCCCCCCACCGCCTAATGGCCCGCTCGTCCTTCCAGAGGCAGCCCGGCGGCTGACGCCAGCCCGACTGGGCCATCCCATTTCCAAGGCCCGTTCTACGTTCGACCGCCGGGTTTACTTCAACAAGACCTTTTGCGCTCCGCGCGCAAAAAGTCTTAATTCATTGATTTTGTCAACGCCCTTCAACAGATTTCAAGAGGTCGGCGGGCAATCGGATGTTTGTGCATTAGAAACCTAATTTCTGGATTAGGAGTCAGGCGTCCAGTCTGTAATCCAGCCGCATAGGATGGACTTCCCCAGTGCACTATCTGTGTACCCTTGGTTGAGCAGCGACTGCGCGGAAGTCGAGAATCGGATGCATTGTCGTTATGGTGGTCGACCCGTTGACCCTGGGTGTACTGTGTGTGTTCGACTGGCGAGGGTGTATTTACGCTGTCCCAGCACGTCTGTCGAGCCGTCCTTGCCGACCAGTATAGCTGGCAGAGAAGCGGATGTGCCGACAATATGCCCGCACTGGTTTTGCGCTCAATTCAGCGCATTTTGCAAGAGACGCGTGACCTCTAAGCCAAGCTTAGAAGTTTTGGTAAAACAATTGACGCTGCATTGGATCATTCATTGTAAAGTGCGCGTTAAGTCGCTGGAAGATTCTTCGCTCAGCAATGTTCCACATCCTGTTGCATGACTGGAAAGCGAATGGTGGAGCGGTGGTTCGTGCTTGTTCCGCAGATGTAACGCAGCAGTATCGCAGTGGTAACGCTGTCGCACGCAGAAAATGCTCGCAGTGTAACAGGTAATTTGGGCAGGGGCGGCTGGACGTGCAACGTTGTCAGGGAGTGGAACAGGGTAGACCGAGACGCTGGCAACCCAGAAGGTCAAGCCGATCCCTACCTTGGCGCACTTGTCGCTGGGATATGCCTGTCTTCCGCCACGCCAAAGTGATCATCTTGGCAGGGCTAATGTGCGCCAGAAAACCAAATTTCAGCCTAGACACTTACCCCGCCTTAGTGCGGTGACGAAATTGCTCGGCAGATGACGGTCTGGTCGCTTTGTGGACAACGCATGACCGCATCATGGTATGACGGACAAACACCGCAAGGGTGACGCAAGAAAAGTCGCATGACTAAGGGAATGTCGCGCGCAGCCGCGCTGCAATCTTCGCCGCTGACTCGCCGCTTCATTGCTTGCAGGCCCGTTCCCGTCATGGCGCGTTGCTGGATTGGCAAGCGACATGCCCGTAACGCGCGTGCTTCGCTCGGAGGGCTCGCAGTCGCGCGATGCTGTCCGTGGCTGTGCGCCGCTTGCCACCGACAGCCAGGAATCGCCGGCAATTGCCGGCGACTCAGTCGCCGCATGAGTGGGTGAATTGTCGGTAGGCGACATGGCCGGAGCCGCCACCTTGTGCTGTCAATGTCTTGCTCGCTGCGCTGTGCTCCACATTGACAGCGGCGGCGTTCCGGCCCGTTGGGCTTCTAAGGTTTGGCTTTGGAGAAACCAAAGCCGCGCTTTGTTTCTGACCAAGGGGCACACGGCGCTCTGACGATTCATCGCATTGGCAACCGCCGGAATCCCTGACGCATCGCTGTCAAGTGGTTCTGATGATCGTGTGTTGGATCGAGCGCGCGCGACCGCGACAGTGGTGACCCGACCTGAGTAAAATGACAGTGTAGCGTCCCACGTGCCTCCCCTCGGAAGACCTTCGACAGCGGCTTTCGAAGAGCAGAAAGCAAGTCCCTCGCTACACTGCCACTACAAGGTAAATCGGACGAAACCGAAGGTTGCTTGAGCCTCCTTTAGTCGAGCAGTTTCTCCCCGCCGCCATTGCACCCACCGCAGTCCTGCTGCCCTTGCTCCGCCATGACTCGGGTGGGAGTCGAGGTCTCACTGGTTCAGAGCGATGCCCTACATGCCTTGCCGGGACTGCTCAAATCGATCAGAACAGTTGGGACACGACTACCGACCGCCTGTGGGGCATAATTTCGCCCGAGCAGGATTGAGAGAAGTGCGCGACGGCCCCCCTGGGCGCCACCGATGACAAAAAGAAAGCAGGGCGTCGGTGCACGTGCAAGGATGACCGGAAGCTTGAGGGACGGATCCAACGGACGGAATTGCTGAGTACACGATCACACTACCCAAATCGGCATTTCCCGCTAAAACTTTACTGAATTCTGGCACGGCCTACGCTGATAAGACCTATTGAGGGATTCTGGCATGACACATTCAGACCCGCAATTCGTTAGCCGTTCGCAACCGTCGGGACAAGCCTGCTTTGCCCGTTATGTTCCCGGTTTGGGATTGTGGCTTTGCACGGCACCAATGTCCTACAAATGCCCGCACAAATCGGCATGGCTAGACGACTTCTGTAGTCATCCAAACCGTCGTAATTCCCCCCGTCCAACGCTCGACGGTCCCGCCTCACCAACGGCCTCTTAGTATACTTGGCAGGCGGCTCCGGCCGCAGGACGATGCCGACTACCCTCAGCAAACGTCTAAGGTATTCTGGCAAGAGTATTTGGTAAGCTGGCATCAGGCTGCCTTCCAACCCGCTATCGACTGCAAGGCCAGCCAAGTTAGGAGCGCCGCTAGGGATGGTTCACCGAGTTGTGAACGCGGCTTTGGTTGTTTTTCCGTTGCCGTTTAGCTCCCACGGCTGCGCTACGTTGGGCGAGTTGGTCAGTTCACGGACGCAACCGCCTTGGAGATAGCGGCACGCAGCGCATTGATGGTCACGGGCTTTCCGACGATGAAGTCCACGCCTGTAGGTTTCTCGTCGGCAGCATCCATCATCGAACCGAAGCCGGTAAGCATGACGACCGGTACTTTGGGTTCGGCGGATTTGATCGCGGCGGCGAGTTGATCTCCGCTCATGCCCGGCATGGCCCGATCCACGAGTACAAGATCAAACCGACTGTTGCGGAATTTCTCCAGACCATCGTGTCCATTGTTGGCAGCCTCCACGATATGTCCATCAATCTTCAGATACTCGCCAACGATCTTGCGCACCACGGCTTCGTCATCCACGACAAGCACATGGAGATGCTTGACGGCGTCGACTGGCTGCGCTTTGGGCTCGGACCGCGGCTGGGCGGTCTGCACCGGCAAGCGAATGATGAAGGTCGTGCCCTTGCCGAGCTCGGTTTCGATATCAATTGTTCCTTGGTGGCGTTGCAGGATGCCGTACGCCATGGACAGGCCCAGTCCCGTGCCACGCTCGCCTTTGGTGGTGAAGAACGGATCGAGGCAGCGGCGACGGATTTCCTCGGTCATGCCGGTGCCGGTGTCGCTGACCTCCAGCACGACATAGCCGTCGTCGCGGTGGGTGCGAATGGCGACGGTGCCGCCGCGTGGCATGGCGTCCACTGCATTGAAGATGAGATTAGTGAGCATTTCGCGCAGTTCGGTGGCGCTACCGGCGACAGGTGGAACCTCCTGCAAGTCGGTGTGCACGTCCACCGAGACGCCTTGAGCTTCGGCTTCGGCTTGGGCCGTAATGATGTCTCTCCTCTAGTCTTGCGGATTCCCGCGTAAGCATTTGTCGCCGCCCACACCTTGTGAATGGCGGATTTGGCAGGTTTATGACGGGTTTGATTTCGACGTGTGCCGCTAGTTGGCGACCTTCGGACGATTCCGGACCGTGCTGCTAGCCGCTCACCTGACGCTCCGGCCCGGAAAGCTGACGATTCCTAGGCCGGTTAAGGCACAGGCCAAATCTGACGATTATGTGCCTTACCCCCGAGTGCGAGAAGGCAAGTTGGACAACTTGATTCGCTGGTAAGCCCCGCGCTTCTGGTCTTCAGGATGTGGCTCAATGGCCAGAACCGTGATGTCCCCTTTGTCCGGCCCGTAAGCCCAAAACAATCGCGCCGCCGCAGGAGTGTTGTTCTCCAGATATGACTGGAAAATCTTGATTCCGTGCTTCCTTGTCAGATCGTCTATTTCATGCGATTCTAACCCCGGATGGCGCGGGTTCTGACCGAGGAATCTCAGAGTCTTGACGAGTTTCTTGAAGAATCTCTCCTCGTCTTTGTCGAGCTTGCTGGCGAGTTTCCGGGTTGAGATGTCGTTCCAATACGCCTCCATCTCCGGCACACCCATGCGGATGCGAAATGCCACGCCGTCCTTAGTCCTTCAGAAATGGCGTCAGGTCAATCGGCGGTGAGACCATCCCATCTTTCAAGTTCTTGACGGACTGATCCAGCATCTTGCGCGTCCGCGCCGGTATGGCGTCTAACGCGACCAGGACTCGCGGTTCCAGCAGAAAACAGCCGTTGGAGAGCGCCTTGACGCGGAAATACTTCGTCTTGGCGTTCCGCAGACTGATCCGTTTCTTGGCGTCGGCGGCCACGTCGTAGTCAGCGACCACAGTGATGCCGCGGGCTGGCTTCCGTCGCCGCATAGTAGTAGTTGGCATGATGGTATTATGGTGGGAAATCCCACCCATGTCAAGAGCGGGCACAGAGTCGCAAGCTCAGTGCGGCCTAAAACGGACGGTGGACCGTGGCGGATGAATTGCGTGTTGCAATGTTTTGTTGCAATGTCGCGGCTAAATTTGAGTGGTTTCAGGCAAACGCTGGCAAACGCTCAAAACACCGGAAACCCAGGTTATTATTGGGCTGGAGGACTCCAGCAAACGCGGGCGAAAACAGGCTAAAAGTGTCAGCGGCAATTACAAATCAGCTGCTCTGCCAATTGAGCTACGCCGGCGTAAAGATGGACAGAAATATGCCATCGCGCGCCCGCTTAGTCCAGCGCGGCGAATGCCATGCCCAAATGCCCGATCAAATCCGAGGTCAACATCGCGCGTTCGCCGACCGTCTGGCTCGCGAGATCGCCCGCCAGCCCATGAATGAATACCGCCGCGCGCGCCGCATCCGCCGGCGCCATGCCCTGCGCCAGAAACGCGCCGATGATCCCCGTGAGCGCGTCGCCCATGCCGCCCTTGGCCATCCCCGGATTTCCTGTTGAATTGATCCACAGCGGTCCCGATTTCTCCGTGATCACCGTCCCGGCGCCTTTCAACACCGTGACCACGCCGTATTCCTCCGCAAAACCGCGCGCGACCTCCCACCGGTTCGCTTGCACTTCCTTGCTGGTCTTGCCGATCAACCGCCCCATCTCCCCCGGGTGCGGTGTGAACACCATCGGCTTGTGCAGTTTCTTCAACCCGGCCACCCCTTGCGCAATCCCATTCAACGCATCCGCGTCCACCACCATTGGCGGGAACCACCCACTCACAACCTTCCAAATCAGCTTCTGCGTCCTCGCCTCCCGGCCCAATCCCGGACCGATGGCCACGGCAGTAAACCCGGCAAAATCCGTCGGGTCGAGTTTGTCAAAATCCGCCGGGCGCGGCATCACTTCCGGCGGACAATTCACCGCGACGATCCGATAAATGCTCCGCGGCACGGCCAGCGTCACCAACCCGGCCCCGGCCCGCGCCGCCGCCTGCGCCGTCAGCACCGGCGCCCCGGTGTAACCCTCCGAACCGGCAATGATAAGCAGGTGGCCAAAATCTCCCTTGTTTGCCGCCCGCGGTCGTCTCGGAAATAGCGGGGCCACGTCGCCCGCGGTCACCAGTTCCACGCCGCTCTGAATCTCATCCACCAGCTTCCGCGAGAACCCGATGTCCACGGTTTCGATCCGTCCCACAAATTCCACCGCGGCGGGTTTGAGCAAACCGACCTTCGGCAACCCCATCGTGACCGTCGTGTCGGCACGCACGCACACGCCACGGACTTCGCCCGTATCGCTGTCGAGCCCCGACGGGATATCGATCGCCACCACCGGCCGATGCAGGCCGTTGATCACCTTGATCGCCGTCGCGTACGGCTCGCGCACCTCTCCCTTCAACCCCGTGCCCAGCAAACCGTCCACGACCACCGCCGGTTGTATCTCCCCGACCATCTCGGCAAATTGATCGAGCGTCGGCAGCTCCAACACGCGCACCGCGTTCACGAGCTTCTGGAAATGCTGCAGCGTCTCCCCCTGCAATTCGTTGCGGCGACAAAGCAACACCAGTGCAGGCTGGCAACCAGCCCCCGCCAGATGCCGCGCCGCCACGATCGCATCGCCGCCGTTGTGGCCCTTCCCGGCCAGCAGCAACACGGACCGCGCGTCTTTCCGCCGCAGGAGTTCCATCGTCGTGCGGGCAACGGCATAACCCGCCCGCTCCATCAGTTCCACCCGGGGCGTGCCGGCGGCGACGGTCTGTTGGTCAAGTTGTCGGATCTGCTCGGTCGTGACCGCTTTCATCATCGCCAGTGTAACGAACGCCTTCCCCAAAAGCAACGCGTCAGCCCCAATTGGACCCGTGTTTGCCCCTCGCCACCCCCTGAATTTGGGTTCGTTTTGGGTTCGTTTTTTTCAGAAACCCAAGCCGGCATGCAAAAAAATGGGTTCGTTTTGTAAAAATTACTTTTTGCGGCCCCCCCTTGTCTCGCCGAAGCTCTCAGCGAAGGCGGATCCCCCTTCATGGACACAATCCACCCGCGCCACAGGTTCGCACTCAAGCCAAACCGTCGCGGTCACTCCACAAATCTCCTTTTCTGTCAAAGAACAACTACGGCAACATCACGGCGTAGTGTATCTCACGGCGATAATATGTCAATACATAAATTGATACCAAATTCCGCCCCCCGTCTGTAACCCCGAGCAACGAGCCCACCCTGAGCCCCGTCGAAGGGTCGAGGGATCCCTGCCGCCAAACCGTCCAGTCCTACCATGGCGGCAAACCGCCGAGAAAGCCCCCACGTCGTTGCCTGATGCGCCGAGGAGCTGACGGCTAACGGACAGCGCCGGACCAAGCAGGATAAGCAACCTTGTCACCCTCTTCAGCTTGCCCACGCCGACGAGCAGCGCCAGGTCCCGAAAATACGCAAGAAAATGAAAAGCTGCCAGCACCTTTCGGCGTGGCAGCTCCTAAAGCGGAATAATTGTGACAGCGACGAGCGTCAGTACCCTGTCATTAATCTCCCTCGCTTAGTTGTGAGTTTCATATTCAAACCTCCCGTTAATCTACACGCCCCCGGTCGGAACGCAAGCGAAAATCGACACATTTTCGCCCCCCACCGCATAGGCACTCTTCATGCAATAGATATCGGCATCTTCGACTGTTTCTTAAGCCCGCTTTAGGGATACTACAAGCCCCGCTCAGTTTTCACATTTTTCGATTCGGCACGCGCGAAATTTCTGACAAAAAACTTGGCTTCCCTTTTGCGCGCCCCTGCTCGATAATCCTGTTGCGCAAAACTTGGAGATGCCCATGAATTCCTTCTGCTCGCAAGATTCTCTTCTCAGCGAAAGCGATGTCGAGCAAAAATTCATCTGGCCCCTTCTCACATTTACGCAACCCCTCGGCCTTGGCTTTCTGCCGTCAGACATTTTCACGAAACGAGACATCCGCAAATTTGAAATCGGCAAAGGCAAGGACCGCAAAGTGTACTTCCCGGATTACGTTGTTAGCATCGCCGGCCTCCCGATGTTCATCGTAGAAGCGAAAGCACCCGACGAGGAACTCACGACGGCCGTACACGAGGCGCGTTTGTATGCGACTGAACTGAATGCGAAATTTCCCCCTTCATTCAATCCTTGCTCTGCTACTGTAGTTACCAACGGTAAACAAACACTCGTTCAATCCTGGGATTCTGACACGCCGTTGTTCAGCTTCACGCTCGATGAAGCACAGCCCGCCACCGTTCAATTCAGCCATTTTATAGATGCCCTTGACCGAAAGACGGTGCAAGCTCGAGCGTACGATCACCTCCGAAAACTAGTCAACCGTAAGTATTATCGCCCCATAGATTTTGTTGGCGGCAAGACGGTGAGAAATGAGGAAATCGCACCAAATTCCTTCGGGGCGTCCCTTGTTTTGAACTACCGATCTGTTTTTAACCCATCCAACCGCGCAGAACGTGCGTTTGTTGTCCGTAATGCTTACATATCGCCGGCCGTGACGTTCGTTCGGGCCTTTGAGATATTTCTCCAGTTCTGCACCAGCGGCTATATTGACGAAGCTGAAATCCTCAAAATCATGACCTCTCAGGGCCAGCATATTCTGCCTCACCACGTCGTGTATCGAGTGCTATTGAGGATGAACCGTCGTTTTTTTGACGGCGACAATTCGTATATCAAAAACGTGTTCCAGTGCACTCCCGAAGACCCCAGTCCCGAACATTTTGTGAGAATTGGCATTCTCGACTGGCTCTGGTCGAGGCGCTTTGAAAGGGGACCTAACGGTGTACGAGGATACCATAGGACGGCCACATTGCTCCAAGCTTTGGCTTCGAGAGGATTCGATTGCCAGAGAGTCATGGAGGAAGTTCAGTACCTTGTTACAGGCTACTGCATCACGCCTGAACATCAGCGCTTTGACCGCCTATCACCCGATGATTTGATCTGCATCTCACCAGCGGGGTATATACACCACGCCCTAATCAACGACCCAAACTACCTCGCGGCCTGCGCTGAGGATCTCTGGTTCGCAGATGAAAAGATAGCCCACGATGTTGCAACGCGAATCTCTAAACGCGGCTCGGTTGGACATTTCTACAGAACCACCTTGCTCTACAACGCCCGGGATGTCGTTCACTACCTTGAGGACCGCATGCATAGCAGAGCACCCGATACCTCCATCTTTTTGACTGAGGAAGCTAAGCTGCCTTCTTTCGACTTGGTGGAAACTGGGAAGACCATCGCCGCCATGATTGCGGCCCTACGACTGCCAAGCACGGGTGAGTAAACGTCGACCTCGCCGAGCCCACCCCCGTCAGCCGGAAGTCTGAGCAGGGCGACTGTGATATTTCGCTTCTATACATCATCAACACGCGGAAGCCCTGTCTCAGTGCCCTCTGTGTCTCTGTGGTTCACAGTCAGTTCGACGATTTGGTCCTGAAACAGGCCAAATCCGTTTGACAACCCCGCGCGCGTTCGCCTAGCGTGCCGGTCGATGCCAGCAAAAACGCCAACCCCGATCTCCCCGTCCACGACGCGTCTCGGCTGGATTGGCACGGGCGTCATGGGGCTGTCGATGTGCGGGCATCTCCTGGAAAAAGGCTACACCGTCACCGTTCACAATCGCACCAAACCCAAGGCGCAGCCGCTGCTCGACAAGGGCGCGCAGTGGGCCGAGTCGCCCCGCGCCGTCGCCGGGCAATCGGACGTCATCTTCACCATGGTCGGCTACCCGCGCGACGTGCGCGAAGTCTACTTCAGCGACGATGGCGTGCTCGCGGGCGTGACGCCCGGCCGCGTCGTCATCGACATGACCACCACCAACCCGAGTTTGTCGAAACAGATTTACGCCGCCGCCAAGGTGAAGGGAGTCGACTCCATCGACGCTCCCGTCTCCGGCGGCGATGTCGGCGCGCGCAATGCCACGCTCTCGATCATGCTCGGCGGCGACGCCGCTGCCGTCGGGCGCGCGCGGCCCTTACTGGAAATTCTAGGCAAAACCATCGTGTACCAAGGCGGCGCCGGCGCAGGTCAACACGCCAAGATGTGCAACCAGATCGCCATCGCCGGCACCATGATCGGCGTGTGCGAAAGCCTGCTCTACGGCGCCAAAGCCGGTTTGAATCTCGAAACCATGCTCCAGTCCGTTCGTCCCAGCGCGGCCGGTTGCTGGACGCTCGACAATCTTGCGCCGCGCATCCTGCAACGCAATTTCGCGCCGGGTTTCCTCGTCGACCATTTCGTCAAGGACATGGAGATCGCCCTCGCCGAAGCCGAACGTATGAACCTCACCCTGCCGGGCCTGAAGCTGGTGCACGAACTCTACCGCGCCGTCCAGGCCCAGGGACACGGCAAGAGTGGCACCCACGCGCTCTATCTCGCCCTCGAAGCCATGTCGAAGAGGTCTGGCTGATTGTAGGGCGCGATGCCTGTTGTCTAGGTATCGCGCCGTTTCCGTCTCGCACAATATCCGTGCTAAAGATCGGCCATCAGTTTTTCCAACTCCACTTGCCGCCGTCTCGCCACCGCATACTGTCGCGAACGTCGCAACCGGCACCGAATCACCCGCCCCGCCGACGGCACCGGGACGACAACCCCCATTTTCTCCAGCACGAACACCGCCGCGCCGCGCAACGACGCTTCCGGCTCGCTGCACACAATCAGGCTGCGACCAAGCACGTCCGCCAGAAGCTGCAACTCAGCGGGCGATTTCTCGATTCCGCCGGAAACCACGAACCGTTGTGCCGGCAGTTGTTCCGCGATCTGCGCCAGCCGCTGAAACGTCGCTTCCTGTGTCGCCCGCAAAATGTCCAGCGCGGACGTGGTCTGACTCAGCCCGGCAATCACCCCGCGCAACTCTTCCGGCCAGGTCGGGGCGCGTTCGCTCGTCCAAAACGGTAATACCGTGAGTCCATGGTCCGCGCCGGAATGCGCCGCCAGCGCGCGCTCCAGCACGTCGGGATCGTCCGGTAGATCCAGTTCGCGCAGGCACCACGCGCGCAGGTTACCGGCATTGCTCACCGCGCCACCGATCAGTACCCGCGCGGCGTCAACGCGATAACAGAACAACCCAAACGGCGCGCGCGCGCGCCTTGTACGCCGCATCACGCGGACCGCTGCGCTCGTCCCGAAATTCAGCGCCGCCAGGTCCGTGCTGGTCGTGCCCGAACCGAGGTTGCTCGCCGCGCCGTCGCCAATCGCCGGAAACACCAGCGCATCGTGCAGTTCGGGAAACTCTCGCCGAACGTGCGCCGACAATATCAGTGGCCCTTCCGACAGAGCGTTGAGCGCCTGCGGCGAAAGTCGACAGCGCCGCAATAGTTCCGCGTCCCATCGCAGGGTCGATACGTTGAACAACCCGGTTCCGCTGGCCATGGCGTAGCTGCATCCCGCCTCGCCGCACAGTTCGAGATGCAGCCATTCCGCGGGCGACATCCATCTCGACACGCGGGCGAAGAGGTTCGGTCGCGTGCGCCGCAACCACAGCAATTTGGCCGGCCAGTACGACGACCGCAACATGCACCCCGTCCGCGCGTGGATGGCCCGTTCGGAAAATTCCCCCCGCAACCGCGCCGCCTCCGCGTGACACCGCGAATCGGCCCACGTATAAATCGGGGTCAACGCCCGGCCCCGCTCATCCGCGCCGAGCAAACTGTGCCAGAAGCAGGACGTGCCGACCGCCATGATCCGACGCGACCGCAACGAGCGGCCGGCCCGATGGCATCGCAATGTCCTGGTCAGGCATCGGAGAAATGTTCGCCGTAGCGTTTGCGGTTCGAGTTCCGCACCGCCGTCGGGCGTCACCCGCAATGGATACTTTTCCTGCGCGGTCGTTTGGACAATCCGCCGTGCCCGCGCATCAAAGAGCGCCGTCCGCAACGACGACGTGCCGATGTCGATGGCCAAGACCAGTGGAGACGATGTGTTCCCCAAGCGTCGGTGGTTCACGTTGGACATCTACCCAACCATTTTTCGGCAAAAAAGTCGACTTCTTCGGCTCGCCTATTTTTCGTTGCCGAGGACAACGATCTCGGACTTTTTGATCCCGTCACAAGATCCCGTGCGATTGTCCTACCCCTTCAGCGCGCCCATGGTGATTCCCTTCACGAGGTGGCGCTGGAGCAGCACATAGAAGATCAACGTGGGGATGGTCACGAGAACCAGACCCGCAAAAGCCGTCCCCCAATCGCTCCGGTACTGCGATGTAATCGCGATGTTCGCAAGCCCCAGCGGCAAAGTGCGGATTTGTTCGCTGCCCGCGCCTGACATGAACAAGAACGCGGTGAAGAATTCATTCCAGAAACCCAGGAACTGAAAAATCGCCACGGTGATGAGGCCCGGCCGCGCCAAGGGAAGCATAATGCTCCAAAATGCCCGCCACTCGCTGCACCCGTCGATCTGTGCCGCTTCGTGCAACGACGCCGGCAGTGTCTTGAAAAAACCCGCCAAAATGAAAACGGCGAACGGGAAGCTCCCTGCGATATAGCAAAGCGTCAACCCGAGTCGTGAATCGAGGAGACCGAGACTTCGCATTTGAAAAAATAACGGGATAATGGCCAGTTGTCCGGGAACCATTAGTCCCGAGAGAAAAAGGTAAAACACCGGCTTACCGCCCGGCAATCGAAACCGGCTCAAGGCATAGGCCGCCATCGCCGCCAGAAGCAAGCTCGCCAGTAACGCACTCGTGGTCACGAGCGCGCTGTTGAAAAAGTACCGGGAGAAATGGGCCCCGACCCAAGCCCGGTGAAAATTGCCCCATTGCAGACGGCTGAAATCGGGGAGCGAGAATGGCGACATGAAGATCGCCCGATCGTCTTTCAACGACGTGTAAAACAGCCAGAGGAGAGGAAACACAACGACGACGAGGTAACCAAGCAGCACCAGAAAGAGCAGGCCCTTCCCTATCGCTGACCGTGCCTGTTTGGCGAGGGGTGACAGGATCATTGGTTAGAGCTCCACGGTTTCCCGTTTCATCAAGCGCATGACGGCGATCGTCCCGAAGAACACCAATACAAACAGAATGACGGCAATCGCCGTGGCCTCACCGACTTTGAACTCCCCGAACATTGTCGACACCATCAGGGTGCCGATCACGTGCGTCGTGGTTGTCGGCTCTTGATTGGTCATGAGCCAGATCTGGTCGAAGACTTTCATTCCGCCGATGACCATAAACACCGCGGAGATGGTCAGCACCTCCCAGATCATCGGAATCGTGATCAGGAAGAACTGCTGCCCCGCACTCGCGCCGTCGATGGCCGCCGCTTCGTACAGGCTCGTATCGACGCTTTCCATCGCCGCCAGATAGAGAATCATATTGAAGCCGCATGCGCCCCAGATCGTCATCGGCACGAGCGCCCAGTACAAATGATCCTGCGACAGCCAAGCGAAATTCCTGAATCCCAGAAGCCAGTTGCCCGGCGCCTGCAGGCCGATGGCGTTCAGCATGTTGCCAATCCCGACAAGCGCACCATTCACCAATCCGCCCTGTGGGTCGTACGCGTTCATCCACAAGAGCGTCACGGCGATGCCCCCGAGAATGTTCGGGAAGAAGAAGCAGACGCGGAACATCTTGCTGCCCCATACGCCGCGACTGATCAGGTAGGCGAACAACAACGAGAGCGGGATCACAAACAGCGCGGGCACGAACATCACAAACATGTTGTTCTTCAATGCGGTCCAGAAGACATCACTCTCAAATAACAGCCGCTTGAAATGAAGCAAGCCCACATACTTGCGGTCGGTGATCCCGTCCCACTGCGTCAGCGCCCAACCGAAAGACTGGAGGCAGGGTTTGATGCTAAACAGTAAATACAAGCCGAGGGCCGGGCCGACAAACAGCAAGGCGGTTGGCCACCTCATCCTCGTATAAGGTTCGGCGGCTGGCCTCGTCGATCCGCCGTGCGATCGGCGACACTGCGTGTACAGCGTGTAGGAGACGATGGCGGCCATCAGCACCAGCAACATACTACCCGCGAAGCGGTGACGATAGGACACGCGGTTAGGGTCCTGAGCCTGTGATCGTTCTTTGGCCGCAGCCTCCTCAAGAAAATCGCCGTACTCCTCCGGCGTAAACTTTCCGGTCAGCAATTTGAACCGCGCGTCGTTGACGGCCTGTCCCATGCCGGGGAAATTCGCCGTTACGCCCGGCGGCGCTCCGTAGGCTGTCTTGGATTGCTCGATCAGATGCGCGATGTCCCGCATACGTGGCGAGTACACTTCCACCGGAATGCCCCGGACGGCTGCCGGGGTGTCCTGCTGTGTCGCAAACGCGGTCGCGCGTTCTCGCGATGTCATGAAGCGGAAGAAGTCCACGGCCAACTCCCGGTTCGCGGCGGGCGCCAGGAGAAAGTAATAGCCGCTGCCAACATTCAACGCCGTCGGATCACCCACGCCGTCCGCAAACACGGGAAAACCAAACGCCCCGAGCTCGAAGTCCTGGGGGATCTTGTCCTGCATCTCACTCACCAACCACGATCCGTTGGCCATCATCGCGGCGTGGCCCTCGAAAAACTGGAGTTGAGCCGCCGTATGGCTCATTCCTTCCCAGCCCCTCTGGAAACAGTTCATCGCCAACCGCTGCACGGTCGCCGCCGCGCGTTTGTAGCGCGGATCGGAGCGACTGCCGGGCTCGAGCAACTGGAAACGCGCGTAGTCTTGCGCCCCCACAAGGTTGTAGTGGGCCGCGTTCAATATCATGTCTGCGTAGTAGAGGTACACGCCCGGAAATGCGAACGGGGCGACCCCTTCGTGCTTCATCCGCTCGCCGAGCGCGAACAGTTCATCCCATGTGCGTGGGACTTCCCAGCCGTGCTCGCGAAACATGCGTTTGTTGTAAAAGATCCCGTAGGTGGCATAGGCAAACGGAACAGCCCAGACATGCTCACCATCACGCCACTCATCCAGCGCACCGGGCAGGAACGAATCCTTCCATTTCTCATCGCCTTCCCAATCGGGCCCGTCCATCGCCGGGGCCAAATCCAGAACCCGCCCGGCCTTGATTAAATTCAGCCACGGAAGCCCGTAGGCATCGGTGGCGTTGGGATAAGTGCCTTCGAGTACGCGGATGCGTACTTTGTCGCTGATGCGCGGATCACCGTAGAGATTGACCCGCACGCCCGGACGCACGCGCTCGAATTGGCGAGCCGTGTCCTCAAAAAACTTGAGCCCGTATCCGCCCGCGAAAATGGCCACCTCGATTTCCTTCGGCGGCTCCCCGAAGGCCACACCGCAAACGAGCACCGCCAGAACCATCAATCCCCACGGTGATCCGGCTCGTCTCATCGATCGCAATCCTAATGCACTTCGATCTCACTGAGCCACATCAAATTGGGCCGCATTTCCGAACCACCACGGGAAAGTTGACGGAGCTCGATTGCCTTCAGCTTCCGTGGTTCGAATTCCGCGCGCGTCACGGGAACTGGCTTCTGGTTTGTGAACTCGCCCAGAACCACTTTCTCTCCCGACTCCGTCCAGCCGATGACCGTGCCGCGCCGCGAGGTATTCGTCACACCGCCCTCGACGTTCCAGTAAGCGGACAGTGACCGCACGGTTGTGGGCTCCGGAAAGGTAATTCTGACCCAGTGAGGTCCGCCGGATTCCTCCGATGCCCAGGCGGCTTCATTCCAGGCAACCCCCGTCG
The DNA here is from genome assembly GCA_963713705.1 of uncultured Verrucomicrobiae bacterium. GTDB lineage: Bacteria > Verrucomicrobiota > Verrucomicrobiia > Palsa-1439 > Palsa-1439 > Palsa-1439. Next base: position 64,906 of record CAVQMY010000057.1, read on the forward strand.
TGTCGCGGACGCCGTCGGTCAACGCCTTGGTCGAATATCCCGAGTACGTGCTATCGGCATCGACACGGACCCGACTGTCCCGCGCCAAGCTTTCGCCCACCGCCAGGAACGTTACGTCAAATCGACGCTGAAAGACGTTCGTGTTGTCGGAATCGACCATAACCGAAAGTCCACCTCGTTTGGCCACGCTCGCTTTCACCGGGAGCCGCACCGACTGGACCGACTGCGGGGCCACGCTTTCCTTGCGTTCGCCGCTGCCGAAGTCGCCTCGCCACTGGACCCGGACTACACGTGCGCGCGTCGCCACATTCTGCAACCTGATCTCCAGCGACGTCTCCTCGCCGATGGACACCACCCGGTCCACAGGGCATGAGACAGTCAACGGCGCGATCAGTTGTGGTTTGAAATCGCGAACACATATCGAATTGGTTTCACCATGATCGAGTCGCCACTGAATCTCGATCCAGTCGTTACTTTCGGCTCTCAGTAACCCCGAAACGACGACGGACTTGCCTGCTGGGACTTTCCATGGCCCCTCGTCTGGGATCGTTAACCGAGCACCTTTGGTCACCTGCAAACCGGAGACTGCGATTGAGGTCTCACCGCGGTTGGCAATTTCCAAGGCGACCTGATTGTCCTCGTCACGTATCAACGTCGATGGCATGGTCAAGGTGCAGTGGACGCCCGCAGCCAGCTCGGTCTGCAACGAGGTCAGTGTCTTCCCACACGCCTCCGCCTCGCCTGCGCCCGAATTCCAGTGACGCGCAAACTCAATCTCCTCGCTCAGGTGTGAAACGGGAACAATGTCCCGCACCCCGATGGCCGAGCCTGGAAGCACGAGTTCGGCTTTCCCAGAACTTTCAATAACGTCGCATCTGCCGTCCAGCGGGTCCATCAGCACAGTTGGTTCGGTGAGGGTGCCCAGCGACAATCGCGTCGTTTCTGGCGTGTCCTGCGGATTGCGCAGCGTTACATATCGAATCGCCGAATCGTGACTGCCGAAACTTTCCACCCACAGGTTTTCGGAATCGCTCGGCACCGATCCCAGCGGTTGCCATCCCGCCATCGCGAGTCGGCGGATAATGGGAATGTACGTCTGGAAGAGGTGGCGGTCGCGTTCGTACCATTCGGGTTTCGTCCAGTACGGGTTGCTCGCGCCATCGGCGCTGAAAAAGCTGGGCAGGAAGCCCCAGAACATACAGTCTTGGAAATACTGTTCGACCAGCGGCCCGTTGAACTCGTCGAACTTTGCGGCTTGCAGGAAACCGTATGGCTTTCGTCCCGAGATTGCCCGTCGATATATCAACTGTTGGTCGCTCAGGCGCTGGTACCGACCGCCCAGCCACCAGGTTGTTTCCTCTCCGGGAATATCGATGTACTTCATGTAATACGGAAAGCGCCAGCAAGGGAAATTCCCCATCAGGTACTTGCCGCGCCGCTGCATTGCCTGCCCCAAACCGGCAATGTACTCGTAGGACGCGATCTTCGTCGACAACCCCGGCTGGAACACGACGGCCTCGTACGTGCATGGATAATCGGCCACGGCCATGGCGGCGGGATTGTAGTCAACCGAATCCATCGCCGACATAGAATCCAGATAAACCCCGTCAACACGCTTGTCATCAAGAACGTGCTTGACGTGTCGCCATTCGGACATCGCGCGGTTGATCGGCGCTTCCGTGGAAGTCGGCAGTTCCGGGTCGGTACTGACCTCCATGCGGGCGCCCGAGTTCCAAGGCACATCGATAAAGTCCATCCGGATCGAACCGTCCGGCTTGCGCGCCGCACCCGATAGCGCGGCCGCGGCAAATTCGCTGCGTTGATTGTTACCCACAGCCGCGTAGAACTTCATGCGGCGGATCGCTTCGGCTTCTGTGCGATTCTTGCCCGGCATCGGCAACCAGAACAACCAGGGTTCGGTGTACGCCAACGTCAGGATCCCATGCGCGGCACAGTAATCAACATCCTTCCCCAACGCGCCCTCCTTTTCAAAGAACGCAAACCCGAAGTCCTCCGCGTGCGGGATCGTCGAGATATCTAAGAACGGCATCCACAATCCCACCGCTGGCGCGCGTCGCTCAAAAAACGCGGGGTTGCGTTTGTAGAACGCGGCCAGTGCCCGTCGGAATGGATCGGCATCGCCCGGCGGTAATGATCGCAGTGCGCAGCGAAACGTCGCTTCCCCCGGAAACTTCGCCGTCGCAGGCGTCACCGCCAGATCGTAGTACACGCCGAAGAATTCCTTATCGGTCTCCGCGAAAACCTGGAACACGCGCGGTTCGCCGGGATCGGTCTCGGCAATGAGCGCGCCGCGATCCGAACTGATCACGCCAAACGGATAGAGCGACTGTTCGCCGCGGATGCCGCAGGGACTGGCGACAACATTGCCATAGGGATCGGACGAAGCCGTGATCGAACGACGCGCCCGCATGTCATCGTGCCACGTCCAGTTGATTGGGTTCAGGCGGCAACCGACGCCGACGCGCACGCATCGGTTGGTATCGCTCCGCAATTCACCCGAAAGCCACACGTCTCCGCCTCCGTCGGGTGTGGCCACCACTGTCCAGTCGATTCCCAACGTCGTGCCCTCCCACCGCATCGCGTCACCCGCACGAAACTCGCGCACGGGATCAGCTGCGGCCGTTTGCCCGCTCACGACGTCGGTGAGGATTACGCGCACTGGAAAGGAAGTCTGCATCTGTCCGACATCCCAAAGCGGTGCGCGCACCGGCGTGGCTTCCCAGGACTGCGCCTTGATCTCCCGATCGAAGCGACAACTGAGCGAGGGAGTGCCGTTGGTCAATTCACTTATATCCTCCGAACGATGGTGAACGTCGAGCTTCAGTTCGGGCAACGCCTGCGGCGTGAACTCCGATTCTCCAATCGTCGGGAAACGATCCGCTGACGACCAGTCGGGGTTGGTTGTCTCGGCAACCCATTTGACGGACGATGAGAGCGGAGCGTCCAGCAAAATATATGTCAGCGTGTTCCCGTCGGCGACAACAACGGGAGGCGTCATTGCGTTCCATGTCCAGTTGGACGCTCCCGCTGGATAGCTGTAGAGATTAACGCCTTCCAACATGTAGTCCGCGCCCGTGTTCGGTTCCCGTGCGTGGGACTGGTTGGTGTCCAGCAGCAGGCGAAACCGTGCCGGGTCGGGCGGGCCGGCGAAAAACACTTTGAACGCCAGGCCACCGTCGGGAACTTTCAGGGGAACCACACCACTGATCTTCAACCCGGGCTCAGCCACTTGACGCGCCAACTCTTCATTGGGCAATGCCGACAAGTCTTGGAATCTAAGTTCCGAGCGCCCCTCCTTCGGAAAACGGTCAACGACGGCCCAATTCTGGTCCGTAATTTCGACCACCCAGCGGACCGACGTCGCGCGAAAGGATTTGGGCAGGAGACACACCATCTGGTTGGTCTTGGTAACGATCAAGGGTGGCTCCATGGCCACCCATTGCCAGCCCTTCGCTCCTTCGGGGTAGCGATAAAAACTCGCCCCTTCCAGCATGTAATCTGCGCCCGAGTTGGGTTCCCCATGCTCACGTCCGTCGGCATCCAGCATGATGCGCAACCTGGCGGGGTCGGGGTTAGCGGACAACTCGATCCGAAAGGCGAGCCGCTCGCCCTCGGCCCGATACGCCGTGACGGACACGATCCTGGGGGGAGGGTTGTGAGCCGTCTGGGCCGCCAACGCCGACACGGCAAGGCCAAACACGCCCACGCGGTAGGCTTGGAATACCCAGGCTATTCGTGAACAGTCCACTCGGAAAGAAATAGTCATCCGGAGGGCTATCGGCAAGCTAAATCGATTTATCCTACATTTTTTTGTTGCCATTCTGACCCCGGTATGATACCAAAACGTGGCGGTGAGATCGGTACCATAATGCATACGACCAAGCAAGAAGCGCAGGGCTTTACCTTGATCGAGTTGCTCGTCGTGATCGCCATTATCGGAATCCTGGCGGCGCTACTGTTGCCAGCGTTAGGCCGCACCCGAGAGAAGGCGAGAATGGCTCAATGCATCAGCAACTTGCATCAGTTGGGATTGGCCATGCAAATGTGGTCGGATGATAACGGCCAGCATTTCATGCCCTTGGAAGCGGGCGGTTACGACCCCACCCTCACCAATAGTTGGCCGATCTTGTTGCTGCCCTATGTTGCCAATGCGCAGAACGTGTACCATTGCCCCGACGACAAGTATTTCATATGGGACGGCGGCAAGATGTCCGCGATGACGGAGTCCTACGGATACAATTATTGGGCTCTGACAGAAGAGGAGACCGGCAGCGAGTATTCAGGGGCGCCCCTGACGAGTTGCTCCAATGCCGGAAAGACCCTGCTGCTGTCGGATTCCACGGATGCGGATTCACTCCCCGGCAGCTCCCAATACGCGTATGCGGTCTCCAATTGGGGACCCGAACAGCCGAGCCTGACTCGCCACAACGGATGGGCCAACTGCCTGTTTGTGGATCAACATGCCGAAGCACACGCCATTGTACCGGACATGCAGCAACCGACGTATTACGACATGTACTAGTTGCATGGGCATCCCCCGCCGAATTGCCTGCGCTGTCGCTTCGCTTCTGTTTTTCACCAACGCGAAACCGGTCCCTGCCCGGCGTCACGGTTTCTCCAAGTGACGAAACATCCTATTCACAGCAGGCTGGCTCAGCACCCAGCGCGTCCGTCCGACTGACAAACGTGACCCTGCGTGTTACGGAGACGGAATGGATTTTTTCAATCGAGACCGAGGCCCCCGGCGACCTGGGTTTATTCCACATCTACCTGGACACCGATGCCGATGCCCCCACCGGTTATCAACCACCGTCGCGGAAACCAGAAGCGCTGGGCGCGGACTATTTGATTGAGGGTAGTACCCTGAATGTCTGGGATGGCGGCAGTAATCACGCTGCCTGGAGTTGGAAGCGCGTCGGTGCTGTAACGGTTACTCGAGGGATGCAGGGGGAAATAGCGGTCTCGGTCCCACTGGAGCAATTGAGAATCAAGAACTTCTCACACGTTCGTGTTTTGGTTGAGACCTTGACGGAGAAATGGGAAAGTGCCGACACACTGCCTCGCCAGGGTGTCTGGGACATTGATCTGGCGGGGGTCCAAAGGATTGATCCCAATCTTCCTCTTTCCACAGCGGCTTCAACGTCGGCTGCGACGCCACGAGGTCTCCTCGATGCTGGCTTCGTCGAGCAGGCCGGCAATCCTTCCGCGAGGAAATCCGCCAGCCTGGTCCGCGCGTCCGCTAGTTTCGAGCCTGATACATTCCTTGTGAAAGCAACCATGGAGGCTGAGCCGGATCTTACGAAGTTTCACGTGTACATCGATACCGACCTGAATGCTTCGACGGGGTTTCATTCGGCCTCGACTGTGGCCGGCCTGGGTGGCGCGGATTTTCTGTGTGAGGGCGGATTCTTGTACGCTTGGGATGGAGCTCAAGACCAGACCGCCTGGAGCTGGCGGAAGATCAGTCCCATCAAGGTCACGCGTGGCACCCAGACCGAATTGCTCATCGCCATTCCGCTGATTCCACTGAATCTCCATGGCCGAAGAGAGATTCAACTGCTCGTGGAGACAATCGACGATAACTGGAAAGGTGAGGATGTCATCCCGCGCAACCGGGTCTGGCGGGTCAAACTTCCCGCGGAGAAATCAGGTGGTTAATGGTTTGAGCGATCTGGCTTGGAAACTGTGTCGGGATACCGGGACGGGAATCCTCCCGAAATACTGCGGTTGTCGGTGGAATGCACACCGACAACCGCAATGAACTACCGGAGTAATTGTCTGTCTCTTAATGAGACTTTCGCGCGCGAACAAACCCGACGGCCAGCAACAGGCCGAACCCGACAAGCGTAAGCGTTCCCGGCTCGGGAATAGTCGCCAAGGTATAGGTCAACTTCCCGTAATTGCTCCAGTCAGGCAACGAATCACCGTTACCATCTTGGGTTGCCAATTCAACGCCAATCGTGTTGCCGAGCAGCGGAACTCCGGCATACGCCCCACTTACTCCGAGGACGTTCAGCGCGATCCTGAATTCAAAGTTGGTTCCGGGTATCGAATCGGCCGCATACTCGACATTCGCACTCGGCAGTGTTCCCTCATTGAAGCCGCCACCCGCCTCCTGATACGCCTGGTCACCTTCGATCAGCACCGTCGCGCCAAAGTTCGGGTTGCCAAACGGATTAAAGCCCGTCGGAGGGTTCTGATTACCACCGAGAAAAAGGAACGTGTTCCCGTCGGAGATCGGGTCGGCCGTCGCCATGAGCGTGAAGCGGATGTAGAGGTAATTGTTGTCGTTGGCCAGAAACACGTTCTGAAAATCGACAGACCCCGGATTGTTCGGGCCGTCGTCATCCGTGTACGCCACAGGGACACCCGCCCAGTCGGCGAAACCGCTGCCAATGGTGATGTTCGCATATGTTCCAGTGACTTGCCCCGACGCATTGATCGCCAAGGCGCCGGCACCCAATAACACCCAGAATGCTTTCCTGACGTTCGATTCGTTTCATCGTTGTCTCCTTCCCTTCGCGTTTTCCTACCCACACACAGGATTATTTATGATCCATGTTTTCCGCGCACCATTGTACTCGCCCACCCCGGCGAGTCAACACAAAAATCACAGATTACTCGATTTATCTGACAGATGAAAACCGCGGTTCCCGGCTTGCTTTCGGGAAGAAAGAGCGCGACCGAACATTCTTTTCACCGAGTCGTGAACGCAGGTCTTGTTGTTGTTAGCCCGCTGCATGAGCGGTCGCGCTCCCTAACCAATATCTCTGGCGGTTACCAATTACGGGGTTTGGTAGATGCGATAAAATCGCGTCGGCCCGTTGGTTAACGCTAGCGACTCCGTATACTGATTCGTCACGGCTACAGGGGCGGAGCCGGGGTTGAAAAAGTTCGTGCTGATATTCACAAAGCCATTTGTGCTATAGTTGCCAGTCTTGGCTTGGACGATGTTGGTGGTGCCGCCGGGCGCCGTCCACGTCAGTGTAATGTTGCTGCTCGCGCGCGCAATCGAGAGAATACGGAAGGGCGCCGGTGGCGCTACGAACCTGTACTGGACCGGCCCTGACACATCTGGAATGCTGCCAGACGTGGTGTAGACCAGCATGTTGATCGTGCTTCCCGTTCCCGGGAACACAGGCGTGCCGGTCGCGGTATAGGTTGCGGAGCGCGGAAGCGCGTACTCCTGGGCACTCGTGAAAGAGTTATACGGCGCGATCAGGGCCCCACCGCCGGTAACGGAACCGGCGTTGAAGACTCCGTTGGATTGCGCAAACGGGCTATCATTTTGCCAACCGACTTCTGACCCAATAAGTCCGAGACTATAAACGTCAAATCCAGTCGCGGGGTTATTGTCCGTGTCGAACGCCAGGTACACGCCGTTCCCTGCGTTCGGGTTCGTGTCCAAGAAGTAGGTCAGGCGAATATACAAATAATTCCACACGCGTCACACAAGGTGTGGAATTTAGGCAAATGGGATGATTTCCCTCGACATTTGAGGTGTTGGCCGGTCTGACGCGTTAAGACTTTTGGGTTTAATTCACATGGCGCGGCGTTCAACAATTAGGGTTCGTTTGCTGGGCTGTCCCATAGATCTATCTCAAACCCGGGAGATAGGCTTGTTCTGGCTGGGCCAGGTAGCGGAAGTGACCGTTGGCTGTCCCATAGCAGCGCAGTAAACTCAGCACATCCCATTTTTTCCACAGGGCGGCGCGGATCAAGGTGAAGAGGCGGCTGAAGCTGTGGCTCCAATCCGCCAGAAAGGCCAGATAGCGCAGGAGTAGATAGACCAGCAGCGCGGTCCACACCTGCCAGCGCACGGCGTTGGCGCTGGTGCCGAGGAAATCGGCCAATTGCAACGTCTGCTTGATCTGCTTGAAGAACACTTCGATCTGCCAACGGCAGCGATACAACTCGACAATGCTGGTGGCGCTCCATTCCAGGTTGTTGGTCAGGAATTCCATTTCCACTTCCCGACCGTCCACCTCGACGAGCGCGATAATCCGCCGCAGCTCCACCGGGTAGTCGGCCAAGGTGGTGGGCGTTTGTAGTTGGATCAAGTCATCGCGCAGGATTTTGCCCGCCGCACCGTGCTGAAAACACCGCACCACCAGGAAACTCAAGTTCTCCTTGGCGCGGGTGACCCAAAACACCTCGCGCATGGACAGGTCGGCCAGATGCTCGAAGTCCACGTACGCCTTGTCAAATATGACGATTTCACCCGCTTTGACGCCCGCACACAGTTCCCGTGCCCGTTTGGCGTCGTTGTGCCGGGCGGTGTCCACGATGGCAAAGAGCGGCAGGAAACTTTGCAGGTCCAATCGCAGATGACACTTGGCGGCGGCCTTGCGTCGGCGATGCTTGGCCCAATCCAGGCACGAGGCGATCAAGGGGATGGTGGTTGAATCCACCAGATGAATCGTGCGCTTGAACTTCCGGGCAAACCGCTGGCCCGCCCGACCGCTGACGAAGCCCGGAGACTGGTTGCCCAAATGTTCCAACACCGACCAGAAGAGTTGCTCGGCCATTTGTGCCGGGCGCACCTTGTTGGCGTGGGAGAGAGTATTGCGGTTGGGCGGGGTGGCCCCACGCAGACTGGACAGTGGCCCCGAGTGCAAACCCAGCGCGTCGCAGACATCGTTGAGGCCGATGCTGTGAGTGAGTTGGGCATACATCAGGGCGACCAGATGACTCCAGGGGCTGAAGGTGCGGGCTTTGTCTTGGACCCCGGTAGCCCGCGCCAGCTTGGGTACCAGGAAGTCAGGAATGAAGTTGCAAATCTGCCGCAGGAGGTTCAATTTTGCGGCGGCTGGAATGTTCTTGTTGTGCTTTTTCATCCCTGCCGTGTGGCAGGGCTACACGAGACATTCCAGCTTTTTTCAAAACCCTATGGGATGGCTGTGAAATAATTCTCATCGTTGGCCATCTGGATGGTTCGCACACCCGTCGGCAATCCGTCGTAGGGGATACCCGTGAACAGCACGGGCACATTGGTCCAGTCGGAGTAATCTCCGTCAATCGTGATGTGCGCGTAGGTTCCGGGCAGCGTGTTCGTGGCGAACGCATAGGACACCGGACCAAGCAAATCGAGATTCGGCGACGGGTTAGCATAGGCCATCAGATTGAACGTGTTGTTGGGAAATATCGGCAGCCCATTGGTCGTGAACGTTGCCGACCGCGAAATGGCGTACTCCTGGGTCGTTGTCACAGTGTAGTACGGCGCGATTGAGGCGTTTCCGCCGGTAATGCCACCGTTGGTATTGAAAACGCCATTGGACTGGGCAAAGGGGAAATCGTTTTCCCAACCGACCTCTGATCCGATCAATCCAAGGCCGAGAACATCAAATCCTGTGCTGAGGTTGCTGTCGTTGTCGACCGCCAGATACACATTCGTGCCGTCGCTCGAATTTGGATTCACTGGCTGGTTATACGTGATCAGCAAGTAGAGATTAGAGCTGTCATTGGCCATCGATAGCGACGCCAGATCCAAGGTTGTCCCGCTGGTGCCGGGGGAAGCCAGGCCAGCGTCGGCACGCCGGCCCAGTCCGCGAACGTTGTTCCAGCGATGGTAATCGTCTTGTACGTTCCCGGCGGAACGTTGGTGGCGCACGTATACTGCACCGGACCGAGCAAATCGGTTGTCGGCGTGGGATTCGCGTAAACCGCCACGGTGAACGTGTTGCCAGGAAACACCGGCTGCCCGTTCGCCGCGTACGTCGCGAATCGTGAGATCGCGTACTCCTGGGTCATTGTGATGCTGTTGAATGGCGCGATCAGGGCGGTTCCGCCGGTAATCGTACCGCCGGTATTGAAAAACCCATTGGACTGCACAAACGGACCATCATTTTGCCAGCCAACTTCTGACCCGATCAAATTGAGACCAAAAACGTTAAACCCTGTGGCGGGATGATTATCGGTGTCGAACGCCAGGTACACATTGGTGACGCCTGAATTTGGATTCACTGGCTGATTATACGCGATCAGCAAGTAGATGTTGGACTCGTCATTGGCAATGGATAGCGACGCGAGATCCAGCGTCGTTCCCGAAGTACCGTTGGTTGCGGTGGCCACGACCGGCACACCGGCCCAGTCGAAGAAACTCCCGTCAATGGTGATTGTTCGATAGGTGCCGGCAGAAACATTTCGGGCCAAGCTGTACAGTGCCAACATGGTCAACAGTATTGATACCCACTTGATGTTTACGTGTTTCATGTTCTTCTCCCGGTACGTTGTTGTCGCGCCCTTCCCTTCGCAAGGGCGATTCCAAAATCCCCATTGCAAATCCAATCTAACTCGACTGGAATATCCCCGTCAACAAAAAAACATCAAATTAATCGATTTATCATTGTGTTATCAAACCGGTGCCATGGCTGACTCCTGGGTGGCGTTACTCCTTTGGAGGAGGCGCCGACGATTCGCGGACGACCAGCTTGGTGGCCAACATCCTCTGAACGTGGGTGGCGTCTTCGTGTTCGATCCGGCGGATCAGGCCGCTGACAACGACTTCGGCCAGTTCCCCCAGGGGAATCCGCACGGTGGTAATGCTGGGCATGACCAGATTGGCCGTCTCGATATCGTCGAAACCCACGACGGAAATATCCCGGGGCACGCTTACAGAGCGGGTGAGCAACACCTTAATGATCCGAATCGCCAGGGTGTCGTTGGTCGCCACGATGGCCGTGGGCGCCGCCTTGCGTTGCAACAGCGTGTCGATGACGACCGCGACCTCGGGTTCGGCCATGCCGCAATTCACGATTAGATCCTCAGTTGTGCGAATTCTCGCCTGGCGGTGCGCCTCTTGGAAGCCTTCGAATTTCTGGGGACTCGGAATCCCGGCCATAAATGCGATTCGACGGTGCCCGAGATTAATCAGGTGGCTGGTGACCGCGAGAGCCCCGGACTTGACGTCGACATCAACATAATCCTGTGGTTTGCGCCCCATGTACCCGCCGCCCAGGACGATGGTGGGCTGCCCGCTTTGCTCGAGCGCCTCGACCACACGCTCCGGCGAATGTCCATCCCAGATCAGAATCGTCCCGTCGACGCGCCCCGGACGCGCCGAGAGGATGTCGGGGCTGGCCGAGTGGAACAAGTCTAGCAGGATATCGTAGTTGCGCTCTCGCGCCGCGGAAACGATATTGCGGGTCAATTCGAAATGAAACATCTGCGAAAGCAGGCCGGGATCGTAGGGAAACACCAAACCGATCGTGTCCATTTTCCGCCGAATCAGGCGGCGCGCGCCGACGTGGGGCTGATAGCCGAGTTGCTGGGCGGCTTCCTTAATGGCTTTGCGCTTTTCCTCACTGATGCGGATGGGCTTATCATTGAGGACCAGAGAAACCGCGGCTCGCGACACCCGTACCAAATCCGCGACGTCCTGAATGCTAATGTCGTGGGGCCTTCGTGAGATTGGTGGCACACCAATCATTTGCCATGACTCCTCAGTAAAGTAAAGCCGCCAACCATTACGTCTTCCCTTTGCGTCTCGCAGACTTTCGTCTTGTTCACGACAGTAAAACACAATCGCACTGGAACAGCAAGGTGATTAATCGATTTATTGCGAAATAAATGCGGGGGTCGCGGCGTGGCGGGCCGTCGCCGGTCGAACGGCTGACTGCAGTTGCGACACCCTTGGAATGTGGCGTACGCCGCCATCCCGTAACGAACGAGAAGCCTGGCAACCCACGGCGACGCTCATGCGGCCGGCCAGCGGATCGCTGATGGGTTCGATTCCGTGCAAGACCGCATCGAGAAAAGCTTGGGCGATAAGTGGATCCCCGCCGCCGTGACAGCCGTTGTTGTTCACGTCGATGGGATAGTCTGTTCGGACTGGTGGCTTCTCCCAAGCGTGACCATCGGGACGGGAGATGGTCCAGAGTTTAAGATGCTCGACCTCCATCTCGAGCCGACCCTTGGTCCCGATCAAGACATAGTCGCGAAGATACTCCGGTGTAAAGTGGCACTGCAGGTAGGAGGCCTTGATCCCGTTCTCAAGTTCCAAAATCACCACATGATTGTCCTCGACGTCCACCTCTCGGCGAAAGACGCACTGTTGGCGCGGATTGGTCGGTTCCTGCGCCTCGGGGCAGACTGTTGCCTCGGGGCAGGTCGGACAGGTCAAGGCATTCTCCTTGTCGCCGCCAAAGTAATCCAAGCTGCCAAAAGCCGCCACCCGCTTGGAATACGCTCCTCCGAGCCAATGAATGACATCGAAATCGTGGGTCGCCTTCTGTAGAAGCAGGCTCAGGGTATTGGTGCGACTGGCGTGCCAGTCGTGATAGTAGAAATCGCCGCCTGCTCCGACGAAATGCCGCACCCAAATGGCCTTCAGTTCCCCGATGGCCCCGGACTCGACGAGTTGTTTGGCGCGGACGACGATCGGCATATACCGCATGTTGAATCCCATCATGAGTCTCGTGCCAGACTCGCGCCACGCCTTCAGAATCCGGTCGCAACTGGCAATGCTGATTGCCATCGGCTTCTCCAGATACACATGTTTTCCCGCCTGAAGAGCGGCGACGGCATGTTCCTCATGCACGTAGTCGGGGGAAAACACTCCAATCGCGTCGAGATCCGGCCGCGCAAGGAGTTCCCGGTAGTCGTCTGTCACGAAGGCCCCGGGCGCGGCCCACTGTTGAAATTCGGCCAACGCTTTGGGCGCACAGTCGGCGGCCGCCACCACCAGCGATTCTCCCGTATCGGGCTTGTGCCAATGTTTCGCCAACACAGCCCGACCAGAAGCTCCGATCAAACCAATTCGTAACGGTTTCATAATCCTAAATCCCTTTTACCTTGGAATTCATGGGCACGATACAATAAAGAGGTCAAAATAGCCAGCTAAAACGATTTATTGTTGAATTTAGTGCCATTGCGACAGGACTCGACGACCTCCCGAACCCCTGCGGAAGACCGCCAATCAAGCCGGCTCCGCCGGTCACCAACACTCTCATATCAGACTCTCCACAAGTTTCTGCATCGGTTCCTCTTGTTGCTCGATGGACTCGACCAGTTTGAACTGGGTGCGGCAACGGTCGAGGTTGTGCCCTTCCCGATGCACCTTGAAATACGTGTCCCCCTCCAAGAAGTCGGTTAAAAAACGGAGGCCGATCTCAAAGGTGATCAGCTTCCCGGAAAACGCGAGATGTTCACGTTCCCCTTTGGTGAGGAATCCGCCTGCAGTGGACAAATACCCCTGTACGAGCGCCTGAAACATAGGAAATTGCATCCGCACTTGCGTGAGATCGCGTTCGTCCTCCAGCGCCGGGCTGGTTGTCGTGCGCACCATGTCGCCGAAATCGTACAGCACCAGGCCGGGCATAACGGTGTCCAAATCGATTACGCAGACACCTTCCTGCGTTGCGTTGTCCAACATGACATTATTGAACTTGGTGTCGTTGTGCGTCACCCGCTCGGGTAAGCCAGCACTGAGGAGCACGTTCGTTATCGGTTTTCGGCTCAGCGCGAACTCGATCTCTGCCTTCGCCTGCTTCGCTCGATTCATGGCATCCGCGTCGACCGCACGCTCCAGCGCCGTGAACCGTCTGGGCGTGTTGTGAAAGTCAGGGATCGTGTCATGGAGACGGGGAGAAGAGAGGTCTGCCAGCAACCGTTGGAACTCTCCAAAGGCCCTGGCCGCCTGAAACGCCTGCGTCGTGGACCCCGCTGCGTCGTAGGTGCGCGCCTTTTCGATAAAGACATAGGTGCGCCAATGGTTGCCTTGATCGTCGCGGTGAAATGACCGACCGTCCTGCGCCGGAACCAACGTCAGCGCGCGGCGAGCGCGGTCCGCCTGCTCTGCGAGCTTGGTGTGAAGATGTGTGGTCACGCGGGTGATGTTTTCCATCAACGCAACCGGGTTCTTGAAAACGTTGTGATTGATGCGCTGGTGAATGTACCGCATCGGTGTTCCACCTTCATCGAAGACGGCACAATAGGTGTCGTTGATGTGCCCACTGCCGTACGGTTCGGCCGATAAAAACTGGCCGCGTATCTGAAAATTCCGGGAGACGACTTGGATGTCGTGTTGCCCCTTCACAGCCACAGCCTTTCCGGATATTCGCCGCGAACCACGCGGTGCCGAGGGAGCGTTGACTGCATGTGTTGGCCTTCTAAACCTTCTGCCAATTGGGTTTGTTGTCGTAAACCCAGCGGTAATAATCGGTCTTGCGCAGGAGAGCGGCGGCGGGTTCGTCGAGGACGATCCTGGCCACGGGGTGCAGTTGCAGGATTGAGGCGGGGTTCATCGCGGTGATCGGGCCCTCCACCGCTTCGGCAACGGCGCGCGCTTTGTCCGGACCGAACGCCAACAGCACCACCTGTCGCGCTTCCATGATGGTCCCGATGCCCATGGTGATGACATGATGCGGCACGGCGGTTTCCCCCCCAAAGAACCGCGCGTTGTCGACGCGCGTCTGCTGTGTCAGTGTCTTGATGCGCGTGCGCGAGGCCAATGAAGAACTCGGCTCGTTGAACCCGATATGCCCATCGGTGCCGATCCCCAGTAGCTGCCAATCGATCCCGCCGGCCACGCGAATCTGTTGTTCGTAACGCAGGCAGAACCCGGGGATGTCCTCGGCTTGGCCATCGGGAATGTGGACATTCGACTTGACGATGTTGACGCGGCTGAACAGGTTCTCCCACATGAACCGCTGAAAGCTGGCCGGGTGGTCCGGCGCCAGACCAACGTATTCGTCCAGATTGAACGTGGTGGCGCGGCTCCAATCCAGTTTCATCCGCACCAGTTCGCGGTACAACAACAACGGCGTGCTGCCCGTGGCCAGTCCCAGCACGGCGTCCGGTTTCTCGTGCAGCAACCGCGCAACCATCCGCGCCGCAATCGCACTGGCCGCTTCCGGAGTGGGTTGAATAATGATCTCCATCGTCAGCGTCCCAGCCGTTTGTCCAGCTTCTGTTTCACATCCGTCCGAAACCGGTCAATGAACCCACACACGTATTCGACAATGTCCCGTGACTCGTCGGCCACCAACGGCGTCAGGTCAATGCCGAACGCCAGTTGCGTGGCCCGGTCCGTCGCGTGCGATTCCAGGAACGTCGCGTTGGCGCGGCGTCGGCCCAGCGTGGCCAGGTCATAGCGTTTACCGCCGGCAATTTGCGAATCGAACACGCCGTTCAACGCCGCCGCCAGATTCTCATGATCGCTGACATCCATCAGCACCTTGTCATCATCGGCCAGCCAATCGAGGTTGCGCCACACCTCACAACCCCAGACCGTTGCGGGACGCTGATCGCGGGGCAATTCCCGCATCGCCTGCAACGCGCCAACCACCACGCCAAGGTGGGTGTCGTGTTTATCCGCCGGATTGTGGGTGTAAACGATCTGCGGACGCGTCGCCGCCAGAATCTGCCGCAGGTCCTCTCGCAAGGCCGGCTCAGTGGCACTCTTCACCGCGCTACTGGGGTAATCGAGCTGGATCATCGCGCCGTATCGGCCTACCACCGCCGCCGCCCTTTGCTCGCGCCGCCTCACGATCATCATCTGCGCGTCGGTGCAATTCGCATACGGGCCAGTGCGGGCGCTGCCGCCGCCGTTGGTGCAGGTCACCCCGCCGAACCATTGCGTGTCGCTGTGGTAACAAGCCAACACCCCGTGGAAAGCCATGAACTCCAGGTCGTCCTGATGAGCGCCGATGCCCAGATGCGTGATGCGGGGGAGCGCCTTCGCCACCGGCACTCCGTCGGGAACGAAGATCTCGGCAGTCGCATTGTGCAGTTTCATCGTTCTTGCCTCGAAATGGCGGGCAGGCTGGCGGCGGCCACGGCCTGGCCAACCCGTCGGCTTTTTTCGTCAGGCACATGCAATCGCACCCGCTCGTCCAGCCCGGGAAACTCCAGCCGCAATACCTCCCCTGCTTTCGCCAGCAAAAGTGTACCACTCGCGCCGGTCATCACGCGACCTAGAACCAGCACGTGCTCAAAATTATAGAATTCGGCGTACTGCGCAATGGCGTAGCCCAGGTACACCCCGATGGTCTCGTAGATCGCGGCGGCCCGCTGGTCGCCCTTGGTCATCAGCGCCTGCACTTCCAAGAGCCGCTCCGGCAGCCCCATCTCGTTGGGCAACTCGATCCCGGCGGCCGGCAACAGCCTGTGGACAGCTTGTTGCGAAAAGTACAACGCGCCGACCCCGCGGTCGCCCGACCATTCATCGGTGGCTGCTTCGGGATTGTAGTCCACCGGCGCGAAGGCCAGTTCGTTGAGCCAACCGGTCATCCGCCCCCGGGGATCAAGATATCCCGCCGCCTGACTCGAGCCCATCGCGATGCCGAGGACGCCCTTGACTCCCAGCGACAGCGCGCCGGCCAGCGCCGTCACATCCCCATCGTTAGCCACCTCCACGGGCACGCCCCACTGCTGCTGCAAGCGACGGAAGATGTTCTTCGCTTCACCAAAGCGTTCCGCAGGCACCGAACGGAACAGCGACGCCACCCGGATTTGGTTGTCCACGACCACTCCGGCTGTGCTGCCACCGATCGCGTCGACCCGGGGCAGATAACGGGCGGTCTGCGCAATCCCCTCATTCAGTTTCGTGAAATGATAGCCGGGGTCGGCTTGTTCCTTCGGGTTCCAAGCAAACTCGTTGCTGTACACCACGACCCCGTCCTTGACTGCGGCAACCTTGTAGTCGCTGGCGCCAAGATCGAAGCCGATGCGACAGCCATCCAGATGGCTGCCCTTGGAGGAAGCGGCTTCACGCTCCACGGGCACGTCGCCGGCCTCCATCACCGCCACCTCGAATGCCCGCTCGTACACCCGGCTCATCAAGTCCACATCAAACGTGCGTGCGCCGCCCGCAGCATAGCACCCGCGGATGTGCTCGCCGATGGTTCGAGGCCCACCAACATGAATCCTCCACCCGCCCCGCGCCCAGAGCAGGAATTTCACCATGTGTTCGATGTTCTCGAAGGTGTCGGTACCGCCATCGTCATTGACAAGAGTCTCGTGCCGTGAAAGCAATCCGCCTTCGCGCTCGAGGCCAATCACCACGCGCGTGGAAGCGCGCAGGCTTTGCTGGCAGCGGTGATTCTCAAGAACGGCCGGACAAAACTCGGGGTCGAGGGGGGCAGCGACACGTGGTTTGGGATATCTCGTAGGATTCATCGTAGATCATCCAAGGCACCGTGTTGGATTGGATCATGGCACCAGCCGCACGCGGTAGTAGCGGGCCGGCACGTTCGTTGCCGCCCCGATATCCGTGTAATTGGTGACTGTACCAACGGTGTTGGTCACGGTGAAGATGTCAGTGAAGCTATTCGTGGAGAAATTCCCGCTCCCGTCGCCTGGGGTCACCTGCAAGGCGTTGGTCTTGCCACTTCCCATCGTCCACGTGACGAGCAGATTGGCGCCCGTGCTTACGATGCTGGTGATGCGGAATGCTGACGCCGGATTTGTTGGGTCGGTGCCGGCCAGATACTCCTGCAAATTGGAAAAGCCAGCACCATCAGGGTCACAAGCAGCGCACGAAAGATTGTTCGTGGTGATCCCGTTGCCGCCGAAATACAGCTCTCGCCACCAATTGGGAATGCTGTCTCCCACGCTGTCCAGATTGGGATTGGCCGAAACCAAGCGGTACGCCAACCATGTTCCTCCTCCGCCAGTCTGCAGGGCGGTGCGCGGATAGGTGTCTTCCAGTGTGCCGCCAGCCGACTGATTATCGTCCAGGAAAAAGATCTTGAACACTTCGGGATTCCCGATCCACGCCCGCGGTAACGACAACTCCACATTGCTGCCGCTGGTCGCGTACGTCGCCACGCCGACCGAGCTCCAACTCCAATCCGTGCCTGACGTTCCGGTGAAGCGATACAGGGTCGCCCCCTGCAGGAGATATTCGGCGCCGATGGGGAAATTGTTGGCGCCGCCGGAGAAGCCCGTGGTGCGATTGTCGTCGACATCTAAATAGAGATTGTAGGCCGCGTTCAGCCCGTTCGTTGTGGGACCGTAGTTCTGATAGGCTACGTAAAGATTGGTTGGGTCATTGGCCAGCCAAATCTGCGCGAGATCAACCTTGTTGCTGGACGTGATCGTAACTGCCTGAGATTGCTGACCGAACGATGTCAGCGACGACCAATCCGACAGAGTTCCGTTGACGACAATCGCTCCGGCCGCGACGGGATTCGACACGTCGGTGACCCGGTAGACGCGATAACCCCCACCGGTGCCTGCGGTTAACGCATTGACAGGGTATAAATCCTCAGCGCTTCCACCATAGGCCGTGTTGTCTCCCAGGAAGAACAGCCGCACCAGAGATGGATATGGATTCCCGAGCCAGGCGCGCGGCAGTGAGAACTCGACATTGCTGCCGCTGACGGCCCAAGTCGCCACACCGACCTCACTCCAGCTCCAATCGGTGCCATTGGTACCCGTGTACTGGTACAGCGTCGCCCCCTGCAACAAATAGTCCGCACCAATGGGGAAGTTTCCGCTGCCGCCGCGATACCCGGTCGCGTCATTTCCGTCGACATCGAGATAAAGGTTGTAGGCATAACCCAAGTCGTTGCTCGCGACCGGGCCGTAGTTCTGATAGGCAATGTAGAAGTTGGTGAGGTCGTGCGCCATCCAGACCTGGGTAAGATCAAGCTTGTTGACGGTCGTGATCGGGAAGTCTGCGGGGTCGACCCCAAAGGAAGTCAGCCGCGTCCAGTTCGTCAGATTGCCGCCGACAATGACGCTTCCTGAATTCACCGGGTTGGCGACATCCGGAAACTGATAGGTCACGAACGTTCCCCCGCCGCCTGCCTGCAACGCACCGCTGGGATACTGGGCTTGCAAGGTTCCCCCGGGGAAGACGGTGTTGTCGTCGAAGAAAAACAGGTTGATCTGTGCCGGGTTTCCGAGCCACATCCGCGGCAGGGAAAGCTCGGCGTTGCTTTGCGCCACCGCGGAGTCCACAAGTCCCACCGCCGTCCAACTCCAGTCGGTTCCCGTGCTGCCGGTATACCGATAGAGGGTGGCTCCCTGCAACAAGTAGTCCGCGCCGATGGGGAAGCTGTTGGCGCCGCCCCGGTAGCCGGTCGAGCGATTGCTGTCCGTGTCCAAGTACAGATTCTCGGCAGCATTCAACCCGTTGGTCAGGAGACCGTAGTTCTGATAGGCCACGTAGAGGTTCGCGGCGTCATGAGCCAGCCACAATTGCGCCAGATCCACAGGATTGGTCGTGCTGGTTATGAAATCCGGGGCCTGCTGGCCGAACGATGCGAGTGAGGTCCAGTCGGACAGGTTCCCATCAACAACAATGTCGCCCGAGACGATCGCATTGTACAGAGTATCGACCACGGTGATCGACAACGTAACCGTGTTCGTATCCTCGTGCGACGGGGTGGCGCTGTCCTGGGCCCGCACACGGAAATAGTAGGTCCCAAGTGGTAGGCCGGAAATGGTGTACTGGTTGGCCGAATACGTGGTGGGGTCCGTCGACCAGCCATCCCCAACCTGATAGACCACATTGCTATAGGCCGTGTAGGTGGAGAACAGGGCATTGGTGCTCTGGTAGATGTTGTATTTCACGGGCGGGGTTTGATCCATGGCAACATCCCAATGGACCACGACATCGCCGGGGACCGTTCCGGCCGTGACCGATTGGACTCCCACACGGGCCGGAGTGGGATTGGCGGAGAGGGTGTCGGAGTCTGGACAGGCCGTACTCTCCCCCGCTTGGGGCAATGTGGCCGTGCTGCTCCAGACCGGCGCCGATGTGTCGGCCGACCGAAGGTGGTTCAGGGCATAGGTTCCGATGGTGGCGAGGCTGCCATCGGGACAAAGGTATTCCACCCAACCGTTGGAGCAGACGGTTTCGTTCATGGCCAGTTCATAAAGATTCGTCCCGCGATTCAACTGGTAATCGAGACTGAACATGGTGAAGCCATCGGGACGGTTGGCTTCGGCATTGATTTTGGGCGCGTAGTCGTACTTGTCGTCGTTGACATACGGGTTCAGATTTGTGTCACAGGTGGAGCTGTCGAGTATGTAACTCTCGAACAGGCCGGCGTGGATATACGGCCGGATCGTATAAGCGTACGGCTGGACATTGAACGTGGAGTTGACCACCAGCGGGTTGTAGAAAAATAATCCGCGATTCGCGAAGACGACCTTGTTCGTATAGGTATTGTAAATGTACGCCACCGTCGCTTGCATCGCCGGCGCGGCCCACGGGTACGAGCCGACTCCGGTAAACGGTCCCGCGGTATCCAACGTGTCGAGGAAGAAACCGTTCATTCCAAAATTATTTGTCCGCGACGTATCGGAATCGCTGGTGCGGGCCCCGGCGATCTGCCCCAGACCTGCCACGGACATATTCGACAGGACTGTTGACGGCACGCCGCCGATTCGTTGCGTGTTGAGCACGTACTGCCAGTACGCATTCGGATACACATACGCGCCACCGAAGGTCCCGTCGCTATCGACGTGTCCGTTATCCTGCGTTACGTACACGGTATTGGACCACGTTTGATCCACGTAGTAGGACGCCAGATTCAAGTTCTCGTTGGTGATGGTCGCGGTCCCGTTGGTCGTACAGTAGGAGGGCCCGGTGCCGTCGCCCTTGATGATGGGCGTGCCCGGCATCTGCTCGCCGATGCTGATGTAGCCCAGCACGTACTTTACGCCGTTGCTCTGCAAATAGGCAACCACAGCGGGGGTCACCGAAGACGCGTTTGGAGAGAGGACGACGATGTCAAATTGCGACATGACCTGCAGATTGCTCGTACTAAAGTCGCTGCCGTAATACTGCAGGTACTTGCTCGACGATGTGATGTTCGCCAATCGTGTCGCGGCCTGGGCAGGTGATGCGGCTAGGAACAGCGTCGCTAGGACGACCGCGCAGATACAGCCAGGCCTCGATCTCATTATCGGACGAATCGGCCCTAGAATAAACACACTGAATCCCTTCCGCTCTTGATTGACCGCCTCTTGTCGAGGCCCTTCACAGCACCCAGACAGAGCAACTATATATTATGATTAATCGGTTTACCATGGAAAATTATCGGCGTCAACAAGAAAATCACTATTGCCAGTTGCTGTCCTATTGCATGAATCGCTGCCTCGCGCCGCACACGGCTCGACCGCTTCATGGCGCCCGCGACCGTGTCCAACCCGCATTTGGCGAAGTCAACGAAGAGGATGGCCTTCCCTACTTTGGTGTTGAGTCGGGCAACTTTTTGGCGTAAAGTTTCAAAGCGTTTGCGCCCATAGCTCAATTGGATAGAGCGTTGGTCTACGGATTCTTCCCTGCGAGATTTCCCAAAATGTCCCGAAGTGTCGCAACGCGTAATCCATAAGGAAACAGGTGATGGCGCATGTCCTGAAGTGTCATGAAGCGTTTGACGGAAAGCCAAAAGGTTGCAAGTTCAGGTTGCAACTTTTCCGCCGTGCTCAATCTCGGAGCCCAACCGAGCGCCACGGGCTCGATTCCTACACCGCCGCGCAATCGCATGACTTTGGCCGCCGTTACGGCTCAGGTGTGTGTCTGTGACCGTAGCCCCCGTCTCCGTCCGCAAAACTCGCAGAACACATGTTGGTTGCCCCGCGAGGTTAGGCGGCGTGGTCATCCGCGGCGCGGTTCCAGACGCTGCTGTCTTGCTCCAAAGCGATTATGAAGTCACAAGCCGAACTCGATTTGGCGGTGCTTCGGCATGAATCTTTCGAGGTCATCCAGCAGAGTAATGAGCCTGATATTCGCATGTGCGATTATCGACTGCGTGTAGTCACACTGGGAGATGTCAGGGACGACGCGGCCTTTCTTCCCGTATTTTCGGAGCTTTTCGAGCGCCTTCATGCAACTGCGAGTGGTACGGATGGCATCGGCTATCCTTATCTCCACCAGTTTGACCACCGCGTGTATTCCATGGTGGTCGTAGAGCCCAATTTGTGACAAGTGCTCCACAGCCTTGGAGTAATCTCCTGCGCGAGCATAATAGCTGGCCAACGCGCGGCGCAGGGAATCTCGGTCGCTGTCGCTCGCCGTCTTCAGCGCCCTTTCGCACAGTCGCGCCACGGGCTCCGCTTCCGTCAAGCGGCCCAATTCCTTCAGCACCTCAAGGGTATAACACATCTCGATTTCAGACAATGGTTTGGACCGTAGGAAGAGACCCGCCTTCTTGTAGTC
Organism: uncultured Verrucomicrobiae bacterium; assembly: GCA_963713705.1. Lineage (GTDB taxonomy): Bacteria > Verrucomicrobiota > Verrucomicrobiia > Palsa-1439 > Palsa-1439 > Palsa-1439. The sequence continues at coordinate 87,044 of CAVQMY010000057.1, forward strand.
ACCGAGGTTGTAATACAGGCTGAGCATCCGGTGTTGCACCCGCTTCCGTGCCGATGGAAGGAGATGAGAAAAGCCCCTCTCAATTGGCCTTCTCCACTTTTTCAGTGAGCTACTCGGGACCATGCCATCCATTTTTAGCACGGCCAAGTAAATGCGTTCAAATTCAGGCGCAGACAGATTTGGTGCCTCCAAAAGTCGTCGGGCCAGACCCCTCGCGTCCTTGTGCATGGCAAGCCCTACAAAACCGTCGAGGTCCTCAAGCTGTGATTGCAGTTTCATTTTCATGACAGTCCTTTCGATGACCTCCTACGTTGTGTGGCATTCAAACGCCCGCTTTAGCGTCTTGACGGTCTCACGCCACGACAGCCATTGCGCTTCGGTTTGGCCGCTCGCAATGTGGATTGCCCGGTCAACGTCTTCGTGGCTGATTGTCTTGTGCCCTTTGAGTTCATTCGCGACTGCGCAAATGTCTTTCCAGTGGCATTCCACCAACTGTCGGGCACAGATATACAGCCAATGGAGATAGGCGTCGGCAGCTTCGGTGGTTCCGTTGACGCGCAACGCCAAATCAACGGCAGACTGGTTGTCACTTGACGTGTGATAGCTCCAGTATCCGCGCTTGTGGAATTTCCTTTGCGCAATGCCACCGGCTAACGAAATGACGACCTTGTCTTCAATTCGCTTCGCGAGCGTCGGCGTGATGTCGAACTCGATGTTCTTAAACGACCTCAACGGTCTGTAGAGTATGTGGCCAAGTGAGCCAGCAGTTTCATCTGGAATGACCGTCACGTGTTTGAACGGATAATACCGATAATACGCCGCGACTGCGTGCCCCGCTTCGTGATAAGCGGTCGATTCTAATAATTCTGATTTCACGTTTCCAATTCCTTCCTCTCGCTATCACGAATACGGGCAAATAAAAAACCGCGCTCGCATCAGCGAAGCGCGGTCAATTGCGCGGAGTTGTTGTTCAAAGGGTCATCTGCCCCTCGCACATCGGTTAAAGCGCTCGGCTCCAACCAAACCACCGTGGGAACTCCATCCCCGGTTGGTAGACTCAGTCTTTCGACGAGCCATTCGTGATGTTGATGGCACTATATACGGAACCGGGGCGCTGGCAATTACAATTTGCGTCCGTGCTTGTAATGGGGGGCGGGACATTGGCCTGTCCCCCTTGCCACCAATGCCAGTCGTCAACGTCGGCCAACCGAATAACCTTTTATCTGTCGTGGAGGTCTCTACTTTGTCCAGTGCTTCCAAATCATCACCATCGCAGCCGTATCCAACTCGCAATACTGGAGCAACAACCGCCTGTAGGCTTCCCGCGCTGTCGGGTCCGCCGCCTTCAGGCCGAACATCATTTCCTGATAGACTCGCATTGCGCCTGTGCCTTCGTTCACTACTTCCTCTTGTTCTCCGATGGGCAACGCCGGGAGACTGGCATAGGGGCTCATAATCTTTCCAGCGGAGTCACATTGCGCATACCGCGCGAACTCCGGGTCAGCCCGCAACTCCGCGTCGGCTTCCCACACAGCAGGCAAGACGTGCTTAATTGAAAGACTACCCTTCATCGCTGGATGAAAATAATATAGCTTCGCCAGTTCGCAGAGGTCCACAACTCGGGGATTCCTGTCGCGAGTTGTCCGCTCCAGCCATGCGGCGAGGTCGGCATCCTCTTTGCCATATTTTCCCATCTGTTCCCGAATTTCGCGTAACACGACCTTCTCGTAGGGCGACCATATGTAAACCGTGCCCTCGTCACCAATCAGGTCACGCAGCGACCGGGCGAACTCAAAATTCGGGAACGCCTCTTCCGCATTCAACCACTCATGGTGTTCCATGGACACATCCGGTGCCGTCAGGGTGTGGCAACTCCATTGAAACGCCGCAATCTCGTAGGGTCGCATTCCGACGTGATACGGAATCGCCAGCCGCGATGCTTCAAAATCAATGAAGTGCAACGGGTAGGCGTGACGTTTCAGAATTGGCGGCAGGTCAGGGTCAATCCACTCGCGATTTTCGGCAGTGAATTCGAGTTGGATGCGCTGTCGTGCGGCGGTGACACCCGACAGAATTTCCTCTGGTACGTCATGCAGGGCGACTTTCCCCGAGGCTGCGAGGGTCGCAACAAGGTCGCTATTCTTGCCGCCAGCCAAATCGACACGATACAAGTCCAACAGGTGTGGGTCTGGATTGGCAAGTTTGCCCCAACACTCTCGGAAGCCGTTCCGCTTCTCGTTTGCGCCCAGCCGGTATTCGCACTTCTTGCACTTCAATCCGAGTTCGGGTTCGATGCGGTCCACCACATCGTTGCTCAACGAAGTAGCGAGTTCATCGGCAGCGGTTGCCACTTCCGCGCCGATTTCCGCCACTTCATCCGCTACGTTCAGGATGGCCAGCACATGTTCCTTCGTGAGTTGGGCAGCCTTGCCGAGATACTCAACTTCCGGTCGCCACTGGTCGGTGCGTTGTAAGTGGAACTTGTCGAATGTGCTGTTCGCAGTGGCCGTGCGCGCCTTGTCCACCACGCACAAGTACGGGATGACCTCAAACTCCGGGAATACGCGCCGCAATACGACAGTCTGAAACGCCACATCTTCCAGATAGGGCCGCCACCCCGCATCAATCCCGCCGCGCTTGCCGCGAAACGGACTCTCGCCATCCTCCGCGAGATTCACCGAAGAGGATTTCACCTCAATCAGACGCAGGACTTTTCCAAACCGCTGGAGAATATCGACGCGAGCCAGCAATTTCCCGTGGATGATGGTTCCCTCAAACAACGTGCAGTTGCCAGTTGCAATTACCTTTTGAGTCTCTGCAAAAGCTTCGGTTGGCCTGTCCCAGCCGCCAATCTCCCGGCCCTCGGAGTACAGCAACTTGGCCATCTTCTCGACCATGTAACCACCGTCAGCCAAGAATTCGAGATACGGGTCGTCATCCATCAGCGATGGATACCGGAGCTTCTTGAAGTAGAGCTTGGTGGCACAGGTGCGTGCGACTTTGAAATCACTCTTGGTCAGATACATGGCTAAATCCCTCTTGCGGCATCACCCTCAATGCATTTCAGAAAGCGTATGCAGCTTGTCGGCCATCGTCTCAATCAACTCACGAAATGCAAGCTTCTGAATCCATGCCTCTGGAATTCCTGATGCACCGTAATACGCACCAGCCAGTTGACCGTAGACGGCACCCGTCGTGTCCGCATCATTACCAAGATTCACGGCCAGCAGTGCGCCATCACGGTAATTGGTGCTCTTGTGAAAGGCCCATACAGCGGCCTCAAGAGACTTTACGACATAGCCAGTACCGACGATTGTTGGTGGTTCGCGGTGTTTGAATGAACCAGCCGCAATCTCGGCAATTGCCTCAGTGAGGGGATGCTCGTCCCAGTAGCCCTTGATTGGGGCATATGCTGGCGACAACAACTGCTCTTTATTGACTCCCGTCAACGCCCCAACAATCAATCCGCCAAGATAACGGCAGGCGTCCACGGCTTGAAGAGCACCGTGGGTGGTGCGGGAACTTTCGGCTGACTTCTCAATAGCTAATTGGGGATTACTCGCAAAACACATTGGCACAGGAGCCAAACGCATGATTGAACCATTGCCAGCAGTTTGTGCGTCGATTGGCCCGCAGAACGCCTCACCAGTCTTACGAAACCGACGCAAGGCAGCATCCGTTGTATTGCCAATGTCGAAGCACCGCCCCGTGCTGCTCAGATGTCCGTCATTACACCACCGCACGTAGCGTCTCAATTGGTCAACCGGGTCGCTTCCTCGACACTCGATTAGGCTTTCAGCGAGGCAAAGCGCCATCGAGGTGTCGTCAGTCCACTGGCCCGGTTTCAATCCGAACGGGCCGCCGCCAACAATATCGGAGATGGGCTGGAACGACCCCGGCGGCTGAAACTCAAGGGTTGTGCCCAAGGCATCGCCAACTGCCAGCCCAAACAGGCAACCACGATACCGGTCAATCGTTTTCAATCTTCCTTCGCGTCTTCACTCGCGAATAGGAATATCCATCCGAGGCGTCGGCACGCAAGCCGGTAAAAGCGGTTCGTCAATTCGATGGCGGCTTGCCGGGGTCGCCGAGCCTGCCTGCACAACCCTCAGCGATGCCATCCCAAACGCGTCTGCCGTTCGCATCGTACACTAATCCGGCGTCGCCCATGCCATCCCAGTTATGAATCGAGCCAGCCCGTTTAATGGCGTCCTCGGTGATTTTCTTTGCGGCGGCGATTGCCGCGTCCAGCGTTTCATACGTACCTTCCGTAAAGTATCCGTCCTCGCAGTGACCCTCAAACTGGTCAACCACGTCCACGGTAAAGGGCGGCTTCGGTTTGTACCCGGGTTTCATAGGCGATTCTCCTTTCGTTGCGGAACACCAAAATCCTTAGCAGGCATCCACACCGCGTCCATTCGTGGTTTTCTGAGTGGTGCGTTCATGCCGATGAGTTTCAGTGAGTTGAACGCCGACTGCTTGCGGCGGAACACGGCCAGCGGGCGATACTCGCCATTATACAGGGCCGAGACCACGTACACCTTCTTGGTCGGCACGACTGGTATCAGTTGGCCATCCTTTATGAGGTCCGGTTTCTCGGCGTCCGGCTTAATTTTGATGATGCCTTCGGCGGCGAGCCTGTCAATAAACCTGTCCACCCCATCAGGACTGGAGAGGTTAGCCAAATTGGTCATCACTATTTTTTTGTTTGTGCGTTTAGGATTCATTGTCGTGTGATTCTCCATGCTCGCTTGGCGTTGGCTCCGCAGGAGCGGCCAATTCGGTGGCGCGCCGATAACACTCACTCGCCTCAAACGACCGATGCAGCTTGTCGAGTGCCCTCCCTTTGTAGCGCAACGCCTGCGCGAGGTCGCGTTTAGCCAATATGCGCCCTGTTGCTGCTGCTCGCTCCAGAGACTTCACGGCTTCATCTGCGACCGCCAGAGCCTTCTCAAATTGCTCCGCGCCAAGCAAGGCGTAGCTCTTGGCATACAACAGGGCCGCGGCATTCTCGGAAATGGGAAGCTCGCGCTCCGCCGCAATCAGCCGGTAAACCTCAAGCGATTCGTCGTAGAGCCTGATGGCTTCTTCAAACAAACCGGGGCGAGCGTTGGCTTCGGCAATGTTGAACAAGGTCAACGCGACAAGATTTCCGGCGGTCTGTGAGCCTCCCTGCCATCTGCGACGGAACACCGTCAGCGCGGTCTGGTAACACGCCGCGCCTTGTTCCACCCGTCCAGCATTGGTAAGGGCCAACCCCTTGTTCAACAGCGTGGCGGCTTGCTCTTCGTTCATCGGTACGCCGTTTTCCTCATACAACTCGCGCTCGATACCAATGGCTTCGTCAAACGCATGAATCGCTTCGTCATGCCGACCGAGCCGGGATAACGCCTTGCCTTTGCCGGTCCAATCGTCGGCCAATTCCTGCCAGCGTAGGCCGATGGCGGACAGAATCTCGATGGCTCGACCGAAGCATTTGACGGCTTGCTCGTATTCAGCCCGTTCGAGAAAGTCTTCTCCTTTTAGGCGGTTCAACACAGCCTCGCTTGCCCTTTGGCCCGGCGTTGGCTCCGGTGGTTGCACACCGCCGATGATTTGGATGGCTGCCGGTTTCTTTGGCTGGTTCGTCTCGCACATGATGCGTTGTTCCTTTCGGTTGACGCAATCAGGACAAACAAAAACCGCGCTCGTCAGGAACGCGGTTCAAACTGCGGAGTATTTTGTTCGGACGGTCATTTGCCGCCCGCACATCGACTGGAGCCACTCGCTCTGGTCAAGCCACCGTGGGACTCCCGCCCCGGTTGGCAGCCCCGACTTTCATCGAGGCGTTCCTGATGCTGACCGAATTATACAGGGGCCGCCAACGCTTGTCAATCGTGGGTGTTGTCCTAATTTGAATTGTTCTGACTATGCGAGGGACTCGGATAGCGGCCTGTGCAATCTAGTGTGGTGTCACTGAAATGCCTTTCCAATGTCCATCTGGTCAAAATGAAGCGATTCATTGTAACGAAGCGTTAGGGACAGCACACTAGGACTTCCCTTTCCAGTCTGGACAGAATCAAATCGACCGCAGTGTTACAATCTTTGGGAAGGTCTTTCCAACACACTGCATGGAGATATTCAAGGTCATGGTCTGGCACGATGTCCTGCAAGGCCTTGGTCAGCTCTCCAAACCGTATTTCATCTGGATGGCCTCGCTTGTTCGCCAACTCAATGATTAACGGATGCAGTTTCTGGTACTGTGCATTATCAAGTTTCATTAGCTTGGTAGTGGGCTACTTTGACGGCATTGCGACTACATGATATGGCAAGCCGTAGGTGTTTCTCCAATTAGCGGGCTTGCCCCTGACGGATTCATAAGTCGAAACTGTGTACGTCTTTCCATCGAAAACAATGCGGTCGCCTTCCTCAAATTTCCTGCCAGTAAAGAAAGCGAGGTCAATACCAGCAAAAAGCCACGAGCCGCTCTTCTCCTCGCGAGTTAATTCGATTGCTGGCTTGGCTTCGCTCATGCCGTTAGTCTAGCAAAGCCGCGATTTCTTCCAAGCTCCAAACATGGTCAGCAAACCCGGCTTCCATTGCCGGTGTGACGCGCAAGCTCTGGTGAATCGGGCAGAAACTGAAGCGCACGTAATGTAAGGCGATTTCAAAACGTACCCGTACCTACAATCCGCACCACGGCCTATCACAGCATGGCAGTCGCCAGCCCTTGTCACTCGTGCGTGAGTTCGGGCGGCTCTTTCGGTGCAAGCTCGATGAACCTCAGCCGCACAGCCTGTGGCAGCGGGAGCGTGACGATGTTTTCATCGCCGTCATCCCAAAGCATGTCAAATAGATTGCGGTAGTAGTCAGCCCGCGCATTGTCTTGCCATGATGTGCTGAGTTCGAGGTCCGTGTAGTTTTCTGCGTCCGCTGTGTCGTTGACACCGCCCACGAACACGAGCCTGTCATTGTACTGGTCAGCGATGATGCCAAAGTTACCGACCGGTAGACCTTGTGCGTTGCGCATCAAGCCGACGCGGATTTCCAACAACCCACTGGCGACCATCCACGCGAACATTTCGAGTCGGTTCTTTTCCTGCGGGTCTTTGGACGTTTTAAATTCCTTGAGCAGTTTTTCGATGAGCGAGGTTTGGTCGCCCGTGGTTACCAAGAGCAGTCGAACAGAGGGTTTTGGCGCGTGTACGCCGAGCGCACGCAGGTTTTGAACGAATCCGCCGAACCCATGAGCCGCATCCGCGAGGACGTCGTCGGAAGAAAACGCGCAGCAACGGTCGTATCGAACCACACGGCTCATGGCGGGGAGATAAAAATCATCGTCCAACCGCCTTGCTGGTGCACGGAACCGCAGTCCCTGACCGCTTATTTTGTACTGATTCGTCATCACGCTTTACGGAGATGCTATCGCACAACCTTCTCTAATCTGTCCACAGCCTTCAGGTAGCGCTCCTTCAGTTCAGGCGATTCCAAATCCCGCAGGTTGTCGCGCAGGTCCGCCAGCTTCACAATGGTCGCCAATCGGTTCTCGGCGACGCGTTCGATGAACCGTTCATAATGTTCTCCCTCCTGCCGCGTGAGGGCGACCACGGCCGCCTCCACTTCGGGCGGGAACTGCTTGAGTGCCTGTCGCACCATCTCGCGGTCCGTCGCATCTTCCAGCGCGTCATGCAGCCACGCGATGGCTTTTTCAATGGGTGAATCGACCGCGTCTGCCACGCGACGTGGATGATGGATGTAATCTCCGCCGCTGTATTTTCGCTTCTGCCCTTGGTGGGCACTTTCAGCGAGTTTCTTGGCGGCGGCAATCATCTGCTCCGCGTTGGCGTAAAACTGGTTTACTTGCCCTCCAACTCCTGTTCGGTGGCGGCTCATACACTTCTCATCATGGCAGCGGCCACGACGGAATCAAGGTGTCAATCTCGCTCATCAGCCGGATGGTTTCACCGAGCGCGACCACGATTTTCCGGTAGTGCCGCATGTCGTCATAGCTCAGTTCACGACCCTTGCGGTCTTTTAACCATCTCTCACAGACTTGATAGCCGCCGATGTAAAAGTCCCATACATTCTTCGGCACAGCATCGAAATACTGGTCGGCGTTCACCCAAACGCGATGGTCAGCGTCGGTGTATTGCACTTTGACCACCCGGTTGTCGCCATTGCCGCAAAATTCCGGTTGTAGGCTGTTGAATTTCGGTGATTCGAGTAGATGTAGCGCGACCAACTCCGCGCCCTTGGCGGCAAGAGCGCGGAACAATTTCACGTCGCTGGTCAATGGGAGGCGCGGGAAGTCAATTTTCAACAATTCGGCGTAGCGTATTCGGTACGTTGGGGCATGGAAGATGGCGTAGGCGTAGTGGAAAATGCCTTCCGGCGTGATGCCATCAGGCAGTCCATACGCCTCGGTCTGCTTTAGCCCTAATTTCTGCGCGAGCGACGCGAGGAACTGGATGGAGAGATTAACGGATTTCGCGCCTTCCGGCTTCTCAAAATCTTCATGGCAGATAAATAATGGAGACACATAGCTGCCGTCGTAGCGGGCGGCCAGTTTATGCTGACCCACGGGCTTATTGGTTACGAATACGGAGAAGGCTTCCGAAGCTTTCTTTAACGAGATTAGAGCCAATGGATGCTGACGCAACTGCTTGGTTAGGTCTGGTCGCAAGCGGTCAAACGCATAGTCGCCATCCAACATAAGACGAAAATCAAATGGCCGATAAAGGCATTCAACGATTGTCTCGTCTCGTATTTCGCGCTTCCGCACATCCGCCAACACCCAATCGGTGGTATCGGTCAAGTTGTACCGACTGCGAAACTCTTCATCAGACAAAACGGTATCGCGCAAATCATTGACCCGCTTCTGAGCATCTACCCGGTCGAATGCAATCGCGAAATCGTCCCGATGGGAGTTTGGTCCCAACCGCGTAAACGGCATGATTTGGTTCACTGGCCATCCCGCCTCATACTCGCTCTGGAAGGAATTGTTCCGTGGCATAAACAGATAACGGGGCGAAGTCGGGTGAAGGTCAGTCCAATCCGTCTTGCTCATATCCGTTTCGGCAAGGCTCGCGTATTTTTCCTCTCGCGTGCCCCACAAATCTCCGTGCCGAACCCGGCAAGGCATCTTATCATCCTTGGTCTTCACACATAGCAAAATGGCGACACCCTTTTGGATGTCGAACACATTCTCATTCTTGAACCCCGGCGGAGGAGTCTCTTTTGGTTTCGTGCTGCCGTGCAGGTCGTAAACATAGATTTCATTGAACGAATGCAGCAATGCCTGTCGCATTCCGCGAAAGGTTGGGTTATCAATGTAGCTGTGGTTCGTGATGAAGCCGACAATACCATCGCCGGTCTTGTCGATGCGCCATTGCGCAAACCGGATAAACTTCACGTAGTCATCGTTGAGCCACTTCGGGTTTCGCTCACCCAATGGTTTCCCGTCGCACTTGAAATAGTCGGCGGCTGATTTATTCTCCGGGTCGTTGCCACGGAGTAGGCCAGCAATCCACGCGCCTTTGTTGGCTGAGTGACCGGCATAAGGCGGGTTACCCAATACAACCATTATGGCTTTGGCCTTCTTGATTTCCGCCGCTTCGTTGGCTTCGTCGCTCAACCACTTTCCAAAAATCTGTTCGCTCCGACGCAGGGCCTCGTCGAGCGTGTTCGTTATATAAATGCCCAGCCGTTGGTCGGACTGGAACTGATAACGGGTGTCTTCAAGCAGCATTGCGAGCTTCAAGTGTGCGACCGCGTAGGGGGCCATCAGCAGTTCAAATCCGAAGATGCGAGGCAATAGGCATTCGGCCACATATTTGTTCCACGCGCCCTGCTGATTCTTGAATCGTTGGTCGTGGATAAATTGGATGATGGCATACAGGAACGTCGCGGTGCCGGTGGCGGGGTCGAGGACCAGCGTGTTTTCATCGGCCAGACCGGCCTCACGCCCGAACTTTTCGCGCAGCAGCCAGTCAATCGAGCGCACGATGTAGCTGACGACGGGTACGGGCGTAAAGAATACGCCACGCACTTCGCGCAACTTCGGGTCGTAGGCCGCAAGGAAGGTTTCGTAGAAATGAACCACGGGGTCATCCTTGCCTTTCCCCTTGCCAAAATCCTTGAGGACATCATCCATCTGGGCGCGACGGAGCAGGTCAACAAGTTCATCCACGAGCCAAGAGATGGAGTCTGGCAACTCGCTGGCAACCTCCATGAACAACTTATGCAGGAATGGATTCGTCTTGGGCGTGTTGAACGCCGCCATCTCAAGTGAAAACTCCTTATTGGGCGCGTGCTGGTAAGCGTAGACTCTCGCCGCAAAAAGTCCGTAGGCAAGTGTCTGGGCGAACATATCCGCAAACACCTTTTCATCTAGTTCAGGAATGAGTACGGCGCGAAAGCCTTTGAGGTGTTCGTGGAACCAGCCGCCTTCCGGCTCTTGATTGATTGCACCCGTAATCCCGTCCCGGCTGAGTTCAGTCAACGAAGCCATGCGCTCGGCAAGGTCTTTGGCGCTGGCAATGTTGGGAATGTCCTTCTCCAAGAACTCACGAAGAATCTTTTCCAATTCCGCCCCACCATCCTGAATCGCCCGGAGTTTTTTACCATCCAGAACGCCAACCCGCGCTGTCAGCCGCTTCTTACCATGGACGTACCAGCGGAATTCAAGGTAGTCGGTGAGAATGAGATTTTGCAGGCCGCGACGATATCGCCTGAGTTGTTCCCCGTCATTGGTCTTAGGGACTTCACGTTCGCTTTCGCGCTCGACCTCATCCAGCGGACTTCCTATGTTCTTCGTTTCAATGTTGCCCAGCGGAACCTTGCCTCGTGTGACAAGGAAATCAGGCTTACCGCACGCCTGCTGCTTGGGGTCACTAGCCGCCAGAACACCGGGCGCAAAGCCTTCGATGAGGTTTTCAAGGGCGGAGCGGTGGGTATATTCCGTCGCGTCGTCTAGCTTCTTCTTGAGCGCGTTGAGATAATCCCCAACGGCATTTTGAAAGTCCTGCGGCATTGGCCTCCTCGCTCGCGCGAGCGATTCAGCCCTGTCGGAGATTGGCTTGTTCTTGCGTGGTGTCTTAGTGCCCGAAACAAAAGTGGGACGCACTTACTTGCGTCCCACCACGGGCACCTAGGAGCGCCCAACGCGAGAACACTTTCGGCGCGCCCCACATGGGGGCGCGCTTCCAGCACAGTCTCGCATTCCGAAATTCCTAGGTTTCGTGGTGGACAGTAGCCGAAGCGAAATTAGTTGTGTGGTTGTTTACCGTTTCTCGATGGTGTTTCTCCTCTTCGGGGCCAGTGTAAGGCGACTGCGCTGGCCCGTGCAAGCTTGGGATGCGGTGTGCCCGGTTTCGCGCTCGCGGAAGCTAAAACATCCACCGCGGTAATTAAGGGAAAAAGGCAATTGGAATATCGCCCAGTGAGACGCGGAAAAAGACATTTTGAGTCTCGGCTTCGGAATAGCCCGGAGTTTTGCGAGCCTTCTCGGCCTGCTCGACCAACTTTTGTATACCGGCAAAGATTACCAATTCTACGTCGGTTTGCGAGTTAGCGTTCTCCTGAAGTTTGGTGCGAATAATCGACTCCGCAGCAGTGTAATTCTTATTGTTTATGTCTTTAATGGCTTCGTCAAGGCGGGGGTCGTCCTTGAAATAGACTTTGAACCACGACAACGCTTGAATGAGGGAGGCACGATACATGGCCACAGGAGGGAGATTATTGGCTGCGGTGACTGCCCCGGAAGAAAGGTACGCTTCGGCATAATTTGTTGATGCAAAATATTCTTTCATCTTGTCACAGCCATCCCATAGGGATTTGAAAAAAGCTGGAATGTCTCGTGTAGCCCTGCCACACGGCAGGGATGAAAAAGCACAACAAGAACATTCCAGCCGCCGCAAAATTGAACCTCCTGCGGCAGATTTGCAACTTCATTCCTGACTTCCTGGTACCCAAGCTGGCGCGGGATACCGGGGTGCAAGACAAAGCCCGCACCTTCAGCCCTGGAGTCATGTGGTCGCCCTGATGTACGCGCAACTAACCCACAGCATCGGCCTCAACGATGTCTGTGACGCGCTGCGTTTGCACTCGGGGCCGCTGTCCAGTCTGCGTGGGGCCACGCCGCCCACCCGCAACAATCTCTCCCACGCCAACAAGGTGCGCCCGGCAGAAATGGCGGAGGAACTGTTCTGGGCGGTGTTCGAACATTTGGGGGACCAGTCTCCGGGGTTCGTCAGCGGCCAGGCGGGCAAGCGGTTTGCCCGGCAAGTTCAAGCGCACGATTCATGTGGTGGATTCGACCACCATCCCATTGATCGCCTCGTGCATGGATTGGGCCAAGCATCGCCGGCGCAAAGCCGCCGCCAAGTGCCATCTGCGGCTGGACCTGCAAAGTTTTCTGCCGCGCTTTGCGATCGTGGACACGGCCCGCGAGCGGATGCCACGCGGGCCTGGGAGGTGTGCGCCGGCATCAAAGCGGGTGAAATCGTCATATTTGACCGGGCTTACGTGGATTTTGCGCATCTGGCCGACTTGTCCATGCGCGGGTGTGTGTGGGTAACCCGCGCCAAGGAGAACCTGCAGTTTCCTGGTGGTGAACGTTATCAGCAGGGGCGGGGGGCAAGATCCTGCGCGATGAATTGATCGGGACTGACAAACGCCCACCACCTGGCCGACTACCCGGTAGTGCTGCGCCGGGTCATGGCCTGGTGGAGGTGGATGGCGAGGAGGTGGATGGAATTCCTGAGCAACAACCTGGAATGGAGCGCCGCCAGCATCGCCGAACTCTACCGCTGCCGCTGGCAGATCGAAGTCTTCTTCAAGCAGATCAAGCAGACGCTCCAGTTGGCGGACTTTCTCGGCACCAGCGCCAATGCCGTGCGCTGGCAGGTGTGGACCGCCTTGTTAGTCTATCTCTTGCTCCGCTATTTGGCCTTTCTGGCGGATTGGAGCCACAGCTTCAGCCGCCTCTTCACCTTGATCCGCGCCGCCCTGTGGAAAAAATGGGATGTGCTGAGTTTACTGCGCTGCTATGGGACAGCCAACGGTCACTTCCGCTACCTGGCCCAGCCAGAACAAGCCTATCTCCCGGGTTTGAGATAGATCTATGGGACAGCCCAGCAAACGAATCCTAATTGTTGAACGCCGCGCCATGTGAATTAAACCCAAAAGTCTTAACGCGTCAGACCGGCCAACACCTCAAATGTCGAGGGAAATCATCCCATTTGCCTAAATTCCACACCTTGTGTGACGCG
>CAVQMY010000058.1:0-41217 GCA_963713705.1 uncultured Verrucomicrobiae bacterium
CACACGCGTCACACAAGGTGTGGAATTTAGGCAAATGGGATCATTTCCCTCGACATTTGAGGTGTTGGCCGGTCTGACGCGTTAAGACTTTTGGGTTTAATTCACATGGCGCGGCGTTCAACAATTAGGGTTCGTTTGCTGGGCTGTCCCATAGATCTATCTCAAACCCGGCGGATAGGCTTGTTCTGGCTGGGCCAGGTAGCGGAAGTGACCGTTGGCTGTCCCATAGCAGCGCAGTAAACTCAGCACATCCCATTTTTTCCACAGGGCGGCGCGGATCAAGGTGAAGAGGCGGCTGAAGCTGTGGCTCCAATCCGCCAGAAAGGCCAGATAGCGCAGGAGTAGATAGACCAGCAGCGCGGTCCACACCTGCCAGCGCACGGCGTTGGCGCTGGTGCCGAGGAAATCGGCCAATTGCAACGTCTGCTTGATCTGCTTGAAGAACACTTCGATCTGCCAACGGCAGCGATACAACTCGACAATGCTGGTGGCGCTCCATTCCAGGTTGTTGGTCAGGAATTCCATTTCCACTTCCCGACCGTCCACCTCGACAGCGCGATAATCCGCCGCAGCTCCACCGGGTAGTCGGCCAAGGTGGTGGGCGTTTGTAGTTGGATCAAGTCATCGCGCAGGATTTTGCCCGCCGCACCGTGCTGAAAACACCGCACCACCAGGAAACTCAAGTTCTCCTTGGCGCGGGTGACCCAAAACACCTCGCGCATGGACAGGTCGGCCAGATGCTCGAAGTCCACGTACGCCTTGTCAAATATGACGATTTCACCCGCTTTGACGCCCGCACACAGTTCCCGTGCCCGTTTGGCGTCGTTGTGCCGGGCGGTGTCCACGATGGCAAAGAGCGGCAGGAAACTTTGCAGGTCCAATCGCAGATGACACTTGGCGGCGGCCTTGCGTCGGCGATGCTTGGCCCAATCCAGGCACGAGGCGATCAAGGGGATGGTGGTTGAATCCACCAGATGAATCGTGCGCTTGAACTTCCGGGCAAACCGCTGGCCCGCCCGACCGCTGACGAAGCCCGGAGACTGGTTGCCCAAATGTTCCAACACCGACCAGAAGAGTTGCTCGGCCATTTGTGCCGGGCGCACCTTGTTGGCGTGGGAGAGAGTATTGCGGTTGGGCGGGGTGGCCCCACGCAGACTGGACAGTGGCCCCGAGTGCAAACCCAGCGCGTCGCAGACATCGTTGAGGCCGATGCTGTGAGTGAGTTGGGCATACATCAGGGCGACCAGATGACTCCAGGGGCTGAAGGTGCGGGCTTTGTCTTCGACCCGGTAGCCCGCGCCAGCTTGGGTACCAGGAAGTCAGGAATGAAGTTGCAAATCTGCCGCAGGAGGTTCAATTTTGCGGCGGCTGGAATGTTCTTGTTGTGCTTTTTCATCCCTGCCGTGTGGCAGGGCTACACGAGACATTCCAGCTTTTTTCAAAACCCTATGGGATGGCTGTGATTTGAAATGGGCGTTTGTGGAAGCGGGCAATTCGGTGGCGGTCAACCACGCCCGTTGTCCCCAACGCCACGTCAGCGAATTGTATCGGCGGTTGAAGATCCGCAAGGGCCACGCCAAGGCGATCGGGGCGGTGGCCCGCCATCTGGCGGAGGCGACCTTTTACCTGCTCAAAGGCAATAAATCGTATCAGGATCCAAACTTTGGTGCGGGCCGATCGAAGGGAGGTGTCAGCGCGAAGCTGTCATGACCGGCTCCTACGGCGGCTCGCGGAATGAATGCGACTCACCTCTCGAACAAATTCATGCCCCGACGAGGGCGAAGAGATGACTGGGAACGACCCGATGAACAACCAGCGAGAGGTATTGACAAAGCGCGCTTTCAGAGATGACAGGCTGTTGAGGATGGCATCAACCCGCATCCGACCACTATCCGCAAAGCGCGCGCTCGACTCACTGCTTCTGGAATCACCGCGTATTGGCTCCCCGCGCGGCCTCTGTCGCTTCACAGGCGCGACGAGCTGGCGATAGTCGTTCCATCTTGCGGAGATCTCGATGTCGCCATCCATCGCACGGATGCGTTTCGACTTCGCTCCCTCTGTGAGGGCCGACGACGACCCGTTCAACGGCAAATCGTTGAGCGAGGCAGGTAGGGTATCACCCCATAGCCTTCGACCGACCGCTGACCTAAACTCTGTGTATGAAAAAAATAATTGTTTTCTGCCTTACCATCATTGGCCTTGCGTTGATCTCCGGTTGCGCCTCTGATGCCACACACAGCACGACCACCACGTCGCAACAAACCACGACGCCTGCTCCGGTCACCACGACTACCACGGATACACAAACCAAGTAACGCTCGGCCTTTCCCCTGATGCGTGCGGGTGTTCTCTTCAAGGGGTGAGATTGAGCACGGGGACGGCGCCACGCCTGAGGCGGACGGCTCGGAGAGTCGTCCCTACCAACGACCGAAGCCGCGACGCGGCGGGATACCCGCCAGAGGTGGGCTGCAATTCGGAGAGGATCGGCGTGGATGCGCTGGAGACGGTGCAGGCCACACCGTTTTCTTTTTTTGACCGGCTAGGAAAAATGTGCTGGACAGTCTGTATGCGATTGTGTATTGTCAGCGAGGTTGTAGTTTGTTCTTTGATATAAAACAGGGGGGGGGGGGGGGGGGGGGGGGGGATGGTTGATGGGAGCTGAGGCGTTGCGACTGTGGCATCATGCGGCTCGCCGGGAGGCTTGCCCTCCAAACGACCGATCCACGGCGATTCGCCTGGGACCCGTTCGGTGGACTCCCTTCTGACGTTGCTCAGGGTAAACAGGGCAGGCAGGCGACGCTACAGAGGATAGGGCGACGCAAAAAACTACTTTTTGCGAAACGAACCCAATGGTTCCGAATCGAAAATGCGTGTGGATGAGGTTGTGGGGCGGGTAGTTGAAACTTTTGGATTGGGATATTTTGGTTGGGTTCGTCCCCCTCCGGATGGGTTTGGTTGAGGGAGGCCGGGAGGGTTGGATGCCGTGTTTTCGCGCGAGAAATGCGGGAAGGAAGGCGATGGGCAGAGCAGTTCGGATGGGCGTTCGGCCCTTCGTCACAGCGTTCCTCAGGGTCATTTTTCACACGGCGATGGCCGTGTCGAAAAATGGTGGTGGAGGCGGTGGGAGTTGAAACCCCTTCCGGCGTGTCTATATGCGTGCCGGTGCGGGTTTCTGCGGTTGTCAAACGCACAAAAGCACACCGGAACCCTTAGGAACTGCTACAAACTGCTACAACTTGCACGTGATCGCAGGCTCACTGAAAAACATTCCTGCGCCCTGGCACAATAGATCGTACACATTTTCATGTCACCGCCTCACAGTGCGAGCGACTGCACACTTGCTCGTGCGCCTCCCGTTGCTTAGTCTGCTGGCAGTTGAGCATCAGTTCATGGCAAACAACGAACAAAATGTGCAGTGCGACGACTTGCACCATCTTCAGGAGCAGATTCGCACTGTCCAGCGCCAGTTACGGGAGCTTGATATTCAGAAGACCGTTCTGCTGAGTTTGCTGGAGAAACTTGAGAAGCGGTGTCATGAGCGCGTGCCAACTTCCCCTCCGTCGGTCAATCGGGTGCGTCCAATAGCTTCAACGTCTTCAGAGATTCGCAGTGGGGACATCGCTCTGTTTGCATCGCTGTTCAGAGGGCGGGAAGATGTCTTCCCGAAACGCTGGGAGGGACGCGATGGAAAGTGCGGGTATTCGCCTGCCTGTCAGAATGAATGGGTGCGTGGCGTGTGCGATAAGCCGCGGACAAAATGCTCAGAATGTTTACACCGTAAGTTTGTGCCCGTGACGGAAGGAATTCTGCGCAGGCACTTGGCGGGACAGATGACGATCGGAGTGTATCCATTGCTCAAGGACGAAACGTGCCACTTTCTGGCACTCGATTTCGACAAGAGGGAGTGGATGGACGACGTTTCAGCCTTCACGGGTACCTGCCAAAAAAGGGATTTGACCTGTGCAGTGGAAAGGTCACGCTCGGGTAAGGGCGCTCACGTGTGGTTCTTCTTCGAGCAACCGATCTCCGCTCGGCTGGCCCGGCGTTTTGGCTGTGCTTTGCTCACCGAGACGATGGAGCAGCGGCATCGGGTGGGGTTGGATTCTTATGATCGGCTGTTTCCCAACCAGGACACAATGCCGCAGGGCGGCTTTGGGAACTTGATTGCGCTGCCGCTGCAAGCCGGTCCGGCCCGAGACGGCAACAGCCTGTTTGTGAATACTAACTTTGTTCCGTATCCAGACCAATGGGTTTTCCTGCGATCGCTGAAACGAATCAGTGAGACCGAGGTGCGCGCGATTGAGGAAGATGCCGCCAAGCGTGGACGAATCCTAGGCGTGCGGATGAGTGTTGATGATGAGGCGGGGGACCAACCATGGATGCTGCCTCCCTCGCGACGGGCGAAGGCGCCGGTCATCCGTGGGACGGTTCCAACGGAGATTCGCGCTGTTCTGTCGAATCTGCTGTACTTGGAGAAGCAAAATCTGCCGTCCGGATTGATTAACCGGCTGTATCCGACTCGTGGCGTTCCAGAATCCGGATTTCTATCAGGCACAGGCGATGCGGCTATCGACATTCGGTAAGCCCCGGATTATATCGTGCGCTGAAGAGTTTCCCAAACACATCGCTCTGCCGCGCGGCTCCTTGGAAGAGGTCTCGTCGCTGATTCGCGATCTGGGGTCGGTAATGGTCTTGGAGGACAAACGTACGGCGGGACGATCAGTGCAGGCGGGTTTTCATGGAACGCTCACGGGTGAGCAAGAACAGGCAGTTACCGCTCTGCTGCGCTCGGATACAGGTGTGCTTTCGGCGCCGACCGCGTTCGGTAAGACTGTTGCGGGAGCAAGGTTGATTGCGGAACGACAGGTGAACACGTTGGTGCTGGTGCATCGCAAGCAGTTGCTCGACCAATGGCGGGCCAGTTTGTCTGCATTTCTGGGAATGGACGAACAGTCGGTTGGGCAAATCGGCGGCGGCAAGAACCGTCCGACTGGGTTGATTGATATTGCGATGCTTCAGTCGCTCCAGCGCAAAGGTGTCGTCGCTGATATCGTGGCCGACTACGGACAAGTGATTGTGGATGAGTGCCATCATGTTTCGGCGTTCACCTTTGAACAGGTGCTCCGGCAGGCCAAAGCGAAGTACGTGCTTGGCCTAACGGCAACGCCCACGCGAAAGGACGGCCATCATCCGATCGTTTTCATGCAGTGTGGTCCAATCCGTTATGCCATGAGCGACCAGCAGATGGCACGCTCACGGTTGTTTGAACACAGAGTCATTGTTCGGGAAACCGGCACCGTACTTGGGGCTCCAGAACAACAGGCCAAGATCCATGATGTCTATGAGGCGATTCTGCGCGATGCGCGGCGGACCGACCTGATCATCGCTGATGTGCGGGAGGCTGTACGAGCCGGCAGGTGTCCTGTCATCCTGACGGAACGAAGAGAACATCTTGAGCTGTTGTCTCAGCACCTCGATGATCTGGCGGCTATTCGGTTTGTCTTGCACGGCGGCATGGGCGAGAAACAACGACGAGAAACCGTCCGAAAGCTTTTCGAGATTCCGGACGGCCAACCGCGGGTGTTGTTGGCAACCGGCAAGTACCTCGGCGAAGGTTTTGATGACGCCCGTTTGGATACGCTGTTCCTAACCATGCCAATCTCTTGGCGCGGCATTCTCCAGCAATACGCCGGCCGATTGCACCGCGCCCATCATGCAAAGAAGGAAGTCGTGATCTACGATTACGTGGACACGCAAATTCCCATGGCTGCGCGCATGTTCGAACGACGAAAGAAAGGGTATGCGGCGATTGGCTACACGGTCTCTGACGCGCTGCAACCAAGCTTGGATCTTACCAACAAGAATGCTGAATCACGATGAGTGAGTACCAATACTATGAATTTCAAGCGATTGACCGGCCGCTGACCAGCGTACAGATGACGGAACTCCGCGCAGTTTCCACCCGTGCGCGGATTACAGCCACCAGTTTCACCAACGAGTACCACTGGGGCAGTTTCAAGGGCGATCCCAACCGGTGGATGGAGCGGTACTTCGATGCATATCTGTACTTCGCAAACTGGGGAACCCGGCATTTGATGCTGCGGGTGCCGGCACGACTGCTCCCACGGGACGTTGTTGAGCCGTATTGTGACGGACGGTCGCTGTCGTGTCGGGTTAAGGGCGAGCATGTGATTCTTTCTTACCTGTCGGAGACAGGAGACTACGACTGGGAAGAGGACGGCGGTGAGTTATCCAATTTGACTCCGTTGCGAGCCGACCTGTTGCGCGGGGATTACCGGTGCATGTACCTCGGTTGGCTGTTGGCCGTTGAGAATAGTGAGGTTGATGACGCTGCACTTGAACCGCCGGTGCCGCCGGGGTTGAAGGATTTGAGCGGTTCGTTGCAGGGCTTGGCCGATTTTCTGCGCATTGACCGCGATCTGATTGCCGCCGCCGCCGAAGCCAGTACAGATCGGAAGACAATCGGCATCTCACGAAAAATGATCGCCGATCAAATCGCGAAGCTGCCAGCAGCAGTGAAGGACAACTTTCTCATCCGGCTGATAGATGCGGAAGATGCCGGCCTCCTTTGGGAGTGGAAACAGCGCATTCTGCGCAATAACCCCGACCAACCAGCCGGCAACCCGAACCCGCGAACAGTTGCTGAACTGTTGACCCGTGCTGAGACGATCCGTCGGGCACGCCACCGCGCGGAAGCCCAGCGGCAAGCGCGTGAGGAAGCGCAACGCGAGCGTGAACAGGCGCGGCAGCACACCGCGCACTTGGACTCCCTTGTGGGCAAGGAAGAAGACTTGTGGCGAAAAGTTGAACAGCTTGTCGCCACTAAACAACCCAAGCGCTATGACGAAGCCGTGACAATACTCAAAGACCTGCGTGAATTGGCCGAGAGACAGGATGCGGACCTGGACTTCACACGAAAGCTGAACGAACTCTGTGCCGACCATGCACGGAAACCAACCCTGATCGAGAGAATCCGGGCGATGGGGTCTGACAAAACCGGGCGCGGTCAATTCACAGGCAAAACCATGGCAACGCCGTGACGCCTTCGCAAACCTCCATGGGGCGCGGACAACGACAGATAATGTAGGCTTGCTCCGCCTGCTTCGGATGCTCCTTTAGGAGAGTTCGCAGATGACGGGCATCCGATTCACTTGGTTTCTCCGTCCACTTCACCTCGACGGGCGTCAATTTACCGGCCAGCTCGATGATGAAATCAATCTCCATCCCATCCCTTGTCCGCAGATAATGCAGTTGGCCGCTGCCTAGGTACTGCAACCGTTTCCAGAGTTCGATGCCGACCCATTGCTCGAAGAACACGCCCGGGTTGACTTTCACGATCTCTGGCGAGGCGGTCAGACCGGGCCGCCCCGTGTCGCACGCCCAGATCGAAAAACAGGAATTTCGGGGTCGAGAGCAGATTCTTACGCTGGCTTTTGGAAAAGGCCGGCACCCGGAACCCGATGAACATATCCTCCAACAATTGATAGTGGGACTTCACTGTCGGCTGTGACAGTCCTGTTTCCTGGGAAATTCCGGCATAGTTCAGAATCTGCCCTGATTCGCTCGCGGCCAATTGAAGAAACCGCACAAACGCTCCCCAGTCTTTGACGAGCGCTTCCCGTCGAATCTCTTCCTCCAGATGCACCAATGCAAAGGACTTCAGCAACGTGGCACGGTCTTGGTCCTCGGCGTTCACTACTCCTGGCAATGCTCCATAAGCCAGCCGCGATTCCAAGTCCCATGCGGGAAATGGCCTCGCCGGTGCCGTCCCGTTGCGCCATTCAAACGGCAGCGGAGACACCGCATAACTGATCCTAGGCGTTGTGGACGGATGCTCCGCCAGTGTCAGCGGATATAGGTGATGCAGAAAACTCCGGCCTGGCAGCAGATTCGCCCCGGTCATCCGAAGTTTACGCGCCGAACTGCCACACAACACAAACCGCCACCGCCGCTTATCCCTGTCGTAAAGATGCTGAACTGCATCGAAGATGGACGGCACGGTCTGCGCCTCGTCCACGAACACATACTGCCCTTGACGATCCGCCGGGATTTTCCGGCACACGGCGACAAAGGCACCGGGGTCAGCGACATGCCGCGACCGCTCCGCCGGGTCGGATAGATCCACCACCATCGTTTCCGGCGGCAGCAGCGCGCTCAGCAGCGTCGTCTTCCCGGTCTGCCGAGCACCAAAGATCAAGTGCACGAAGGGCCGGGTCAGTTTTTCACGCAACTGGCTTGCATACCATCGGTCATACATATAAGACAGGATACTACAGCACTTCTAAAGATGCATCTTATTTTTCGAGCGTTATTGTAAAGCGCATTGGATGGTTCGTCTTTCACCAGCGCTATTCTCTGAAGACCAGGCCTTGTCTTGAGTGCCATTTCATTGCGTGAGCCTCACCGTCACCGAAAACCCTCATTCGCTGTGCGGCCTCACGCGTGCCGCACCAATCTTGCACTGGCCAACTGCTACAAAGTGCTACAATTATGTGGAAAACGCGGTAATCTTCCGAAGACGAAAGGTTGTAAGTGCTTCATCGTCAATGCTACATGCCTACGGATCAGACCAAAAGGGGAGGTGGGACATGTTCCCACGTCCCCGCGTGTTATAACTATTTGATATGCAAATAGTTATGGTGGAGGCGGTGGGAGTTGAATCCATCGCCCATGTCATTTTCTGCATGATTCTGCATGTTTTCGCAACCGCAAAATACGAAAAAGTGCAGGGTTGGGATGGTCTTTTGTCACGCTTTGTCACGCGTCGTTTATTAGCCAAGATCACGACGCGGCTTTTTTGTGTCGTCTTTGGGGATACCGTAAATACGTTTCTCCATCCCAGCGGCGATAAACAAACTGATGTGCCGTAATTTTATTCATTTTCTTTATGGCAGCCTTGAATGTTTTGGGAGTCATGCCACCATTCACCAGTTCGGTGTAAAGAATTGGCCAGCTAATGCAAGCACCAGGGAAAGTGAGCACATTGTCACCGTTTGCCTCGGCCCCAAAGATCACTTTAGGCTGTTGTCCGCACTCCTTAAAAGCGCGTGCCACCCCACCGTCACCGCCGACGCAACTTGAAAGAACTAACGCGCATGGCATGTGATTCGTCTTTTGGAATAGAGACGCCAAATCCTTCCAAGAAATCTCTTTTTTATCGGTCAATTGGATTCCGTTTTCATCACCATGACACGACAGATGAAAAACGTCGCATTCATGTTCTGACGCGCTTGCGATGGCTTTCCGAAGAAGACCGACATTCATAACGATCTTGTACGATGTTCTACCGTCAAGAAGCCGAACGATTTCTTCCACCACGTGCCCCTCCCACCGCCGGTGGTAGAAGTCTTCAGGAAAAACGGACTCCACAACAAATACTTTCAATTTGCTCATCACCACGATAATAAATGAAACGATGACAGTCGCGCAAGGCAATCGGATTAAATGGCCGAGTCAAAGCCCATTTGCATTTGCAATGTATATTGCAGTCATTGACCCAAGTGAAAGATGGCAAAAGTATCGGACGAGATGGAGAGTTGCGTCGGCGTTTTGCGCAGCCCGAAGGAGTGCCTAAACTTGCGACCGGATGCGCGACGGCAGTTCAAGCAGTCGCGGCTTTGGTTCCTGATTCTCCGTCAACAACCGCAGAACGTCTTCTTCTCTGAATCGGACTGCGCCATCCACACGCACGACCGGCAACCGCCCCGACTGCGCAATCTCCGCAACCTTACGGACGCTGACATGCAGCCGACTCGCCACGTCCGCCTTGCTCATCAGTTGCGGCACAAAATTCGTCGGCTGCGCGTCGTCGATCTCCAAGACAACGCTCTCGCCGTCCACCCGCGCTCGATACGATTTGCAGGTCAGCGTGATCATGGCCTCACCCTTCCAGTTCCTTGACGGTGATATTTTCGACCCATGCGTGACCGTCATCTGCCTGTGAGACGTAACGGTCGGGCAATTCCCTCAACCAATCCACGGCAAACTTCTGAAGCGCTAACGCCACTTCCCGTAGATGTTTTCCGGTCATGTGGATCTGGTGTGTGTCCATAACAATATGTAGCGTGGCGTGATCGTTTCCGGACTCGAATCGCACAAAGGCAAGGTGACGGTACGGGAACACATAGAGATTCCCATCGGCCAACTCCACGCGCAGAGCGTGTGCCTGATAATCTTTGTTCCAGCAAGGATGACTCGAACGATTCTGGTCGTAGCCGGGTTTCGTAATCATGCCTTGATCCCTCTGGTTTGTTGTTCCACGCCCGGCCCTTGCAGCACGTCGTAATAATCAAGCCTTTGGATCTGGCCTTGCTTCGCCAGATCAATCGCCAATTCGCGGTTCCCGGAACGCATGATGTTCTCGCGAAGTTGGGCCTTGTCACCGGTGAAAATGGTGATTCCTTTGCGCCCCCGGGAAATGGTCACATACCACTGCTGCTGGTTCGTGGCCGCTTTGATGGCGGAATCGGAGAACAAGACGTGATCGACCGTCTTGCCCTGGGCCCCATAAGACGTGATGGCGAAACCGCGTACGAATTGCCGGTAATCTTTCTCCAGAATCCGCCCGTCCGTCAGTGTGATTCGCCCGTCGGCGCCGACTTTCTTCACCATGACCAGTTCGCCATTGGCCAAGCGCTGGCTTGCTCGTGTCTTCGCGTTGGCCTTCAATTGCAACCGGTCGCCAGCCGCCAGCACAAGTTCCTTCGGCTGGCATACGGTGAGCCGATCGGCAAACCGAAACGGGATGGTGCAAGTCTGGTCCACACTTTTCAGAACAATGCCCTTCTCCGTGATGTCCACGAGTTGGCAGACCTGGCCCTTATCCAGCGCGCTCACCTTGCGGTTTAACACGATCACACTATCTTCTTTGTAGAATCGCCGGTCGCGTTTTTGGGCGTCGGTCAAATCAACGGCCTCCAACGCGGTCACAGCCCGGTCTTCGGGACCCAGGAGGCCGCGCGATTTCAGCGCGGCGCGCACTTGGTCATTGACCCGGTGAATCTCCGACCAGGTTTGTGAAACCACCACCACGGACTGGTGTTGCTCGGCCAACGTTAGGTAACTTTGAGCAAGGCGCTGTTCCTGGTCGGATGTCGAACACACCACGACGGCTCCCTGACGATCCAACCGATTGAATGATGCGCCGAGGTTGCCTTCCGATGCCTCTTTCACAGCCTGCTTGTATTGGGCAATCTGCTCGCGTTCGGCGCGTGTCTTCGCCCGGGCCGGGTCCTGCCGCCGAATCGTGGTGAGTTCGATGGCCCGCAGTGTGGAATACTTCTCGATGGCGCGTAACGCATCGGAGGCTTCCACCGCGCCATGCTGTCGGGTGTCGCCGGAGAGGATCACACGGCCCTTGTTGGCACGTACGAAAGTCAGAAGCTGGTGCATTTGCCGACCGCCGATCTGTCCTGCTTCATCGACCAGCACCACGCCGGTATGAGACATGGCACTGCGAGCGAGAAACGCGCTGACAGTTTGTGCGCCATGAAACCCGTCCCTTTCCAAGTCCATGACTTGTTGCCGTTGCGGAGCGATCACCTCGACTCCATGCCCGGCCCGTTGCAGTGCACCATATACTGCTCGTAGCGTGTAACTCTTGCCCGTCCCCGCTCCGCCGCGAAACAGCGTGACAAAGTCGCGCGACCGCAGGATACGCTCGACCGCCTGACGCTGCTCGGCGTTGAGATTGGCGTTGAGGATCGAATGGCCTGAGCAGTACGGGGCGAACCGGCTAATGCCGTCTTTGGCCATGCACACGATGTCCCATTCCCGTCGCAGCAGTTCCTTTGTCGTAACCTTGCCCGGATGCTTTTCATCGCGCAGATAGCCGCGTTGGCGGGTCACGGCTTGAACCTCGGCCAGCCCGACGCTCTGACCACGCACATGCTCCAAGGCGTGTCGCCACAATTCGTGCTCGTGCACCACCGACCGGCGTTCCAACACATGTTCCTCGGCCCAAGAAAGAGCCTGCCTTGCGAGAGTCTCACTGGATACGGCCGGTGCAGGCTGCCCGTTCGCCAGATGACGCAGCGATGTCCTCTCCGCTGGGGTCAATTGTGTGTCCCAAACGGCTTGGAGTTCCGCCAGACTGATGTTCCGAATCTTGCGGGCACGCTCCTTGTGGGCAATGTACTCGCGGATCGCGGCGATGTTGCCGTTGGCCTTCTCCGGTTCCCGCTCCAATAGTTCGCGCGTTTTCCGGTCGATTTCCTGATGCCGTTTGGAAAACTTGTCGATCAGCGTCGGCGCGACGCCTTTGATGTCAAAATCCCCTCGTTGTTTGTTGTCGATCTCGTAGCCAAACCGGCGCAATGCACGGGCCAACTCATGGTAGTACAGGCCTTCGATGAACTTGATGGCCACCAACATCTCGTAATTCTCCAGAGCCTTCCAACGGTTCTCAACCGGGTCATGGGTGGCATTGAACAGGATGCAGTGGCTGTGCAAATGCGGGTCCAAGGCGCGCGAGGTTTCGTGCCGAAACACGGCGGCCACGATGTTTCCCGTGGTGCGGGCGGTGCACTGCCCGTTCTTGCGCACGCGCGTTGCGGCGAACGATTCCAATTGGCTGAGCGCGGCAGTCACCGCTTGCTCGTGCGCCTCGACAATGCGCCGATCATGGCCCACCAGGGCGGCGATGGACACGGACTTGGGCGGGGAGAATGTGAAATCGTAGAACACGCGCCGATTGGTGTTTTGGTGTGGCTCGCCGTCCGGGCCAATCTCAATCCGTGTGGTTTTCTGGCGGAGCGTCAACCGTTCGCCAGTTTGCGGATGCAGATTCTCACAGAGTCGGAGGAACTCGTCGCGGCGCGTGACGCCCGACAGCCCCAACTGCTCGGCCCCCTGCCCGCACCACTGCCCCAAGACCTGTTGGCCTTCGGTGTAGTAATCGCCGACGCACAAGTGTTCCTCGAAATACTCTTGAGCGTGGTCCAGTCTGTATTGAGCTTTGGTTGCAAGCATGAGCGTCAGGTTATCGTCGGGATGGAAGATCGCGGTAGCGAGTAGCAGGCAAGTTGGCACCCGTTACGCAGAATTGTGTCCTCCGTTGGATTTGGCCGCGTTCTTGCCGCGCCAGTATTCGTGAATCGCGTCGCAGATCTGCCCCATTCTCTTGCTGTCGCCGGCTAGTGTGGTGTCACTGAAATGCCTTTCCAATGTCCATCTGGTCAAAATGAAGCGATTCATTGTAACGAAGCGTTAGGGACAGCACACTAGTTCGAGGATTTCCGTTGGCGCGAAATACTTCATCGCGTTGGGTGGCGGATGACCCAACGGCCTTAGCAAGCCTTTGCGGACCAGTAGCGGGATGTCGTGCTCGCCACAGTTCAGGAGCGCCGCGGTCTGCTGCGCGGTCAGCCGGGCCGGCAGGCGGCGGACATTCAACAATTCCCGCACCTGCACCGGCACCAGTTCAATCCGGGCACAGTCGCGCCGGACACCTGGAAAGGCTGTGACTCGTTCGTTGATGGCTGTATTCATGCGTTATTCCTTTTTGTCTGAATCGCGGGCGCGAGATTAGCACGCGTGCCATTAAGATTTTGGAACCCACGGGGGTCGGGTTTTGCAACCGGTATCCCCCCTTTTCCCCCTTTAGCTTTGGTTGAGCAAAATTCTTCATTTTGTTCTCGACAGGTTTTCGGGAGCACACGGAGGCAGTCCCATTGTCCACGTGGTTGGGCCATGATTCTGTCGAGCACCGGGACTGTGGCTGTAACCGAGTGGCCAACCGTTGTCCGTTCTGCCTTGCCAAAATTCACGGCGGGCAGTGTGCCGGAACCGAAGGACAAAAAAGTGCATCAGCTACACGAAAAGAAAACTGATAACCCTTATGCTTAACGGAATCTCGATACGAGATGGACGGGACAAACGTTCCTCGCCAGCGCTTTGACTGGTCCGCTTCCTTCGTCCCTCGGAAACAACCCAGACAAAGCGACGGCGTCGGTCAAGCGCACACTCAACGCGCGCGCCCCGCATCGCCGCTGCACTCCCGTCGCCTCACGTGAACGACGACGTGTTGCGACTCCGTTCCGCTTCCCGATTCGGGTCGGCGCGTTCAGTGTGCTTCCCAACCTTGACCACAGCCAACGCCATGATGATGTGATCGCACGATCTCCCGGCATGATTGCAGGACCTGGCATTCACGAGGTCAACGCCGTGTCCGCATCCTGTCCACGCACACCGCCACTCGATGCGCATCACACCAGGCACCGGCAACGCATTCCGTGCTGCATTCGCGTGCAGCCGCAATTCAACACGTCATGGTCGGAAAACCCGCAGGCATTCCCATCCTATGCAGATGGGTTAAAGATTGGACGCCTTACTCCTAATCAGGAATTAGGTTTTCCATCCGTACGCCGACCGAACTTCTACTGATCGCTTGAAAACTGTTTAATGGCGTTGATCCATTCAATGAATTAAGACTTTTTGCGCGCGGAGCGCAAAAGGTCTTGTTGAAGTAAACCCGGCGGTCGAACGTAGAACGGGCCTTGGAAATGGGATGGCCCAGTCGGGCTGGCGTCAGCCGCCGGGCTGCCTCTGGAAGGACGAGCGGGCCATTAGGCGGTGGGGGGACGAGGGGATTCGTTGGGGAGAAAGGGTCGGGAGCGAATGTCGGAAGCGTCGGATGGTGCGCGGATGGCAAAGCCGGAGCGAGCCGGCGCACGGAGTGAAACTGCGGGCGCGGCCATCCAGCCGCCGGTTGAGAATTGGCCGAGGCGTCATGGTGGAAAGCGACGTTGAGGCCGCAGAATCTCGCGCACGACCCAATGTCCGATGCGGCAGTGCGGACAGAGGGTGTTGGAATCCGCGGAAGGTGTCGCCGGAGGACGGGGTGCGGGCGTGCTGGCTGGCGTGACCACGTCCGTTTGTCCGGCCAGCATCCGGCGGAGTCGCTCACACGCCGTTCGGCGGGATGCGCTGGCCAGACCGTAGGCGCGCACCTTGGCAAAGCCCTTGGGCAGGGTGTGTCGGAGGAAGCGTCCGATGAATTCCAGAGCCGGGAGCGTGACGCGACGCATCTGTTGGGTGCGGTTGTCGCGGTAACGGAAGGTCACCTGATCCTGATCGAAGGCTTCCAGACGACTGTTGGTAATGGCCACGCGAAACACGTAACGGGCCAGATATTCGAGCACCTTGCGGCCGCTGCCCGCCGGCTGGCAGTGCACGACCCACGCGCTGCGCCAGACCCGAGAGGGCACCTGGTCGAGCAGCCCGGCGCGGCGCAGACCCTCGCGCATCTTGGCCCGGAAGATGACCGACAGCGCGCGCACCGGCACCAGGAAGGCAGGATTCTTTGGCACCACCCAACGCTCGCCGTCCAGTCCTCCCGCGCTGACCAGCAGATGGGCATGGGGATGATACAGCAGGGCGCGGGTCCAGGTGTGCAGCACGGCCAGGATGGCGGGTTGTGCACCCAGGTAGCGCGGATCGCGCGTCAGTTTGAGCAACGACGAAGCGGCAGATTTGAGGAGCAGCCCGTAGAGCGGCTTGGGATGCGCCTGGCAGAGAGAGCGCAGTTCGGACGGCAGCGTGAAGGTCAGTAGATAATGGGGCACGGGCAGCATGCGTTGGCCGTGTTGTTCGAGCCAGCGACGGGTCTGTTGACCGTGGCACTTGGGACAGTGCCGATTGCGACAGGAGTGATAGGCATAGCGCCGGTGTCCGCAGTGGTCGCACTGCGCCACGTGACCGCCGAAAAAGGCGGTGCGGCACTGTTGGATGTCCTGCAGGGCGCGCGCCTGACTGGGCAACAGCGCATGGCGGGCGCGGTAGGCCGCAACGCATCGGCGGAGAATCTCCGCCACTTCCAGCATGGTCGCGGCTTACAAATCTCGCATGAGCTGGTTGAGCGTTTGCTGCAGTTGGGCCGCCGCTGGTTCGGTCAGATGCGTGTAAATCGCCGTGGTGCTGCACGACGAGTGTCCCAGCAGAATCTGAATGATGCGCAGGTTGACGCCGGCTTCGAGCAGATGCGTGGCGTACGAGTGGCGCAGCGTGTGGACGGTGACGGGCTTGCGAATCCCGGCGGTTATCCGGGCGCTCTGGCAGGCGTGGCGGATCTGGTCCCGCTGGAGCGGGCGCTGGCCGGCCCAACACGACGGGGACGGAAACAGCCACGGCTGGGAACGGTGGGTCTTCCAGAACCGGCGCAACCGTTGCAACACCAGGTCGGGCAGCGGGACATACCGTTGCTTGCTGCCTTTGCCATTGACCCGCAGCAGGTGGCGTTGGCCGTCCACGTCCTCCACCGTCAACTGCGCCGCTTCACTCTGACGCAAGCCGCAGGCATACACGGTGGTGAAATAGGCCAGATACACCGGCTCGGGCAGCGCGTCCAGAAATTGCTGCACTTCCTCGCGGGTCAGAACCACGGGCAGCTTCTTCTGATACGGCGGACGCACCACCGTAAAGACCGGCCAGTTACGCTGCAGCGTCTTTTCGTAAAAGAACCTCAGCCCGCCGAGGGTGCCCCGAATGCTGGAGGGCGACCGCCTGCGGCGGTAGGTCAGATAGAGAAAATACTCTCGCAGTTCCTCCTGACCGATCTGATCGGGAGAACGATGGTAATGCGCGGCCAGCCGCCGGACGGCAGAAACGTAGACCCGCTGCGTCGAAGCGGACAGGCTGTGGAGTTTGAGGTCTTCAATGAAGCGTTGGCGAAGGGCTGTCATGGCTCCTTGCGGGAAGGGTGGGTTCCACATCGGTCCAAACCGATGGATTACTCGTCAGAGCAATCAGCCCTTCCGTTCGGAACCCAGTTTGTCCCTCGCGCCCGCCCGTGACTATCGCCTTTTCCTCCTTTCAGGGCGCGTGCTTTGCTACCCGGCGTGAGCCGGGTTTAGTTCAATGCCCGGTCAACCCAATTCAACATGGAATTTCAACGCGCTTCAACACACCTTTCCCTGCCGCGACACTTCTGAGATTCTCGGAATTTGATCGGTACACGCGTATTGTTTCCACCCGTTGCAGACTCAATCGACAAAGTGGGAGCTTTCAAACCGGAATTGCTGGAAACCTTACTCCGGTATCAATGGAAACTTATTTCCGGATTGCCTGGTAGCTTTCCCCCGGAATCCCAGCGCGCACGATGAATTTGAGTTGTTCGCACCTGCGAACAGGGTGGAAAGGAAACTGAGGTATCTTGCAGCCAAGCATGAATCAAGAACTGCCGCAAAATCAGTTGAACGGTGCAGAGGCATCCGAACCAGCGGTGAAGCAACTGACGGTTAGCGGAGCGGCCCAAGTGCTCGGTGTGGACCCTTTCACAGTATTCAGCCTGATTCAACGGGACAAATTGGTTCCGTCGCGGTCACTCACTGGCGAGATCGTCCTGACACCAGGTGAACTGGCAAAGCTGACACAGGCGGGAGGGTAAGTCTTGCTCAAGCGCAAGGGCCAAATCGTTGAGAGCGTTGCCCGCGGATCGACCGCGCGGTTCACGCACGGTGAGCGGGAAGCTTACACTGCAGCATTCGAGGCCATCCAGCCCGAACTCGACGAGTTGCGGCAGATTCATCGTCAAGTGCGCAGCTTCCAACAAACCACTTGGAAACGACGGGCCAGTTTATCCGACCCGATTGCCATTATCACCGTCGAGGGGATCGAATGGCACGCGCAAGCCCTTCTGCTGAGGTTGCCGAAATGCGCAATCTTTCTGTGTCGCCACCCCACGGAAAACGAGTTCGCCATTATTCATCTGTTTCCAGCGGAATCTGCATACGCCATAGCGAACGGCAGGGACCAGATTCTATTGAGGAGCGCGAACCCGCATCAGTTGGTGCGCCAATACGCAGCCGAAGCCCGACACACCCTCCGGTTCATGGCCAGCAATCTGGTGGCTAGGGCACAACGTGTGGCATGGGAACAATTCCCGGAACAGAGTCCGGGCATGGTCGTGCGAGCCATCTCCTGGCGGTGCCGCCAAGTGGTGGGCAACCGCGAATCCGTGATGGAGGCCGAACGCGCTGGTCACACGGCTCGCCAAGCTCGGGGTATGCGGGTCTGAAGCCATGAATCCGCAACGGGAACAATTCCTGAATCTGACGACGGCTCCCGCACGGTTAACGGCTGAGGAGGCAGCGTGGCTTTTGGGGTTCTCGCCACATGAGATTCCGATTCTCGTTGCCAAAGGGTTGCTGAAGCCGCTCGGCCGTCCGCCGGCTAATGGATCGAAATACTTCGCGATGACAATCATGGTAGAACTTCACAAGGATGCGAAATGGTTGGCCCGTGCCTCCGATGTCATCGTTGAACACTGGCGCTTCAAGAATGCGCGGAAAACCGAGGCCGGTTCGCGACCAATGGTCGCGGCATGAGGTCACTGCTTCCGTAAACTCTGTCAGCCGTCAGAAATCTCTTAAGTAAACGCCGATATCGATTTTCAGCCAATCGCCGTGCCACGCCTTGTCCTCAAGGCGGGCAAACAGTTGCTTGCCGGCATCCATCAGGCGCGCCAACGGCGCGTTGGTAATGCGGGGGATGTAGCCGAGCGCGTTACCGGCGGCATCGTAGACGCGAATGGCGAGGCTGTCGTGCGGATTGCCAGGTTCGCGGCGCAGCGCCAGCATTGCACCGGATGTCAGGCTTGGTTCGATGGCCTTGAGTTCCTTGTGAACCGTTCCGGACACATGGCATTCTGTCAGCAGAATCTCGCGGGCAAACGGCTGGAGTTTGTCATCTTTTTGGAACGAGCCGTGCATCAAGGCGAGCACGGTCGGGTCAATTTTTGCCAAAGCTTTGTTCACCGGGATACTCCTTCAATAGATTTTCGATGTGGCTGGTCAGTCCAGCACAGCGTTTCTGAAGTTCCATCATTGTCGCCTGAATCGTCTCGCAGCGGTTGCGCACCCAATCGTCGTCCACCAACTCGGACCGCATCGTCAGTGGCGGACGGCTCTCGACGGCTTCGATTTCCTTCAGCATGCGCTGGATCTGCTGTTCGAGGATGCACTGCTCCGCCGTCAGGCGCTCCAACGAACTGGCCGACGAGACTGATGGTGCAGAACGATCCGCCAACACCGCCAGCGCGCGCAGTTCGTCAAGGTCGCCTAATTCGTACGCATCCTGCACTCGCAACCATAACCGCCGCTGATCTTCGGTCAGTTCCGGGTTCAGGTCGGGATGGAGTTTCTTCACGAGACGGTAGTAGAGCTTCTTCAATTCGTGGTCATCTTCCGGCGAAAGCAAGTGTTGCAGTCGCTCTTCCGCCGCCGCAATGCGCTCGGCCTCCAGCCGGAGCTTGTTTTCCCACGCCCGGAATTCCTCCTCCAGTTGCGCCTCGATGGCCGCCAGATCGGGCCAGCAACCCTGGTTCAGGCACGCTTGGATCAGTTCCACCTTGCGCTTGAGCCGGGCTGCCTGGCATTGCAGCCGGAATTGCTTCAACTCCCAAACGCCGATCTTGGTCTGGTACAGTGCCAGCAGGTTGGGCTTGATGGTATGGATCAGGTCGTGCGCCTCGGTCAGAAGATGGACAACCTCCTCGCGCAGCAGCGAGTTTTCGTCGCGCAGGCGCAGAATTTCGGGGTGGAGGCTCAGGTTGTGAGTGTCATTCATGTAAATCGGCCTTTTGTTGTTGTTCCGCTTGTTCAAATTCCTGTCGAAGGCTGCGCCAATAATATTGTGAGGGCCGTGGTTCGCCGCGCAGAAAGGCTTGGAAGATCCGCAGGGCATCACTGAAGCGCAGTCGCTCGTGTGGAAACTCCTGAATCCTGACATCCCGCAATGCGCTGTTAATCACTCGCTGTTCACAAACGACTCTGGGGTGGCGTTTGGCGTTCCGGTGTTGTGCGTAGCCGGCACGCCACTGGTCGTAATCCGTGAAGTCAGTGAGACTGCGATTTTCACGCCATTCAACCTCGAAGCCATTGCTGAGGACGTAACACCCCACGTAATGATTTATACGACTCGTGAGAATTACGAATGGGGTGAATTGCTCTGGGTGGAGCTGACCGAGTAGCGCCGGAAGGTCATCCTCGACGATGTCAAATAGCTCCGCTTCAGGCCTCCCGCCGAATTCGAACGAATTTAATTTTGGCAGCAAGCACTCGATGGCTCTTCCGTGTTGCTCGGCGTAACCGCTCAAGCCATGCGGGTACACAAGGTTGATGAACAGCTCCCGGAATGCGCCGTACTTCGGAATCGCAGGACACTGGAGAAAGATGAAGCGGGCAAATTCAGGGGCGTCAGACGGTTGAATCTGCCAGTCCCATTCCTCACCCGAGGCATGTCGCATCGCCGCGGTTGCCTGCAAGTCGTGAAGCAGTGGCCGGGCATCAAAGGGGTGTACGGCAGGATGCATACTGCCACGCAGTAACTCGGAAAACACTTCGCTCGGATTTCCGGGCAGGTCGTTGTCGGCCCATTTCCAAAGGTAGTAGGAAGAAGTCATCGCGTGCCAGGCCTGCCTTTCTTCCGGCGGGCTTCCTCCTGCTCCAGGAGCGGCTTGATGTCGCGCCAGCGGAATCGGGGCGGCTTGGGATCGCCTTGCACGAATGCCTGAAAGATTCGCACCGTATCAGCGAACGTAAGTGTGTCGTGATCCGGGCGCCCGCGACGAGGCGGAGGCATCTTCCGACGCGCCTTCAACCGTTTCAAGGCGTACGCTCGCCAGTGTGCGAAATCATCCCAATTGTTCGTGTCGTAATGCTCCCGCCACTCGACGCAGTAGTGGCGCTCGTGCGCGTAACATTGGACGAAGTAGTGCCGACGATCCTCCAAGACGGCGAAAGGATCAGGGGCTTCACGGTCAATGCGGCGCAAGAGAACCGGGACCTCCTCCGCCGTAAGGTCGTAATGCCTTTCCTGGTGGTTCTGTCCGTATAGGAAGCAGTTGAGTTTCGCCCTCAGCAAATGGATGACATGACCATATCGCTCATCGTAGCCGCTGATCTCCAACCCATTCATCGCATCTGCAAAACTGGCGGCCAAATCCTTGGAACCGTTGAGATGAGGGCCAGTCAGAAAAACAAACCGGGCATCCGTCGGATCATCGGCTGGATGAACCTGCCAATCCCATTCCTCGCCCAATCCACGCCGTGTGGCCGCCAGTTCGTCCAAGCGCGCCAACAGCGGCTGCGCGTCGAACTTCTGCAATGCCGGGTGCAGTTCACCACGCATCAACGTCGCAAACACATCATTTGGCTTGCCGGGCAGATCGTTATCCGCCCATTTCCAGAGGTAATATGAAGCGGTCGGCGAGTTCACGACAGTTCCCCCTGAATATTGCGCCAATGGTAGTTTGATGGACGCGGTTCGCCCCGTAGGAAGGCCCGAAAGACGTGCAGCGTCTCACTGAAGGTGATTGTTTCGTGATCGGATTTGCTGGTCACGCACTGACACCAATCACTGCCTTTCACCACCGAGTATTCCACACCGCGTGGGATGAAATGCCGTCGTTTGCCCGCGACCGGGAAACATTCCAGGCGCCAGGAAACCGTCTGGTTCCAATCCCTGGGATCAAGCCGTTCGTGCCACTCCACACTGTACCGACGACCGGATCCCATGCACTGCATGAAATTGCCGCGCCGATCTTGCAGGGAAGCAAATGGGTTCTGTCCATTGGGCCGCAAGCGCCGCAATAACCCGGTCAAATCGCCCTCATCAATGTCGTAACTGGGCTCGTCCCACCACTGCTCGCTCTCGAAGACATTCAACTTTGGCGACAGGCACTCGATCAACCGTCCGCGTTGTTCGTCGTACCCGCTGATACCCAGCCCGTCAAACCAGTCAACAAAGGGTTCCCGGGAGTATGTGGGATTGTTTTTTAACAAACAGCGGACGTGGATGAATCGCGCTTCCTTGCCGGTTCCACTGGAGCATGCCTGCCAGTCCCATTCCTCGCCCGACCGTCTACCTATCGCGGCTGCCTTTTCCAGTTCGCGGACCACCAGAGCCGTTTCAAAAGTCTCCAACGCCGCCGGCATGGCTCCCCGCGTCAGCGTCGCAAACACCTCATTAGGCTTGCCGGGCAGATCATTGTCCGCCCACTTCCAAAGATAGTAGGAGGAGATCATAGCGGTGGTGCCTTCTCTTTTTGAGTATGCCGCTCCCGCGGTGAATGATCGGGCTTGCTAAGAGCCTGCGTAATCTCCCGCCAGACATGGTTTGTGGGCTGTGTCGCGTTCGACAAGAACGCCGTCCAGAGCCTTTGCACGTCGGCTATCGTCAGAATCTCATTGGCAAACAGGTCGTTGCGTGAACCAAGTCGTGCGCGGCGCTGGCCCGCCGTCGGCTTGCCGGCCACCCAAATCCGGTGGCGGTTGAAATCCCGCTCCGGCAAGGTCTGCCACTCGACGGCGTAGCGCCGCCAGTGTGACCAGGCTTGGAACATATTACCGTCGCGATCATAACAGGCGACTGCCGCAAGATGTTGCCGGTCGCCCAGAGTCTGCAGCAACGCCGGGATGTCGGCAGGCTCAATGTCTACGAGTTGGCGGCTTTCATCAGGAACCTCCACCACATTGCGTTTGGGCAAACCGACCAACCGATTATTGCTCTCGCAGTACAACGTCAAGTCGGCCAGCCAAACCGCCCAGAGCAGTTTGTCGGCAAGCCAAGGCGAATCCGACGAGGGGTCGCAGAGTTGGATGAATGTTGCTTGGCCGTTGTGTTCCGCTTGAACCTCAATCAACAGTTCACTCATCTCGGTCCGGCGCTGAGCGGCCACTTCGGCCAAAATCCCGAGAGCTTTTTCGGGATCGAATAGCTGTAACGCAGGCGGCAATTTCCCCGCGCACAGTTGCGCCACAATCTCGGTCGGTTTTCCCGGCAAGTCGTTGTCCGCCCATTTCCAAATGTAATAGGTCGCCGCCATCATGCCTCCGGTTGGCGCTCCAGCCGACGCAGACTCGGTGGCCGATGGCTGGTGACGGGGATGCGCCAGAGGTTACGCCGCACCCGGCGATGCGGGCGGGGGTCAAACCAGATTGACGGGGCGGGTTGGGTGACGAACAGATCGCGGCAGTTTTTCCAGAGGGTAGACACGACTGGTTTTTCTTGAGTTCGGTTCATGATGACTTAATCATTTCTTGTCATTAGTATAAAGCGGGGCTCGGACAATGGCGGTCATAGGATAAATTTCCTTGTTGTTACGACCTGGGACAGCCATTGTCCGAGGCGGTGCGTATGTTGGAGGTGACCAATGAAGAAGAAACCGCAAACCGTCGACCGCCTGTCCCGCCCACCGTTGGCCCGCATGCTCCGCATTCACGAACGACTCAAGGGCGACCAATTCCCGAATTGCTCGCAGTTATCTCTCGATCTGGAGGTGGCCACCAAGACCGTCCAGCGCGACATCGACTTCATGCGGGACCGGATGAATCTGCCCATCGAGTTCGACTTTCGCCGCAACGGTTTCCATTACACCGCGAAAGTGGAGAATTTCCCCACGGTTCAGGTGACCGAGCAGGAGTTGGTTGCCCTGTTCGTCGCCGAGAAGGTGCTGGCGCAGTACAAAGGCACGCCGTTCGAGAAACCGCTGCACACGGCGTTTCAGAAACTGACCGGGGGGCTGAAGGATACTATGTCGTTCCAATGGTCCGACCTGGACTCAGCAATCTCGTTCCGGTCGATTGGCGCCACGGTTGCCGATCTGCAGTTGTTCGAGACGGTCAGCCGGGCGGTGCTGCGGTCGCAGGAATTGGAGTTCCAGTATCGCAAGTTGGGGGAGCTCCAAACACGAGCCACGACGGGTTCAGCCCTACCACTTGGGGTGCATCGAGAACCAGTGGTATCTGTTTGCCTGCGACCAGGATCGCCAGCAGATGCGCACGTTTGTGTTGGCACGGATGAAGGATGTCCATTCCACAAGCAAGCGGTTCAGTCGTCCGGGAGATTTCTCGATCACGAAACAGTTGGGGGACAGCTTCGGTGTGTTCAATGACGGCGGCAAACCGCAGGAGATTTGCATCCGGTTCGACTCGTTTGCGGCCCGATTGGTGCGGGAGCGACAGTGGCATAAGTCCCAAAAGATCAAGGAACTGGACGGCGGCGAAATCGAACTGACTCTCAAATTGGGCAACCTTATGGAAATCCAGCGCTGGGTGTTGAGTTGGGGTGAACACGCGCACGTGATTGCGCCGACAAGTCTGCAGAACCGGGTGCGCGACACGGCCCTCAAGATGGCACGGCAGTATGAGCCAGCCGAGCGCTAGCTGTGGTAGAAAAGGAGTCAAGCCATGCCAGACCTGGTAACATACAGAGGCCGCTCGGAAGATGATTGTTCGCGGGGAACAATGACCAAGCGAGACAGCGATGCGGTGAACCACGCTTGCGGCACCTACAATGATCAACTGAGCAATGGAGCCAAGATCCTTGACCCATGAACACCACTAATCGCTATCTCGGGAGCTTGCTGGGATTAGCCGCGGGCGACGCGCTCGGTACGACTTTGGAGTTTTGCCCGCCGGGATCGTTCCGGCCAATTTCCGACATCATTGGCGGCGGACCATTCGGCTTGAAACCCGGCCAGTGGACCGACGACACCTCAATGGCGTTGTGCCTCGCCGAGAGCCTGGTCGAATGTCAGGAATTCGATCCCGTGGATCAACTCACGCGCTATGTCCGCTGGTGGCGTGAAGGGCACCTAAGTAGCACGGGACGCTGTTTCGACATCGGCAACACCACGGCATCGAGCCTGCGATGCTTCGAGAAGACCGGCGAACCCCACTGCGGTTCGACGGATCGACACACGGCAGGCAACGGCTCGATCATGCGGCTCGCACCGGTGCCGTTGTACTTCGCAAACGATTCGCTGACCGCCATTGCGAGATCGGGAGATAGTTCGCGCACGACGCACGGAGCCACCGAGGCCGTCGATGCGTGCCGGTATCTCGGCGGACTGATTTGGGGGGCTGTTTCGGATGCCAGCAAAGAAGAGTTGTTGTCAGACGACTACGCACCTGTGACGGGGTGCTGGCGGAAGCGTCCGCTGTCTCCAGCGATTGCCGAGATTGCAGGGGGCTCGTTTAAGCGGCGCGAACCGCCCGAAGTGAAGGGTAGCGGATACGTGGTGAAGTCCTTGGAAGCCGCCTTGTGGGCGTTCCACAAGACCGACAATTTCCGCGATGGTTGCCTGCTCGCTGTGAACTTGGGCGACGACGCCGATACGACTGGCGCGGTGTATGGGCAATTGGCGGGGGCATTCTACGGGGTGGCCGGCATACCAGAGAGCTGGCGCAAGCAATTGGCGATGAGGGACACAATCGAGGCATTGGCCGACAAGCTCCACGGGCTCTCGCAAATGCCGGTTGCGACTTCACATCGAAAGGAATGACCATGGCCATCTACTCCCACTCCAAGATCGGCACCTACGAATCCTGCCCGCAGAAGTACAAGTTCCAGTACATCGACAAGATCAAAGGCGACATCGAGTCCGTCGAGGCGTTTCTGGGTTCGAGGGTGCATGACACGCTGGAATATCTCTACAAGTGTGTCCGCAATGGACGCCTGCTTTCCGAGGAAGAGACTCTGGTGTTCTACGAATCGGCATGGGATGCCAAATGGAGTGACGATGTCCAAATCGTCGAGCCTGGCTTCCGTGCGGAGCATTACCGCAAAATCGGGCGACAGTGCGTGCAGGACTACTATCGCCATTACCAGCCGTTCGATCAGGGCCGGGTTGTCGATACCGAAAGAAGGCTGAGCATCAAACTGGATGCCGCAGGTCGCTACCTGATGACCGGATTTGTGGACCGCATCGACAAGGTGGGTGCCGGGGTCTTCGAGATTCACGATTATAAGACGAATCGCTCGTTGCCTGCGCAGGCGGACAAAGACAAGGACCGCCAGTTGGCTCTGTATGAGATCGGGCTGCGGAAATCCATCGCCGACATCAAGAAGGTGGTGCTGATATGGCACTTCCTGCGGTTTGACCAGGAGATACGATCCCACCGCACTGTAAAAGAACTGGAACAACTCCGCACCACGATGATCCGCCAAATTCAGCAGATCGAGTCCGCCACGGAGCGTAACGATTTCCCGCCTCACGAATCCAACCTGTGCAACTGGTGTGAGTACCGCCCGCTGTGTCCCCTCTGGAAACACCTGTATGCGGTCGAGGAGAAAGCGGCCAAACCCAAATCGCAACCGGACGACGGCGCTGCCCTCGTCAATCAACTCGCCGACTTGGATCGCCGCCGCAAGAAGTTAATCGGTCAGGCTGGAGCGTTGGAAGAGGAAATGGATGCCGTCAAGAAGGCGATCATCCAGTATGCTCGGAAGCGGAAACTCCAACGGCTGTTTGGTGCTGACCGTCAGGCGACGATTACGCACAAGGTTGAATGGGACATCCCGACCAAAAGCGGTGAGCCGGACGAATACGAGAAGATGGTTGCCGTGTTGCGAAAATCGTCACTCTGGCCGGAATTGACGGATTTCTCGGGGGCCAAGCTCAAGGAGTTGCTGGATGCACCCGAAGGGCGCGCATTGCGAACAAAACTGGCGTCGATGATTGACAAGGAAGAGAAATGGCGGGTGTCCCTCCGGAAGAAGGAGGATGAGGAATGACATGCAAGCTTCCAGTTTGATCTTTTGGAATCAGCCGCCTTCGCAGAACACGACGCGCTCGGCTGATCCGCTTGGCTTTGATGCCCTGCGAGAAGCGATGTCGGATCAGTTGGTGCCGTTGCTAACAGGTGCAACGCGCGATGCTGACGAGTATTTATGGACACTCGTTGGACTCCGATGGGCTCAAGAGTCCACCGGGTCCTCTGTCGATGCAGTCATTTTCGACCGCGGCTTCAAACTTTTCGAACGAGCACTCAAGCAGTACTGGTATAAGTTCCATGAGCGCAGCGGCGGCGGCATCAATGAAATAAAAAAACTTTGCAGTCGGTCGCAGCCTGACGTGCGGGTGCCAATTCTTGTCGATCAGCGGGCTACTGGCTTGTTAGGCAACTACATTGTCTCTCTGCGCGGTATAGGGCTTGTTCAAAGGAACTCTCTTCTCCTGGTCGAGGATGCTACTAAACGGTTGCTTGGGGATGTCCGGTTCTCGCCCCCTACCAACTGGACTACAGATTGGAACCGTCTCAAGAAAGCGTTTTCCGGGCATCGATTTCAAGTCCGCTCGGTGCCGGCTTGGCTATAAACTCTTTTCAGATTCCAATCAGGCAATGAATCACGCGGCCCGAGCTGTCGTGGCAGCGCCGGCCGCCCGTGAGTGGAGATATGTGGCAGGGCGGCATCTCGACACGGAACAAACCCGTCTTGCTCGAGCAACGGTGCCAATTGTCCGGTTTGAAGTAGCTGCTCTTGAGGCTTTTTGCCAGTTACTGAATGGCAAAAAGACGTTTCCGACTAAAACCCGGCACACTCTGCGCAGACTGGCGAACACGATGCGAGATGCGGACCCATTCCCATCGAGTTGGGCCATCGAGAATCCACTCCGTTCGGCCATTGCCAATGCATTGTCGTCATTGACGCGGGGTAGTGAGCCAGCCGCAGTGTTGCTTCGCTGGCACATAACCGTGACGCGTGATGTACGCCAAGCGACATCCTGGATTATGCACCTCGGAGAAATGCCCGCGGATTTTCAGCAGTGGCGACCCAGTTCGGACGCGCCCGATTTCCGTTTTCGAAATCTCCGCGAGTTAGTCAAGGGGACCCATTGGAGGCCACATGCATTTTGAGGGCCCAAACTCGCTCGAGGAGCGGTGGCTTTCGGTTTTCCGTGAGCTCGGTGAACCCGAAGCAATTCTGGCTTGTACCTACACATTTAATGCGGAGTTCGTAGCCGAGTTGCTTACCCGCTTCTCCGAGGCTGCGTGTGAGGGTAGCATCGGGGAGGGCCGTTCGTTCACTCGACTTCCGGTCGCCGTGGTGTGCGACAGCACTCGCTACAGAGGCCATCGGATTGGTTTCAACGTTTCCTCCTGGCAGAACTCCAAGAGGCTCTTCCACCCGAAGTTGCTCATCGCACTCTTCGATAGAGAAGTCGTGTGGTCCGACGGTTCGCTGAATCTCACGCCGGCGGGATGGCGCCGCAATCGGGAGATCGCAATGCTACACCGACCCGGTTCGATGGCGCTGCCTCGCCAATTACGGGAAATGCTTGAAGAGTTACCTCAAGTCGTCGCTGCCCGGATGATACTCGAAGAAACAATCACCGCGCGCCTAAACGATCTTCCAGGAGAATTCGTAACCAGCCTGCAATCCCCTATTGGGTTACGGTTTCTCGCTGGTGCCCCAAAGTCCGTCGAAGAAGTGCATCTCGTCTGCCCATTCTTCGAAAAGGATGAGTCCTGCGGAGTTTCTCTCGATGAGAAGTGGCTGGGGCAGCTTGCGCAACGGTATCCTAAAGCGCACTTCCACGTCTACTTGCCACAATTGGAAGCGAATCCGCTTCGCGTTCAGGGTTGTCGTGGGGTTTTCGAGATGGCTCAACTGCAACTCAAACACCCTATTCTTTTCCACACTGTCGAAGCAGCGCCCGGCCCCCTGCATGGGAAGGTTGCCTGTCTAGTACACACTCCGGGGCGGATACAACGTGCATACATTCTGGTTGGTTCGCCCAACATGACAAACGCCGCGCTGCTTGCTCCATCTAGCCGGGGTAATGTCGAAACCGCTTGGATCCTTGACACGCGATGGAAAAAGGCGAGACGCTTCCTCCGCACTCTTGGCTCAAGCACATGCTCTCTCGCGGACGCCGAGTTCGTGGAGCCTTCGATTGTTCGGGTGAACGCATGGATGCCCCTGCGTTACGCGACCTACGACCCGCTGCGCTATACGCTGCGTGTCGAGTGGAAGAATGCGAGTGATCGCGGGCACACGCTGCTGCGTTATGCAGGGAAACCATTTTTACTCGACGATGGGACGCAAGCGCATCCCTTCAAGCTCAAGGATGGAATCAGCTGGCTTGTGACACGCAAGCGCGGCGGCGGCGCCGTGGATGGGTGCTGTCCGATCGACGTGCCCGTTGAGCTTCTCCCGGCGTGCAGCAACAGCGCGAGGGAGCGGACTCCCGAGGAGTGGTTAGCGATGCTCGGCGCAGTTTGGGCGGAAGGAGTGGCAGTTGGTGGCGAAAAGGGCACAGGCGGAGGCGGGAATGGCCAAAGCCTAGATTCTAAGTTTAGATGGTCGGAACTCGTGCGCGACCTCGCATCACGGATGCGCTACATTCAAGAAACATTTTACGATGAGACGCTGAATTCTGTCGAAAGAAAGCGTCTGCTGGAGCTATTCCAGCACATTTACGACTCCTACGACCCATCCGCCTGCACGAGAGCATCAGACCGGGTCTGGCGCGGGTGGGTCCGTGTCGAATTGTGGCATACAGCCAAAGTACTCTCACGCCTTGCGCCGTCGAAGAAGGAACGCGCCAATTGGCGTAGCCGGTCGAGACGGCTTCGGCGAGCAATGAGAATGGCGAGCTTCGACCCGGTGGTGCGGAAGCAGCTGCGTATTCTGACGCGGACTCTGGAGGAGGCGTCATGATCCAATTTGGTCCAGGTAAGGACATCAATCTCGTGATCACCGGGAAACACCTCGACCCGAGTTATTTGCCGGAGTTGCGTACACAGAATGATCGGGCTTATGGCCTTTGGCGTAGGTTGTACGAACAAGATCAGCCGGGAGTTCTGCTGGCAGATGAAGTGGGTAAAGGCAAGACCTATGTTGCGCTCGCTGTCGCCTTTGCCCGTTTGGCGACTAACCATCGAGGGCACATCCTGGTGTTGACCCATAGTGGGCACATGGCTCGCGTCTGGGCAGACCGATGGCAGGAGTTGGCGAATTGCGTTGCGAAACGCTGGACGGCTCAATGGAAAGAGAGCGGATGGACCGCGCGATACTACGGATCGATCGATCATCTGTCTTCCGATGCATCAGACGGGAAACT
Organism: uncultured Verrucomicrobiae bacterium; assembly: GCA_963713705.1. Taxonomy (GTDB): domain Bacteria; phylum Verrucomicrobiota; class Verrucomicrobiia; order Palsa-1439; family Palsa-1439; genus Palsa-1439. Next base: position 29,870 of record CAVQMY010000058.1, read on the forward strand.
TCCTCACATTGCGTTTGCTTCCTACGAAACGCTGAAGAAGTACGGGGCTGATGAGCTCGATGCCGACTTGCTTTATGCCGCACTCCGTCGTGCTTACAAATTTCGCGGAATGCGGTTGAAGGAATGGGAGCGCAAAGAATTGGTAGGACAAATACTTGAGGATTACGACTTCCGTTCGGAAAATTCGACCGCAGGCCATTCCGGATCAATATGCAAAGAAAATCCTGGCGTGTTTGGATGTCAATGCACGGCAGTGGAAGGAAGACTGCGGCAACATTGTTGAAGACATACTGGATCACATCCAAGCCCGCACTTGGCTCAACAGCGGTCACCGTTTCGATCTTCTCATCGTTGACGAGGCCCACAAGTTGGAGGGTGCGGCGCGACACCGTGTTGTCACCCGCCTGCTCCGCAAGCGTTTTGAGAAATGCCTTCTCGTTACTGCTACGCCGTTCGCCCTGTCGGTGCATCAGTTCCGCAGGCGTCTCCTCGACTTCGATCACGCCCGGGGTGTTCCACCAACGTTTGCGGACTCGATCCATGCGCTACCATTGGATGATTTTGCCAAGGCTGTCGCGGAACCCGTCATTTACCCTAATAAAGAGGCACTGGAGCGAAAGCTCCGACAGCATATGGTGCGGGCAGTTTGGGATCATGATCGAGAGCGCGTGACGGAGCATTGGAGTGCGGATGCCGCGCCCGAGACGATCCTGCCAACGTTGCTACTCGAGAGATGCATTGACGCAGTTTTGCAAAGCGGACAGAAGACACATATCGCAAGCCGTCGTGAGTCATTGTGCTCATCCTGGCCGGGCAGCGCGCGCATCGCTCAACAAATCACCGCTCCCTCTGGCTGATCGCCGCTGGAGTTATGCCTTTGATGCTGTGGTCTCAGAGCAGACTGCACTCCGTGATCCGAAGCTGCACACCTCTGTCGAGAAGATCGTGAGCCTGTTGCGTCAGGACATCAAGGTAGTCGTCTTTACCCAGCGGCTCGCGACGTTAAAGGCTCTCGCGCGGCTACTGGAGGAGCATGTGGTGGTGAAAGAGAAGGCCAATGCCATGAAGCGGCAAGCGGCCCGATTTCGCCGCCATATCGACAAGGTGGCCAACTGGCTGGACCTCGACGGGTCATACGCAGCCGGCGTCGTCAAAGTGATGGCACACTCCGCGGATCGCCCGACAATTGAACGGCGTTCAGTCACCAGATGGTGGAGTCGCCACCGGAGGCGGTTGGGCGACGGAGATCAGGAGGCATGGAGGGAACTTCAAACGATCTTGGGCCGTGGCCGCCGGCTACCAATTGTAGTTCGTCACGATGCGGACACCGGTTCGGACGAGCGCAATGTGGAGAAGTTCAACCTACCATCATTTCCGCTAGCACTGATTGCCACGCCGAAGGCGCAGGAGGGAATTGACCTGCACCACTATTGTCGTCATGTCGTGCTTTTCGACCTCACGTGGAATCCCGCGGCCATGGAGCAACGCATCGGTCGCGTACATCGGATCGGCGGCATTCGCAAGGCCGGAGAAAAGGTGACGGTCGTGTACTGTTTCCAGAAGGGAACGTATGCGCAAGTGATGGCGGACCGAATACAGAAGCGCTGTGTGATGATGAGAGTGCTGCTCGGTGCCGGCCAGTGGCTCGATGCAGATCGCGAGATTGAAGAACTTGACCAGTATCGGATGACTTTCCCGCCGTAGTTGGGCGAACTATACACACATGGGATTTGGCTTCCGAGTTTGATCCCTGACCAAGCGCATCGCCACCCAAACCTCCCCGACAAGGCTCATTCGCCCCTGCGGATTTTAGGGACTATTTCAGATGCAAAGAAAGCTTGTCGTCCTCCCCAAACGGGGCTTCGTATCATGCCTGTCACGAAAACGAGTTGGCCGACCGGCTCTATAATCTGTTGACTTGCGTTGAACTAAACCCGGCTCACGCCGGGTAGCAAAGCACGCGCCCTGAAAGGAGGAAAAGGCGATAGTCACGGGCGGGCGCGAGGGACAAACTGGGTTCCGAACGGAAGGGCTGATTGCTCTGACGAGTAATCCATCGGTTTGGACCGATGTGGAACCCACCCTTCCCGCAAGGAGCCATGACAGCCCTTCGCCAACGCTTCATTGAAGACCTCAAACTCCACAGCCTGTCCGCTTCGACGCAGCGGGTCTACGTTTCTGCCGTCCGGCGGCTGGCCGCGCATTACCATCGTTCTCCCGATCAGATCGGTCAGGAGGAACTGCGAGAGTATTTTCTCTATCTGACCTACCGCCGCAGGCGGTCGCCCTCCAGCATTCGGGGCACCCTCGGCGGGCTGAGGTTCTTTTACGAAAAGACGCTGCAGCGTAACTGGCCGGTCTTTACGGTGGTGCGTCCGCCGTATCAGAAGAAGCTGCCCGTGGTTCTGACCCGCGAGGAAGTGCAGCAATTTCTGGACGCGCTGCCCGAGCCGGTGTATCTGGCCTATTTCACCACCGTGTATGCCTGCGGCTTGCGTCAGAGTGAAGCGGCGCAGTTGACGGTGGAGGACGTGGACGGCCAACGCCACCTGCTGCGGGTCAATGGCAAAGGCAGCAAGCAACGGTATGTCCCGCTGCCCGACCTGGTGTTGCAACGGTTGCGCCGGTTCTGGAAGACCCACCGTTCCCAGCCGTGGCTGTTTCCGTCCCCGTCGTGTTGGGCCGGCCAGCGCCCGCTCCAGCGGGACCAGATCCGCCACGCCTGCCAGAGCGCCCGGATGACCGCCGGGATTCGCAAGCCCGTCACCGTCCACACGCTGCGCCACTCGTACGCCACGCATCTGCTCGAAGCCGGCGTCAACCTGCGCATCATTCAGATTCTGCTGGGACACTCGTCGTGCAGCACCACGGCGATTTACACGCATCTGACCGAACCAGCGGCGGCCCAACTGCAGCAAACGCTCAACCAGCTCATGCGAGATTTGTAAGCCGCGACCATGCTGGAAGTGGCGGAGATTCTCCGCCGATGCGTTGCGGCCTACCGCGCCCGCCATGCGCTGTTGCCCAGTCAGGCGCGCGCCCTGCAGGACATCCAACAGTGCCGCACCGCCTTTTTCGGCGGTCACGTGGCGCAGTGCGACCACTGCGGACACCGGCGCTATGCCTATCACTCCTGTCGCAATCGGCACTGTCCCAAGTGCCACGGTCAACAGACCCGTCGCTGGCTCGAACAACACGGCCAACGCATGCTGCCCGTGCCCCATTATCTACTGACCTTCACGCTGCCGTCCGAACTGCGCTCTCTCTGCCAGGCGCATCCCAAGCCGCTCTACGGGCTGCTCCTCAAATCTGCCGCTTCGTCGTTGCTCAAACTGACGCGCGATCCGCGCTACCTGGGTGCACAACCCGCCATCCTGGCCGTGCTGCACACCTGGACCCGCGCCCTGCTGTATCATCCCCATGCCCATCTGCTGGTCAGCGCGGGAGGACTGGACGGCGAGCGTTGGGTGGTGCCAAAGAATCCTGCCTTCCTGGTGCCGGTGCGCGCGCTGTCGGTCATCTTCCGGGCCAAGATGCGCGAGGGTCTGCGCCGCGCCGGGCTGCTCGACCAGGTGCCCTCTCGGGTCTGGCGCAGCGCGTGGGTCGTGCACTGCCAGCCGGCGGGCAGCGGCCGCAAGGTGCTCGAATATCTGGCCCGTTACGTGTTTCGCGTGGCCATTACCAACAGTCGTCTGGAAGCCTTCGATCAGGATCAGGTGACCTTCCGTTACCGCGACAACCGCACCCAACAGATGCGTCGCGTCACGCTCCCGGCTCTGGAATTCATCGGACGCTTCCTCCGACACACCCTGCCCAAGGGCTTTGCCAAGGTGCGCGCCTACGGTCTGGCCAGCGCATCCCGCCGAACGGCGTGTGAGCGACTCCGCCGGATGCTGGCCGGACAAACGGACGTGGTCACGCCAGCCAGCACGCCCGCACCCCGTCCTCCGGCGACACCTTCCGCGGATTCCAACACCCTCTGTCCGCACTGCCGCATCGGACATTGGGTCGTGCGCGAGATTCTGCGGCCTCAACGTCGCTTTCCACCATGACGCCTCGGCCAATTCTCAACCGGCGGCTGGATGGCCGCGCCCGCAGTTTCACTCCGTGCGCCGGCTCGCTCCGGCTTTGCCATCCGCGCACCATCCGACGCTTCCGACATTCGCTCCCGACCCTTTCTCCCCAACGAATCCCCTCGTCCCCCCACCGCCTAATGGCCCGCTCGTCCTTCCAGAGGCAGCCCGGCGGCTGACGCCAGCCCGACTGGGCCATCCCATTTCCAAGGCCCGTTCTACGTTCGACCGCCGGGTTTACTTCAACAAGACCTTTTGCGCTCCGCGCGCAAAAAGTCTTAATTCATTGACGCGTTCAACATCCGTCAACGCGGCTTGAAGTGACTACTTCCATAAACTCTGCCACCATTTTGCCGAACTCGCCCACTGCTCGCTAACGCGTGGGGCACGACCTGCCGTAATCTCGTGTCGATGAATGCGGAAGCCATGCGCAACTCGGCACAGGGAAAACGCGCGAAGACCGGCGGCGGTCCTGCCTTTCACAGCCGACTCGAACCGCACATCGAGTTCATCCGCCAGCAACGCCGCCAACGCAAAACCTGGAAGGAGATCGCCGAGCGACTTCGCGCTGAAAAGAGCTGCCCGATCACTCTGCAAGGAGTTCACCAATTCTACCGGCGACACTTGAAATTCCTCGCCCGTCCGCACTGGGAACGGGACGCGGCCGCCGGGGAATCGACAGTTACTCCCACGCCGGCAGTCGAGTCGCAGCGCAAGCCTGTGCTCGCGGTAACTCCGCCGACGCGTCCATTCCGTCAGCCGAATCCCAACACCATCAACCTCAATGATCCATCAAAACTATGAACATCACCCGACGCATTCACTTGAACCCACAGTCCAAAGGCAATCTCGGCAAAAGCTTGGAAGCCGAATTCCGCACCGCCTGGCTGGATCAAGCTCGGCATCTCATGGAACGGCTCCGACCTCGACGACCGGCATCACACCTTCGCCAGCCGGCATCCCGAGGCTGTCCGCTCGTATCCACTCGGCAACCAGCAGGAAAGCAAGACCGCATTGCTCAGCCTTTTCCGCCGCGTGCTCAAGGACAGCGCCCCTGTCCACGTCATTGACACCCGCGCCCAAGCGGACGCGCTGATCCTCGGCGCACTGGAGGAATTGCAAGTCCTCGAAGTTTGCGCCGAACAAGGCGTGCACCTGACGTTCTTCCTGTTTCCCACCGACGACACCGAGAGCATGAACAACGTGGCGCAGTTGTTTCTCCATGCCGGTGACCGGGTGGATTATGTCATCGTCCATAACCCGGCAAAAGCGCGTGGCGATTTGTTCCGGGGATCACAACTGGAAAAAGAACTGACGGCTTTCGGCGCGCGATCCATCACACTGCCGGCACTCACTTCCACCACCTTGCTGGCGGCGGAAAAAGCGGAGTCCGTCGCCAAGCGCGGTCTGAGCTTTGCTGAACTGTCCCGTGTGGACGCGGGTCATCTGGAACGGTTGCTGGCCGGGGAGATTCAGTGGGCCATGGCGCGCATGTTTCGGCAGTACGACGAGGTTGCTGACCTACTATTGCCAACGGATCTGATTCCCAAACAGAAATCCGCGACGGCCACCACGTCGGCTCCTCCGCCAGAAACAAACCCGGAACTCAACTTCGGAGAGTAGTCATGGACGAGACCGGCTTCGACACACTTTGCGAAGGATCGCCGCCACAGGAAGCCAAACGGCTCCGGAAGATGCTGGCCGAGTGGTGCCAGGGCGATGAGAATTCGTTCCCGGTTCAACTTGCGCTGCTAACCCGCGCACAATGGCGCGCCGCCGCGAGCGTACCGCGCCTCGTTGCCGAATCCCGTCAACAGATGGAACACACGTTCGCCGAACACCGGCAACAGACCACCGCATCGATTCAGCACTTGGCCGACACCGTCGATGACAAAACAAGTGTGCTGGAACAGATTGTCGCCACACAGCTTGAGGCAACGAAGAAAGCCGCGGCTGAAATGCGTACGCAATTGACGCAAACGGAAGCCGTCGCCAAGCGCATTGGCGGCGAGTTGGAATGTGGTGTCGCGGAATGGCAGAAATCCCGAGCTGATTTTGCAGAGCAACGTCAACGTCTGCTCCAAACCCTCGCCGACTTGAGAACCGGCTACTCACGACAAGAGTGGCTCTGCTGTGCCATGATCTTGGCGGTCGTACTTCTTTGCGGCATCGCTATTGGCATGCGTATTGCCCGCTGACCAGTGATTCCCCGCGATGGCCCGTGCTAGGGGCCGCCTCCACTATTCGTTCCGCCGGCCCCTGCACGCGCCGCGACGGGGCTGGTTCATCGGCGGTCCGTGCCGCTTCCCGTCGCGCTCGGCGGAGACGACCATACGCCCGTTCCGGCCGCCGCTCCGGCCACCGGCACCGACCGCTTTTCCACGTCACGCTGCGTCATCGCCGGATATTCATCGGATGGGGAGACACGTAGCTACCGGTGCTCGCATTGACGAGAACAACAACACGCCGCTATCCGCTGACATCACAACTGGCGGCGTGCCTTGGGCCTCCATTATATGGCTCGCTCGCGCCGTCAAGAAGTTCTCTGGTCTGTAAAGAGGAAAGTGTCATGAGTTATTCACACGGTTCTAGCGGATCATCTCAGCCTCGGCGCGGGTCGCCCCCGATTGTACGGCTCGCTTGTGCCTGTCAAGGTCGTCCACTGCGTGGCTCCACCTTGGACAGTGCTCAGCGAGCCGGGGACGGCGGGCTTCTAACACTTCGCGCGGGGACACTTTCGGCCAGCTATTCCGCCGCAGCGATTCGCTGACCAGAAGAGCTTTTCACTGTCTGCATTTGCAGCACCCAGGAACCGTGTTTGAGCTGATTCTTCGCGTGCAGGTCGGCGTTGTACGGAGTCCGTGTTTGCCACATTTTCCAGAGGATCTTCAGCCACCGTTGACCCAACGCTCGCAGCGCGCATGCGTGGCTCTTGCCTTTGGCTTTCAGCGCTGCGTAGTAGATGGCCGCCCACGGGCAGGACTCCCGACTGAGGTTGGCCCACAGGTGCACCGTATAGCGCAGAAACATGTTGCACGCGCGCCGCACACGCACGCGGTGAACCCGCCCGGATTGGTAACTGACGGGGGCAGTGCCCGCCAAGCACTGGAGCGATTCGGCATCTGGAAACAACGCGCGATCATCGCCCAGTTCGGCCAAGAGCCGCGGTGCGATCTTGTCCCCAGCCCCCGGCAACGACCCGAACAGTCCAGCATCCGAGTGCTCACAGAACAAGCGCCTGATCTCGGCGCGGTATTCTTCGATTTGGGCTTGGAGGAACTGCAGTTGTCTGGCGCGTGCCGCCGCCAAGCGCGACTTGGCGTTGACGACCGGTGCCGAGCCTTGAAACTGGGCTGCGCGGGCGAAGATTTCCAAACGCCGCTGGTACGTCTTCGGGCGGGCCAGTTTTTGCACGTGAAGGAACTTCTCCCACTTGCGACGCCCCGCTTGCGCCAACGCTTGCGGTGTTGGAAATGCCACGACAAAGGCCCAGGCGGACGGTTTCGTCCAATCCTCGAACGCCTCCAAGGCCGCTGGGTAGTATTCGTAGAGCGCCTGCTGCAACTGGCTGATCAGGGCGGTGCGATCCCGAATCAGGGAGATCTCATCGCGACACAACAGCCTCAGTTCCTTAACCAAGGGAGTCTGCGGACCCAAGGCTTTCCACCCGTGCCCATCGACCCGGAGAGCATCCGCCAGACACCAAGCGTCGATTTTGTCGGTCTTGTTCCCGCTGGGGACCCTCCGCTGGCGGTAGGATTTGGCGCTCTTTGGATTCACAGGGAACACCACTCCACAATTCAGTTCCAGCAGTCGTTCGACGGCGGCTCCATACTTAGCCTCGATGGCGATGGCCAAGCCGTGATAGGCGGCGATCTTTTCTTGGAACTGCTTCCAGCCAGCCGCCGTGTGATCGAAGCGGAACTCGGCGACGCGCTGGCCGGCACCATCCAAGATCGTGACATCGTGATGGTCCTTGGCCCAGTCGAAGCCGGCGTAATGTGTGATTTGATTCCAGTCTTTCATCGGTCTCCTTTCGTTGATCGTTGCATGGTTGACCACGTAGCCCCGTCACCAGTCCACCTGATACAAAGCCCTCGTAGGGCGCAGTTCTCTCAGACTTTTGGACGGAGGCCATCGGCCAGGCCGGTACTCTTGACGAAACCCTCATGGGGACGTGTAGTGCGAAACCGTGCCTTGGCCGTGGCTGTGGACGCCGGCACCGATTCTACTGCCAGCGCTCCATCGCGACGACCTTCACCACATGTCGCAGAGGCTGTGTCCTTGACGCAACCCTCGAAGGGAGATGTATTGCTCAACTGTCCTCCACACACAGCGATGAACGGTCGCCGCCGAGTTATTCACAACCTCCCTGCGCTCCGCTTGAGGGCTTCGCTTCGGTCGGTCATGAATAACGTCGGAAACGGTATCATGTAGTGCGCCCTGCCCCCTGCGCCTCCACATGTGACCGCGCTACGCTCCGCCAAGGGAGGCGCCTAAGAGTCACGCGCGCTCAACATGCCCTGTGCAGATTCAATCTGACCAAGATTCATGGCACACGAAGCGCCGTATATGGAAGCCGTATTTTCGAGTGAACACGTTTGGCATGTTCACGGCACCGCGAGCACGATCAGTTCAGATTCCCACCTGTCCGAAACGGGCGGCAAAGAATAATCTGGTTTTCTCGGAGACGGTTTTGACCTATTCTCGGCCTGCGATGCATTTGCCAATCAAGACTGATGATGTCCTGTACGGACAAACCGTGGAATGGGAACGGTTGGAGTTCAAGCAGGGCTGGAATCCGGAGGCCCTCCTCCAACTTGATGTCCATCGAAATCAAAATCATTGAAGGGGCGGCAACGAAGCACTACGATGTTAGCTAACGGCAAGACCATTCTAAAACAAGTTCTGCGAGACGAGTGCCTGCCAGCCCTGGGCGACCAGGGTAAGTATTACAACACAGAGGCAGTAAAAACCTGGTTGCAGAAACACAAGCTCCGTTGCCCGCCAGCAACACTCAACCGGTATTTTCACGAGTTCACCCAAACCGGATTGGTCTTCGCCGCCGGGCGTGGCTGGTATTCCAGTTTAGCAACGGCGTTCACTCTGGATCACGAACCGGTTTCCGCCCTAGTTCAGGAATTGAACAAAACTTTTCCGCTGCTTGATTTTTCCTGCTGGTCCACCGCTCAGATCGGCAGTTACGGTCATCACTTGCTCGCGAAGTTCGTTGCGTTTGTGCATACGGAACGCGACAGCATGGAGACTGTGGTTGAGGCATTGCGGAAGACCGGCTGGACGGCCTATCTGCATCCCACCCGATTGGAGGCCACCAAGAGTTTCCGCCAGTCGGACAAAACCGTCGTCGTCCGTCCTGCCGTCTCACGCCGCCGGTGGACGGCAAATACGCCACCATCGAAAAAATCCTCGTGGATTTGTGCGCGGAAACCACTGCCTTGCCGCTGCTGGACGCCGGGGAATACCAACGGCTCGTGGTCAATCTCGCCGGGCATGAACGAATTTCTGTGGCCAAGCTCGATCAATATGCCAAGCGGCGGAATCTGAAGTTGCAGGAGGTTTTACCGGGCATAATCAATTAAAACCAAAATAAAATCAAACTGGTTTTGATTGATTATTGTTAAGAACATGATTCACCCGCAATGCTTTACAAAGGAGTGGTTGAGGCCCCAAGCGGAAGCCATCGGCTCGGCGAATCCGGTGATGCTGGAGAAAAGCCATCGTCGCCCTCCAACTGCTCGGCCAGTCTGGCGGAAAGCGGGCTGCCGATTCAATTCAAGGGCGGCACAAGCCTGCTCTTGCGCCTGAATCCCATCCGGCGGCTGTCCATTGACGTGGACATTGTCACGCAGGCGAAGCCGGAAGAACTTGCTGGCCGTGCTCAAACAGGCGGGCACACACTCGCCATTCACCGGATACGAACACGATGCCCAGCGTGACCGGGAACTGCCGCCGAAAAAACATTTCCGGTTCTTTTACCCGTCGGTAATAGAGGCGAAGACCGACCATGTGCTGCTCGACGTGCTCTTCGAGCGGCAGGTCGCGCCACATTGTGAACCCGTCATCATCAACACGCCTTTCATCACGCTGGAACGTGAAGTTCGCGTGGCCGTGCCGACGGTGAACAGTTTGCTCGGCGACAAACTGACGGCGTTTGCCCCGCGCACCATCGGCATCCTCTATCATCCGCTCCGCAGGACCGACATCGTAAAACAGCTTTTCGACGTGGGTGTGCTTTTTGACGCCGCCACCGATTTGAGCGTGGCCGCTGAAGCCTATGCCGCCGCCCACGCCCGGCAGCTTGTCTATCGTCAGGCCGAGTTCAGCCTCGCCGACACGTTGAACGATTCCATCGAAGCCGGATTTCTTTACTGCCAGCTTGAATTGCGAGGCGGCGCAAAAACCGAGCAGGGGCTTTTCTTGCAGGACGGCGTGAACGCGCTGCAAAATCATCTGGTGAACCAGCCGTTCCGCCGGGACGAAGCCCGCATCGCCGCCGGCAAAGCCGCCTGTCTCGCCGCGTGGATTCAGCGCCGTCCGGCTGGTGTGACCATTGAACAATTGCGTTTTCAGCCTGACCGCGTCGCCGAGTTGCGTGATCTTGCAAATCGAAGCGCCGTGGACGCCGCTGACCCGGCTCAAAGGCGGCAACGCACCGGCATTTCATTTCTGGTATCAGGCCCAGCGCATATTAACCGGTCCGTAGTTTTTTGATGCACCACCAGGAATCACTCACTTTGCTCTCTGGTGCACGCCCATGGGCACAACGTTCGCCGCTTGTTCCGGGAAAATGTTCCACCACGTTGTTGCGTCTTGCGGCATGACCAACGCGCGGTAGTGGCGGAAGATCATGTGCGGGCTGTTGCCCATTTCCAATGCGACTTTGGCAGCGTCCTGGCACTGCGCCATTCGGTAACTCGCGTAGGAGTGCCGCAACCCATTTTTCGGCCAACGAATGCCATGCTCTTTCGCTAGCTCTGATGCCGTCCGCCCGATGCGAACCCACCGACAAACTGCGCCAGTTTGGGCGCAATACGGCGCTAGCCATGCGGCCAAGTTGGGCTGAATCGGCACCAGACGGCGTTGGGCCGTCTTCGCCTTCTTCGCCTTCACCTCAACGAACCCTTGGGCAAAACGGACATCTTCCCATTCAAGGCGAAGAAGCTCGGCGTGACGCAGGCCGGTAAACGCCCCGATGGCGAGGAAGGGGACCAACTCCGCATCAGCTTTGGCGATCAGCGTCGCGAAGTCTTCACC